>NZ_JAIWIH010000005.1:0-657981 GCF_052851135.1 Streptomyces sp. BRA346 | reverse complement strand
GTAGGTGTCGATGATGATCTTGCGGCCGGTGAGCCCGGCGTCACCCATCGGGCCGCCGATCTCGAAGCGGCCGGTCGGGTTGACCAGCAGCCGGTAGCCGTCGGTGTCCAGCTTGATGCCGTCCTCGACGAGCTGGTTCAGCACGTGCTCGACCACGAACTCCTTGATGTCAGGAGCCAGCAGCGAGTCCAGGTCGATGTCGGAGGCGTGCTGCGAGGAGACGACGACGGTGTCCAGGCGGACCGCCTTGTGGCCGTCGTACTCGATGGTGACCTGGGTCTTGCCGTCCGGGCGCAGGTACGGGATGGTCCCGTTCTTCCGCACCTCGGACAGGCGGCGGGAGAGCCGGTGCGCCAGGTTGATCGGCAGCGGCATCAACTCGGGCGTCTCGTCGCACGCGTAGCCGAACATCAGGCCCTGGTCGCCCGCGCCCTGCTTGTCCAGCTCGTCCTCGTCGCCCTCGACCCGCAGCTCATAGGCGGAGTCGACGCCCTGGGCGATGTCGGGGGACTGCGAGCCGATGGACACCGAGACGCCGCAGGAGGCGCCGTCGAAGCCCTTCTTCGACGAGTCGTAGCCGATGTCGAGGACCTTGTTGCGGACGAGCGTCGCGATATCGGCGTACGCCTTGGTGGTCACCTCACCGGCCACGTGGACCAGGCCGGTGGTGATCAGGGTCTCGACGGCGACCCGGGAGGCCGGGTCCTCCTTCAGGAGCGCGTCGAGGATGGAGTCGCTGATCTGGTCAGCGATCTTGTCGGGGTGACCCTCGGTCACAGATTCCGAGGTGAACAGGCGGCGGGACACATCGCTCCCTGGGGTTGCAGCGGCTGCTGGCTGATCATGGGCGGGACCGCCCGGGGGCTGCGCCCGGTGCGGCTCCTGGGCCAGTTTATCCGGCGTTTCCGCCGGTAGAGCATCCCCGTCCCACAGAACGGGCAGGCCATGACCTGGAACATACCTCGCCTCGAGCTGAAATACAGCAAGGCCCCCATGACAGATCGCTGTCATGGTCCGATCGGGCGCTCCCTGCCCTGGATCAACCCACGGTGCCGGCAATGCCTACCCACGTACGGCCGAAGGTCACGCGAATGTCTTGTGAAGATCCGGCGACGGCCGTCGCCGGCTCACACGAAACGGGCCGCCACCAGGTCCCAGACCCGGTCGGCCAGGACCTCCTTCGGGCCGTACGGAACGGGCGTCTCGGTGCCGTCCGACGCGAGCACCACCGCCTCGTTCTCCTCCGCACCGAAGGTCTTGTGCTCCCCCACCTCGTTCACCACGAGCAGATCGCAGCCCTTGCGGGCGAGCTTCGCGCGGCCGTTCACAAGAACGTCATCGGTCTCGGCGGCGAAGCCGACGACGATCTGTCCGGGACGCGCCCGCTCGGCGGAGATTTCCGCCAGAACGTCCGGGTTGCGCACCAGAGCGACTGGTTCGGGCTCCTGCCCGTCCCGCTTCTTGATCTTCCCCGGGGCGTACCGGCCGGGCCGGAAGTCGGCGACCGCGGCGGCCATCACCACCGCGTCGGCGTCCGCGGCGGCCTTCAGGACCGCCTCCCGCAGCTGGACCGCGGTCCCCACCCGCACCACATCGGCTCCGGCCGGGGCGGGCAGCTCGCTGTTGGCCGAGACAAGTGTCACCCTGGCGCCGCGGGCCACGGCGGCGCGGGCCAGGGCGTATCCCTGCTTGCCGGTGGAGCGGTTGCCCAGGTAGCGCACCGGGTCCAGCGGCTCGCGGGTGCCTCCGGCGCTGATCACCACATGGCGTCCGGCCAGATCGGCACGGACCGCCTCGGGGCCGCGGGCCAGCACCCGGCGGGCGACCTCGAAGATCTCCTGGGGGTCCGGCAGCCGCCCCTTGCCGGTGTCCACACCGGTCAGTCGGCCGACGGCGGGCTCGATGACCACGCAGCCGCGGCGGCGCAGGGTCGCCACGTTCTCCTGGGTCGCGGGGTGCTCCCACATCTCGGTGTGCATGGCCGGGGCGAAGACGACCGGACATCGGGCGGTCAGCAGCGTATTGGTGAGCAGGTCGTCGGCGAGGCCGTGGGCCGCCTTGGCGAGCAGATCGGCGGTGGCGGGGGCGACCACGACCAGGTTCGCGGACTGGCCGATGCGCACGTGCGGCACCTCGTGGACGGACTCCCACACCTCGGTATTGGCCGGATGCCCGGAGAGCGCCGACCAGGTCGCCTCGCCGACGAAGTGCAGCGCCGAGGCGGTCGGCACGACGCGGACGTCATGCCCGGACTCCGTCAGCCGCCGCAGCAGCTCACACGCCTTGTAGGCGGCGATCCCGCCGCTGACCCCCAGCACGACCCGGGGCTTGTCCGCCATGGTCATCGCTCGCCTCTTCCCCACCGTCCGGCCTTACGTACCCATGACACACCACAAGCCCGGCGGCGAGGCCGCCGGGCCGGTGATGAGCGATTTTCGGACCTTACTGAGCCGGGCCCTCGATGGCCTCGGAGGTCAGCAGACCCGCGTTGATCTCGCGGAGCGCGATCGACAGCGGCTTCTCGTGGACGTGGGTGTCCACCAGGGGGCCGACGTACTCGAGCAGACCCTCACCGAGCTGCGAGTAGTACGCGTTGATCTGACGGGCACGCTTGGCCGCGTAGATCACGAGGCTGTACTTCGAGTCGGTCGCCTCGAGCAGCTCATCAATCGGAGGGTTGATGATGCCCTCGGGCGCGGTCATGGGAGAGGACACTCTCTAGCCTTCCTTATTACGCCTCATGGCAAGAATGAATTGAAGATCAAGCCACTCGCATCAAGGCTAGCAGCTCACTCGCCACGTCCTCGACGGAGGTGTTGACCAGGGTGGTATCGAACTCGGATTCGGCGGCCAGCTCGATACGGGCCGCCTCCAGCCGCCGCTCGATGACCTCGGGAGCCTCGGTCCCCCGGCCGGTGAGCCGGCGGACCAGCTCCTCCCAGCTGGGCGGCGCGAGGAAGACCAGCTGGGCCTCCGGCATGGACTCGCGGATCTGCCGCGCGCCCTGGAGGTCGATCTCCAGCAGCACCGGCTCGCCCGCGTCGAGCCGGTCGATGACCGCTTCGCGGGGGGTGCCGTAGCGGTTGCCGGCGAACTCGGCCCACTCCAGCAGCTCACCGTTGGCGATGAGCTTGTCGAACTCCCCGTCGTCCACGAAGAAGTACTGAACACCGTGCCGCTCGCCGGGGCGGGGCCTACGGGTCGTGGCGGAGACCGAGAGCCAGACCTCGGGATGTGCCTTGCGCATATGCGCGACGACCGTGCTCTTGCCGACCCCGGAGGGGCCGGAGAGCACGGTCAGCCGCGGGCGTACTGGATGTGCTGCCATGCAGCAGATTATCCAGGTTCCCGGCAGTGCCGGAAAACGTCAGCCGGCGGCGCCGCCGAACTCACGCTCGAGGGATGCGATCTGGTTGGAGCCGAGCCCGCGCACACGACGGCTCTCGGAGATGCCGAGCCGCTCCATGATCTGCTTGGCGCGGACCTTGCCGACGCCCGGCAGGGACTCCAGGAGAGCGGAGACCTTCATCTTGCCGATGACATCGTTCTCCTGGCCCTGCTTGATGACCTCGTGCAGAGACGCGCCGGAGTGCTTGAGCCGATTCTTGACCTCGGCGCGCTCCCGGCGAGCCGCGGCGGCCTTTTCGAGCGCGGCTGCGCGCTGTTCAGGGGTAAGGGGCGGAAGAGCCACGCCTACGTCACCTCGGATGTCGAACTGTCGGATATGGACCGGTGAGGAACCTAGTCGGCCCTCACCTGCGGAGCAACGCGCAACGCAACAGCGCGTTCGCTCTCGTCGGAGACTAGCGGCCGATCCCGCTCCAGTCAGCGAGAACAGACGAAAAGTCCTGGTCAGACTCTCTCGACTGGGACATTCAGGGACAAAATAGCCCGGTTATTCAGCCACGGCACGCACGTCATCAGCCATTCGGGCCGCCGCCTCGACCAGTGCGGAGGCATCCGGTCCGTGCTTGAGGACCCCGCGGCTCACACTCGGAACGACGTTCCGGACCGCCGCTCCGAACACCTGGGGAAGGTCCGCGGGGGTCGCCCCCTGGGCGCCGATGCCGGGCGCCAGCAGCGGCCCGTCGATCGCCAGCTCCGCCCCGATCCGGTCCGCCGTGGCGCCGAGGGTCGCCCCGACGACCGCGCCGTACGAGCCGAGGGCGCCCTTGGCGGCCTCCTCGGCGTTCTCGGCCTTGAGGTGGGCCAGCACGGACGCGGCGACGGTCGTCCCGTCGGGCCGCGCCGCGTGCTGCACCTCGGCGCCCTCCGGGTTGGACGTCAACGCCAGCACGAAGACCCCCGCCCCGCTCGCCCGCGCGGCGTCCAGCGCGGGCCGCAGCGAGCCGAAGCCGAGGTAGGGGCTGACGGTGACCGCGTCCGAGAACAGCGGGCTGGTGGGGTCGAGGTAGGCGGCGGCGTACGCGGCCATCGTGGACCCGATGTCGCCGCGCTTGGCGTCCATCAGCACCAGCGCCCCGGCGTCCCGGGCGTCCGCCACGGCCCGCTCCAGCACGGCGATGCCGCGCGAGCCGAAACGCTCGAAGAAGGCCGACTGCGGCTTGAGGACGGCGACCCGCCCGGCGAGCGCGTCCACGACGGTCCGCGTGAACCGCTCGAGCCCCGCGACATCGTCCCCGAGCCCCCAGTCGGCGAGCAGGGAGGCATGCGGATCGATGCCGACACAGAGCGGACCGCGCTCGTCCATGGCCCGGCGCAGACGCGTACCGAAGGGGGTGGGTGCGGGGGTCGTCATGGGGGTCTCTCCTCGGAGTACGTGCGGGATGTCGGCCGCGGCCACCCGCTGGTGCTTGAAGCCCGCCCCGGGGCGCCGTCCAGCGGGCCCGGCGGCGATGCCCCACCGCCACCCCTCAGCCCCTCCGGCGCGTGAGGAGCGGGGCCCGGGGCGGAGCCCCAGCCGGGTCCGGGGCGGAGCCCCGGCGGGGGCCCGGCGGCTTGCCCCCGGGTCGGGAAGGGGCGGGGTGGGGAACAAGGCGCCGCAGGCGTTACGCCCTGGCCTCCGCGCCCACTGCGTCGGCCAGGGTCTCGTACGGGGACGCGGCGAGCCGGGCGGCCAGCCCGCGGTGGATCTCGCGGGCCCAGAACGGCCCGCGGTAGATGAACGCGCTGTAGCCCTGCACCAGCGTCGCCCCCGCGAGGATCCGTTCCCACGCGTCGTCGGCCGTCTCGATCCCGCCCACGCCCACGAGCGTGAGCCGGTCCCCCACCCGGGCGTACAGGCGCCGCAGCACCTCCAGCGACCGGGCCTTGAGGGGCGCCCCGGACAGGCCACCGGTTTCCCCGGTGAGCCCCGCGGGGGAGGTCAGCCCGAGCCCGTCCCGCGCGATGGTCGTGTTCGTGGCGATGATGCCGTCCAGGCCCAGTTCGACGGCGAGGTCGGCGACCGCGTCCACGTCCGCGTCGGCGAGATCTGGCGCGATCTTTACCAGCAGCGGCACCCGGCGCCCGCTCACGCTACGGTCGGCGGCCTCGCGCACCGCGGTCAGCAGCGGGCGCAGCTGATCGACGGCCTGGAGGTTCCGCAGTCCGGGGGTGTTGGGCGAGGAGACGTTGACGACGAGGTAATCCGCGTGGGCGGCCAGTCGCTCGGTCGAGGTCACGTAGTCGGCGACCGCGTCCGCCTCCGGGACGACCTTCGTCTTGCCGATGTTGACGCCGACCGTCGTACGGAACGCGGCGCGGCGGCCCGCGAGGCGGGCGGCGACGGCGGCCGAGCCCTCGTTGTTGAAGCCCATGCGGTTGATCAGCGCACGGTCGCCGACCAGCCGGAAGAGCCGCTTCTTGGGGTTGCCGGACTGCGGCCGGCCGGTGACCGTGCCGATCTCGACGTGGTCGAAGCCGAGCATGGCCATGCCGTCGATCCCGGCGGCGTTCTTGTCGAACCCGGCGGCGAGCCCGAACGGCCCGTGCATGCGCAGGCCCAGCGCCTCGGTGCGCAGCGCCGTGTCCCGCGGGGCGAGGACGGCCGCGACGAAGGTGCGCAGGACGGGGATGCGGGCGGCCAGCCGGATCCAGCCGAAGGCCAGGTGGTGGGCCTTTTCCGGGTCCATGCGCCGGAAGAGGAGGTTGAAGAGCAGCGAGTACATGAGGGGCTTTCTGCGCACGAGGGGAAGGGGGGCGCGAAGCGGGGAGGGGGACACCGGCCGGTGTCCCCCTCGCCTCACTCCTCGCGGGCGGCGGTCAGATGTTCCGCGTGTTCCTGGAGCGACCGGACGCCGACCGTGCCCCGGCCGAGCGCCTCGATGCCCTGGACGGCGGCGGCGAGGGCCTGGACGGTGGTCAGGCACGGGACGCCGCGGGCGACGGCCGCCGTGCGGATGTCATAGCCGTCGAGGCGGCCGCCGGTGCCGTACGGGGTGTTGACGATCAGGTCGACGTCCCCGTCGTGGATGAGCTGGACGATGGTCTTCGTACCGTCCGGCCCCTCCCCCTCGCTGTGCTTGCGGACGACGGTGGCATTGATGCCGTTGCGCTTGAGGACCTCCGCCGTGCCGGAGGTGGCCATCAGCTCGAAGCCGAGGCCGACCAGCTCCCGGGCCGGGAAGATCATCGAGCGCTTGTCGCGGTTGGCGACGGAGACGAAAGCGCGCCCCTTGGTGGGCAGCGCCCCGTACGCCCCGGCCTGCGACTTGGCGTACGCCGCGCCGAAGACCGAGTCGATGCCCATGACCTCGCCGGTCGAGCGCATCTCCGGGCCGAGGATGGTGTCCACCCCGCGCCCCGAGGCGTCGCGGAACCGCGACCAGGGCATCACGGCCTCCTTGACGGAGATCGGCGCGTCCAGCGGCAGCGTGCCGCCGTCACCGGTCGCGGGCAGCAGGCCCTCGGCGCGCAGCTCGGCGATGGTCGCGCCCAGGGAGATCCGGGCGGCGGCCTTGGCCAGCGGTACGGCGGTGGCCTTGGAGGTGAAGGGGACCGTGCGGGAGGCGCGCGGGTTCGCCTCCAGGACGTAGAGGATGTCCCCGGCCATGGCGAACTGGATGTTGATCAGTCCGCGGACGCCGACGCCGCGCGCGATGGCCTCGGTGGAGGCGCGCAGCCGCTTGATGTCGAAGCCACCGAGGGTGATCGGGGGCAGCGCGCACGCCGAGTCGCCGGAGTGGATTCCGGCCTCCTCGATGTGCTCCATGACGCCGCCGAGGTACAGCTCCCGGCCGTCGTAGAGCGCGTCGACGTCGATCTCGATCGCGTCGTCGAGGAAGCGGTCGATCAGCACCGGGTGCTCGGAGATGAGGCCCGCGTGGCGCTCCAGGTACTCGGCGAGCGAGGACTCGTCGTAGACGATCTCCATGCCGCGGCCGCCCAGCACGTACGAGGGGCGGACCATGACCGGGTAGCCGATCTCGGCGGCGATGCCCTTGGCCTGCTCGAAGGAGAAGGCGGTGCCGTACTTGGGGGCGGGCAGCCCGGCCTCGGTGAGCACCCGGCCGAAGGCGCCGCGCTCCTCGGCGAGGTTGATGGCTTCGGGCGAGGTGCCCACGATGGGCACACCGTTGTCCTTGAGGGCCTGGGCGAGGCCGAGCGGGGTCTGGCCGCCGAGCTGGACGATCACACCGGCGACCGGGCCCGCCGCCTGCTCGGCGTGGACGATCTCCAGGACGTCCTCCAGGGTGAGCGGCTCGAAGTAGAGCCGGTCGGAGGTGTCGTAGTCGGTGGAGACGGTCTCGGGGTTGCAGTTGACCATGATGGTCTCGTATCCCGCGGCGCTCAGCGCGAACGAGGCGTGGACGCACGAGTAGTCGAACTCGATGCCCTGGCCGATGCGGTTGGGGCCGGAGCCGAGGATGATCACGGCCGGGGTCTCGCGCGGCGCGACCTCGGACTCCTCGTCGTAGGACGAGTAGAAGTACGGGGTCTTGGCGGCGAACTCGGCGGCGCAGGTGTCGACCGTCTTGTAGACGGGCCGGATGCCGAGCGCGTGCCGCACCTCGCGGACCACGTCCTCGCGCAGCGAGCGGATTCCGGCGATCTGGGCGTCGGAGAAGCCGTGCCGCTTGGCCTCGGCGAGCAGCTCGGGGCCGAGTTTGTCGGCGGCCGCCAGCTCGTCCGCGATCTCCTTGATCAGGAAGAGCTGGTCCACGAACCAGGGGTCGATCTTCGTGGTGTCGAAGACCTCCTGCGGGGTGGCCCCGGCGCGGATGGCCTGCATGACGGTGTTGATCCGGCCGTCGGTGGGGATCACGGACCGCTCGAGGAGTTCGGCCTTGTCGCCGGGCTCGCCGGTGAAGTCGAACTGGCTGCCCTTCTTCTCCATCGAGCGCAGCGCCTTCTGGAGCGCCTCGGTGAAGTTACGGCCGATGGCCATGGCCTCGCCGACCGACTTCATGGTGGTGGTGAGGCGGGCGTCGGCGGCCGGGAACTTCTCGAACGCGAACCGCGGCACCTTGACCACGACGTAGTCGAGCGTGGGCTCGAAGGACGCCGGGGTCTTCTCGGTGATGTCGTTGGGGATCTCGTCCAGCGTGTAGCCGACGGCCAGCCGGGCGGCGATCTTCGCGATGGGGAAGCCGGTGGCCTTGGAGGCCAGCGCGGAGGAGCGGGAGACGCGCGGGTTCATCTCGATGACGATGACCCGGCCGTCCTCGGGGTTGACGGCGAACTGGATGTTGCAGCCGCCGGTGTCCACGCCGACCTCGCGGATGACGGCGATGCCGATGTCCCGCAGCACCTGGTACTCGCGGTCGGTCAGCGTCATCGCCGGGGCGACGGTGATCGAGTCGCCGGTGTGGACGCCCATGGGGTCGAAGTTCTCGATGGAGCAGACGACCACGACGTTGTCGTGCTTGTCGCGCATCAGCTCCAGCTCGTACTCCTTCCAGCCCAGGATCGACTCCTCCAGCAGCACCTCGGTGGTGGGCGAGAGGTTCAGGCCCTGGCCGGCGATGCGGCGCAGCTCGTCCTCGTCGTGCGCGAAGCCGGAGCCGGCGCCGCCCATGGTGAAGGAGGGGCGGACGACGACGGGGTAGCCGCCGAGCTCCTCGACGCCCGCGAGGACGTCGTCCATGGAGTGGCAGATGTACGAGCGGGCGGACTCGCCGTGGCCGATCTTGGCGTGGACGGCCTCGACGACCTCCTTGAACTGGTCGCGGTCCTCGCCCTTGTGGATCGCCTCGACGTTGGCGCCGATCAGCTCGACGCCGTACTCGTCGAGGGTGCCCGCCTCGTGCAGCGAGATGGCGGTGTTCAGGGCGGTCTGGCCACCGAGGGTGGGCAGCAGCGCGTCGGGGCGCTCCTTGGCGATGATCTTCTCGACGTACTCCGGGGTGATCGGCTCGACGTACGTGGCGTCGGCGATCTCCGGGTCGGTCATGATCGTGGCCGGGTTGGAGTTGACCAAGATGACCCGCAGGCCCTCGGCCTTCAGCACCCGGCAGGCCTGGGTTCCGGAGTAGTCGAACTCGGCGGCCTGGCCGATGACGATCGGGCCGGAGCCGATGACCAGGACGGACTGGATGTCGGTGCGCTTAGGCACGCTGGCCCTCCAACAGGGTGACGAAGCGGTCGAACAGGTACCCGGCGTCGTGCGGGCCCGCGGCGGCTTCGGGGTGGTACTGGACGCTGAATGCGGGGCGGTCGAGCAGGCGCAGCCCCTCGACCACGTTGTCGTTGAGGCAGACGTGGGAGACCTCGGCCCGCCCGTAGGGGGTGTCGCTGGGCGCGTCGAGCGGCGCGTCCACGGCGAAACCGTGGTTGTGCGCGGTGACCTCGACCTTCCCCCCTGTCCACGTGCCCGTGGCGCCGCGCTCCTGCACCGGCTGGTTGATGCCGCGGTGGCCGTACTTCAGCTTGAAGGTGCCGAAGCCGAGCGCGCGGCCCAGGATCTGGTTGCCGAAGCAGATGCCGAACAGCGGGGTGGACCGCTCCAGGACGGCGCGCATGAGGGAGACGGGGTGGTCGGCGGTGGCCGGGTCGCCCGGGCCGTTGGAGAAGAACACGCCGTCCGGGTTCACCGCGTAGATGTCGTCCACGGTGGCGGTGGCGGGCAGGACGTGCACCTCGATGCCGCGCTCGGCCATCCGGTGCGGGGTCATGCCCTTGATGCCCAGGTCGATCGCGGCGACGGTGAACCGCTTGGTGCCGATCGCGGGGACGACGTAGGTCTCCTGGGTGGCCACCTCGGCGCTGAGGTCGGCGCCCTTCATCTGCGGGGCGGCCTGCACCTTGGCGAGCAGCGCGGCCTCGTCGGCGATCGCCTCGCCGGAGAAGATGCCGACGCGCATGGCGCCGCGCTCGCGCAGGTGGCGGGTGAGGGCGCGGGTGTCGACGCCGCTGATGCCGACGACGCCCTGGGCGGTCAGCTCGTCGTCCAGCGAGCGGCGGGAGCGCCAGTTGGACGGCGTACGGGCGGGGTCGCGCACCACGTAGCCGGAGACCCAGATGCGGCCGGACTCGGGGTCCTCGTCGTTCACGCCCGTGTTGCCGATGTGCGGGGCGGTCATGACGACGACCTGGCGGTGGTAGGACGGGTCGGTCAGGGTCTCCTGGTAGCCGGTCATCCCGGTGGAGAACACGGCCTCGCCGAAGGTCTCGCCCACGGCCCCGTAGGCGCGGCCACGGAAGGTGCGGCCGTCCTCCAGGACGAGAACGGCGGGGGTCTGGGCCCCCCTGGTGGAGGTCGTCATCGTGCGCCTTCCTGGTTGTGCTCGGTGTGCTTGACGTCGTCGGTGACGTCGGGGGCGTCGAGGTGCGTGGCGCCGAGGGCTTCGACCCAGGCCGCGTGCTCGGCGGCGCGGTCGGAGCGGAAACCGGAATCGATCTGCCGGTCGCCGAGCTGCCAGGTGACGATCAGCAGCCCGCCCTCGGCGAGGACCTTGCCCGCGATGCCCTTGTCGAGCCGGGCGCCGCGGAGGCTTCCGGCCGGGATGAAGAAGTCCTGGGCGCCGGGCCGTACGACGCTCACGCCCTCCTCGGTGAGGGTCAGCTCGACGCGGCTGCGGGTGCCGAGGCCCCGGGCCACGATGCGGTCGAGCCACTGCCCCGCGGTGGTGGAGCCGTGGTAGCGGCCGGTGAGCGTCAGCCGTGCGGGGCCCGGTGCGGCCGGGGCCTCGGGCAGCTCGGGCAGGTCGCCCTGGAGCGTGCCGCGCCACTTCCAGCCCTCGCGCATCAGCCAGTAGACCAGCGCGATGACGAGCAGCAGACCGACGACCCAGCCGATGCGGGCGGCCCAGTCGGTGACGTCCTGGGACCGCTGCTCGGCCGCCAAGGAGATCAGAGGGGTTGGAGGTATCACGCCAGTTTCCCGTCCACGACCGTCGCCCGGCCCCGCAGGAAGGTGTGCGTCACCCGGCCCGGCAGTTCCCGGCCCTCGTAGGGGGTGTTGCGGCTGCGGGAGGCGAAGCCCGCGGGGTTCACCTCACCACGGTAAGCGGAGTCCAGCAGGGTGAGGTTGGCGGGCTCCCCGGCGGCGATGGGGCGGCCCTGGCCGGTGAGCCGGCCGATGGCGGAGGGGCGGGTGGACATCCGGTCGGCGACGCCCGCCCAGTCCAGCAGCCCGGTGTCGACCATGGTGTGCTGGACGACGGACAGCGCGGTCTCCAGGCCGACCATGCCCATGGCCGCCGCGCCCCACTCGCAGTCCTTGTCCTCGTGCGGGTGCGGGGCGTGGTCGGTGGCGACGCAGTCGATGGTGCCGTCGGCGAGCGCCTCGCGCAGCGCCATGACGTCGGCCTCGGTGCGCAGCGGCGGGTTCACCTTGTAGACGGGGTTGTACGAGCGGACCAGCTCGTCGGTGAGCAGCAGGTGGTGCGGGGTGACCTCGGCGGTGACCCGCCAGCCCTTGGACTTGGCCCAGCGGACGATCTCGACCGAGCCCGCGGTGGACAGGTGGCAGATGTGCACCCGGGAGTCGACGTGCGCGGCGAGCAGCACGTCGCGGGCGATGATCGACTCCTCGGCGACGGCCGGCCAGCCGCCCAGGCCCAGTTCGGCGGAGACGATGCCCTCGTTCATCTGGGCACCCTCGGTGAGCCGCGGCTCCTGGGCGTGCTGGGCGATGACGCCGTCGAACGCCTTCACGTACTCCAGGGCGCGGCGCATGATCACGGCGTCGTCGACGCACTTGCCGTCGTCGGAGAAGACCCGGACCCCGGCGGCGGACTCGTGCATGGCGCCCAGCTCTGCGAGCTTCTTGCCCTCCAGGCCGACGGTGACGGCGCCGATGGGCTGCACGTCGCAGTAGCCGGACTCCTTGCCGAGCCGCCACACCTGCTCCACGACGCCCGCGGTGTCGGCTACGGGGAAGGTGTTGGCCATGGCGTGGACGGCGGTGAAGCCGCCGACCGCGGCGGCCTTGGTGCCGGTGAGGACGGTCTCGGAGTCCTCCCGGCCGGGCTCGCGCAGATGGGTGTGGAGGTCGACCAGGCCCGGCAGCAGGATCTGCCCGGCGGCGTCGATCACGGTGGCGCCGTCCGCGTCGAGGCCGGTGCCGACGGCGGCGATGCGCTCGCCCTCGATCAGCACGTCCTGCGGCTCGCCGCCGAGCACCTGCGCGCCGCGCAGCAGCGTCTTGTTCGTGTCGCTCATGGTTACTGGTTCTCCTCGGTGCGGGCGGCGGTGACGGCGGGCTCGTTGCCGCCGAGCAGCAGGTACAGGACGGCCATGCGGATCGAGACGCCGTTGGCGACCTGCTCGACGGCGGTGCAGCGGTCGGAGTCGGCGACCTCGGCGGTGATCTCCATGCCGCGGTTCATCGGCCCGGGGTGCATGACGATGGCGTGCTCGGGCATGCGGGCCATCCGGTCGGCGTCCAGGCCGTAGCGGCGCGCGTACTCGCGCTCGGTGGGGAAGAAGGCGGCGTTCATGCGCTCGCGCTGGACCCGCAGCATCATCACGGCGTCGGACTTGCCCACCACCGCGTCCAGGTCGTACGAGACGTCACAGGGCCAGCTCTCGACGCCGAAGGGGACGAGCGTGGGCGGGGCGACCAGGGTGACGTCGGCGCCGAGGGTGGACAGCAGGTGGACGTTGGAGCGGGCGACCCGGCTGTGCAGCACGTCGCCGACGATGGTGATCCGGCGGCCGGACAGGTCCTGGCCCACCCCGGAGGCCCCGGAGGCCAGGCGGCGGCGCATGGTGAACGCGTCGAGCAGGGCCTGGGTGGGGTGCTCATGGGTGCCGTCGCCCGCGTTGACGACCGAGCCGTTGATCCAGCCGGAGGTGGCGAGCCGGTGCGGGGCGCCGGAGGAGTGGTGCCGGATGACGACGGCGTCGGCGCCCATCGCCTCCAGGGTGAGCGCGGTGTCCTTCAGGGACTCGCCCTTGGAGACCGAGGAGCCCTTGGCGGAGAAGTTGATGACGTCGGCGGACAGCCGCTTGGCGGCCGCCTCGAAGGAGATGCGGGTGCGGGTCGAGTCCTCGAAGAAGAGGTTCACGACGGTGCGGCCGCGCAGGGTCGGCAGCTTCTTGATCGGCCGGTCGGCGAGCCGGGCCAGCTCCTCGGCGGTGTCGAGGATCAGGACGGCGTCGTCGCGCGAGAGGTCGGCGGCCGAGATGAGGTGACGCTTCATCCGGTTGCTCCGTGGTTGAGGAGGTGTGCGGGCGTGCGGGCGGGCAGGCGCCTGGTCCGGTGCGGGGCCGTGGGGCCCCGCACCGGTGGTACCGCGGCCGGGTACCCGGGATCGCCGGGAGCCGTCGCCGTCGGTGCCGGGGCGCTACTTTCCGTCCGCGGGGGTGGTCTCGCGCAGGCCGAGGAGCACGCTGTCGCGCCCGTCCTCCTCGGTGAGCTGGACCTTGACCGTCTCCCGCAGCGACGTGGGGAGGTTCTTGCCGACGTAGTCGGCCCGGATCGGCAGTTCCCGGTGACCGCGGTCCACGAGGACCGCGAGCTGCACGGCGCGCGGCCGCCCGATGTCACCGAGGGCGTCGAGCGCGGCGCGGATGGTGCGGCCGGAGAAGAGCACGTCGTCGACGAGGACGACCAGGCGGCCGTCGACGCCGTCGTCGGGGATGTCGGTGCGGGCCAGCGCGCGGGCGGGCCGCAGGCGCAGGTCGTCGCGGTACATCGTGATGTCGAGGGAGCCGACCGGCAGCTCACCGGGCGACCTGCCGGTGATCTCCTCCAGCCGGGCGGCCAGCCGCCGGGCGAGGAAGACACCGCGGGTGGGGATGCCGAGCAGCACCACGTCGTCGGCGCCCTTGGCGCGCTCGACGATCTCGTGGGCGATGCGGGTCAGAACGCGCGCGATGTCCGGTGCTTCCAGCACGGAACGCGCGGCGTCCGAGGTACGTGCGTCCATGGATACGGACCTCCTTCTCCGCCTCACGGGACGGACCTTAAAGGACGTCGGATTTGCGCCATTCACAGTAGCAGGGGCGCATGGGGCGCTCGTCAACACCCCTGGCGAGAGCCCCTCCGCTCCATTCGGCTTGACGAATGGAGATTACGCTACGTAACCTTCACAGTGAGTTACCAGCCGCGCGGCCGAGCCGCACGTCGATTCAGTGTCCGGGGAGCTTTATGTCCAGCGAATACGCCAAACAGCTCGGGGCCAAGCTCCGCGCCATCCGCACCCAGCAGGGCCTCTCCCTTCACGGCGTCGAGGAGAAGTCCCAGGGCCGGTGGAAGGCCGTGGTGGTGGGATCGTACGAGCGCGGCGACCGCGCCGTGACCGTCCAGCGTCTCGCCGAACTGGCCGACTTCTACGGCGTCCCGGTGCAGGAGCTGCTGCCGGGCACCAGCCCGGCCGGGGCGGCCGAGCCGCCGCCGAAGCTGGTGCTGGACCTGGAGCGGCTGGCCCATGTGCCGGTCGAGAAGGCGGGCCCGCTCCAGCGGTACGCCGCCACGATCCAGAGCCAGCGCGGTGACTACAACGGCAAGGTGCTCTCGATCCGTCAGGACGATCTGCGCACCCTCGCCGTGATCTACGACCAGTCGCCGTCCGTGCTGACCGAACAATTGATCAGCTGGGGAGTGCTGGGCGCCGACGCGCGCCGCGCGGTCCAGCACGAGGATGTGTGACGCGCCCGTCGCGCTCCCGCACCCTCTCCACCAGCAGAAACGTGCCGCCGGGGGCGGTGGAAGTGCCGTACGGCCTCCACCGCCCCCGGCGGCTGTGTAACGGGTCCTGCCGACCGCCCTACGCCTGGGTCTCCTGGTCGCGGGTCTCCCCGTCGCGGGACTCCTCGCCGCGGCGCAGCCCCGGCTTCAGCTCCTTGAGCCGGCCCAGCAGGCCGTTGACGAACGACGGCGAGTCGTCGGTGGAGAACTCCTTGGCGAGCTGCACCGCCTCGTCGATCACCACGGCGTCCGGAGTCGCGTCCTCCCACACCAGCTCATAGGCGCCGAGCCGCAGGATGTTCCGGTCGACGACCGGCATCCGGTCCAGCGTCCAGCCCACCGCGTAGGTGGCGAGCAGCTCGTCGATCCGGGCGGTGTGCTCCGCGTACCCCTCGACGAGCTGCATCGTGTATTCGCTGACCGGCGGCTGCCGGTCGTCGGTCCGGGCGTGCCGTATCCAGTCCGCGAGGACGGTCTGCACGGAGCTGCCACGCTGGTCGGCCTCGAAAAGGATCTGAAAGGCACGCTTACGGGCCTTGTTGCGGGCAGCCACGGTTAGTTGTTCACCCGACCGAGGTACTCACCGGAACGGGTGTCGACCTTGATCTTTTCACCGGTGGTGATGAACAGCGGGACGCCGATCTCGTAGCCGGTCTCGAGCTTGGCGGGCTTGGAGCCACCGGTCGAGCGGTCACCCTGGACGCCCGGCTCGGTGTACTCGATCACCAGCTCGACGGCGGCGGGCAGCTCGACATACAGAGGGTTGCCCTCGTACATCGCCACGACCGCCTCGAAACCCTCGAGCAGAAACCGGGCGTTGTCGCCGACGACCTCGGGGGTGACGTAAATCTGGTCGAACGTGTCCATGTCCATGAACACGAAGCTCTCGCCGTCCTTGTACGAGAACTGCATGCCGCGCTTGTCGACATTGGCCGTCTCGACCTTCACGCCGGCGTTGAAGGTCTTGTCGACCACCTTGCCGGACAGCACGTTCTTGAGCTTGGTGCGCACGAAAGCAGGGCCCTTGCCGGGCTTGACGTGCTGGAACTCGACGACGGACCAGAGCTGGCCGCCTTCGAGCTTGAGCACCATGCCGTTCTTGAGGTCGTTCGTGGATGCCACGGTTGCGGGATCTCCTGGACTGCAGCTGGTGGAGACCAGAAAGCAGCGGTGCGCCGTTATCAGCCAGGGCCGCCAGCGGAAAACTGTCAGCCAGAACTACAGCGCGAGCAGCTCTTTGGTCGTGATGGTGAGTAGCTCGGGTCCGCCGTCCGCCTCGGGGCGGACGACGAGCGTGTCGTCGATCCGGACACCGCCCCGTCCCGGGAGGTGGACCCCCGGTTCGACGGTGACCGGCACACAAGCGTCCAGTTTACCCATGGCCGACGGCGAGAGCCGAGGGTCCTCGTCGATTTCAAGGCCCACGCCGTGTCCGGTACGCGTCTCCAGCCCCTCCCCGTAGCCCGCGGCGTCCAGCACCTGACGGGTCACCCGGTCCACGTCCCGGTACGCCATGCCCGGCAGCAGCGCCTCCCGCCCGGCCCGCTGAGCGGCGAAGACGACGTCGTACAGCTCGACCTGCCAGTCCGCGGGCGAGGGGCCGATGACGAACGTACGGCCCACCTGGCAGCGGTACCCGCGGTAGTCGGCGCCCAGGCAGATGGTGAGGAAATCGCCCTCCTCCACCCGCCGGTCGGTGGGCAGATGACCGGCCCGGCCCGCGTGCGGCCCCGCGGCGACCACGGTGGGGAACGCCGGTCCGTCCGCCCCGTGGTCCACCAGCCGTCGCTCCAGCTCCAGCGCGAGATGACGCTCGGTACGGCCCACCAGGATCGACTCCAGCAGCTCACCGAGCGCCTGGTCGGCCAGCTCCCCGGCGATCCGCATGCAGGAGATCTCCTCGTCGTCCTTGACGATCCGCAGCTGCTCGACGGCCCGCCCCAGGTCGGCGAGGTGCAGCCGCGGCGCGGCGGAGCCGACCGCCCGGTGGCGGGCCACGGTCAGATGGTGCTCCTCGACGGCCAGCGACTCGGCGCCGTCCGCCGCGGCCAGGTCGGCGGCGGCCACGGCCGGGTCGCCGTCCGGCCCGGACAGCATGAGCAGCCGCAGATCCTCCGGATGCGGCCCCGCCCCCGGCCCCCACGACGACGCCTCGGGCGCCACCAGGACGTCCTGGACGGGCCCGAGGAGCAGGGTGGCGCCCGGGGGCGCGTCGCCGCACAGATAGCGCACATTGGCGGGCCGGGAGACCAGGGCGGCCTCGCTCCCGGCCGCCGCGTACTGGTCGTGCAGGCGGGCACGTCGGGCCGCGTACACCTGGGACATGCCCCGAGCGTACGCACTCCGGCCCGCCCCGGCCGTTCGGACGGGTCCGGATGGGGTCCCCGTCCCCTGGGGCTCTCGGAAGGTGGGTGGGAGTGCTCAGAAGGTGGGTGGGCTCGCGATGGAGCGGGCCACTACCTCGTCCAGCATGCGGGCGGTGGTCTCCACGTCGTACGTCGAGTTGTCGATGATCGGCAGCCCGGAGCCGTACCACCCGGCCATCCGGCCGTGGATGCGGGCGACCTCTTCGTCGCTGAGGCGGCGGTTGCCGCTGCGGGCCGCGTTCCGCTCCAGGACGATTTCCAGGCCGGGCAGCACCACGACGGGGAGGAGTCCGGGGCCGACGTGCCGCTTCCAGCCGCCGAGGCCGACGACGGGGCGGTCCGGGAAGACGGCGTCGTCGAGGATGCAGGAGATGCCGTTGGCGAGGAAGTTGCGGGCGGCGAAGCCGCAGGTGCGGCGGGCGAGACGATACTGCGCCTCGGAGTTCTCGTTCCAGCCCGACTGGGGGTTGGCGAAGCCCGACCTGACCCATTCGCGGACGTCGTCCAGGCTGATGTGGGCGGTCGGGACCCGGCGGCGGTCGGCCCAGTAGCGGGCGACGGTGGTCTTGCCCGCTCCGGCCGGTCCGATGAGCAGCACGGCGACGGCGGCCTGCGAGGCGTCGGCCATCGCCGGGTCGGCGGGCGGGTGCGGCAGCGGGACGGGCCCGCCGGGCGGCAGCTGGATATGGCCGGTGGTGCCGGGCTGCTCGACGGGCGGCTGCGGGGTGGGGTGCCCGGTCTGCGGATGGCCCGCCACCGGAGGCGCGGGCGCGGGCGGTGCGGGCACCGGGGGCACGGGCACCGGCGGCACGGGCGCGGCGGGGTGCGCGGGCTGGGCCGGTGGGGTGGGCATCGGAGGTACGGGCGGGGCCGGGTGGTGCGGAGGGGGACCGGGGGGCTGACTCGCGCTCTGGGCCCAGCCTGCGTCCTGCGGCCCGTGCCCCTGCCCCGCCGGCCGGTGGGACGGTGGCAGCGGAGCTCCCACTGCGTGCTGCATCCGGTGGCACTCCGTCTCGTACAGGCGGCAGTCGTGACGGACAACTGTCGCGTGGTGACGCGGCGCTGAGGCCGCTCCTACCGAACGGTACCTGCCCAGGCCGCCGCTGTGTGAACGCCCCGGAAACCCGATGCGTGCCCGTCTTGGCGCGTCAGCCAGGCAATTCGTCCGGACAGGCCCGCAACTGCGGGCACCTGCCGGGGTGTTGGAAAGCCCGCGGCGGTGCCGCGGGCTTCCCTGGCGATGACACACTTGTGACCGAACCGGGTCAGCCCTGCGCGCTGTCCCGGGAGATCTCCCCGTACGCCGCGAGCAGCACCGCCGGGTCCGGCCCTTCCAGCACGGTCGGCTTGGCGATGCCGTCCAGCACGATGAAACGCAGCAGGTCACCGCGGGACTTCTTGTCGACCTTCATGGTCTCCAGCAACTTGGGCCACTGGTCGCCGCGGTAGGTCAGCGGCAGGCCGACGGACTCCAGGACCGCGCGGTGCCGGTCGGCGGTGGCGTCGTCCAGGCGGCCCGCGAGACGGCCCAGTTCGGCGGCGAAGACCATGCCGACGGAGACGGCGGCGCCGTGCCGCCAGTTGTAGCGCTCGTTCTTCTCGATGGCGTGCGCGAGGGTGTGCCCGTAGTTGAGGATCTCGCGCAGGCCGGATTCCTTGAGGTCGCTGGAGACGACCTCGGCCTTGACCCGGATGGAGCGCTCGATCAGCTCGGCGGTGTGCGGACCGCCGGGGACGCGGGCCGCGGCCGGGTCCCGCTCGATCAGCTCCAGGATGGCCGGGTCGGCGATGAATCCGGCCTTGATGACCTCGGCGAGGCCGCTGATGTAGTCGTTGACCGGCAGCGAGTCCAGCGCGGCCAAGTCGCACAGCACCCCGGCCGGGGGGTGGAAGGCGCCGACGAGGTTCTTGCCCTCGGCGGTGTTGATGCCGGTCTTGCCGCCGACCGCCGCGTCGACCATGCCGAGCACGGTCGTCGGGACGGCGATCCAGCGCACCCCGCGCAGCCAGGTCGCGGCGACGAACCCGGCGAGGTCGGTGGTCGCGCCGCCGCCGACGCCGACGATGACGTCGCTGCGAGTGAAGCCGGTCTGGCCGAGCGCCTTCCAGCAGTACGCGGCGACCTCGGCGGTCTTGGCCTCCTCCGCGTTCGGCAGCTGGATCGCGATGGCCTCGTACCCTTGGTCGGCGAGGTCCTGGCGGATCGCCTCACCGGTCTCGGCGAGCGCCTCAGGGTGCAGGACGGCGACGCGCTTGGTCCCCTCCCCGATCAGACCGGGCAGCTCGCCGAGGAGCTGCCGGCCGACCAGGACCTCGTACGGCGCGGTGCCCGCGGTGCCGCCGACCTGGATGCGCGTGGGGGTTTCGGTGCTCATGCCTTCTTCAGCTCCAGTGCGTCCATGACGGCGTCGGCGACCTCGTCGGGGGTGCGGCCCTCGGTCGTCACGACGGCCCGGGCGACTTCGGTGTACAGCGGGCGGCGCTGCTCCATCAGCTCCCGCCAGCGCTGGCGGGGGTTGACGGCGAGCAGCGGGCGGGGGGCGTCCAGGCCGGTGCGCTTGACGGCCTCGGCGACGCCCATCTCCAGGAAGACCACCGGGAGGCCGGTGAGCAGGGCGCGGGTGCCCGGGTCGAGGATCGCGCCGCCGCCGAGCGCCAGCACGCCCGGGTGCCCGGCGACGGCGGTCGCCACGGCCTGCCGCTCCAGCTCGCGGAAGTGGGGTTCGCCCTCGTCGATGAAGATCTCGGAGATCTCCTTGCCCGCCGTCTCCACGATGTCGGTGTCGGTGTCGCGGAACGTGGTGCCCAGCCGCTCCGCGAGCACCCGTCCGACGGTGCTCTTCCCGACGCCCATGGGTCCGACCAGGACGGCCGCGGGCCCCTCCGGCGCGCTGGAGCCGCTCACCGGATGGCCAGGCTGTCGAGGAAGCCCCGCACGTTGCGGCGGGTCTCGGCGACCGAGTCGCCGCCGAACTTCTCGGCGACCGCGTCCGCCAGCACCAGGGCGACCATGGCCTCGGCGACGATGCCCGCGGCGGGCACCGCGCACACGTCCGAGCGCTGGTGGTGGGCCTTGGTGGCCTCGCCGGTGGTGACGTCGATCGTGGCCAGCGCGCGGGGCACGGTCGCGATCGGCTTCATCGCGGCCCGCACCCGCAGCAGCTCACCCGTGGTCAGCCCGCCCTCGGTGCCGCCGGAGCGGCCGGAGGAGCGCTTGATGCCCTCGTCGGTCGACACGATCTCGTCGTGCGCCTGGGAGCCGGGCACCCGGGCGAGGTCGAAGCCGTCGCCGACCTCGACGCCCTTGATGGCCTGGATGCCCATCAGCGCGGCGGCCAGCCGCGCGTCCAGCCGGCGGTCCCAGTGCACATGCGAGCCGAGGCCCACCGGCACGCCGTACGCCAGCACCTCGACGACGCCGCCGAGGGTGTCGCCGTCCTTGTGGGCCTGGTCGATCTCGGCCACCATCGCCTTGCTCGCGTCGGCGTCCAGGCAGCGCACCGGGTCGGCGTCGAGCCGCTCGACGTCGGACGGCTTGGGGTAGACGCCGTACGGGGCCTTGGCCGCGGCCAGCTCGGTCACATGGGAGACGATCTCGATCCCGGCCGTCTCCTTGAGGTAGGAGCGGGCGACGGTGCCGAGGGCGACGCGGGCGGCGGTCTCGCGGGCGCTGGCGCGCTCCAGGATGGGCCGGGCCTCGTCGAAGCCATACTTCTGCATCCCGGCCAGGTCGGCGTGGCCGGGGCGGGGGCGGGTCAGCGGCGCGTTGCGGGCCAGCCCGTCCAGGATCTCGGGGTCGACCGGGTCGGCGGCCATGACCTGTTCCCACTTGGGCCACTCGGTGTTGCCGACCATGATCGCGACCGGCGAGCCGAGGGTGAGGCCGTGCCGGACGCCGCCGATGAAGGTGACCTCGTCGCGCTCGAACTTCATCCGCGCCCCGCGGCCGTAGCCGAGACGGCGCCGCGCGAGGGCGTCCGCCACCATGTCGGTGGTGATCGGCACCCCTGCGGGCAGCCCCTCCAGCGTCGCCACAAGCGCGGGGCCGTGCGACTCCCCCGCGGTCAGCCAGCGCAACCTGCTCAACGGTGCTCCCTCATGCTTGCCCCTCGACGTGTAGCGGCGGGACCTGGTGCGGCCCTGGCCCGCCTCCCTCCGATCCTCCCACGTCCGCCGGAGGGCCCGGGGTGGTGGTCCACCAGACGGACCTGGGTGTGAGACACGGCGCGGGTGTCAGGAGCGGGCGGCGAGGGCCGCCTCGCCCGCCTCGCGCATCGCGGCGAGCGGTGCCGGGGCGCATCCGGTGATCTGCTCGACCTGCGGCACGGCCTGGTGGACCAGCAGGTCGAGCCCGCCGACCACGGCGCCGCCACGCGCCGACCAGGCGGCGGCCAGCGCGGTCGGCCAGGGGTCGTAGAGCACGTCGAAGAGCGTGCCGGGGCGCTCGGGGACGGACGCGGCGAGCGCGTCGGTCGTCCCGGCGGGGGTGGTGGCGATCACCAGCGGGGCGTCGAACGCATCGGTCGCGGCGGCCCAGTCCGCCGTGCGCACCGGCACGCCGAGCCGCTCGCCCCACTGCCGCATCTCGGCCGCCCGGGCGTCGCTGCGGACGTACGCGGTGACCTCGCCGTCGCAGATGCGGGCGAGCGCGGCCAGCGCGGAGGAGGCGGTGGCCCCGGCCCCCAGGACGGCGGCCCGCTCCACGCGCCGGACGCCGCGCTCCGCGAGCGCCGCCACCATGCCCGGGATGTCGGTGTTGTCGCCGAGTCGTCGGCCGTCGTCGGTCAGGACGACGGTGTTGACCGCCTCCACCGAGGCCGCCGTGTCGCTGATGCGGTCCAGCAGCGGGATGACCGCGCGCTTGAGCGGCATGGTCACCGAGAACCCCGCCCAGCCCTGCTCCCCCGGCCCGCCGATCCGCTCGAAGAAGCCGGGCAGCGCGGCCTCGTCCAGTTCGACGGCGCCGTAGGTCCAGCCGTCGAGGCCCAGCTTCCGGTACGCGGCGTTGTGCAGCGCCGGGGACAGGGAGTGGGCGACCGGCGAGCCGAGCACGGCCGCGCGGCGGGTGTGGGACATGGCTTCCTCAGTTGTTCCTGCGCTGCTTGTTGAACTTGTCGACCAACTTCTGGTGCTCCGCGTAGGTCTTGGAGAACTCGCTCGTCTTGCCGTCGAGCGAGATGAAATAGAACCACCCGTTGTCGGTCGGATTCATGGACGCCTTCAGCGCGTCCGCCCCCGGATTGCCGATCGGTCCGGGCGGCAGCCCCTTGTAGAAGTAGGTGTTGTACGGGTTGTCGTATCCCTTGATCTCACTGATCGGGATATCGAGCTTGCTCTGGTTCTTGATGTAGTTGTACGTCGAGTCGAATTCCAGCTTGCCATTGGTCTGGGTGTTGCCGACCTCGAGCCGGTTGTAGACCACCTCGGCCATTTGCCGGAAGTCGCTGTGGGTGATGCCCTCCGCCTGGACCAGGCTCGCCACGGTGAGCAGCTGGAGCGGGGAGTCGAGGCCCTCCGCCTTGGCCTTGCCCTCCAGGTCGTACCGCGCGTAGTTCCGCTTGGCCTCGGCGACCATCTTGCGCAGCACGTCCGCGGGCTTGGCGTTCTTGGCCACGCTGTAGCGGGACGGGTAGAGGAATCCTTCCAGCGGATCCTTGATCTTCGCATTGTCGTTCGCCCAGGAAGGCAGCCCGAGGCTCTTGGCCTGCTTCTTGGCAACGCCCGCCGTGGTGCCCGCCTTGACGCCGGTCTTCTTGTCGATCGCCGCGTAGACCGCGACGTCGCGCATGCCCTCGGTGACGATCAGGGCATTGTTGCCCGCGGGGCTGAGCATCAGCTTCACCGCGGCCGCGCCGGACATTTCCTTGCGGAGGCTGTAGCTGCCGGGCTGGACGAACTTACCGCTGTCCTCGACGGCTTCCACGAATGCGCCGCTGCTCTTCACCACGCCCTTTTCGGCCAGGATGCTGCCGATTTCGGCATTGCCGGAACCGTCGGGAACCTCCACCTCGACCTGACCGGTGCCCTGGCCCGCGTAGTCCGGCGCCGGGCCGAAGCGGGTCTGCCAGAAGTCGTACGCGAAGTAGCCGCCTCCGCCGACGGCGCCCACCAGGACGACGGTGACGAAGAGGCAGGCGACCCCGCTGCGGCGCTTGGCCCCGGACTCCTTCTGGGATTTCTTGGACTTCTTGGATTTCTTCGAGCGGCCCTCGGAGGCGGCGTCCCCGTCGTCGTCCGCCGCGCTGTCGCCGCCGTCGGCACCACTGTCGTTCCGGAAGAACGGATGGTCGTCCGGGCGGTCCTGCGGGGCCTCCCGCGGCTCCTCGGCCACCTCCTGCGGCACCTGGGGCATCTGCTGGGTCTCCCCCGGCATCTGCGCGTCCCCCTGCGGCGGCGGCTCGTGCGCCGCCTGCTGCGGGAAGCCCTCCTGGACGCCGCCCTGGGCCGCGTAGCCGTACGGGTCGTTCGGGTCCATCCCGGCGCCGTACGAGCCGTTCCAGCCGCCGGTGTCGTAACCCTGTTGTGCCTGCTGTCCCTGTTGTGCCTGCTGTCCCTGCTGGAGCTGCTGTCCCTGCTGGTCCCAAGCGGGCTGCTGTTGCTGCTGCGGGAACGGCTGCGCGTCCTGCGGGTATCCGTGCGGGTACTGCTGGTGCCCGTACGGGTCCTGCCCGTAGAGGTCCTGGCCGTGGACGCCCGGGGCGTAACCGTCCTGCGCGTAACCGTCGCGGGGGTAGGGGACCTGCCCGTACGGATCGTTCGGGTCCTGCGGGTACGGGTCCTGACCGGTCACGGCCTGGTGGCCGCCCCACCCCTGGTCCCCGTACAACGGGTCCTCGGGATGCCACGGTTGGGAGCCGGGTCCCCGGCCGTACTCAGTCATCGAACCCCTAGCGATGGCGGTGGCAGCCGCCCGGTGCGCTCGCGGCACAAGCGACGGCTGCCATGTCGCGCGGAACGTTACCGTATCGCGATCAGATGACCACTTCGACGGCCTCGCCCGGCGCCCGGCCGGAGGCCCGCTCGGTCTCCAGCGCGCTCTGCAAAATGACCACAGCGGCTGCCTGGTCAACGACCGAACGGCCCTTCTTGGACGACACCCCGGACGCCCGGAGGCCATGCGCCGCTGTGACGGTCGTCATACGCTCGTCGACCAGCCGCACGGACACCGGCTGGACCCGCCGCGCCAGCTCGCGGGCGAAGGTGCGCACCTTGGCCGCGGCCGGCCCCTCGCGCCCGTTGAGCGAGCGCGGGAGACCGATCACCACCTCGATGGGCTCGTACTCCTCGACGAGGGCCGCCAGCCGCTTGTGGGCGGCCGGGATGTCGCGTCCCGGCACGGTCTCCACGGGGGTGGCGAGGATCCCGTCGGGGTCGCACGAGGCGACCCCGATGCGGGCGTCCCCGACGTCGATGGCGATGCGCCGGCCGCGCCGCACGGTTACTGGCCCGATTCCGCGACGAGCCGCTCGACGGCCTCGATGGCGTCGCCGACGGCGTCCGGGTTCTGGCCGCCGCCCTGGGCGACGTCCGGCTTGCCGCCGCCTCCGCCGCCGAGCGTCTTGGCGGCGGTGCGGACCAGGTCACCGGCCTTGAGGCCGCGCTCGCGGGCCGCCTCGTTGGTGGCGATGACGGTCAGCGGGCGGCCGCCTCCCACGGTGAACAGGGCGACGACGGCGGGCCGGTCGACGGCCCCCGACTTCTGGTCCAGCCGTCCGCGCACGTCCAGCACCAGCTTGCGCAGGTCGTCGGCGCTCGTGCTGTCCGGCACCCGGCCGGTGGCCAGGGTGACACCGCGGACGTCCTTGGCGCCCTCGGCGAGCCCGGCGGCGGCCTGGAGCACCTTCTCGGCGCGGAACCGCTCGATCTCCTTCTCGGCGTCCCGGAGCTTGGTGAGCATGCCGGAGATCTTCTCCGGAAGCTCCTCGGGACGGCCCTTGACCAGGTCGGTCAGCTGGGAGACGACCGTGTGCTCACGGGCGAGGAAGTTGTACGCGTCCACGCCCACCAGGGCCTCCACGCGGCGCACACCGGAGCCGATGGAGGACTCGCCGAGCAGCTTCACCAGGCCCAGCTGGGCGGTGTTGTGGACGTGCGTACCGCCGCACAGCTCCTTGGAGAAGTCGCCGATGGTCACCACGCGCACCCGGTCGCCGTACTTCTCGCCGAACTCGGCGATGGCGCCCTGCTTCTTGGCGTCGTCCATGCTCATCACCTCGGCGGTGACGTCGAGTTCGCGGGAGAGCACCTCGTTGATCTTCTGCTCGACGTCGGTGAGCACCCCGCCGGGGACGGCGGACGGCGAGCCGAAGTCGAAGCGGAAGCGGCCGGGCGAGTTCTCCGAACCGGCCTGGGCGGCGGTCGGGCCGAGCGCGTCGCGCAGCGCCTGGTGGGTGAGGTGGGTGGCGCTGTGGGCGCGGGCGATGGCCCGGCGGCGCTTGACGTCGATCTCGGCGTACGCGCCGGAGCCGACCGTCACCTCGCCGACCTGGACGACGCCCTTGTGCACGCTGACGCCGGGCACCGGCTGCTGGACGTCCCGCACCTCGACGACGGCGCCGGAGGCCAGCTTGATCTTGCCGGTGTCGGCGAGCTGACCGCCGCCCTCGGCGTAGAACGGGGTGCGGTCCAGGACGACCTCGACCTCGTCGCCCTCGGAGGCGGCGGGCGAGGACACCCCGTCGACCAGCAGGCCGACGACGGTGGACTCGCCGGAGGTGTCGCTGTAGCCGGTGAACTCCGTGGAGCCTGAGGTGTCGGCGACCTCGCGGTAGGCGGACAGGTCGGCGTGGCCGGTCTTCTTGGCCTTGGCGTCGGCCTTGGCGCGCTCCCGCTGCTCCCGCATCAGGCGGCGGAAACCGTCCTCGTCCACCGAGAGGCCCTGTTCGGCGGCCATCTCCAGGGTGAGGTCGATCGGGAAGCCCCAGGTGTCGTGGAGCAGGAACGCCTTGTCGCCGGGGAGCACCGAGCCGCCCGCGGCCTTGGTGTCGGTGACGGCGGTGTCGAGGATGTTGGTGCCGGCCTTGAGGGTCTTCAGGAAGGCCGACTCCTCGGCGAGCGCGACGGTCTCGATGCGCTTGCGGTCGGTCAGCAGCTCCGGGTACTGCTGGCCCATCGTCTTCAGGACGGTGTCCACCAGCTCGCCGACGACCGGCTCGGCGGCGCCGAGGATGCGCATGTTGCGGATGGCGCGCCGCATGATGCGGCGCAGCACGTAGCCGCGGCCCTCGTTGCCGGGGGTGACGCCGTCGCCGATGAGCATGACGGAGGTGCGCATGTGGTCGGCGACCACGCGCAGGGACACGTCGGTGTCATGGGAGGAGCCGTAGACGACGCCGGTCAGCTCGGTGGCCTTGTCCATCACGACGCGCAGGGTGTCGGTCTCGTACATGTTCTGTACGCCCTGGAGGATCATCGCGAGGCGCTCGAGGCCGAGGCCGGTGTCGATGTTCTTGCTGGGCAGCTCGCCGAGGATCGGGAAGTTCTCCTTGCCCTCGCCCGCCCCGCGCTCGTACTGCATGAAGACCAGGTTCCAGATCTCCACGTAGCGCTCGTCGTTGACGGCCGGGCCGCCCTCCACGCCGAACTCCGGACCACGGTCGTAGTTGATCTCGGAGCAGGGGCCGCAGGGGCCGGGGACGCCCATGGACCAGTAGTTGGGGCCCATGCCCAGGCGCTGGATCCGTGTCGAGGGGACGCCGACGACGTCGCGCCAGATGCGCTCGGCCTCGTCGTCCTGCTCGTAGACGGTGATCCAGAGCCGCTCGGGGTCGAGGCCGTAGCCACCGTCCGCCACGGAGCCGGTGAGCAACTCCCAGGCGTAGGTGATGGCCCCTTCCTTGAAGTAGTCGCCGAACGAGAAGTTGCCGCACATCTGGAAGAAGGTGCCGTGCCGGGTGGTCTTGCCGACCTCTTCGATGTCCGGCGTGCGCACGCACTTCTGCACGCTCACGGCGCGCTTGTAGGGCGGCTGGACCTCACCCAGGAAGAACGGCTTGAAGGGGACCATGCCCGCGTTGACGAGCAGCAGGGTCGGGTCGTCCGCGATGAGCGACGCCGACGGCACGACGGTGTGCCCGCGCTCCTCGAAGAAGCGCAGCCAGCGGCGGCGGATTTCAGCCGACTCCATCAGTGGTCCTCATTTCGGGCGTTCGGGTAGGGGTAGGGAGACGTGTGGGTGAGCTGGATCCGGCCGCGCTGGGCGGGCAGCTGTGTGAGGTCGTTGGCGGGCGGCGCCGAGGTCAGGCCCAGGGCGTCCTTGAGGGCCGCCTCGCGGTCGGCCATGCCGTCGCGCACGTCGAGCGCGAAGACCTTGATCCGCCGTCCGGCGAGCACCGCCCGATCGGCGGCCTGCGCCGCCAGGCTCTCGGGGGTGAGCTGATTGAGCTTGCGCTGGACCTTGGTGGTGGCCCACACACCGGCTGCGACGCCGGTGGTGAACCAGAATGTGCGGCGGAACATCCGGTCTCTCAGCCCTTCGATCCACGGTTGCGGCGGCCGCCCCGGCGGGCGGACGGCAAGGTCTTGCCGATGACGACGGTGCCGGTGCGCGCGGGCGCGTCTTCGGGAGCCGCCTTCCGGCCGATCGCGCGCCGGACGCCGTAGCCGAACGCCGCGACCTTGACCAGCGGTCCGCCGAAGGCGGAGGAGACGGTCGACGACAGCGCGGAGGCGTTCGAGGTGACCTCCTGGACGTCGGAGGCGATCGAGTCCACGCGCGCGAGCTGGGTATTCGCCTCGCGCACGGTCGCGGACGCCTCGCTGAGCAAGGGCACTGCCTGCTCGGTCACCTCCGCCACCAGCCGGGTCGCCGCCTTGAGCGTCTGGGCGAGCCTCACCAGGGCGAGGGCGAGGAAGGACACCAGGATCGCCCAGAAGACGGCCACGAGGATCCCGGCCACCTCTCCACCGGACACGTTGCACCGCTCCCTGCTGCCGATCACGTCGGTCGTCGTTGTTCAGGTCGTCCGTCGTTCGAGTCGTCCGTCGCCCGGCGTTCTCGGGCGGTCATCCGGGCGCGGGCGGCAGGTATCGACCCTATCGCGCCGAACAGGCCCGGCCGAAACGCATTCCGCTCGGGCCAAACAGCCCGCGGGTTCCCCTTCGACACACCGGTCGACGGGGAACCCGCGGGCTGGATGAGTACGCGGCGTCCGCTGGATCAGCGGGCGTAGTACTCGACGACGAGCTGCTCGTCGCAGATCACCGGGACCTCCTTGCGGTTCGGGTCCCGGTCCAGGCGGAAGGCCAGGGCCTTCAGGTTGACCTGGAGGTAGCGCGGGGTCTCGCCGTCGGGGGCGTAGCCACCCTCGCGGGCCACCTGGAAGGGGTGCTTCTCGCGGCTGCGCTCGCGGACCATCACCACGTCGTCCGGGCTGACCCGGAAGGAGGGCTTGTCGACCTTGCGGCCGTTGACCTCGATGTGACCGTGGACCACCATCTGGCGGGCCTGGTAGATCGTGCGGGCGATTCCCGACCGCAGGACGAGCGCGTCCAGACGGCGCTCAAGCTCGATGATCAGGGCTTCGCCTGTCTTGCCTTCGACCTTCCGAGCGCGGTCGTAGGCACGCACCATCTGGCGCTCGCTGATGTCGTACTGAGCGCGCAGACGCTGCTTCTCCAGCAGCCGGACCTTGTAGTCACTGGTCTGCTTGCGGCCACGGCCGTGCTCGCCGGGCGGGTAGGGGCGGGCCTCGAAGTACTTGACGGCCTTCGGCGTCAGCGCGATGCCGAGTGCGCGCGACTTCTTGACCTTGGGACGCGACTGGTTCACGTGGAACGGACCTCCGATGTAAGTTAGGTGAGCCTTACCTTAGCCGAGGAGTACGCATGTTTCGACCTGGGATCCCCCTGCCCAGCACTGGTCAGAGCCTTCAGGAAGGTCAGCCGCGTCCCAAGGAAGACGCCCTGCGGCCCACTGCGGCAGAGCGTGTACGGACTCTCGTAGATGCCAAGGCTACGGCGTCGTTGACGATTCCCGGAATCGAGGTCCCCGACGATCTCGGCATGGACGGACCGGCCGCCCGCGCCGTCACTCCGGACGGCGACGTGCTGTTGCTGGTTTCCGGCGGCTCACCGGCGGCCCGCGCCGCGGCCTACGCGCAGGACGACGATCTGACCTGCGTGATGGAGATCACGGATGTCGCCCCGGTCTCGATACCCCAGCGCATCCGCGGCCGCGCCTGGGTGGCCGGCTGGCTCACCCCCGTACGCGGCGGCGACCGCGCCGCGAGCGCGGCCCTGCTGGCTCAAGCCCATCCGGTCGGCGAACTGCTGGGCCTCGGGGACACCCTCCAGCCCGACTCCGCCGCCGGGCCGCACGGCCGGACCGCCGCCTGGACACTGCTGCGGCTGGAGGTCGGCGAGGCCTGCGTGGACGACCTGTGGGGTGCGGACGGCGTCGAGCCGGACGACTTCGCGCAGGCCACCCCCGACCCGCTCGCCCCGCACGAGGCCGAGCTGCTCCAGCACCTCCACGCGGCCCACAGCGACCAGGTGCGCGGGCTGTGCGCCCTGCTGGGCGAGCGCTCGTCCACGGTGTGCACCCGCGGCCCCGCGGTCCCCGTGGCCCTCGACCGGTTCGGCCTGCGGGTCCGCTTCACGGACGACGCCGACCAGCCGTTCGACGCGCGCTTCGACTTCCCGGAGCCGGTGCGGAGCGTCTCCGAACTGCGCCGCGCGATGCACGCCCTGTTCGAGGCGGCCGCCGGCTAGGCCCGGGGCGCGGGTCCGGGAGGGCCGCGCTATGAGGACTCCGGCGGCGGGTCGCCGCGCAGCCGCGCCCGGACCCGCTCGACCACATCCGCGTAGCGGGCCTCCGCCCCGTACCGCGTCGGCTCGTAGTAGCGCTTTCCGTGGATCTTGTCCGGCGCGTACTGCTGCGCCGCGATGCCGCCCGGCAGATCGTGCGGATACAGATACCCCTGGGCGTGGCCGAGCTTTTCGGCGCCCTTGTAGTGCCCGTCCCGCAGATGCGGCGGCACCGGGCCCGCGAGCCCCGCGCGGACATCCGCCAGCGCCGCCCCGATCGCCGTCGTGGCCGCATTGGACTTCGGCGCGAGCGCCAGCGCGATCGTGGCGTGGCTCAGCGTCAGGGCGGCCTCGGGGAAGCCGATCATCGCGACCGCCTGCGCCGCCGCCACGGCGGTGGGCAGGGCGGTCGGGTCGGCCAGCCCGATGTCCTCGCTCGCCGAGATCATCAGCCGGCGCGCGATGAACCGCGGGTCCTCCCCCGCCTCGATCATCCGCGCCAGATAGTGCAGCGCGGCGTCCACGTCCGAGCCGCGGATCGACTTGATGAGCGCGCTCGCCACGTCATAGTGCTGATCACCGGCGCGGTCGTAGGTGACCGCCGCCCGGTCGACCGCCTCCTCCAGCGTGGTCAGCGTGATCTCCGCCTCGCCCTTGGCGATCGCCGATCCGGCCCCCGCCTCCAGGGCGGTGAGCGCCCGCCGGGCGTCGCCGCCCGCGATCCGCAGCAGATGCGCCTCGGCCTCGTCGGGGAGGGTGACCGCGCCGCCGAGCCCCCGCTCGTCGGCCAGCGCGCGGCGCAGCAGCCCGCGCAGATCGTCGTCGGTGAGCGACTCCAGGGTGAGCAGCAGCGAGCGGGACAGCAGCGGGGAGATCACCGAGAAGTACGGGTTCTCGGTGGTGGCCGCGATCAGGGTGACCCAGCGGTTCTCCACGGCGGGCAGCAGCGAATCCTGCTGCGCCTTGCTGAAGCGGTGGATCTCGTCCAGGAAGAGCACGGTCTCCCGGCCGTACGCCCCCGAGGAGCGGCGCGCCCCGTCGATGACGGCCCGCACCTCCTTCACCCCCGCGGTGATCGCCGACAGCTCCACGAACCGCTTCTGGGTGGCCTGGCTGACCACGTACGCGAGGGTGGTCTTGCCGATGCCGGGCGGGCCCCACAGCAGCACCGAGGACGGCCCGGCCGGTCCTCCGCTGCCCTCGCCGACCAGTCTCCGCAACGGCGATCCGGGACGCAGCAGATGCTGCTGCCCCACGACCTCGTCCAGCGTGCGCGGTCGCATGCGCACGGCCAGCGGACTGCTGGACGGGTCCTTCTCCTGGCGGTCCTCGGCGGCGGCGGTGAACAGATCTGGCTCCACCCGGGAAGCCTATGACACCGCACCGACAGCGCCCCTTTCCCGGGGGCGGGGCCGGTTTTACGGGGTTCGGACTAGCTGGTCCAGAAGTCCCACCAGCGGGTCAGGATGAGCATCCCGATCACGCCGAGCCACATCACCGGCACCACCCAGTGGAACTCCAGCAGCCCGCGCCGCAGCCCGTCCGGTGCCGGGAGGTATCCGTGCTTGAGGTTGTGGCCGGTGACGTAGCAGAACATCACGATGGTGGCGACCCAGGCGAGGCAGCACCACAGGCACAGCGAGCCGATGACGTACAGCGACTCGTACTGGAGCCAGGTCACGAATCCGACGCCGAAGACGGTGCCCGCGTTGAACGTCAGCCAGTACCAGCGCGGGAAGCGAGCCCCGGCCAGCAGGGACACGCCCACGCAGATCACGATGCCGTAGGCGACCAGGCCGAGCATCGGGTTCGGGAAGCCGAACGCCTCGGCCTGCTTGCTCTCCATGATGTTGCCGCAGGAGACCACGGGGTTGAGGCTGCAACCGGGGGTGAAGACCTTGCCGTCGGCCTTGTACTCGAGGATCTTGTTCTTGTCGAGCGTGATGACCCAGGCCGCCAGCAGCCCCATCGCGCCGGTGATCACGAGCAGGAGCGCGAAGGCGCGGCCGCCTCCCGTTCCGGCTCGCGCGCCGTCCCGCGCCTCGTCGGACTCCACGTCGTCCATCAGTGTCGTCGCCATATCGCCGTCCGTCGCTCTCCACACTGTCCGGCCCCGTCGGGCACGGCCATTGTGCCCCAACCCACGGCGCCACAATGCCCCGTTGTCAGGGCCCGACCATCTTCCCGGGTCTCCCGTTCAGCGGGGATAAGGACGGGCGGAGGGGGCTGAGCACCCGCCCCGAGGGGCCGGGACCCCGCCCCGGCGGGGGCGGGACCGGCAAGCGCGGGACGGTCTCGATTGGCCGGATGAATCGGGCCCGCCCCGTTGACGACGGCCCCGGCCCGGGCGGTCAGCCCAGCTTCGACTGAACCGTGGTCACGATCTTGGTCAGCGGAACGGCCTCCTGGTCGCCCGATTCCATGTCCTTCAGCTGGACCACGCCCTCGCTGAGGTCCCGCTCGCCCGCCACGATCGCGTACCGCGCGCCGCTGCGGTTCGCGGCCTTCATCGCGGCCTTGAGCCCCTTGCCGCCGTACGCGAAGTCCGCCGCCACGCCTTCCTTGCGCAGCTCGCCGACCAGGCCGAAGAGGACCTTCCGGGCCTCCTCCCCCAGCGGCACGGCGAAGACGCTCGTCGCGTCGGGCAGGTCCAGCCGGATGCCCTCGGCCTCCAGCGCCAGCACCGTACGGTCGACGCCGAGCGCCCAGCCCACCGACGGCAGGGCCGGGCCGCCGATCATCTCGGACAGGCCGTCGTACCGGCCGCCGCCGCCGACCGCGGACTGCGAGCCGAGCCCGTCGTGGACGAACTCGAACGTGGTCCGGGTGTAGTAGTCGAGGCCGCGGACCAGCTTCACGTCGTCCTCGAAGACCACGCCCTGCGCGGTGATCAGCTCGCGCACCCGCGCGTGGTACTCCCGGCAGTCGTCGCACAGGTAGTCGCGCAGCAGCGGCGCCCCGGCCAGCTGCTTCTGGACGGCGTCGCGCTTGTCGTCGAGCACCCGCAGCGGGTTGATGTCGATGCGCCGCCGGGTGTCCTCGTCCAGGTCGAGCCCGCGCAGGAAGTCCTGGAGGGCGGCCCGGTAGACGGGGCGGCACTCGGCGTCGCCCAGCGAGTTCAGCAGGATCCGGAAGTTACGGAGCCCCAGCGACCGGTAGGCGTCGTGCGCGAGGATGATCAGCTCGGCGTCCAGGGCCGGGTCCTCGGCGCCGATCGCCTCGGCACCGACCTGCGAGAAGTGGCGGTAGCGGCCCTTCTGGGGGCGCTCGTAGCGGTAGTACGAGCCGGAGTACCAGAGCTTGACCGGCAGGCTGCCCGCCTTGTGCAGGTTGGCCTCCAGCGCGGCGCGCAGCACCGACGCGGTCCCCTCGGGGCGCAGCGCCAGCTCGTCGCCGCCCTTGGTGGTGAGGGTGTACATCTCCTTGGTGACGATGTCGGTGGACTCGCCGACGCCGCGCGCGAAGAGTTCGACGTTCTCGAAGCCGGGCGTCTCGATGTAGCCGTAGCCGGACCGCCGGAGCGGGGTGGCGATGGCGTCCCGCACCGCGAGGTAGGTCGCGGAGGCCGGCGGGATCAGGTCGTAGGTGCCCTTGGGGGCCTTGAAGGTGCTCAACGTGGGGTCTCTCGTCACATTCCTCGTCGCGGAGGCGCGGCCGCGTCGGCGGCGTCTCCGGGGCCGGCGGCCACCTGCCGCAGGAAGGGGTTGGTGGCGCGCTCGCGGCCGATGCTGGTCTGGGGGCCGTGGCCGGACAGCACCACGGTCGAGTCGTCGAGCGGCAGGCACACACGGGCCAGGGACTCGAGGATCTCGCCGTGGTCGCCGCCGGGCAGATCGGTGCGTCCGATGGAGCCGGCGAAGAGCAGGTCGCCCGAGAAGAACACGGACGGGATGTCCGCCTGTTCGGGCAGCCTGAAGGTCACCGACCCCTTGGTATGCCCCGGCGCGTGCGCGACGGTGAACTCCAGCCCGGCCAGCTTCAGTTCGGAGCCGTCGGCCAGCTCCTTGACGTCGTCCGGTTCGCCGACGGTCAGCTCGCCCATCAACTGCGTACCGATGGACCGCCCGAGCGCCTTGGCCGGGTCGCTCATCATGTAGCGGTCGGCGGGGTGGATCCACGCCGGTACGTCATGGGCGCCGCAGACCGGGACCACCGAGGCGACGTGGTCGATGTGGCCGTGGGTGAGGATGACGGCGACGGGCTTGAGCCGGTGTTTGGCGACGGCCTCCTCGACGCCTTCGGCCGCCTGGTGGCCCGGGTCGATGATCACGCACTCCTCGCCTGCGGCGGGGGCGACCAGGTAGCAGTTGGTCCCCCAGGCCCCGGCGGGGAACCCGGCAATGAGCACGATCGTCCTTAAATGTCGTCCGGAAGAGTCGGCCGGCGGAAGAATGTCGGCAGCTCCAGAGCCTACCGGCGGCGGGCCCGGCACAGCGAACCCGTATACGGTACGGCCGAGCCCTCCGGCAGGACACCGAATGACATACGGCGTGAGGAGACGACCCGGTGGTCAGTAGCGAGCAGCGGCGGCGGCAACTTGCCCGGGAGAAGTACCTGCGGCAGCAGCAGCGGCGCGAGACGGCACGGCGCAAGGCCCGGCAGCGCAATGTGGTGATCGCCTCCGTACTGGCCGTGGCGCTGCTCGGCGGCGGCGCCGCGGCGGCCGCGGGCGCGTTCTCCGGGGACGACAAGGACAAGAAGAAGGACGACTCCGCCGCGGCCACTCCTTCGGCCCCCGCGACCAGCAAGGCGCCGGACCCGTGCGCCAAGGAGGCGAAGGCGGTCGCGGACAAGAAGCCGAAGAAGATGTCGTTCAAGAAGGAGCCCGCGCTCTCCATCGACGAGTCGGCTACGTACACGATGAAGCTGGAGACCACCTGCGGGGACATCTCCATCGACATGGACGCCAAGAAGGCGCCGAACACGGTCAACTCGTTCGACTTCCTGGCCGGAAAGGGGTACTTCGACCACACCAAGTGCCACCGGCTGGTGAACCAGGGGATCTACGTGCTCCAGTGCGGTGACCCGCAGGGCACCGGAGCGGGCGGCCCCGGCTACAAGCTGCCGGACGAGAACCTGAAGGACCCCTCGCTCAAGGGCGGCAAGTACCCGGCGGGCACGGTCGCGATGGCGAACCAGTACAACGCGCAGACCAAGCAGGGCCGCGACAGCGGCGGCAGCCAGTTCTTCCTGGTCTACCAGGACAGCCCGCTGCCGCCGGACTACACGCCCTTCGGAAAGGTCTCGAAGGACGGCATGAAGGTCCTGAAGAAGATCGCCTCCGCCGGAGCGGCGCCCCCGGACCAGATGCAGAACACCGCTCCGAACGCCAGCGTGGTGATCAACAAGGCGACGGTCGGCAAGTCCTGAGGTCGCCGGGCGTGCACTTGCGAAATTTCGGTCGCGCAGGATACGGACAGCCGGGGCACCGGTCGCCTATGTTGGCGGTGTGCAGGGTGTCTGCCGCGATGGCCGCACCACCCTGCTGGGAGACCGGCCCGGGCGTCGCTGCCCGGCCGGAAGAAACTGTGGACGATGCCCGCGGGCCGCACGCCCGCCCCGGCATCATGTGGAGGAGGCGCTGTGAGCAGCGAGCCTTGGGGCCGCGTCGACGAGGCGGGGACCGTGTACGTGCGTACGGCCGACGGTGAGCAGGTCGTCGGATCGTGGCAGGCGGGATCGCCGGACGAGGCCCTCGCCTACTTCGAGCGCAAGTACGACGGTCTGGTCGTCGAGATCGACCTTCTCGAGCGCCGGGTCAAGACCACCGACCTGTCGGCCAAGGACGCGACGGCGGCCATCGAGCACATCCGGCAGCAGGTCGACGAGCACCATGTGGTCGGCGACCTGGACGCGCTGCGCAAGCGGCTCGACCAGCTGGCCAAGGACGTCGAGGCGCGCCGCGAGCAGCGCCGGGCGGCCAAGGCGGTCCAGGCCGACGAGGCGCGCCAGGCCAAGGAGGCGCTGGTCGCCGAGGCGGAGGAGCTGGCGGCCAGCGAGCAGTGGCGGGCGGCCGGGGAGCGGCTGCGCGCCCTGGTCGACACCTGGAAGGGCCTGCCGCGGCTGGACCGCAAGACGGACGACCAGCTGTGGCACCGGTTCTCGCACGCCCGCTCGGCGTTCTCCAAGCGGCGTAAGGCGCACTTCGCGGCGCTGGACGCGCAGCGGGAGGAGGCCCGGCAGACCAAGGAGAAGCTGGTCGCCGAGGCGGAGGCGCTGTCCGGCTCCACCGAGTGGGGGCCGACCGCGGCCCGCTACCGGGAGCTGATGGCCGACTGGAAGGCCGCGGGCCGCGCGCAGCGCGAGCACGAGGACGACCTGTGGAACCGCTTCCGGGGCGCCCAGGACGTCTTCTTCCAGGCCCGGGGCGCGGTCTTCGCGGAGCGCGACGCCGAGCAGCGGGAGAACCTGACCCGCAAGGAGGAGCTGGTCGTCGAGGCCGAGAAGCTGCTGCCGATCTCGGACCTGAAGACGTCCCGCGCGGCGTTCCGGTCGATCAACGAGCGGTGGGAGGCCATCGGCCATGTGCCGCGGGACGCCCGCTCCCGCATCGAGGGCCGGCTGCACGCGGTCGAGCGCGCCTTCCAGGAGGCCGAGGAGGCCGAGTGGCGGCGTACGAACCCCGAGGCGCGGGCGCGCGCCCAGGGGCTCACCGGCCAGCTCCAGGACGCGGTCGACAAGCTTCGTTCCCAGATCGACGCGGCCCGCGCGGCGGGGAACAACGCGAAGGCCGACAAGCTCTCCAAGGAGCTGGAGGGCCGGCAGGCGCTGCTGGACCAGGCGCTGAAGGGCCTGGAGGAGTTCGGCGGCTGACGCCCGGCACCTGACGCGTAGGGCGGCCCCGGGAGACCGGGGCCGCCCTTCGCGTTCTGCGGCGCTTTCTCAGCGTGCGCGGGCCGAAGTGACCCGGTACACGTCGTAGACGCCCTCGACGCCGCGTACGGCCTTCAGGACGTGTCCCAGATGCTTGGGGTCGCCCATCTCGAAGGTGAAGCGCGAGGTGGCCACCCGGTCGCGGGAGGTCTGGACGGCCGCGGAGAGGATGTTGACGTGCTGGTCGGACAGGACGCGGGTGACGTCCGACAGCAGCCGGGACCGGTCCAGCGCCTCGACCTGGATGGCGACCAGGAAGACCGAGGACTGGGTGGGCGCCCATTCGACGTCGAGGATGCGCTCGGGCTGCTGGGACAGCGAGTCCACGTTGACGCAGTCGGCGCGGTGGACGGAGACGCCGCTGCCGCGGGTGACGAAGCCGATGATCGGGTCGCCCGGCACCGGCGTACAGCAGCGGGCCAGCTTGACCCACACGTCCTCGACGCCCTTGACCACGACGCCCGGGTCGGCGCTGGAGCGGCGCTTGGAGCGCCGGATGGGCGGGGCGGTCTCGGCGATGTCCTCGTTGGCGGCCTCCTCGCCGCCGAGGGCCGAGACGAGCTTGCCGACCACGTTCTGCGCGGAGACGTGGCCCTCGCCGATGGCCGCGTAGAGCGAGGAGATGTCCGGGTAGCGCATCTCGTGGGCGAGGGTGACCAGCGAGTCGCCGGTCAGGATCCGCTGGATCGGCAGGTTCTGCTTGCGCATCGCCCGGACGATCGCGTCCTTGCCCTGCTCGATGGCCTCGTCGCGGCGCTCCTTGGAGAACCAGCCGCGGATCTTGTTGCGGGCCCGCGGGGACTTGACGAAGCCCAGCCAGTCGCGGGACGGCCCGGCACCGGCCGCCTTGGAGGTGAAGACCTCCACCAGGTCGCCGTTGTCGAGGGTCGACTCCAGCGGCACCAGCCGCCCGTTGACCCGGGCCCCGATGGTGCGGTGGCCGACCTCGGTGTGGACGGCGTACGCGAAGTCCACCGGGGTGGCCCCGGCCGGCAGCGCTATGACATCGCCCTTGGGCGTGAAGACGAAGACCTCGTTGCGGGAGAGGTCGAAGCGCAGCGACTCCAGGAACTCGCCCGGGTCCTCGGTCTCCTTCTGCCAGTCCAGGAGCTGCCGCAGCCACGCCATGTCGTTGACGGCGTCGTCCTTGCCCGCCTTGCCCCGGGGCACGTCGGTGCGCACCTTGGAGGTCCCGGCGACCGCCTCCTGCTTGTACTTCCAGTGCGCGGCGATGCCGTACTCGGCGCGGCGGTGCATGTCGAAGGTGCGGATCTGTAGCTCGACCGGCTTCCCGCTGGGCCCGATGACCGTCGTGTGCAGCGACTGGTACATGTTGAACTTGGGCATCGCGATGTAGTCCTTGAACCGCCCGGGCACCGGGTTCCACCGCGCGTGGATGGTCCCCAGCGCCGCGTAGCAGTCACGGACGGTGTCGACGAGCACCCTGATGCCCACCAGGTCGTAGATCTCGGCGAAGTCCCGGCCCCGCACGATCATCTTCTGGTAGACGGAGTAGTAGTGCTTGGGGCGGCCGGTGACGGTCGCCTTGATCCTCGCCGCCCGCAGATCGCCCTGGACCTGGTCGGTGACGACGGCCAGGTACTCGTCGCGCTTGGGGGCGCGCTCGGCGACCAGCCGGACGATCTCGTCGTACATCTTGGGGTAGAGGATCGCGAAGGCGAGGTCCTCCAGCTCCCACTTGATGGTGTTCATGCCCAGCCGGTGGGCGAGCGGGGCGTAGATCTCCAGCGTCTCGCGGGCCTTCTTCTCCTGCTTCTCCCGCTTCAGGTAGCGCATGGTGCGCATGTTGTGCAGCCGGTCGGCGAGCTTGATCACCAGGACCCGGGGGTCCTTGGCCATCGCGACGACCATCTTGCGCACGGTCTCGGCCTGGGCCGCCTCGCCGAACTTGACCTTGTCCAGCTTGGTGACGCCGTCGACGAGCAGGGCGACCTGGTCGCCGAAGTCGCGGCGCAGGGTGTCCAGGCCGTACTCGGTGTCCTCGACGGTGTCGTGCAGCAGCCCGGCCATCAGCGTGGCCGGATCCATACCCAGCTCGGCGAGGATCGTGGTCACCGCGAGCGGGTGGGTGATGTACGGATCGCCGCTCTTGCGCTTCTGGCCGCGGTGCCAGCGCTCGGCCACCTGGTACGCGCGCTCGATCTGGCGCAGCGTGGCGCCGTCCGCCTTGGGGTCGTTGCCGCGCACGATGCGCAGCAGGGGCTCCAGGACCGGGTTGTACGGGCTGGAGCGCTGCACTCCGAGGCGGGCCAGGCGGGCCCGCACCCGGTTCGACGAGCCGGAACGCGGGGCCGGGCTCTGCGTGGTGCGCGGCGCGGCCGGGGCGGGCCGCAGCTCGCCGCCGCGCCCCGCCGCGGGGGGCTTGGGCCGCGTCTGCTCGGGGGCGCCGGACGCCGGTGCCGGACGGTCCGCGCCGTTTCCGGGCGTGGCGGAGCCCGCCGTCGTCTGCTCGGCGGCGGCGGTCGCGTCCGGAGCGGGACGGGCTCCGGGAGAGAGCGGCTGGGCCTCGTCTGGCAAGAGAGCACTCCTCAAGCGGTCCGGACCCCGGGGGTCGGGGTGCCAATGGTATCGATCCCGCCACTCCGCTTGCCTCTCGGCCGGGAGACCCGGGGAACGACGGAGGGCGGGGACCTGTTCCCTCGCTCAGGTCCCCGCCCTCCGGCGGCGGTGTCGGCGGATTCCGGTCAGACCGTGATCAGGGCCTCCAGCGGGGCGCTGTCCAGCGCGCTCAGCAGGCGTCTGCGGCCCTCGAGGAAGCCCAGCTCCATGAGCACGGCGACACCGGCGACCTGGGCGCCGGCCCGCCGGATGAGCTGGAGGGACGCCTCGGCGGTGCCGCCGGTGGCGAGCACGTCGTCGATGACCAGGACGCGGTCGCCGGGCTCCAGCGCGTCGGCGTGTATCTCGATCTCCGCGGTGCCGTACTCCAGCTCGTACGCCTGCCCCAGGGTCGCCCCGGGGAGCTTCCCGGCCTTGCGGACCGGTACGAAGCCGATCCCGGCGCGCACGGCGGCCGGGGCGGCGAGGATGAAACCGCGCGCCTCCAGGCCCACGACCTTGTCCGCCCGGTGCCGCACGCACAGCTCGGCGAGCGCCTCGGTCAGCGCGGAGAAGGCCGCGGCGTCGGCGAGCAGCGGCGTGATGTCCTTGAACATCACGCCCGGCTGCGGGTAGTCCGGCACGTCCTGGATCCGGCTGAGCAGCAGCCCGCGCAGTTCCTCGGTGCCGAGGGGTCCGGCGGCCGCCGTCAGGGCCGTCTCCGCTGCTGTCTGCTCGCTCATCGGCGCTTCCCCGAGGGTCGGCCGCGGCCGCGGTTGCGGGAGGCGGGCTGGCGGCGCTGGCCGACGACTCCGGCCGGGGCCGCGTCCTCCAGGTCCGCTTCGTCGCCCTCGGCGTCCGGGTGGTCCTCGTCCTTGGGCCCGCGCTCCGCCTCCGCCTTGGCGGCCGCGGCGCGCTTGGCGCGCACCCGCTTGGCCAGCGCCTTCATCTGCGGGTCACGGCTCTTGAAGTCCGAGACCAGCGGGGTGGCGATGAAGATCGAGGAGTACGCACCGGCGGCGAGGCCGACGAACAGGGCGAGCGAGATGTCGTTGAGCATGCCCGCGCCGAGCAGACCGCCACCGATGAAGAGCATCGCGCCGACCGGCAGCAGCGCCACGACCGTGGTGTTGATGGACCGCACCAGGGTCGAGTTGAGGCTGCGGTTGGCCACTTCGGCGTAGGTGAAGCGGGTCTGCTTGGTGATGTCCTTGGAGCCCTCCTTGAGGCCGTCGAAGACCACGACGGTGTCGTAGAGGGAGTAACCGAGGATCGTCAGCAGACCGATCACGGTGCCCGGGGTGACCTCGAAGCCGACCAGCGCGTAGACACCCACGGTGATGGTGAGGTCGTGGATCAGGGCGATCAGGGCGGCCAGCGCCATGCGCCATTCGAAGGCGATGGCGAGGTAGATCACCACCAGGACCATGAAGATCGCGAGGCCCTGCCAGGCCTTACCGGCGATCTCCTCACCCCAGCTCGGGCCGACCAGCTGGGTGTCGATCTTGTCGGTCTTGACGCCCAGCTCCTTGGCCAGGTTCTCCTGGACCGGCACGGCCTCCTTGGTGCCCAGCTCGCTGATCTGGATCCGCAGGCCGCCGCGGCCCAGCTCCTGGACGACGGCCGTGTGGCCGCCGGACGCCTTCTCCGCCACCTCCTGGGCCTGGGAGACCGAGACCTTGCTGCTCGGGGTGTTGAAGACCGCGCCGCCGGAGAACTCGATGCCCATGTTGAGGCCGCGCACCGCCAGGCCCGCGATGGCCGTGATGGTGATCAGTATCGAGATGGCGTACCAGATCTTCCGCTTGCCGACGAAGTCGTAGCCGACCTCGCCTCGGTAGAGCCTGGCGCCGAGATTGCCGAGTCGCGACATCTCACGCCTCCTTCGTGTCGGCGGGGCCGGGGGCGGCGGGACGACGGCGGCGCAGCGGTGGTTTGGCCCCGAGGCGCTTGGGATCCAGACCGGACCACGGATGGCCGTTCCCGAAGAACGGGCGGCGGGCGAGGATCGTCATCAGCGGCTTGGTGAACAGGAACACCACGACGACGTCGAGCAGCGTGGTCAGCCCCAGGGTGAAGGCGAAGCCCTTCACCTTGCCGACGGTCACGATGAAGAGCACCGCGGCGGCGAGGAACGACACGAAGTCGGAGACCAGGATGGTGCGCCGGGCCCGGGGCCAGCCGCGCTCGACGGCCGGGCGCAGGGAGCGGCCCTCCCGGATCTCGTCACGGATCCGCTCGAAGTAGACGATGAACGAGTCGGCGGTGATACCGATCGCCACGATCGCACCGCAGACGGCGGGCAAGTTCAGCGCGAAGCCGATGCCCGGGCCGAGCAGCACCATGATCGTGTACGTCAGTATGGCGGAGGCCGCGAGGGAGGCCATGGCCACCAGCGACAGTCCGCGGTAGTAGACGACCAGGTAGATCACCACGAGGGCGAGGCCGATGGCGCCGGCGATCAGACCGGCCTGGAGCTGCTCGCCACCGAGGGCCGCGGAGACGGTGGTCTCGTCCGCGATGTCGAAGGACAGCGGCAGCGCACCGAAGGACAGCACGTTGGCCAGGTCCGCGGAGCTCTGCTGGGTGAAGCCGCCGGAGATGGTGGCCCGGCCGCCGGTGATGGCGCCCTGGGTGACCTCGGGGTCGGAGACGACCTCGCCGTCCAGGACGATCGCGAAGCGGTTCTGCGGCGACTGCTGCTTGGTCAGCTCGCCGGTCGTCTTGGCGAACTTCTTGGCGCCCTTGTCGTTGAAGTCGAGCTGCACGATCCAGCCCGAGGCGTTCTGGCTCTCGAAGACGGACGAGGCGTCGTCGACGTCGGTGCCCTCGACCTCGGAGGGGCCCAGGACGAACTTGGAGTCACCCTTCTGGCTACAGGCCAGAACGGGCTCGGTCGGCTTGCTGTTGGCCGCCTTCTCGGCCGCCGCGGCACGCCCCGCCGGCTTGGTGCAGTCCAGCGCCGCGAACTCCTTGGCCAGCTTCTCCTGGTCGGCCTGGCTGGGCTGGCTGGGGGTATCCGAGGGCTTGCCCGTCTCGCCGCTCTTGGGGGTCTTGGACGGGGTGGGGGTCGGCGCCGCCTTGTCGGCCTTCAGCGCCTCGGGCACGGCACGGCCCTGGGTGGTGGAGGTCGGGGTGGGCGAGCCCTTTGGCTTCTCGCCGGCGCTCTGGCCGCCCTTGTCCGTCTTGCCCTTCGACGCGCTCGCGGAGGGCGACGGGGTGCTGCTGGGCTGCTTGGTCTTGCCGCCGGACGTGGTGGTCATCACCGGCCGGAAGTACAGCTGGGCGGTGGTGCCGACCTGCTGCCGGGCCTGCTTCGCGTTCGTCCCCTTGGGGATGTTCACGATGATGTGCTTGTCGCCCTGCGTCTGGACCTCGGCCTCGGACACACCCAGACCGTTGACCCGCCGCTCGATGATGCCGACGGCGGTGTTCATGTTGGCCGTGTTGATCGCGTTGGGCTTGCCCGGCTGGTTCTTGGCCTCCAGCGTGAAGCTGGTGCCGCCCGCCAGATCGATGCCCAGCCGCGGTGTGGTGTGACCGGAGAGGAACATCCCCCCGATGAGCGCCACCATGGCGATCACGATCATGGCCAGCGCGCGCCCGGGCCTGCCCTGTGACCCGGGGGACCTGCGGCCCTTCTTCGGTGCTGCCACCTTGTCGTATCTCCCTGTCCAACCGCCCCGCAGCGGATGTGCGCGGGGCGGCCACGAAGTCTTGTGGGGGTGTGCCCCCGCCGGAGCCTGGAGCGTCCATGAATCACGGCGCGCCGAGCGGTGGCACGCCGTGGTTCATACATCAGGACTACTTGGCGTCGGCGCCGCCGTCCCGCTTTTCGTCCTCGGGCGCGTCGGCCGCGTCGGCGTCGTTCTTACCGAGGTCGATCTTCTTGGCGTCGGCCTTCTCACCCTCCGGCTCACCGGCCGTCGTCACCTCGTCGGCGGAGTCGGCGCCGCCCGCGGGCGTGGTGGTCAGCGAGGAGGCGTCGTCGGGGACGACAGGGGTGTCGGCGCCGTCGACGGCCTCGTCGGCGCTGTCATCGGGGTCGATGCCGTGGACGATGTGGTTGTACTCGGCGTCGGAGAGGACGGCGCCGATCGCGTTCTTCGCGTAGATCGCGTGAACGGCGGGGGCCACCTCGAGGAGGACCGTGTCGTCGTGGACCTCCTTGACCGTCGCGTACATGCCGCCGATGGTCCGCACGCCGGTGCCCGGCTGCATGGTGTCCCGCATCTGTGCGGCCTGGCGCTGCTTGTTCTTGGCCGACCGAGTCATCAGGAACATGGCCCCGATGAGCACGATGAACGGCAGGAGAGTCACGATATTCACGGGACGGAGATCCTTCACACGACCGCTGGGGCGCGGCCTGGTCTACGGGGGTGGGTATGCCGTACGGAGTAGCGTCCGGCATACGGACGGCATCGGCGGAGTCTAAGCGAGCCCGCACCTATGGAACAACGCCCGGCGTGGCACCCGGGTTCCTGACCCCGCCATTATTCGCTCTTCACGCCACAAAGCCGGAGAATACGCGCCTTCACGCCTCGAACAGGCCGCTCTGGCCGCCCCCGGTGCCGCGCTGCGGTGGGGTGAGGCCCAGGTGCTCCCAGGCCGCGGGGGTCCCGATCCGGCCCCGGGGCGTACGGGCCAGCAGGCCCTCGCGCACCAGGAACGGCTCGGCGACCTCCTCCACCGTCTCACGCTCCTCCCCCACCGCGACCGCCAGGGTCGACAGGCCCACCGGGCCGCCGCCGAACAGCTTGAGCAGGGCGCTGAGCACCGCCCGGTCCAGCCGGTCGAGGCCCCGGCCGTCCACGTCGTAGACCGCCAGGGCGCTCGCGGCGATCTCCCGGGTGATGACGCCGTCCGCCTTGACCTGGGCGTAGTCCCGCACCCGGCGCAGCAGCCGGTTGGCGATACGGGGCGTGCCGCGGGAGCGCCCGGCGATCTCGGCCGCGCCCTCGGGCTCCATGGTCACCTCCAGGAGCCGGGCGGAGCGGTGGATCACGCGCTCCAGCTCGGCGGGGGCGTAGAACTCCATGTGGCCGGTGAAGCCGAAGCGGTCGCGCAGCGGGGGCGGCAGCAGCCCGGCCCGGGTGGTCGCGCCGACCAGGGTGAACGGCGGCAGCTCCAGCGGGATGGCGGTGGCCCCGGGGCCCTTGCCGACGATGACGTCGACGCGGAAGTCCTCCATCGCCATGTACAGCATCTCCTCGGCGGGCCGGGACATGCGGTGGATCTCGTCCAGGAACAGCACCTCGCCCTCGGTGAGCGAGGAGAGGATCGCCGCGAGGTCGCCCGCGTGCTGGATGGCCGGTCCTGAGGTGATGCGGATCGGGGCGCCCATCTCGGCCGCGATGATCATCGACAGGGTGGTCTTGCCGAGCCCGGGCGCACCGGAGAGCAGCACGTGGTCGGCGGTGCCGCCGCGCTGCCGGGCGGCCTTGAGGACCAGGTCCAGCTGCTCACGGACCCGCTCCTGGCCGACGAACTCCCCCAGGTCCTTGGGGCGGAGGGCGGCCTCCACCGCCTGGTCGTCCCCGTCGGCGTCGGCGCCCACCAGCCGACTGCCCGCGCCGCCGGGGAGGGCGCCGGACAGGGCGTCGTCGGCGTCGGCCGGTGCGGTCTCGTCCCAGTTCACTGCGTTTCGCCTCGCGAGATCTCATCGAGCGGTCCGGCCGGGCGCGGCACTGCGCCCCGGCGGCCGGTCAGCGGGTGCGGTTCAGGGTCTGGAGGGCGGCCCGCAACAGCTGCGCCACCTGCGGCGCGCCGCCCTCGGCCAGGGCCGCCTCGGCCTGCGGGGTGACGGCGGACACCGCCTCGTCGGCCTCCCGGGGGGCGTAGCCGAGGCCGACCAGGGCGGTGTGCAGCTGATCGCTCCAGCCCGCGGCCGCGGGCGGGCGGGCGGCGGGCACCGTGGTGCCGACCGGCTCGCCGAGCCGGTCCTTCAGCTCCAGCAGCAGCTTCTGCGCCCCCTTCTTGCCGATGCCGGGGACGGCGGTGAGCGCCTTCTCGTCACCGGTGGAGACGGCGAGCCGCAGCGCGTCCGGCGCGTGCACGGCCAACATGGCCTGGGCGAGCCGGGGGCCGACCCCGCTGGCGGTCTGGAGCAGCTCGAAGACCTGGCGCTCGTCGTCGTCCGCGAAGCCGTAGAGCGTGAGGGAGTCCTCGCGGACCACGAGCGAGGTGGCGAGCCGGGCCGCCTCGCCGACCCGCAGCCCGGACAGGGTGCCCGGGGTGCACTGGAGCGCCATCCCGACACCGCCGACCTCGATGACGGCGGTGTTCGGGGCGAGGGCCGCGACCGGACCGGAGACGAACGCGATCATGTAATACGGCCTTTCGTGGAGCGGGGGGCTCGCGGAGAGCGCGGGGCACGCGAGGTGCGGTGGGCGGCGACGGCCTGCTGGAGCCGGTTGGTCGCGGGGGCACGCCAGATGTGGCAGATGGCGAGCGCCAGGGCGTCGGCGGCGTCGGCCGGTTTGGGCGGGGCGTCCAGCCGCAGCAGCCGGGTGACCATCGCGCCGACCTGCGCCTTCTCGGCGCGCCCCGAGCCGGTGACGGCCGCCTTGACCTCGCTGGGGGTGTGCAGCGCGACCGGCAGCCCGCGGCGCGCCGCGCAGAGCATGGCCACGGCGCTGGCCTGCGCGGTGCCCATCACCGTCTGCACGTTGTGCTGGCTGAACACCCGCTCCACCGCGACGCATTCGGGCTGGTGCGTGTCCAGCCACTCCTCGATGCCGCGCTCGACGAGGACGAGGCGGTCGCCGATCCCGGCGTCCGCCGGGGTCCGTATGACGCCGACGCCCACCATCCGCAGCGGGCGGCCCGCGACCCCGTCGACCACGCCGATGCCGCACCGGGTCAGCCCCGGGTCCACACCGAGCACCCGCACCGCGCCCCTCCCCTCATCGCGCTTCGGTCATCTGTTCCTGCATCTGTGCCCGCAGGCTAGCGGCTGCCACCGACAACGCCGTCCGACAACGCCGACGGGCCGGTGGGGTGTGTCCCCGCCGACCCGCCCGCCATGCGTGTGCTGATGCGCCCTCAGGCGATGTGTCTCAGGCGATGTGTCTCAGGCGTCGACCTTGGCCATGACGTCGTCGGAGACGTCGAAGTTGGCGAAGACGTTCTGCACGTCGTCGCTGTCCTCGAGCGCGTCGATCAGCTTGAAGATCTTGCGCGCGCCCTCCTCCTCCAACTCCACCTGCATGGTGGGCACGAAGTTGGTGTCGGCCGAGTCGTAGTCGATGCCCTCCTGCTGGAGCGCGGTGCGGACCGCGACCAGGTCGGTGGCCTCGCTGAGGACCTCGAAGGACTCGCCGAGGTCGTTGACCTCCTCGGCGCCCGCGTCGAGCACCGCGGCCAGCACGTCGTCCTCGCTCAGCTCACCCTTGGGGACGATGACGACGCCCTTGCGGTTGAACAGGTAGGCCACGGAGCCCGGGTCGGCCATCGAGCCGCCGTTGCGGGTCATGGCCACGCGGACGTCGGAGGCGGCGCGGTTGCGGTTGTCGGTCAGGCACTCGATGAGCACCGCGACACCGTTGGGGCCGTAGCCCTCGTACATGATCGTCTCGTACTCGGCGCCGCCCGCCTCGAGACCGGCACCGCGCTTGACCGCGCTGTCGATGTTCTTGTTGGGAACCGACTGCTTCTTGGCCTTCTGGATGGCGTCGAAGAGCGTCGGGTTGCCCTCGATGTCGGCACCGCCCATCCGGGCCGCAACCTCGATGTTCTTGATCAGCTTCGCGAAGAGCTTGCCGCGCTTGGCATCGATCACGGCCTTCTTGTGCTTCGTCGTAGCCCATTTAGAGTGGCCGGACATCCGCCTGTCTCCTTCGCGTTACCCAATGCTGTACGAACGCCTGCGATCCTACCGGGATCGCCGCTCAGCGTGCGGTCCCCGCCCTCCCGCCCCCCAACGGAGCGCTACGCGCGCTGAACCATCTCCACGAACAGGGCGTGCACCCGGTGGTCGCCGGTCAGCTCCGGGTGGAACGACGTCGCGAGGACATTGCCCTGCCGGACCGCGACCGCGTGATCGCCGTACGTCGCCAGCACCTCGGCGCCGGCCCCCACCGACTCGACCCACGGCGCGCGGATGAAGACGCCCTCCACCGGGCCGCCGTCGATGCCCTTGATGTCGACCGCGGCCTCGAAGGACTCGTTCTGGCGGCCGAAGGCGTTGCGGCGCACGATCATGTCGATGCCGCCCAGGGTCTCCTGGTCGTCCCGGCCGTCGATGATCTTCTCCGCGACCATGATCATACCGGCGCAGGTGCCGTACACCGGCAGGCCCGCCCGGATGCGCTCGCGCAGCGGCTCCAGCAGCCCGAAGATCACCGCGAGCTTGGACATGGTGGTGGACTCGCCGCCGGGGATCACCAGGCCCTCGACCTCGGCCAGTTCCTCGGGGCGGCGCACCGGCCGGGCGTGGGCGCCGACCTCGGCGAGCGCGGCCAGGTGCTCACGGACGTCGCCCTGGAGGGCGAGCACGCCGACGAGGGGGGTTTCGGACGTCTCGGACACGGTTCGGGGACCTCTCGAATGTCAGGGGGATACGCGTCGGTGGACGGCCCGCGGGCGGCGCGGGCCGTCCACCGGACGCGTCGATGCGGTGGTTACCAGCCGCGGTTGGCGTACCGCTCGGCCTCGGGGAGGGTGTCGCAGTTGATGCCGACCATGGCCTCGCCCAGGTCGCGGGACGCGTCCGCGATCACCTTCGGGTCGTCGTAGAAGGTGGTCGCCTTCACGATCGCCGCGGCGCGCTTCGCCGGGTCGCCGGACTTGAAGATGCCCGAGCCCACGAAGACGCCCTCCGCGCCGAGCTGACGCATCAGCGCGGCGTCGGCCGGGGTGGCGACACCACCGGCGGAGAACAGCACGACCGGCAGCTTGCCGGTCTGCGCGATCTCCGCGACCAGCTCGTACGGGGCGCGCAGCTCCTTGGCCGCGGCGTACAGCTCGTGGTTGTCCAGGCCGCGCAGCCGGGCGATCTCGCCCTTGATCTGGCGGAGGTGACGGACCGCCTCGACGACGTTGCCGGTGCCGGCCTCGCCCTTGGAACGGATCATCGCCGCGCCCTCGGCGATCCGGCGCAGTGCCTCGCCCAGGTTGGTGGCACCGCACACGAACGGGGTGGTGAAGGACCACTTGTCGCTGTGGTTGACCTCGTCGGCCGGGGTCAGCACCTCGGACTCGTCGATGTAGTCGACGCCCAGGGACTGGAGCACCTGCGCCTCGACGAAGTGGCCGATCCGGGACTTCGCCATGACCGGGATGGAGACCGCGCTGATGATGCCGTCGATCATGTCCGGGTCGGACATCCGGGCCACGCCGCCGTCCTTGCGGATGTCGGCCGGAACCCGCTCCAGCGCCATGACCGCGACGGCACCGGCGTCCTCGGCGATCTTGGCTTCCTCCGGCGTGACGACGTCCATGATCACGCCGCCCTTGAGCTGCTCGGCCATGCCGCGCTTGACGCGGGCGGTGCCGGTCGCGGGAGCCGCCGGATTCTCTGCGGACGGGGACGTGCTGGCGGACGTGGTGGACACGGTTTGACCTCACTCGATAGTGAAAAGTGCGATGAACCCATCGTAGGGCCGTTCGATACCTGTTCATGACCCGGCCATCCGGCTCGGGTCATGGACGTGTGTGGTACACGCATCAACCAAACCCGCTCGGGGCGGACCCCGGCAAGGGCCAATCGAAGGCCGGTGGCTCTACGCCCTCTGAGGGGTCAGTGCGCCGCGCGTGCCACCAGGGCCGCCGGAGGCTCGTCGTCCATCTCGAACGCCAGCGGGAACGGGGCATGGCCCGCCAGCCGGAACCAGCGCACCTTGCGGTGGCGGCGCAGCGCCCGCGCCGCCCGCACCGCGTCGTTGTGGAACCGCCGCGCCATCGGCACCCGGCGCACCGCCTCCGCCAGCTCCTCCAGCGCCGCCTCACCGCCCGGCGCCTCCCGCACCGCCTCGACCTGCGCGGGCTCCTCGAAGACGGCCCGCAGCGCCTGGCTCAGCTCGCTCTCGGCGACCTCGCGGTGCTCCTCCTCGGCCTGCCGGGCTGCGTGCGCGGCCTGGTAGAGCACCATCGACGAGGCGGGGTCGAGCACTCCGGCGGTGCCCAGCTCCTGGGTGATGGAAGCGCGGCGCAGCAGCTGCGCGTCCAACGCCGCCCGCGCCGCGTCCAGACGGCTGTGCAGCCGGTCCAGACGCCCCGCGGTCCAGCTCAGATAGACGGCGACGACGACCAGCGCGACCGCGACCCAGATCAGTGTGCTCACGCCGCGCCACGCTACCGCTTACCGCCGCCGGGGCCCGCGCCAGCTAGTCCCGGGTCAGGCCCAGCCGGGTCAGGAGGCCGACGCGGTCGTCGGCGTCGACCGAGGACGTACCGTCCGTCACCGTCTCGTAGACCGCCAGGACGTCCGCCCCCACGGTCGACCAGTCGAAGCGCCGCACATGGCGGCTGCCCCGCTCCCGCAGCTCGGCGAGCCGGTCCGGGTCGCCCAGCAGCCGTACCGCGGCGGCCGCCAGCGCGTCCGCGTCCTCGTTGGCGAACAGCTCACCGGCCGCTCCCCCGTCCAGGACCTGCGCGAAGGCGTCCAGGTCGCTCGCGAGGACCGGGGCGCCCGCCGACATGGCCTCGACCAGGATGATGCCGAAGCTCTCGCCGCCCGTGTTGGGCGCGATGTACACGTCCACGCTGCGCAGGAAGCGCGCCTTGTCCTCGTCGCTGACCATCCCCAGGAACTCGACCCGGTCCCGCAGCTGCTCCGGCAGGCCCGCGACCGCCTCCTTCTCGTCGCCGCGCCCGGCGACCAGCAGCCGGGTCCGGGGGCGCTCGGCGAGGATCTTCGGCAGGGCGCGCATCAGCACCGGCAGCCCCTTGCGGGGCTCGTCGATGCGGCCGATGAACCCGATCGTGTCACCCTGCCACTCCTCCTTCGGCTCGGCGTCGGCGAAGAAGCCCACGTCGACGCCGTTGGGGATGACGACGGCGTCGCCGCCCAGGTGCTCGACCAGGGTCCGCCGCGCGTACTCGCTGACCGCGATCCGCGCGCTGATCTTCTCCAGCGCGGGCTGGAGGATCGGATACGCGGCGATCATGGCCCGTGAGCGGGGGTTGGAGGTGTGGAAGGTGGCCACGATCGGCCCCTGCGCCGCCCAGCAGGCGAGCAGCCCGAGGGAGGGCGAGGTGGGCTCGTGGATGTGGATGACGTCGAACGCGCCGTCGTGCAGCCAGCGCCGCACCCGGGCGGCGGACAGGAAGCCGAAGTTGAGCCGGGCGACGGATCCGTTGTACGGCACCGGGACCGCGCGCCCCGCGGAGACGACGTAGGGCGGCAGCGGCGTCTCGTCGTCCGCGGGGGCGAGGACGGAGACCTCGTGGCCGCGCCGGGTGAGGTGCTCCGCCAGGTCACGGATGTGGAACTGCACTCCGCCCGGGACGTCCCAGGAGTAGGGGCAGACGATCCCGATCCTCACGCCTTCTCCCCTCCGGGACCCGGATCCCGGTCTCCGGAACCTTGATCCCGGCCTGCGGAACCCCGGCCCGGGCCTCCGGGGCCCTGATCAAGGTCGGCGAGCCACAGCCGCTGGAGCATGTGCCAGTCCTCCGGGTGTTCGGCGATCCCCTCGGCGAAGGCGTCGGCGATCTGCTGGGCCATGACGGCGGTCTGCTCCTGCCGGGTGCCGCTCTCCGGCACCTCCACGGGCGGGTACACCCTCCCCCGCATGACCGGGGACTCGTCGTACCAGAGCGTGACCGGCAGCAGCAGCGCGCCGGTCTGCGCCGCGAGCCGCGCCGGGCCCGCGGGCATCTTCGTGGTCTCGCCGAAGAACGACACCTCCACGCCGGAGGCGGACAGGTCCCGGTCGGCCACCAGGCAGACCAGCCCGCCCGCCCGCAGCCGCCGCGCCAGCGTCCCGAAAGCGCTGGCGCCCTCGTGCGGCAGCACCTCCATGCCCAGCCCCTCGCGGTAGGCGACGAAGCGGTCGTACAGCGACTCCGGCTTCAGCCGCTCCGCGACCGTGGTGAACGGCACCTCCAGCTTGGTGGTGACCCAGGCCCCGGCGAGGTCGTAGTTGCCCATGTGGGGCAGGGCGAGGACCACCCCGCGGCCACTGGCAAGACCGTCGACCAGATAGTGCGCGTCCTTGATCTCCACGCCACCGCGGATGCGCTCCGCGCTCCACGTCGGGAGCCGGAAGGACTCCATCCAGTAGCGCATGTACGACCGCATGCCCGCCCGGGACAGCTCGGCCAGCCGCCGCGGCGAGGCCTCGGGGACGACGCGCGCGAGATTGGCCTCCAGCCGCCGCACGCCCTTGCCGCGCCGCTTCCACGCCTGGTCGGCGATGCGCTGCCCCAGCGCCACGGCGACCGGCTCGGGGAGCTTCTTGACCGTGCTCCAGCCGAGCCCGTAGAGCGCGTCGGTCAGCCTGTCCTTCACCGCGTTTCGCCCCCCTGGGGCACCGCGCGCTCCGTGGCGTCCGCCTCGGCGGCCTCCCGGCGCACGGTGACCACGCGCTGTACGAGGGTCACGGCACTGCCGACGGCGACGATCCACAGCGCGATCGGAAGCAGGATCTCGATGTGCGGAACGCCGAACATGTGCAGGCCGGAGAGGCCGCAGGCGACCAGTGAGATCACCAGCCGCTCGGCGCGCTCCACCAGCCCGTTGACGTTCACCGGCAGCCCGATGCTCTCGCCGCGCGCCTTGGTGTACGAGACCACCTGGCCACTGGTGAGACAGAAGATCGTCACCGCACACAACACATTGTCGTCGCCCCCGCCCGCGTACCACAACGCCAGACCGCCGAAAATCGCCCCGTCGGCGACCCGGTCCAGCGTCGAGTCCAGGAACGCGCCCCAGCGGCTGGAGCGGCCCAGCTGCCGCGCCATATTGCCGTCGATCAGGTCCGAGAAGACGAAGAGCGTGATGACGACGGTGCCCCAGAAGAATTCGCCCCGGGGGTAGAAGACCAGCGCCCCCGCGATCACACCACCGGTTCCGGTGAGCGTCACCGCGTCCGGGCTGACGCCGAGGCGGATGAGCAGGGCGGCGAACGGTGTGAGAACACGCGTGAAGAAAGCACGCGCGTACTTGTTCAGCATGGCCTTCCCGGTGGTCGATACGGGCCGGATGGCCAAGAGGCCACCGGCGGGCCCATCGTAGCCAGGCGCCACCGGGCCGCCGCGCACCTGTCGGACCGCTCCCACGCCCCTCCCGCGGGATGCCCGGATGTGCGACGTATGGACGCACCGTGACCTCGGTGGAAAGCTCGAAGTATCGCAAGGTGTCGACCTGGAGGCGAGACACATGGGCGAGAAGACGAACACACACCCAGGGGCCGCCGGAAGGGCAGCGGCGGCCGACCGGCCCAGCTCCCTGCGGAATGTGGTGCTGGTCGGCCACAGCGGGTCCGGGAAGACGACGCTGGTGGAGGCCCTCGCGCTGGCGACCGGCGCGATCAACCGGGCCGGTCGGGTCGAGGACGGCGGCTGTCTCTCCGACTACGACGAGATCGAGCACCGGCAGCAGCGCTCGGTGCAGCTGTCCCTGGTCCCCGTCGAATGGGGCGGGATCAAGATCAATCTCCTCGATACCCCAGGTTATGCCGACTTCGTCGGGGAATTGAGGGCCGGTCTGCGGGCAGCGGATGCGGCCCTCTTCGTCGTTTCGGCGGCCCAGGACGCCGTCGGCATAGCGGGCGCCACCCGCATGGTGTGGGAGGAGTGCGCGGCGGTCGGGATGCCGCGCGCCATCGTGATCACGCACCTGGAGGCGGCCCGCGCCAGCTTCGAGGAAATGACCGAGATCTGTCGCCGGACCTTCGGCGGCGACGACCCCGACGCCGTCCTGCCGCTGTACCTGCCGCTGCGCGGCGAACCGGCGCCGGACGGGCACGCCCCGGTGACCGGGCTGATCGGCCTGCTCTCCCAGCAGGTCTACGACTACTCCTCGGGCGTACGGACCGAGACCCCGCCCACCGACGGCCAGGTCCCGATGGTGGCGGAGGCCCGCGACCGGCTCATCGAGGGGATCATCGCCGAGAGCGAGGACGAGACCCTCATGGACCGCTATCTGGGCGGCGAGGAGATCGACGTCAAGACGCTGATCGACGACCTGGAGAAGGCCGTCGCCCGCGGCAGCTTCCACCCCGTGCTGGCCGCCGCGCCCGCCGCGGGCGGCTCCCGGCAGGGCCTGGGCACCACCGAGCTGCTGGAGCTGATCACCCGCGGCTTCCCGACCCCGCTGGAGCGCGAGGCACCCGCGGTCACCACCCCGCAGGGCGCCGCCTGCCCGGCGCTGACCTGCGACCCGGACGGCCCGCTGGCCGCCGAGGTCGTCAAGACCTCCTCCGATCCGTACGTCGGCCGGATCTCGCTGGTCCGGGTCTTCTCCGGGACACTGCGCCCGGACGAGACGGTGCATGTCTCGGGGCACGGCCTGGAGGACCGCGGCCACGAGGACCATGACGTCGACGAGCGGGTGGGCGCCCTGTCCACGCCGTTCGGCAAGCAGCAGCGCATGCTGTCCCAGGCCATCGCGGGCGATCTGGCGTGCGTCGCCAAACTGACCCGCGCCGAGACCGGGGACACGCTTTCGGCCAAGGACCGGCCGCTGCTGATGGAGCCCTGGCAGATGCCCGACCCGCTGTTGCCCGTCGCCATCGAGGCACACAGCAAGGCGGACGAGGACAAGCTGTCGCTGGGCCTGTCACGGCTGGTGGCCGAGGACCCGACGATGCGGCTGGAGCAGAACCCGGACACCCACCAGGTGGTGCTGTGGTGCCTGGGCGAGGCCCATATGGACGTCGCGCTGGAGCGGCTGCGCGCCCGGTACGGCGTACAGGTGGACGCGGTGCCGTACAGGGTCGCGCTGCGCGAGACGTTCGGCGGCAAGGCCGCCGGGCGCGGGCGGCACGTCAAGCAGTCCGGCGGGCACGGCCAGTACGCGATCTGCGAGATCGAGGTGGAGCCGCTGCCGGGCGGCTCGGGCATCGAGTTCGTGGACAAGGTCGTCGGCGGCGCGGTGCCCCGGCAGTTCATCCCGTCCGTCGAGAAGGGCGTACGGGCCCAGGCGGCGCGCGGCGTCTCCACCGGAAACCCGCTGGTCGACGTGCGGATCACGCTGCTCGACGGCAAGGCGCACTCGGTGGACTCCTCCGACGCCGCGTTCCAGACGGCGGGTGCGCTCGCGCTGCGCGAGGCGGCCGCCGACTGCTCGATCGAGCTGCTGGAGCCGGTGGTCAAGGTCGGCGTCCTGATCTCCGACGACTATGTCGGCGCCGTCATGAGCGACCTGTCCGGGCGGCGCGGCCGGGTCGTCGGCACCGAACAGGCGGGCGGCGGCCGAACCCTGATCCAGGCGGAGGTCCCGGAGATCGAGATCGGCCGGTACGCGGTCGACCTGCGGTCGCTGTCGCACGGCACCGGGCGGTTCAGCCGCTCCTACGCCCGGCACGAGCCGATGCCGCCGCAGGTGGCCGAGCGGGTGCGCGGCGAACGGGCCGGGGCCGGGACGTAGTCGAGAGGGCCGCCGTACGCCGCCCGCCCAACTCGGTCGGGGCGGGCGGCGGTCCGCCCGCGCCCGTGAACGGGGAAGTTATCCACAGGCCACGACGCCCTGGCGACAGGCGGTACGCACCCCCTATACGCTGAGGTCGCAGCGCAAGCAGCGTGCGGTATTGGGGGCGTTGGTGACGGACGGATTCGATTTCAGTCCCGGGGCACAGGTGCCCCTGTCCGGGTCTGCGGGAGAGACGGCGGCGACACAGGCGCTCGCCTCCGCCGCCTATCGTGACGACCCGGTGGCGAAGCTGCTGGAGGCCAACTCCGAGTGGACGGTCTCGGAGGTGAAGGCGCCCAAGATCTCGCTGTTCGAGCCGAACCTGGGCGAGGCGTTCTCGCGCGCCGTGCAGCTGCGCATGCTCGGCGGCGGCCGCAACCAGGTGATCCAGTCCTTCGGCACCGAGCCCCAGACGATCGTCGAGCACTGCCTGGCCGCCAACCGGATCCGCAAGGTCCGGGACGCCCGCCTCACCGTCGTCATGGTGATCTTCGGGCTGCTGTTCCTCCCCGGGGCGCTGCTGTGGCTCGGCGCCTTCCAGCTGCGCCGCTCGGTGGCCGGTGCCCAGGACAAGCGGATGGGAGCGCTGGGTACCGCTCTGATGCTGGCGCTCGGCATCTTCGTCCTCATCTTCCTGATCAAGCTGCCGTTCAACGGCTTCTGGGGCATATATCTGCGGGGCGTGGTGGTCGCGCCGGTGATCGGCTGGTTCATCGCCAAGCAGATCTGCGAGCGCACCGCCAAGGAGCTGCGGGACTACTGGGGCGGGCTGGTCTCGGGGACCGGGGTCGGCGCCAAGGTGCCCGAGACCGTGCCCAACCACCCGGGCCAGACCTCCGCCGAGGTGCTGCGCAAGTCCCTGCACAAGCTCACCGCCGAGCAGTACAGCAACGTGGTCTTCTACGCCGGCGCCAAGGGCATACTCGGCATGGGCACCCGCTGGGGCAGCTGGCAGCTCGCCGAGGACCTGGTGTCGGCCGACCCCGACAAGGAGATCGACCCCTTCCGCAGCTGGGACGTCATACGGGCGATCCACGACCAGCTGCGCCTGCTGGAGCGCACCCCGCTGCACACCGGTGGCTTCACCACCCCGCCCCAGGTGCGCCACTGGGTGGTCTCCGCCGTCCCCGAGGGCGCCAAGTCGGTGGAGCGCGGTGGCACTTCCGAGGAGGAAGGCTTCCAGATAAAGGGCGTCGAGCTCCAGCGGATCTGCGATCAGCAGCAGTTCGACTCCGGTGACCGGCACTACCTGGGCGTGCAGTTCGTGCTGTGGGACGGCCAGTTGGTGATCACGCTCATGATCACGGTGACGCTGCTGCACAAGACGATGCGGATCGAGGTCACCGGGCACGCCCTGGGTCCGGTGCACCCGCTGTTCTTCGGCAAGCCGTCGGCGCCCTCGAAGACGGTCCCCAAGACCTTCCGGTTCTGGGAGACCAAGTCGGTTCCGCTGCCGCTCGTGAAGCCCCAGGAGGTGGTGCGGCTCGCCGCGCGCGCCCCCTTCACCTGGTACCCGCCGATCCTCGACCACCTCGGCGGCAAGCTCGTGCTGCCGGAGCCGTTCGGGCTGCGCCATGCCTGGGCCGACAAGCCCTGGCGGCACCGCTTCATGGCGGACGACGCGCTGCGGACGGCGGCCCCCGTGCTGCGGGTCGTCCACGAGGCGGCGATCGGCGTGCTCAAGCACCACGGTGTGGACACCGAGCGCTTCGGCAGCCGCTCGCTGGCCCTCAGCGGCCAGGTCCAGGACGCCTCCCCGAAGAAGGCCGACCTGTACGACGCGTAAGGCGACGCGCAAGGCCATGGGCCCGGCGGCGGTGCCGCCGGGCCCATGGCCAGGGGTGTGCTACGACTTCGGCCAGGCGTCGGCGAGCAACCGGCGGGTGTCGGCCAGCAGTTGCGGCAGCACCTTGGTGTTGCCGATGACTGGCATGAAGTTGCTGTCGCCGCCCCAGCGGGGCACCACGTGCTGGTGCAGATGGGCGGCGATCCCGGCCCCGGCGACGGTGCCCTGGTTGAGCCCGATGTTGAAACCGTGCGCGCCCGAGGCGGTGCGGAGCGTGGTCATGGCGGTCTTGGTGAACTCCGCCAGCTCGATCGTTTCCTCGGAGTCCAGTTCGGTGTAGTCGGCGAGATGCCGGAACGGGACGATCATGAGGTGGCCGCCGGTGTACGGGTACAGGTTGAGCACGGCGTAGACGCGCTCCCCCCGGGCGATGATCAAGCCGTCCTCGTCGGACTTGTCCGGGATGGAGCAGAACGGACAGCCGTCGCCCGCCCCCGGGCCGCTGGGCTTGTTCTCGCCCTGGATGTACGCCATCCGGTGGGGCGTCCACAGGCGCTGGAACGCGTCCGGCGTTCCCACTCCGATCTGCTGTTCCGGCTCACTCGTCATGCGGGCCAGCATATTCGTCCCCGGCGGCCGGGGATGCCCCGAGGGGCGGCCCCGGCACGGGACCGCCCCTCGGGGGTGTCTTGCCGATCATGCCGGCGGGTCACACCTGGACCCGGCGCTCCACGACGTCGATGATCTCGGCGATCGCCTCGTCGACCGGGATGCCGTTCTTCTGCGAGCCGTCGCGGTAGCGGAAGCTGACCGCCCCGGCCGCCACGTCGTCGTCACCGGCGATGACCATGAACGGCACCTTGGACTTCTGGGCGTTCCTGATCTTCTTCTGCATCCGGTCGGACGACGAGTCGACCTCCACCCGCAGGCCCTTCGCCCGCGCCTGGGCGGCGAACTCCTCCAGGTACGGCACATGGCCGTCGCCGATCGGGATGCCCACTGCCTGGACCGGGGCGAGCCAGGCCGGGAAGGCGCCCGCGTAGTGCTCCAGCAGCACCGCGAAGAAGCGCTCGATCGACCCGAACAGCGCCCGGTGGAGCATGACGGGCTGCTGGCGCGAGCCGTCCGCGGCCGTGTACTCCAGGTTGAACCGGGCGGGCTGGTTGAAGTCGACCTGGATGGTCGACATCTGCCAGGTACGGCCGATGGCGTCCTTCGCCTGAACCGAGATCTTCGGGCCGTAGAAGGCCGCGCCACCCGGGTCCATGACCAGCTCCAGGCCCTGCTTCTCGGCGGCCTTGCGCAGCTCCTCGGTGGCTTCCTCCCACTGCTCCGGCTCGCCCATGAACTTGTCGGAGTCGTCCCGGGTGGACAGCTCCAGATAGAAGTCGTTCAGACCGTAGTCGCGGAGCAGGTCCAGCACGAAGGTGAGCAGATTGTCCAGCTCATCGGCCATCTGCTCCTTGGTGCAGTAGATGTGCGAGTCGTCCTGGGTGAAGCCGCGGGCCCGGGTCAGGCCGTGGACGACGCCGGACTTCTCGTACCGGTAGACCGTGCCGAACTCGAACAGCCGCAGCGGCAGCTCCCGGTACGACCGCCCGCGCGCCCTGAAGATCAGGTTGTGCATCGGGCAGTTCATGGCCTTGAGGTAGTAGTCCTGGCCCTCGAACTCCATGGGCGGGAACATGCCGTCCATGTAGTGCGGCAGGTGGCCGGAGGTCTCGAAGAGCTTGGCCTTGGTGATGTGCGGGGTGTTGACGAACTCGTACCCCGACTCCTCGTGCCGCTTCCGCGAGTAGTCCTCCATCTCCTTGCGGATCACGCCACCGCGCGGGTGGAAGACCGCCAGGCCCGAGCCCAGCTCGTCCGGGAAGGAGAACAGGTCCAGCTCGGCACCCAGCTTGCGGTGGTCGCGCTTCTCGGCCTCGGCCAGGAAGTCCAGGTACGCCTTCAGCTCGTCCTTGGTCGGCCAGGCGGTGCCGTAGATCCGCTGGAGCTGCGGGTTCTTCTCGCTCCCCCGCCAGTACGCGGCGGCACTGCGCATCAGCTTGAAGGCCGGGATGTTCCGGGTGGTCGGCAGGTGCGGGCCACGGCACAGATCACGCCAGCACAGCTCACCGGACTTCGCGTCGAGGTTGTCGTAGATGGTCAGCTCGCCCGCGCCGACCTCGGCGGAGGCGCCCTCGGCGGCGTCCGCGGCCGAGCCCTTGAGTCCGATCAGCTCCAGCTTGTACGGCTCGGCGGCCAGCTCCTCGCGGGCGGCCTCGTCGGTGACCGCACGGCGCGAGAACTTCTGGCCCCGCTTCTGGATCTCCTGCATCTTCTTCTCGATGCGCTTGAGATCCTCCGGCTGGAACGGGGTCTCGACGTCGAAGTCGTAGTAGAAGCCGTCCTTGATCGGCGGGCCGATGCCGAGCTTGGCCTCCGGGAACAGCTCCTGCACGGCCTGCGCCATCACATGCGCGGTCGAGTGGCGCAGGATGTCCAGACCGTCCTGGCTGGTGATCTCCACCGGCTCGATCTCTTCGCCGTCGGCGGGCTGGTACGCCAGGTCCTTCAGCTGCCCGCCCACGCGCGCGGCGACGATCGAGCGGTCGCCGGCGAAGAGGTCCGCCGCCGTAGTGCCCGTCGTCACCACGCGCTCTTCCCGCTCGGAATCGCGTTGGATGATCACACGGACGTCTGACACCGGTCTCTCCTGACTGAAGGATCGCTACCCGCGGCGAATGCCGCGCAGCGAGAATCGTACCGAGCCGACCGGCCCGACCGCGAAACGGTTGTCCGCGCGACCGGCGGAGGCGGCGCCCCGGCGCGATCAGGGTTCGCCGCACGCCTCCTCACCGCACGCCTCCTCGAAGAAGTCCAGGTTCTCCTGGAGCGACTTGAGCAGCCGGTCCCGCTCCGCGTCGTCCACCCGCACCGGGGTGACGCCACCGGCTCCGCTCAGCCGCCGGAAGCCGCCGCGGCTCTCCAGCCGCCCGCTCACCCGGATCGGCAGCCCGACCAGATGGGCATGGCCCGCGATCCGGTAGTCGTCCTCGTCCAGCACGATCCGCAGCCGCGCCACATCCGCCCCGGCCAGCACCCGCAGCCGCACCGTCCCGGGACCGCCCGGCCCGGCGCGGCCCAGGCGCACCACGGCGCCGGTGACCCGCACGGGTACGGACGGCTCGTCCCGTACGTAGCGGGCCCCGGCCTCGCGCAGCCCCGGCAGGTCACCGGGGGTGAACGCGACCGGTTCGGGCCGGGTGGAGAACCCCGGCGGCGGACCGGCGGCCGGTGACCACGCCAGGGCGATACGGGCGCCCTCGGTGCCCTGGACGAGCGCCACGACGGCCTCGGTCAGCTCGCGGCTCACCCCCGCCGCCACGGCCGCGTCGAACGCCTCCATGCCGCCCGTGGCGCGCTGGTAGTCGGCGGCGTCACGCAGCGCGTACAGGGCGCGCAGCAGGGTGGCGGTGGTGGCCCGGCCGTCCTCGACGGGGACGAAGACGGTCAGCCGATGGCCGTCGGCCGCGGCGCCGGACGGGCCGGTCAGCACGCGTTCCAGGGACGCCTCGGCCACCCGCCGGTGCCGCGCGCCGTAGTACCCGGCCCTGGCCCGGGCGGCGAGCGCCCCGGCCAGCAGGGTGGCCCGGGCGGCGGCGCGCAGCCGCTCCTGCGCGGGCCAGGCGGCGGTGCCGCCGTGGGACTCGGACACCTCGCGCCACCAGCGGATCTCATCGCTGGGCATGGCGAGGCCGGTGAGCACCTCGCGGGCGGAGGGCGCGGCGCTGCGGGCCAGCGCGAGCAGCGCCTCGCCGAGGAGGTCGGCGCTGTCGGGGAAGTCGCGGCGCTCGGGCACGAGCAGGCTGGTGCCCGGCAGCTCGCCCGGGGGCGTCCAGCGGGCGTACCGCCCGCGGGCGCCGCCGCGGCGGTGCCAGCCGTGCCGCGCGAGCAGCGCGGCGAGGACGGCGGGGTCCACCTCGTCGGGGCGCGGCGCGAGGCCGTCGGGGCGCGGCGCGGGACCGCGGTCGCGGTCCGTCAAGGGGTCGCGGTGCATCGGAGGGTCGCGGTCCATCAGGGTCTCCCTCCCGCCCCGACCCGGGTCATGATCTCGCAGAGCGCGCGGTCGTCGAAGATCCGCGAGGTCGGGATCCGCACGGTGGTCCGGCGGCGGCCCGTCACCGGGTGGCCCGCCAGGTTGATCCAGTAGCAGCAGTGCCGCAGGGCCAGACGGTCGTGACCGGCCCGTATCCAGTCGTCCCGGCCGCGCGGCACGATCATCACAACAAGGATCTTGTGCACGGAGACCGGGCTGCGGGCGAGCTTGACCAGGTGCTCGTTGTCGAGCGTGAAGGCGAAGGTCGGGCCGGGCGGATGCGGTGCCAGCTGGTACGTGGCCTTCAGCTGCACCTTGATCGTCACCTCGTCGTCCACGGCGTGGCCGGGCGCGCTGTGGCTGACGTGCCAGTCGATGCCGTGGTCCGGGAAGGGCTGCGCGAGCGAGCAGCCCGCGGCCGCCGCGACCGCGTGGAGATAGCCGACCTGCAACGTCTCCATGCAGGCGGTGGTGGCGATGTGGCCGCGCGAGGGTGCGGTCCGCTCGGGCAGCAGACCGCTCGCCGACGGGGCCGGGTCGGGCTGCGCGAGCGCCATGTGCGTGACGCCTTCCGGTCGTCGCCGGTGTCCGTACACCTGTGTTGTCTCCCCGTCACATGCCGTGCAAACAGCGGTGGTTCGGCCACCCCCCTCCGGGTATCACCAGGTCGGGGCGGGATCCGGAGGTCATGGGGCACGTATGCACGAGGAGTTGAGGCCATGTCGTCCTGGTTCGAGGGGCCGCTCGCCGCGTTCGACACGGAGACGACCGGCATCGACGTCGAGCACGACCGGATCGTGTCGGCCGCTCTCGTCGTCCAGCGCGGCGCGGGCAGCCTGCCGGAGGTGCGGCGCTGGCTGGTGAGTCCGGGCATACCGGTGCCGCGGGCCGCGACCGAGATACACGGGCTGACCGACACCCATCTCCAGCAGCACGGCCGGTGGCCGGCGCCGGTGATGGACGAGGTGGCGCGGGCGCTGGCCGAGCAGACGGCGCGGGGCACCCCGGTGGTGGTGATGAACGCGCCGTTCGATCTGACGCTGCTGGACCGCGAGTTGAAGCGGCACCGCAATGCCACGCTGGCGACCTATCTGTCGCTGCGTTCGCTGTCCGTCCTCGACCCCCGGGTGCTGGACAAACACCTGGACCGCTATCGCAAGGGCCGCCGCACGCTCACCGATCTGTGTGCGCACTACGGCGTCGAGCTGACGGGCGCGCATGACGCGGCGGCGGACGCCATGGCCGCCCTGGAGGTCGTGCGGGCGGTGGGCCGCCGCTACGCGTCACGGCTGGAGAAGCTGACGCCCAGTGAGCTGCACGCCCGGCAGACGGCCTGGTACGCGGCGCAGGCGCGCGGCCTCCAGGCCTGGTTCGCGCTCAACGGCTCGGACGAGGTCTGCGACCCGGCGTGGCCGCTGCGTCCGGACCTTCCGGCGGCGGCGTAACGGCGCCCCTGCGTCTGCGTCTGCCTCTGCCCCCGCCTCCGCCTCAGCAGCGCCGGAGCCTGAACGGGTGTCCGGCCGGGTCGGAGTAGAGGCGGACGTCGTTCGGGCCGCCGTTGTCCTTGGTGTCCAGCGGCCGTGCCCCCAGGTCGACGACCTGCCGTTCGGCGGCGTCCATGTCGTCCACCAGCAGCTCCAGGTGGGCCTGCTGGGAGTCGTCCGGCCGGGGCCAGCTCGGCGGGGCGTACCCGTGGTCCCGGAGGAAGGACATGCGCGTCCCGTCGGGGACGGTGATGTCGATCCGGTCGAGGACGGTCACCGGCGTGATCTCGGCGCCGAGCACGGTGGCGTAGAACTTGGCCAGCTCTTCGGGCTCGGCGCAGTCCAGGGACAGGACGGCTGCGGTGGCGACGGCCATGGGGTACCCCTCCGATTCATCCGCGAGAGCCTGGCGGGTACCCATGTCCGGCGGTGGCAAGCCCGGAAAACGCCGGGGCCGGACCGCCTGCTGGCGGTCCGGCCCCGGTAAGGGTGGGCGATACTGGGTTCGAACCAGTGACCTCTTCGGTGTGAACGAAGCGCTCTCCCGCTGAGCTAATCGCCCGGGTGTGTTCTTCCGGGGTTTTCCCCGGTGGAACGACCTGAACAATACAGGTCGGGCGAGGTGCGGTTCAAACCGGATTCCGGCCGGGCCGCCGGTCGAGCATCCGGGCCCGCAGTCCCCGGCACCCGGCGCGCATCATCAGGGCGTGGTTGACGCGGAACAACGGCCGTCCGAGCACCGCGAAGCGGCGGAGCAGCGGCTTGCGCGCCACCACGTCCTGCTCGAACAGGGCGCGGGTGCCCGCGCCGCGCGCCGTGACCGTCCAGCGGGCCCAGCCCTCCAGATCGCCGGAGAAGGTGATCCGCAGGGTGCCCCGGGCGGTGTCCCGGTGCGCCTCGGTGACGGTGAGGCGCAGGTCGTACGGGACGAGGGAGCGGAAGCGGGCCGTTCCGGTGCGGTCGTCGATCCGCCGCACCTCGCGGACCTGGGGCCACCACCGCGGGTAACCGTCTCCGTCCGCCAGCGCCTCGAAGACGGCGGCGGGCGGTGCGTCGAGATCCCATCGGCTGTGGAAGCGGTAGTGGCACCAGTCCATGTCCTCAGTGTGCGGTAGCTGCCGCTAGCCGGGCAGCTTGTCGCCGAGCAGGGCCAGGTTCTGGATGGCGGCGAGGCCGTACTGCGCGGTGGCGTTGGTGCTCACCCAGGGCGCCTCGACGCCGGGCACCAGCACGTCCGGGCCGGTGACCTTGGTGCTCTTCCAGCTGACGGAGTCCTCGGGGTAGCCGTCGCCCTCGTGGAATTCGGTGAACTTCTGCCAGGCGCGGGCGGCCAGCGTGTCGTCCTTCAGCTGTACGGCGGCGTACGCGTCGAGCCGGGAGTGGCCCTGGACCAGGATCAGCGAGCCGAAGTCGGTGCCGTAGCGGGCCTTCTGCTCGGCCTTGGTGGCGTTGAAGTAGCGGCAGTAGTCGAGCCAGGCCTCCTTGAACTTCGGCATCTCGATCAGGTCGATGACCTCGGCGCACACCTCGACCAGGCCGAAGACGGCGGACAGGTGGGAGACGCTGACCTTGGGCTTGTCGTCGATGGCGTACTTGCCGGTGTCGAGGTCGTACAGCGCGGCGCCCTGGACGAAGCCGTTGGTCTGCGCGGCGATGGTCTCCATGGTGCTGCGCAGCCGGGCCTCGGCCTTCTCGGCCTGGGGCCCGCGCCGCTCCCATTCGGTGAGCCAGGCGCCGGCCAGCCCGCTCCAGTCGGTGCCGAAGCCGATGGACAGGGCGTGCCGGTCGGGCTTGTAGTCGGGGTCGGGACGGACCTTGCGCTGCGGGTCGAGGACGAGGAAGGACTCGTCGGAGTCGACGAGGGCGTGCATGATGTCGCCGATCCGCTCGTCGGCGGTGAGGAAGTAGAGGTAGCGGCGGTAGAGGGCGGTGGAGATGCGCTGCTGCTTGGCGCTGTCGGCGAAGTGCTGGACGCCGTGCCGGGTGCCGAGCCCGGTCCATTTGCCCAGGTGGTAGGCGTCGACCTCGCCGGTGTGCCGGGTCATGGCCTCCGCGAAGCGGTAGATGTCGGCGCGCCCGGAGCGCAGATACGCGAGCCAGAGCCACAGGTCCGGGGAGAGTTCGGAGTTGTCCCAGGCGTAGCCGCCGACGTCGTACCGCCACTGGTGCCGGTTCTCGTCGTAGGTGTGCATGATGTCGCCGTAGTCCCAGAACCCGTACCAGCGGCGCTGTTCGACCTGGCCCTTGTGGTACTCGAAGAGGAAGTCCAGGCGGTCCTCGATCTTCGCCTTGGCGGCGGTGGAGCGGTCGACGGGCGAGAAGAGGCCGCCGAAGACCTTGGCGCGGGCCAGGTCGGCGGGTCCGGCGACGAGTTGCGGCGGGGTGCGCAGGGCGGCTGCCTGCTGGACGAGGGTGTCGGCGCTGGGGGTGGCGGCGTTGGCCCAGAAGGTCAGCTCGCTGGTGCGGGCGATGCCGTACGGGGTGCCGAACTTCGGCTCGTAGTCCTCGTACGTGATGTTGAGGCCCTCCAGCTGCTCGGCGTAGGTGTCCTGGCCCAGGCCGTCGTGGTAGAAGCGCAGGTCCATGGGCTGGGCCTCGGGCGACCACAGCCACAGGGTGACCTCGGCCTCGTCGCCCGCGGCGCCGCGGATGTCGAGCTGGGCGGGGAACTTCTCCCAGAAGTCGCGCAGTCCGAAGGAGAGCCCGCCGCTGACCCCGCCGACGTAGCCGAAGCCGGACGCCCGGCCGCCGCCGCCCGCGGGGATCCAGCCGTGGCCCGGCTTGGTGCGCTTGCGCAGGGTGAAGCCGTCGGCGGAGAGCTGGGAGAGGGTGTAGTCGCCCCAGGTGGGGATGAGGTGCAGCCGGCTGGTGACCCGCTGGTCCCAGGTGGCGGGGTCGGCCAGCTTCTCGCCCTTGACCTGGGCCTTGCGGACGCTCGCGCCGGGGTCGCGGCGCAGTCCGGTGATGCCCTTGACGGCCTCGGTGAGGAATCCCTTGCCCTCGCCCGCGATACGGATGTGGCGGTCGTACGCCTCGTCGCGCATGGGGACCGAGAAGCGGACGCCGAGGCCGCGGATGAAGTCCCCGGACTCACGACCGGCGGTCTGGTCCCCGTCGAAGGTGATCGTGTGCACCATGCGGAACGAGTCGGCGCCCGCGTAGAAGTAGAGCCGGACGCTGAAGGGGAGCCAGCCGCGACCGCCCTTGCGGTGCTTGCCGTCGATGCGGACGACGGCGCGGACGGGCCCCTTCTGCTCGACCTTGGCGGCGCTGATCTCACCGTCGAACCGGTCCCACTTCGCTCTGCCGTGGTCGCCGTCGTCGATGTCGCCCTGGCGGAGCAGGACGAGGCGGCCGTCGCGGGCGATCTCGGTGCTGCCACGGGTGACGGAGCGTACGAGCTTCTCGCCGTCCTTGCCGATCACGGCCTTGATCACGCCGGTGTCGACGGTGATCCTGCCGCCCTTCTCGGTGACGGTGACCTTCTTGGCCGGGGCGGCGGGCTCATCCGTGGTGAGCCGGTAGGCCGTGCCGTCGCCCAGCCCCTCCCCCGCCGCGTGCGCGGTCCATTTGAGCGAGCCGTCGGGCCAGTAGGCGGTGGCCCAGGTCTGGAGGGGGACGTCCTTGCCGTCGGCCGTGGTGAGCGCGAACGTGCGGTCGGCGGGGTGGGCGCCCTTGGGCCAGGGGACGCCGAAGGTGCTGCCCGCGGCGGCGCCGAGGCCGCCCTCCTCCAGCCAGGTGATCTTCACGGGTTCGTCGGCGGCCTTCTCCTGCTCCGCGGCGGCCGCCTGCGGGGCGTTCTGCGCGAGCATCCAGGAGAACGGGACGGCGGCGCCGGTGACGGCGGCGGCCTTGAGGAGATTGCGCCGGGGAATCGGGGGCATGTCGCTCTCACCTTTCGTACGGGGGCTACGGGGCGTACGGGAGCTACGGGGGCAGGTGCATGACATCGGCGGCGGGGGGCGGCGCGGGAACGGGCGCCCCCGGGTCAGACGCGGGCGCGGGCGCGGCGCTCGACCGCGACCGCACAGGCCGCGAGGGCGCCCACCGCCGGGGCGGCCAGCGGCAGCATCTGCCAGGCGGCGACGGTGACCACCGCCAGCCCGCCCGCCAGCAGCAGCGATCCGCCCGGGTCGGCGGCCAGGCCGCGGCGTACGGCGGTACGGGCCACCGCCGCCCAGCCGGTGCCAGGCCGCCACGCGGCGGCCGTCCGCAGCCCCAGGACGATCACCGCGAGCGTGCCCGCCACGCTCACGGCGACCAGGGCGGGCCCGCCCGGCAGGGCTCCGGTGCGGGCCACGCGCAGATCGAAGGCGAGCAGCGCGAGCGCCGCCCACCACAGCAGGGAGAAGCGCCAGCCGCCGCGGGTCGCCTCCCGCACTCCGGAAACGAAGTCCCGCAGTGTGGAGCGCTCGCCGTCCAGATGGCGGCGCAGATGCGCGCATCCGGCGGCGAACGACGGGAGCAGGGTGAGCAGCGGCAGCGCGGCGAGCACCACCCAGACCCCGGTCAGCAGGCACTCGGCGAACAGCGAGAAGCGCACCAGCCTCCGCGAGGGCCGCTCGGACCTGCGTATCGCTCGCTCCATGGCGGGTCCCCTCAGCCCTTCAGCCCGGAGGTCGAGGCGCCCTCGACCAGATAGCGCTGGAAGGCGAGGAAGAACAGCAGCACCGGCAGCAGGGCCACCAGCGACATGGCGACCATGCCTCCGTAGTCGGCGACGCTGTCCTGGTCGATGAAGAGCTTCAGCCCCATCGAGACCGTGTACTTGTCGGGCTCGTTGAGATACAGCAGCGGGCCGATGAAGTCGTTCCAGGACCAGATGAAGGTGAAGATCGCGCTGGTGATCAGGGCCGGACGGCACAGGGGCAGCACGATGCTCCAGTAGATGCGCAGATGGCCGCAGCCGTCCAGCCGCGCCGCCTCGTCCAGCTCGCGGGGCAGGCCCCGCATGAACTGCACCATCAGGAAGACGAAGAAGGCGTCCGCCGCCAGGTACTTGCCGAGCAGCAGCGGGACATAGGTGTTGATCAGTTCCATCTTCTGGAACAGGATGTACTGCGGAATGATCAAGATCTGGAAGGGCAGCAGCAGGGTGGAGATCATGAGCGTGAACAGCGCGTTCCGCCCCGCGAACCGGATCCTGGCGAACGCGTACGCCGCCAGCGAGCAGGAGAACAGCACCCCGATCACCGAACCGACCGCCAGGAAAAGCGAGTTGGTGAAGAAGGTCGTGACGGGGACGTCGGCGATGCCGTCGCCGAGCCTCCGGTAGTTCTCCGTGATCGGATCGGTGGGCAGCAGCTGAAGACTGCCGATGATCTCGTCGCCGGGCTTGAACGAACCGCCGATCACCCACACCACGGGGTAGAGGATCACGGCCAGCACGGCGAGCGCGCCCAGGTGCCAGGCCACCGAGCGGATCCGCGCCCGCCCCGAACCGGTCAGGGACGTCGAGGACGTCAGGGAGGTCGAGGGAGTGGTCACCGGGCGTCCTCCTCGTAGTGCACCCAGCCGCGCTGGGTCTTGAACAGCACCGCGGTCACCAGGCCGATGCCGAGCATCAGCATCCAGGCCATCGCGGCGGCGTAGCCCATGCGCAGGTTCCGGAAGCCCTGTTCGTACAGGTACCAGCCGTAGACCAGCAGCGAGTCGCCCGGGCCGCCGGTGTTGGTGCCGGAGCCCGCGAGCACGACGGCCGAGGTGAAGACCTGGAAGGAGTGGATGAGTTCCAGCAGCAGGTTGAAGAAGAGCACCGGGGAGATCATCGGCAGGGTGATGGAGCGGAAGCGCCGCCACGCCCCCGCGCCGTCCATCTCGGCGGCCTCGTACAGCTCGCGCGGCACCTGCTTCAGCCCGGCGAGGAAGATCACCATCGGGGCGCCGAACTGCCAGACGGTCAGCGTGATCAGCGTGGGCAGGGCCCAGTCCGGATCCCCGATCCAGCCGCCGATGTCCCAGCCGAACAGACTCATCGACTTGTCGACGATCGCGTCGTCGTTGAAGATCGCCCGCCAGACGATGCCGATGCTCACGCTCGCGCCGATGAGCGAGGGCGCGTAGAACGCCGAGCGGTAGAAGCCCTGTCCCTTGCGCGGCTTGACCAGCAGCAGCGCCACCCCCAGCGCGGCCAGCAGCTTCAGCGGGGTGCCGATCAGGACGTACTTCAGCGTCACCTCGACCGACGTCCACCACCGCTCGTCCTGGAACATCTCCTGGAAGTTCTTGAACCCGACCCAGCGGGGCGAGTCGAAGAGGGTGTAGTCGGTGAACGCCAGATAGAGCGAGACCAGCATCGGGCCGAGCGTGAGCAGCAGGATCCCGATGCACCAGGGCGTCAGGAAGAGATAGCCCGCCAGGGTTTCCCGGCGGCCGGACCGCCGCCCGGCCGCCGCGCCCGGAGCGTCCGGCGCGGCACCCTTGCGGGCCTCGGGCCGGGGCGGGGCGGCCGACCGCTCCGCCCCCTTCTCCGCCGCGCGCGTCGTGGTTCGTGTCACGGAAGCTCTCCTCACGAGCCGAGCGCGGATTCCGCCTCGTCGAAGAACTGGTCCACGGCCTTGTCCACCGAGCTCTGGCCGACCGTGACATCGGTGTAGGTGCGCAGGAAGGCGGCCTCGGCGACATCGGTGCCGGCCGGATGCGGAGTGATCGGCTCCAGCTTCCCGGCCACGCTCTTCTCATACGCGGCGATCTTGGCGTCGACGCCCGTGGGCTTGTACGCCTCGTACTGGGCGGTGGTCGCGGGAATGCCGCGGTTGTAGCCCATGATCTTGCCGACCTCGGGGTCGTGCGTCATGAAGTCGATGAGCTGGGCGACTTCCTTGGGGTGCTGGGTGCGGGCCGAGCCGCTGAGCATCAGCGAGGAGAGGTACTGCCCGGTCTTCTTGCCGTCCGTGGTCGGCAGCGGCCCGAGTTCGAGCGGGGTGTCGGTCTCGGCCGCGAAGCGGACCATGAAGTTGTCCCAGGTGAACTCGGCGGCCGACAGGTCGGCGCTGATCGTCGCCTTGGGCTTGGCCTGTTCGGTCTTCTTGCCCGGCACCAGCTCACCCGCCTTGGCGTGCTGCTGCCAGGTGTTCCACCACTGCTTGAGGTCGTCCTCGGTGAAGCCGAGCTTCTTGTCCTCGGTGAAGAAGGCCTTGCCGTGCTGACGCAGGTACAGGTCGTACAGGTACATCACACCGGCGTTGTCGCTGGATCCGTAGAGCGTGCCGTCGGACTTCCGCACCTTCTTGGCGGCGGCGAAGAAGTCGTCCCACGTCCATCCGTCCTTGACGGTGGCGCCCGCCTTCTTGAAGGCGGCCGGGTTGTAGAAGAAGCCGAAGGTATTGGCGCCGACCGGCACTCCGTAGAGCTTTCCGTCGATGTCCCCGGATTTCTCCAGGCCGTTCCGGAAACCCTTCAGATTGAGATTGCCCTCCTTGACCTGCTTGTTGAGATCGAGGAGAAGATTCTTCTCACCGTACTTGCGCAGGAACGCGTACGAGTTCTGGAAGACGTCCGGCGCATTGCCGCCGACGGCCTGCGTATTGAACTTGCTCCAGAAGTCGGCGTATTCGGCGAAGTCCGTCTTCACGGTGATGTTCGGGTGCTTCTCCTCGAAGAGCTTCACCGTCTTCTTGATCATGACGGACCGGTCCTTCGCGCCCCACCAGGCGTAACGGATGGTCACCTTCCCGCCGGACGAGCTGCCGCCGTCGCCGCCGCAGCCGGTGGCCAGCAGCCCCAGCGCGACCAGCCCCGCCGCGGCCCCCCGAAGCCCTCTCGCCCTCACCGTCCATCGCCGAGCACTCATGACACGCCCCTCCCGGGCAGGTCTGTCCGAGCTGCCCCCAGAACCAAGCTTGAAACGTTTTAGGTAAGCGCTTGCCGGGCCAAAGTAGGGATCGATGCCGCGTACGTCAACGGTTCGGACAGGATCGATGCGGAAGCGCTTCAACGACGGGGCGCCCGCGGCGCCCCACCGGGCACGTCACGGGGTGCGAAGGGGCACGAAAACGCCGAGGACCCGGAGGCGTGAAGCCTCCGGGTCCTCGGTCCGGGGTGGGCGATACTGGGTTCGAACCAGTGACCTCTTCGGTGTGAACGAAGCGCTCTCCCGCTGAGCTAATCGCCCGGGCGCACGCCCAACATTAGCGCATGCCGGACCGTGCTCATGACCATCACGGTCGGCCCGGGAGCCGGGCCGACCGACGGCCACCGGTCACTCCTTGATCTTCCAGGGCATGACGAGGCCGAACTTCCACACGTACACGGTCAGCGCCACGGCACAGATCACCAGCCCGATCGAGGTCAGGATGATGTTCCGCTTGCGCACCTTCGGATCCAGGGCGCGATGGGCAGCCTCGGTCACCTTGCGTTTCGTCCAGCGCAGCACCAACTGCGCCCAGACGAACTCGGTCGCCCAGATCGCCATCCCGCCGAAGATCACCAGCCAGCCGGGACCGGGCAGCGGCAGCATGATGATGCCCGCCACCACGACCGCGAGGCCCACGACGAAGACCCCGACCTGCCAGCTCAGGTGCAGCGTGCGCGACCGCTTGATGAACTGCGGCGCCCGGGAACCGAAAACCGACTCCTCCGACGCACCGTCCCCCGTCGCGACCTCGGGTGCCGGTGGAACGGCACCCGCCCGTCGCTCGTCACTCTCCGCATTCATGCGACCCAACCTACCCGATGCGCCGAAGTCACCGTAATGGCGGCACCGGCGGGCCCGCGACTCGGCCGCTGGAGCTATCGGAAGACCCGCAAAACGGTCAGAGGGGTTTACAACGGCACCGTAGGTGGCATGTCGATTTCGCCGACGTGCGAATCCCCGAGCGCACACTGAGCGAAAGGCCCTGGCGCTTATGAACACCACGGTCAGCTGCGAGCTGCACCTGCGCCTCGTTGTGTCGAGCGAGTCCTCACTGCCTGTACCCGCGGGACTGCGGTATGACACGGCCGACCCTTACGCCGTGCACGCCACCTTCCACACCGGAGCCGAAGAGACGGTCGAATGGGTTTTCGCCCGCGACCTTCTCGCCGAGGGCCTGCACCGGCCCACCGGCACCGGCGACGTCAGAGTGTGGCCATCCCGTAGCCACGGCCAGGGCGTCGTCTGCATCGCCCTGAGCTCCCCGGAGGGGGAGGCTCTGCTCGAGGCCCCGGCGCGGGCCCTGGAGTCGTTCCTGAAGCGGACCGACGCCGCTGTGCCACCCGGCACCGAACACCGTCATTTCGACCTCGACACAGAGCTTTCCCACATCCTGGCGGAGAGCTGAGACCCGACGAGAGCTGAGCGCGGCCGTCCGACTCGGGGAGACGGCGCGAGCCGGGACGTGAGATTCCGGTAGTGAACATCCCGGCAGTGACATTCCGGCAGTGACATCCCGAAACAGTGGCAGAGGCAGGCGGCGGTGCCGCCGCCGCGGTACCGTCCGCGGCGGCGGCACCGCCGCGTCACGCTCCGTGCCCGCTCCGTGTCACGCTCCGGAGCGGACACGGCCGTGTCACGTTCCGGGCCCGGCGCCGCTAGAGTCGAGCGCATCGGAGGGGCAGTCGAGGACCACCGCCGACCCAGCGGGCCAGGGAGCCAATCGTGCTGATCAACCACGACACCCAGTGCGCGCTCGACGCGGTCGTCGACCTGGTGAACACCGCGCCGCCCGGCGAGGAGAGCGAGGATCGCCTCGCGGACGTGGCCGCGCTGCGTCAGTTCGTCGAGCGCAACGCCATCAGCGACATCGGCACGCTCGGTGAGCGCGACCTGACCGCCGTACGGTCCGTACGGGCCCGGTTCACCGAGGTCTTCACCACGGCCGGCAACGGCACCCGGCACACCGCCGAACTCCTCAACGCGATGATCGCGGCGGCCGGGACCACACCCCGGCTGACCGACCACGACGGCTACGACTGGCATGTGCACTACTTCGCCCCGGGAGCGTCCCTGGCCGACCATCTCGCGGCCGACGGCGGCATGGCGCTGGCGTTCCTCGTGGTGGCGGGCGAACACGAGCGGCTGCGGCGCTGTGAGGCCCCGGACTGCCGGTTCGCCTTCGTGGACCTGTCGCGCAACCGCTCCCGGCGCTACTGCGACAGCCGCACCTGCGGCAACCGGCTGCACGTCGCCGCGTATCGCGCGCGGCGCAAGGAAGCCGCGGGCTGAGCCCGGGCCGCGGGCTGAGCCCAGGGACGCGCGGTGGGGTCGCGTCACCATCGGTAGAGGTCATGGAGCGCGGTGCCGAAGAGCAGCATGCCTATGAAGGCGAGGAAAAGCATCAGCGGCGGCTGGGAGAGGGCGAACAGGCAGCCGCGCGGCTCGTCGCTCGGTGGAACAGGGGGTCCTTCGATAGGGGATTGCTCCCCGGGTGATTGCAGCATCTCGCCGGAGATCATGGCGCAGCGCGAACCCCCGCTGCGACCGACGAGCGATTTTTGATCGGGAGCTTGTCAGATCCCGTGCTTTTTGAGAATGGCTTCGATGTCTGAGAAATCTTCTGTACCGGAGCTGCTTGCCGCGGTCGGTTTCCCCTTGCCCGCCGCCTTCGCTCCGGTGGCCCCGCGGCCGGGTCCCAGGGCGGGTTCCGAGGCTCCGGGGGCCAGCGCCCCGTCCCGCTCCGCGGCGGCCGCCGCGCGCCGCTCCTTGCGGGTGCCGCCCGCCCGGCGCTCGGCCGCCCGGCTCACCATGAACAGCAGCCAGGAGAGCCCGAGCAGGCCGAAGCCCGCCCAGACGGTCGGGTTGAAGACCAGATCGGTCAGCCAGTCCAGGATCCCGGTCATCGCCAGGCCCACCGGCAGCAGCGCGTAGGCCGCTATCCGGGCCGCGGTCCGGAAGCGCTTGCGGTACGCGGTCAGACCGGCGATGCCCAGACCGGCCGCGGACAGCGCGGCGCAGATGGTGTCGGTCAGCATCGGTTCCTCCCGCCGACGGGTCAATATATCCATCGTGCACCCCACCGGGCGGCAAGGGCCACAGCCGGGGCGCGGGATCAGGGTCATCTCCGGGTTCGGAGGAGTCCGCGGGTGCTGGAAGACTGGCCTTCATGAGCGACACCGATCCCGCCCGACCCGTACTCGACGTGTGGTGCGAACTCCAGTGCCCCGACTGCCGTACCGCGCTGACGGACGTGCGCGCCCTGCGCGAGCGCTTCGGCGACGCCCTGGAGATCCGGCTGCGGCACTTCCCGCTGGAGCGCCACAAGCACGCCCACGCGGCGGCGCAGGCCGCCGAGGAGGCCGTGGCGCAGGGGCAGGGCTGGCCGTACGTCGAAGCCGTGCTGGAGCGCACCGACCAGCTGGGCGCCCGGGGTGAGCTGCTGCTCGTCGACGTGGCGCGGGAACTGGGCCTGGACGCCGAGGAGATGGACACCGCGCTGATCGACGGCCGGCACATCCTGATCGTCGACGCGGACCAGGCCGAGGGCAAGGCGATCGGGGTGACCGGCACCCCGACGTATGTGATCGGTGGCGAGCGGCTCGACGGCGGCAAGAGCCAGGAGGGGCTGCGGGAGCGGATCGAGGAGATCGCGGCCCGGCTGCTGGCCGAGCGCGGCTAGAGCAGCTGCTTGATGAGGTTGTGCTCCACCACCTCGTAGCCCAGCGACTCGTACAGCCGCAGCGCGGGGGTGTTCCCGCCGAAGACGTGCAGGCCGAGGCTGCGCGCCCCGGCGGCCAGGCTGTCGCGCTCGGCGGCCAGCATCAGGGTCCGGCCGTGGCCGCGCCCGCGGTGCCCCTCGGCGACCTCGACGGAGTACACGTACGCCTCGCCCCGCTCCTCGGCGTCCGGCTCCCCGGCGCGCAGCGCGACCCAGAGGGTGCCCACGTCCGTGCCGTCGTGGGCGAGTATCCGCAGCACCGTGCCGGGGGTGGCGGGGCCGTGCGGCAGCAGCGTCGCGTAGTCGGTGTCCGCCTTGGCCTCGGCCTCTTCCGGGGTGAGCCCGCTGTCGAGGGCGCTGCGGGCGTAGTGGGCGCGCCTATGGGCGTGCCAGGCCGGGTAGTCGGCCTCCGCCATGGCCCGTATCGCGCTGCCCGAGGGCAGCTCGGGCGGGCCCGTCAGCGGTTTGATCATTCTGCGGCCGCGCTCGCGGTAGCCGAGGGCGGCCGCCAGCCCGAGGGCGGTCGCCGCCTGCGCGGGGACGCTCGCCACCAGCCGGGTGCAGCGCCAGCCGCGCAGCACCTCCTCGGCGGCGAGCGCGGCGACCGTGCCACGGCCGCGGTGCCGGTCCGCGGCGTCGATGTGGAGGTGCTCGATCCGCCCGACGGACGGGCCCAGCCGGGCGTCGGTGGTGAGCCGGACGCTGCCGACGGGACGGCTGTTGACGCACACCTCGTACGAGCGAGCGCGCCCGCCGTCATCGGTGTGCCGCTCGGGCGTGGTGGGCCGCAGGGTGGTGGTCACGATGGTGTTGTACCCGGGCCCGGGGCGCACGTCATCAGGTTTACGGCGGGAGGCCTTCGTTCCGCTTGTCCGGGGCCGATGGGCGTCACGGGTCGATGTCGTCGGCGGCCCGCTCGGTGAAGATCCGCATGGCCTTGGCGGTGACCGGTCCCGGCGTGCCGGGCACGATCCGGTCGTCCACCTGCCGTACGGCCTGGACGTCCCGGGTCGTGGAGGTCAGGAAGACCTCGTCGGCCCGCTCCAGGACGTCGAACGGCAGCTCGGTCTCCCGCGCGCCCACCCACTCCAGGACGAGGGCGCGGGTGATGCCCGCGAGACAGCCCGAGGCGAGCGGCGGGGTGTGGAGTTCGCCGTCGAGGACGACGAAGACATTGGTCCCGGTGCCCTCGCAGAGTCCGCCGACGGTGTTCGCGAACAGGGCCTCGGTGGCGTCGTGTTCCCGGGCGCGGGCGAGCGCGACCACGTTCTCGCCGTACGAGGTGGTCTTGAGCCCGGCGAGCGCGCCGCGCTCGTTGCGGGTCCAGGGGACGGTGACCACGGTCGTGGTGTCCGCCCGGCGGTGGGTCTCGACGAGCGCGACGACGAGCGTGGGGGCCGCCGTGCCCCGGTCGGAGCCGAGGGGCGAGAACCCGCCGGTGTAGGTGATCCGCAGCCGCCCCAGCGCCATGGGGTTGTCGGCGAGGACCGCCTCGCAGGCCCGCCGCACCTCGTCGAGGTCGGGTTCCGGCAGGCCGAGGCCGTGTGCGGAGCGGGCGAGCCGGTGGAGGTGGCGGGTGAGCGCGAAGGCGCGGCCGTCCACCGCCTTGACCGTCTCGAAGACGCCGTCGCCGACCGTCAGCCCGTGGTCGAAGACCGACACCTGGGCGCTGTCGGCTTCGTGCAGGGATCCGTCGAGCCAGATCGTCACCGCATGGTCCTTCCCGTCGGCTGCTGTACTTCCGACGCTACCGCGAGCAGTCGCGCCGCCTTGAGTTCGGTTTCGTCCCATTCGCGGTCCGGGTCGGAGCCCCAGGTGATCCCGGCTCCGGTGCCGAACCGCAGCACGGCGTCGGCGGGCGACGGCCGGTCGATCCAGAAGGTGCGTATCCCCACGGCCAGCTCGCCGGTGCCGCGGTCCGCGTCCACCCAGCCGATGCCGCCGCAGTACGGGCCGCGGGGCGCGGTCTCCAGCTCCCCGATGATGCGCAGGGCACTGGACTTGGGCGCACCCGTCACCGACCCGGGCGGGAAGGCCGCCGCGAACAGCTCCGCCCAGCCCGCCCCCGGCGCCAGCTCGCCGCGGACCGTGGAGACCAGGTGCACCAGTCCCGGGTGCGGCTCGACCGCGCAGAGCGCGGGAACGGTCACCGTGCCGGTGGCGCAGACCCGCCCCAGGTCGTTGCGGACCAGGTCCACGATCATCACGTTCTCGGCGTGGTCCTTCTCCAGCAGGTCCTCCGCGTGGCGGCCGGTGCCCTTGATCGGCCCGGACTCGACGGTCCGTCCGGAGCGGCGCAGGAACAGCTCGGGCGAGGCCGTGGCGACCTCCACGCCGTGCTCCGGCAGCCGCACGGTGCCCGCGTACGGGGCCGGGTTGCCGCGGGCCAGCAGGGCGGTCAGCGCGTCCACGTCCGCCGCGTACGGGTCGGGCAGCGGCGCGGAGAGCACGCGGCACAGATTGGCCTGGTAGACCTCGCCCGCCGCGATGTGACGGCGGACGCGGCGCACGCCCTCGGTGTACCCGGCCCGGTCCAGCGAGGAGGTCCAGTCGGTGGGCCGGGGACCGTGCCAGGCGCCGGGCTCGGGGGCGGGCACGGGTTCGCGGCGTACGTCACCGAAGCGGGCACAGACCACACGCCCCTCGAAGTCCGCGACAACAGCCCAGAAACCCTCGGTGTCGAGAGCCGAGGGGTCGCTGGTCACATCGCGAAGATCGGTGGCGAGCAGGCCACCGAAGCGGGCGAGAGGGGGCAGGTCGTGCACGCTTGCGAGTCTATGGCGCCTGGTCACGGGGGTCGCGGCAGGGACCGCGGCGAGGTGGCCGCCAGGTGAGCAGGGCAGCACGCTGCGGAAACGGAATTTGAGCTGGCTCCGGAATCCGCTAGAGTTCAACACGTCGCCGGGACGCGGAAGCGCCCCGGGAAACGACACCTGCGGACGTGGCTCAGTTGGTAGAGCATCACCTTGCCAAGGTGAGGGTCGCGAGTTCGAATCTCGTCGTCCGCTCGGAGTGGGGGTTCACGCCCCTGCGTCTGGTGGAGTGGCCGAGAGGCGAGGCAACGGCCTGCAAAGCCGTCTACACGGGTTCAAATCCCGTCTCCACCTCGGACGATTAGCTCAGCGGGAGAGCGCTTCCCTGACACGGAAGAGGTCACTGGTTCAATCCCAGTATCGTCCACTCGGGACCTTCGGGTCCCACCCACCGGGGCCCTCGCGGCCCCACACCCGCGCGATTAGCTCAGCGGGAGAGCGCTTCCCTGACACGGAAGAGGTCACTGGTTCAATCCCAGTATCGCGCACGCAGTCCCGGGACGATTAGCTCAGCGGGAGAGCGCTTCCCTGACACGGAAGAGGTCACTGGTTCAATCCCAGTATCGTCCACACCGATCGGCCGAGGGCCGGAGCGAAAGCTCCGGCCCTTTGTCGTATGCCCTGTTCAGTGTGGTGTTCAGCGTGTTCACAGCGTGTTCGGAACGGCGCGAGCCCGGACAGCTCCCCAGCTGTCCGGGCTTCGTGCCGTCCGCCGCACCCCCGTCCCCACGGGGCTGATGGCCGGAAGTCCCCGGCCCGGGCCGCTCTCCCGGACCTGGGGCGCTCAGCGCCCCAGCATTCCCGCCACGGACGACGCCTGTGTGACGACGGCTTCCCAGCCGCCGAACGCGATGCTCAGCAGGACGGCCAGCGGCAGCACCATCGCCACCGCGACCAGAGGATGGCGGGTGCCGGTCTGCGGGCTGCCGAACGCGTCGAGGGCCGCGCGCCTGCGCGCCCTGACGACCGTGCGTCCCACCGTGTCCGCCATCGTCCTTCCTCCGTCACATCTACAGCGGCGAGCGTCTGACCTCGGGGGACGAGTGCTGCGCCCGCCGCTTGACCTCAACATTAGGCGCGCGACCCGGTCCCCGGCGTCATGCCCTCGTACCGCTTGCCGGGCCTCCCGGAGGATGACGCCGGACCGGGCCTCGTACTCCCCTGGGTGGAGAATCCGCCCGGGACTTGGGGTCTTCCCGGAGGGGTCCGCCGGAGCGGGGCCCTCCGGGGGTGGAGCGGGCGGGTGGAACGGCGGGTGGAACGGCCCCTACTCACCGTCCCCGTCCGCGCCCCGCGGCACCGGCTGCTCCACCAGCGCCAGGACTCGGTTCGCCATGAAGCGGGCCGTCCGCACGACGGACCCGTTTCGGGTGACTTCGCTCACTTCCACCACCCCGCGCCGCACGGCCGTCTCGACCCGCCGCCCCGCCCTCTCGGCTACCACTTCATACGTACGCGTCGTGTCACCCGCGTCCACCACTATCTCCACACGATCACCCTTCACGGTCTCAATCCCCCTTCTGAGACGGTCTTTTGAGATCACGCACGCGCAGACCGGAGCACGGATTGCCACGATTCCGGCCCACTTCTCCAGGATCCCAGGCACCACTGACAATCCGTAGGCCGACGCATGCGCGGCCTCTCAGCGCGCGGGGCCGTCAATCCGTAAGCTGTGCACGTCAGACGGACGGCAGTGGACCGGCAGCAGACGGCAGCGGATGGGGCTCCCCACCAAGGGGTAGATGGGCTCCCCACCGGAGGTAGGGGACGGACATGGCGATGATGCGGCTCCGGCGCGAGGACCCGCGTGTCGTCGGCTCCTTCAGGCTTCACCGGCGGCTCGGTGCGGGCGGTATGGGGGTCGTCTACCTCGGGTCCGACCGGCGCGGGCAGCGGGTGGCGCTGAAGGTCATCCGGCCGGATCTGGCGGAGGACCGGGAGTTCCGGTCGAGATTCGCCCGCGAGGTGTCCGCCGCGCGGCGGATCCGCGGCGGCTGTACGGCGCGGCTGGTGGCCGCGGACCTGGAGGCCGACCGGCCGTGGTTCGCCACCCAGTACGTGCCCGGCCCCTCCCTGCACGACAAGGTGAACGAGGGGGGCCCGCTGCCGGCCGCGCACGTCGCGTCCATCGGGTCCGCGCTGGCCGAGGGGCTGTTGGCGGTGCACGAGGCGGGGGTCGTCCACCGCGACCTCAAGCCGTCGAACATCCTGCTCTCCCCCAAGGGCCCGCGCATCATCGACTTCGGCATCGCCTGGGCCACCGGCGCCAGCACGCTGACCCACGTCGGCACTGCCGTCGGCTCCCCCGGCTTCCTCGCGCCCGAGCAGGTGCGGGGCGCGGCCGTCACCCCGGCGACGGACGTCTTCGCGCTGGGCGCCACGCTCGCGTACGCCTCGACGGCGGATTCGCCGTTCGGGCACGGGAGTTCCGAGGTGATGCTGTACCGCGTCGTGCACGAGGAGCCGCAGCTGCTGGGGGTGCCGGATGCGCTGGCTCCGCTGCTGCACGCGTGCCTCGCGAAGGATCCGGAGGACCGGCCGTCGACGCTTCAGCTCTCGCTGCGGCTCAAGGAGATCGCGGCGCGTGAGGCCCATGGGCATGCGCCGCACGGGCCCGGGCACGGTGCGCAGCATGGCCATGCCGCGGACGGGCGTCCCGCGGGGCGGCGCGCCGACGCGTACGCGGACCAGCACACGGAGCGCCGCCCCGGAGCGGGTACGCCGCCCCGGGGTGCGGCGGCGCCGCGGGCGTCGTCGCCGCGGTCGGGACCGCCCGGTGCGGGGGCGGCGCGTACGACGGGACGCAACACCCCGGCGCGGCCCCCGGCGCCGCGCCGCGGCGGCCAGCGCCCCCCGGCCCGTACGGTCCGCACCTCCCCGAACGGCCGCCGCCCCAACAGCCCGGACCGGGTCCGGCTGCTGCGCCAGCGGCTGACGGTCTTCGTGGTGGTGACGCTGCTGGTCGCGCTGGGCATCGCGGCGGCCCAGGGCTGCCAGGGTCCGCCGCGCGGCCTGGGCGTCCCGACGGCGCCGGGGGCGCCGGGGGCGCCTACGGCGCCGAGGGCGGCGGAGGCAGGTCCTGAGGGCGGGCTCTGACCTGGCGGGGCTGCGCGGTCGGTGCGGTGGTGGGTGCCGGGTGCGGCGCCTCCGGGGCGGGTCCCTGGACCGTCTCTTTACGGCGCCGCTGACGTAGAGCGTGTCGTGAACGTCGACCAATCGGCGCCACACATCCACGTGGCGTCCAGGACCCCACCCCTGCGACCCCGCCCCCTCCCGCATCGTCTGCGACCACCGGCGAGTGCCCCGCAACTCCGGCCCGGCTCCGGTTCACCCGGCAGGCCGGGCGCCGGGCGGGGGTGGGAACAACCCCGCCCCTCCCGCATCGTCTGCGACCACCGGCGAGTGGCCCGCGCTCCGGCCCGGCTCCGGTTCACCCGGCGGGCCGGGCGCCGGGCGGGGGTGGGAACAACCCCGCCCCTCCCCCATCGTCAGCGACCACCGGCGAGTGGACCGCGCTCCTGCCCGCCCGGCGGGCAGGTGTTGGAGCGGCCTCGCCTCGCGCGCCGACCGGGGGTGACTTCCCACCGGTCGCCCCAGCCCCTCCGTCTCCCGCCCGCCCAATGGCGGATCCCGGGCGGAGTGAGTGCCCCCGCCCTCGCCGTCGGTGCCAGCGGTCAGTGGCCCCGTACCGGCTGCGGGTTGCCCAGAGGGCGGGCGTCTGGCGGCCTTCGGTGCCACCGGCCGACGTGATCCCGTCCCCTCGACTGTCCGGGCTGGGGCCAGTGCGCATGGGGGGGCTGGCCTGGGTGATGCCCACCGGGGGGTGGCCGCCGATGGCGGGAGGGGCGGGGTCGCAGGGGTGGGGTTCCGGACGCCACGTGTATTTGTGGCGCCGTGGACTCCCGGCCCACCCCACGCTTTACGGCAGCGGCGCCGTAAATAGACGGTCCGGGACCCCGCCCCGGAGGCCCCGCACCGGCACCACCCACCGCACCGACCGCGCCCCCACCCGCACAGCCCACCAGGCGAAACACGGGGTCCGGGGCGGAGCCCCGGCGGGGGGTTCGGGGGGCGGAGCCCCCCGTTACGCCTCGGGGCGGCCCGTTGTTACGGCGTAGAAGGCCACCGCCGCCGCCGCGCCCACGTTGAGGGAGTCGACGCCGTGGGCCATGGGGATGCGGACCCATTCGTCCGCGGACATCAGGGCCTGGGTGGAGAGGCCGTCGCCCTCGGCGCCCAGCATCAGGGCGACGCGGTCGAGGCGGTGGGGGGCGGCGTCGTCGAGGGAGGTGGCCTTTTCGTCGGGGGTGAGGGCGAGGATCTTGAAGCCCGCGTGCCGGACCGCTTCGAGACCGCGCGGCCAGGTCTCCAGCCGGGCGTACGGGACGGAGAAGACGGCGCCCATGGAGACCTTCACGGAGCGGCGGTAGAGGGGGTCGGCGCAGTCCGGGGAGAGGAGGACGGCGTCCATGCCGAGCGCGGCGGCGCTGCGGAAGATGGCGCCGATGTTGGTGTGGTCGTTGACGGACTCCATGATCACGACGCGTCGGGCGCGGGTGAGGAGTTCCCCGGCTTCGGGCAGCGGTTTGCGCTGCATGGAGGCGAGGGCGCCGCGGTGGACGTGGTAGCCCGTCACGCGTTCGGCCAGGTCGGGGCTGACGGCGTAGACGGGAGCGGGGACGTCCTCGATGACGTCGCGCATGACGTCGACCCACTTGGACGACAGCAGCATCGAGCGCATCTCGTAACCGGCGAGGCGAGCCCGCCGGATCACCTTCTCGCCCTCGGCGATGAACAAACCTTCGGCGGGCTCGCGCTTGCGCCGTAGCTCCACATCGGTCAGACCCGTGTAGTCGCGCAGCCGCGGGTCGTCGGGATCATCGACGGTGATGAGATCAGCCACTTGAGTGATACTGCCTTGTCCTGGATGCCGTGCCAATGCGGCGACGTGAGGAAGTTACCGGTGGTTACGTCCGACGGGAGCCGACGGCGACCACCTCGCCGATGACGATGACCGCGGGCGGCCGGACGCCCTCGGCGGCGACCGTGTCCCCCACGGTGGCGAGGGTGGCGTCCACGCGGCGTTGGGCGGCGGTGGTGCCCTCCTGGATGACGGCGACGGGGGTGTCCGCGCCGCGGCCGTGGTGGACGAGGGCGGCGGCGATGGCGCCGATCTTCTCGACGGCCATCAGGAGGACGAGCGTGCCGCGCAGGCGGGCGAGCGCGGACCAGTCGACGAGGGAGCGCGGGTCGTCGGGGGCGACGTGGCCGCTGACCACGGTGAACTCATGGGCGACCCCGCGGTGGGTGACCGGGATCCCGGCGGTGGCGGGGACGCTGATGGAGCTGGAGATGCCGGGGACGACGGTGCAGGGGATACCGGCCTCGGCGAGCGCCTCGGCCTCTTCCATGCCGCGGCCGAAGACGAACGGGTCGCCCCCCTTGAGCCGGACGACCGACTTGCCCGCCTTGGCGTGCTCGATGAGCGCGTTGTTGATCGCCTCCTGCGCCATGAAGCGGCCGTACGGGATCTTCGCGGCGTCGATGACCTCGACGTGCGGCGGGAGTTCGTCGAGGAGGTCGCGGGGGCCGAGCCGGTCGGCCACCACGACGTCGGCCTCGGCGAGGAGACGGCGGCCGCGGACGGTGATCAGGTCCGGGTCGCCGGGGCCGCCGCCCACCAGGGCGACGTGCGGGCCGCGGGTGCGGTGGCGGGGCGCGGCGAGGGTGCCGTCGCGCAGGCCCTCGACCACGGCGTCGCGCACGGCGGCGGAGCGTCGCGGGTCCTGCCCGGTGAGCACGGCGACGGTGACGCCCTCGCTGCGCCCGGTGGCCGGGGTCCACGCGGAGGCGGCCTCGGCGTCGTCGCTGCGTACGCACCACACCCGGCGCGCCTCGGCCTCGGCGGAGGCGGCGGCGTTGGCGGCCGGGTCGTCGGTGGTGATCAGCGCGTACCAGGCGTCCTCGAAGTCGCCGTCCCTGTAGCGGCGGCGCTTCCAGCGCACCTCCCCCGCCTCGGCCATGGCCTCGACGGAGGGCGTCGCGGAGGGCGAGATCAGCAGGATGTCCGCGCCCGCGGCGATCAGCGCGGGCAGCCGACGCTGGGCGACCTGGCCCGCTCCGAGGACGACGACGCGCCGCCCCGTGAGGCGCAGTCCGACGGGGTATGCGAAGTTCTCGGACATGGCGGTGCGGCTCTCCTCGTACAGAATGCCTGCCGCTGCGGCACTGGAGCGGCTGATCTAGTGGTGGGGCATGGCCCCCGCCGACACCCTACGTGGCGGGGGCGCACGTCAGTTCTTCTCCGTGACTCCCGCGGAGTCGAACGTGGCCACCTCGTGCATCGCCCGTGCGGCGCTCTGCACCACGGGGAGGGCGAGCAGGGCGCCCGTGCCCTCGCCGAGGCGCAGGTCCAGGTCGACCAGAGGGCGCAGACCCAGCTTGTTGAGGGCCGCGACGTGGCCCGGCTCGGCGCTGCGGTGGCCCGCGATGCACGCCGCCAGCACCTCGGGGGCGATGGCGCGGGCGACGAGGGCGGCGGCGCCCGCGCTGACCCCGTCCAGGATGACGGGCGTCCGCAGGGAGGCGCCGCCCAGCAGCAGCCCGGCCATGGCGGCGTGCTCCAGGCCGCCGAAGGCGCAGAGGACGCCGATGGGGTCGGCGGGATCGGGCTGGTGCAGCTCCAGACCGCGGCGTACGACGTCGATCTTGCGCGCGTGCATCTCGTCGTTGATGCCGGTACCGCGGCCGGTCACCTCGGCCGGGTCGGCGCCCGTGTACACCGAGACCAGGGCGGCCGATGTGGTGGTGTTGGCGATGCCCATCTCGCCGGTGAGCAGCGCCTTGTTCCCGGCGGCGACCAGGTCGCGGGCGGTCTCGATGCCCACTTCGAGGGCGCGCAGCACCTCTTCGCGGGTGAGGGCGGGGCCGGTGGTGAAGTCGCCGGTGCCCGCGCGGACCTTGCGCGGCAGCAGGCCGGGGGTGGACGGCAGTTCGCTCGTCACGCCCACGTCCACGACGCACACCTCGGCGCCGACCTGGCTCGCGAAGGCGTTGCAGACCGCGCCGCCGCCCAGGAAGTTGGCGACCATCTGAGCGGTGACCTCCTGCGGCCACGCGGTGACGCCCTGGGCGTGCACCCCGTGGTCGCCCGCGAAGATCGCGACCGCGGCGGGCTCCGGAATCGGCGGCGGGCACTGCCGGGACAGCCCGCTGAGCTGCGCGGAGATGATCTCCAGCATGCCGAGCGCGCCGGACGGCTTGGTCATCCGCTTCTGCCGCTCCCACGCCTCGCCGAGCGCCTTGGCGTCCAGCGGGCGGATGCCCTGGAGGGTCTCCGTCAGCAGGTTGTGCGGGTCCTCGCCGGGCAGCGCGCGCCGCCCGTACGTCTCCTCGTGGACGACCCACGACAGCGGGCGGCGCTTGGACCACCCGGCCCGCAGCAGCTCCGGCTCCTCCGGGAACTCGTCCACGTACCCGACGCACAGGTACGCCACGGCCTCCAGGTGATCCGGCAGACCGAGCGTACGGACCATCTCACGCTCGTCGAAGAAGCTGACCCAGCCGACGCCGAGCCCTTCGGCGCGGGCGGCGAGCCACAGGTTCTCCACGGCGAGCGCCGAGGAGTACGGCGCCATCTGCGGCTGGGTGTGCCGCCCGAGGGTGTGGCGGCCGCCGCGGGTCGGGTCGGCGGTGACGACGATGTTGATCGGCGTCTCGAGGATCGCCTCGATCTTCAGTTCCTTGAACTGCTTGGCCCGGGCCTTGGGGAGGGACTTGGCGTACGCGTCGCGCTGGCGCACCGCCAGCTCGTGCATGGTGCGCCGGGTCTCCTCGGAGCGGATGACGACGAAGTCCCACGGCTGGGACTGCCCCACGCTGGGCGCGGTGTGCGCGGCCTCCAGCACGCGCAGCAGCACCTCGTGCGGGATGGGGTCGGGCCGGAAGCCGTTGCGGATGTCCCGGCGCTCGCGCATCACGCGGTGCACGGCGGCGCGCTCGGCGTCGTCGTACCCGGCGTCGGCGCGGGGGCCGAAGGGGTTGGCGAGGGGCCCGGGGGCGGTCTCCGGGTCTTCTGCGGCTTCGCGGTCTGCGGCTTCGGTGTCTGCCGCTTCCGGGTCGGCTGGCTGCTGGTCCGTGGGGTCCGCCTCGGGGTTGTGGTCCGCGGCGTCGGCCTGTTCGGACTGCTCGGGCTGCTCCGGCTGCTCCGGCTCTTCGGCGGGGGTCTCCGCGTCGGGGGCCTCTGCGGTTGCCTCGCCTTCGGCGGCTTCGTCCGGTTCGTCCTCGGACGTGGCCTCTTCGGGCTCCGTGGCTTCGGGCGCCTCCTGGCTGACGGCTTCGTCCTGAGCCTCCGCCGTCTCACTCTCGGGAGCGTCAGCGGCTGCGTCCGCATCGTCGGCGGGCTCAGTGGCTGTCTCGTCCTCCGGCGCTTCCGCGCCCACCTCGGCCTCGGGGGCGCCCTCTTCGGCAGGCGCCTCGGCCTCCGGGGCCTGAGCCTCATCCGGCGCGGCCGGGTCGGCCTCAGCCGGGGCCTCAGCCGCAGACGGCTCGGCGGGGGCAGCCTCGGCGGGCGCCTCCGCGGGCGCCGCGTGCGCGGCGGCCTCCGGCACCGGGCCCTCGTCCGGCGCAGCCGGGTCGGCCACGGCCGGTTCGGCAGGCGTCTCCGCGGACGCCGCTTGCGCGGCAGCCTCCGGCGCCTCGGCCTCGGCCGACGCACCCGGGGCTGCCGGGGCCGGGTCCTGCGCGTCGGCCTCCGCAGGCGTCGCCTGGGCATCGGCCTCCGGCACCGGAGCCTCATCCGGCGCAGCGGGGTCGGCCACGGCCGGGGCCTCTGCCGCGGACGGCTCGGCGGGGTCAGGCTCAGCAGGCGCCTCGGCGGGCGCCACCTGCGCGGCGGCCTCGGGCACCTCGGCCTCGGCCGACGCACCCGGGTCCGCCGGGGCCTGCGCCTCGCCAGGCGCAGCCGGGTCCTGCGCATCGGCGGGCGCCGCGTGTACGTCGGCCTCCGGTACCGAGTCCGCGTCCGCGGCAGCCGGGGCGGCCTCTGCCACGGGCATCTCGGCAGGGGCAGGCTCGGCCGGTGCCTCTGCGGGCGGCGGCTGCTCGGCAGCCTCCGGCGCCGGAGCCTCGCCCGGCACAGCCGGGTCCGCCGGGGCCTGCGCCTCGGCGGGGGCAGCCGGGTCCTGCGCGTCGGCCTCCGCCGGAGCCGCGTCCGGGGCAACCTGGGCCTGCGCGTCGGCGGGCGCCACCTGCACGTCGGCCTCGGGCACCGGAGCCTCGCCGGGCGCAGCCAGGTCCGCCGGGGCCTGCCCGTCAGCGGCCGGGACCTGGCCGTCAGCGGCCGGGACCTGGCCGTCAGCGGGCGCCACCTGCACGTCGGCTTCCGGCGCCGGAGCCTCGCCGGGCGCAGCCAGGTCCGCCGGGGCCTGCCCGTCAGCGGCCGGGACCTGGCCGTCAGCGGGCGCCACCTGCACCTCGGCCTCGGGCACCGGAGCCTCGCCGGGCGCAGCCAGGTCCGCCGGGGCCTGCGCCTCCGCGGGCGCCGCCTGCGCGTCGACTTGCGGCACCGCGGCCTCGGCCGGGGCGGCCTGCGCCTCAACGGCCGTCGCCTCCGGGGCCTGCGCCTCGGCGGCAGCCGCCTCGGCATCGGCGGGCGGGGGCTGCTCCTCCGTGTCGGCGACTATCGCGTGGCCCGGGTCCACCGCGGTCGGGTCGGCGTAGGGCTGGGGGGCCTCCGCGTCCTCGTGGGGGATCTGGGCCGGGATGACGGCCTGCGGGCCCGCATGGAGCTGGTCCGGGGCGATGCCCGGCTGGATCTGGGCCGGGATGTCGACGACCGGTTGCCCGGCTTCCGGGGCGGGCGTCCCACCCTGGGGGTCGGCGTACCCCTGGTCGGCGTACCCCTGGTCGGCGTAGCCGGGGTCGACGTAGCCCAGGTCCATCGCCGCGGGCTCGGCGCCCTCCGGCGGCAGCGGCTGGTCGCCGAGACCGACCGTTTCTGCTGGTGCGGGCATGGGCGCGGGCGGCTGGGGGTCCCAGGCGTCGCCGGGCGGCGGGGCGTCGCCGATCTGCGGGAGGTCGGCGAGCTGCGGTCCCGGGAGCGGGCCGGGGTCGTCGGGCTGGGGCTGGGGCTGGGGCTGGGTGGCGAAGTACTGCGGCCCGGCGGCGTACTCGGGGGCGCTGGCGTAGTCGACGCCACCGGTGTACTCGGGCTCGGGCGGGGGCGTCTGCTGAGGCTGCTGGACGGGCGGCGCGGTGCGCCGGCCGGCGGCCGGGCCGCGGTCGGCGAGGGAACGGACGATGCCGCCGCCGGAGGTGTGGTCGGGCACGGGCGGGCCCATGTGCAGGGGGCGGCGGGGAGGCGTGGGGGGCGCGGCGGCGGCCGGGGGCGGCTGCGGTGCGGGCTGCTGCTGGACGGGCTGCTCCGGCGCCGGGTGCTCGACCGGCCCGGGCAGGGGCTCGGCCACCGGCTGCGGCTCGGGCATCTGCGCGTCGGCGTACGCGGCCATGCCGGGGTCCAGCGCGCCGCCCTCGTACAGCCCGTGGTCCGGCGCTTGCGGGTACGGCTGCTGCATCGCGGCCTGCATCTGCTGCTCGTACTGCGCCTGCTGCTCGTACTGCGCCTGCTGGTCGTACGCGGTCTGCGGGTCGTACTGGGCCTGCTGCTCGCTCCAGGCGCCCTGCGCGCCCGGCATCAGCAGCAGGTCGTCCTCCTCGCCGCCGGTTTCGGGGCCGTCGAGGAAGGTGTATCCGGTGCCGGGCGGAACACCGGGCTGCGGCTGTTCGGTGTAACCGGCGTCGGCAGGCGGGGCGTGGACATCCGCCGGGTGCGGTTGTCCGAGTCGTCCGCCTGCGTTCTCCGGCAGTCCCTCGCCCGGGACCTGGCCGGTGTCGGTCATGCGTACCCCTCGCCCATCGCTAGTGCTCCTTCCAACCGCCTACCGCCGGGAGCAAGCCCCGTGAGCAAGAACGAGCGTGCGCCGTGCGCGGCACGTGGCACGCCCGAGGCTTGCCCACCGCGACCCGGCAAGAAAGGGGCACATTCCGGCCTTTGGCCGATAAAGCGCCGAACACCGGGCAGCGGCACAGGCAGTACAACGATCCGCCAGCCTACCCCGCGCGACGCTTCCGGAAGGTCACCGGGGCGAAGCTCGGGAGGAACGTCACAGGGACAAAATCACTGGTGCGGGCGGTGTCCGCAGAGGAGAAAGGCGACCGCGCGTTCGCGTTCGGACCACACCCGGGTGTCCAACTCGACGGATTGCAGCAGCAGGCACTCGACCCCGTAGCCGCCGTCCTCCAGGGCGGCGCCGATGGCCTCCGCCTCGTCGCGGGTGGTGGCGTGGGTGACGATGCGCTCGGGGCGGCGCGCGGCGCACGCGGCGACGACGGGCGCGCCCCCGCCGCCGACGCGGACGACGTCCGGCTCGGGCAGGTCTTCGAGGACGTCGGGCGCGGTGCCGTGGACGACCTGGAGCTGGACGCCGAAGCGGCGGGCGAGGGTTTCGGCGCGTTCGCAGGCGTCCCGGTCGCGGTCGACGGCGATGACGGCGGCGCCGAACCCGGCGGTTTCGACGGCGGCGGCGCCGCTGCCCGCGCCGATGTCCCAGACCAGGTCGCCGACGCGGGGACCGAGGCGGGCGAGTTGGAAGGAGCGCAGCTGCTGCGACTCGTGCTCGCCGAGCACGGTCGCGTACGCGGGGGCGGGCAGCGCCCAGCCGCGTACGGAACCGGGGTAGCCGGGGTCGCGCCCGGCGATCCAGCTGCCGCTCTGGAGGGCGCCCCGGGCGGCGCCGGTGGGGGTGCCGGTGCGGGTGGCGGCGACGCCGGAGCCGCCGATGACGATGACGACGTTGGGGTCGCGCCAGGTGTGGTCGGCGGCCTTGTCGGAGGTCAGCACAGTGACCTGCTCGCGTTCGGTGCCCAGGGCCTCGCAGATGACGAAGGTGCGGTGCACCGGGCCGAGGAGCAGGGCGAGTTCGGCGGGGCCCGCTCCCGGTGAGGTGAGGACGGCGACCTTGGTGTGGGCGCGGCAGACGTTGACGGCGCGCCGCAGGTCGCGGCTGTGGGCGACGACGACCTGGGCGTCGTCCCAGGGCATCCCGGCCCGGGCGAAGGCGGCGGCGACGGAGGAGACGGCGGGCACGACCTCGACCTCCAGGCCGTGCTCGGGGGCGCGCAGGGCGCGTACGACGCCGAAGAAGCCGGGGTCGCCGTCGGCCAGGACCACGGCCGAGCCGCGGTGCTGGGCGATGCGCCGGGCGGCGAGGTCCACGCTGCCGAGCCGGATGCGTTCGGCGCCGGGCGGGACTTCGGGCAGCGCCAGGTGGTGGGCGGCACCGGCCACGAGGGTGGCCGCGCCGAGGGCGGATCGGGCCACGTCCGTGAGCGGGGAGCCGTCCCAACCGATCACCGTGACGCGGTCGGCCATCGTCGTCTGTCTCCCATTTGTGTCGCAGGTCGGTCGCGGGTGGTGCGCGCGGCGCGCGGAGCGTGGTGCGCGCGGGTGGCGTGCCGCGGCGGCCGTGGCGGGTGCGCTGCGGTGCGCGTGCCGTGGACGCCCGTATCGCGGCGGTGGGCGGGCCCGGCCCGCAGGTGCTCAGCCCGGAGAGATTACCCCGCCCGGCCCGCGCCGCCGGACCGGGGGCAGGGGCGGGGGTGGTGCGCCGGGGGCGCATTGGAGTCCCGGCGCGCCGGGGTTCAGCGCCAGTCGGTGTACTCGGAGTACGTGGGGAAGACGCTGATGCCCTCGGTGTCGTCCCGTTGCTCGGGCGCGCCCTCCAGGTCCTCGGGGAGCAGGCTCCAGACGATGAGGTCGGTGCGCAGATCGGTCCACCCGCCGTCCTCCATCTGGGTGCGCGCTATGTACGCGTTGCGGAGCACCCCTTCGCTGATACAGCCGACCTTCTGGGCGACCTGCTGGCCCGCGGTGTTCCCGGCGGCGGTACGGAGCTCCATACGCTCGAACTTCTGGTCCTGGAACAGCCAGCGGGCGACGGCCAGCACCGCCTCCACGGCATAGCCCTCGCCGCGCGCCCAGGGGGCGGTGATATAGCTGATCTCGGCGCCCAGGACCTTCCAGTCGGTGTTGCGCAGATGGATGATTCCGACGAGCCGCTGGGTGAGGAATTCGGCGATCGCGAAGACGATTCCGCGCCCTGTGGTGCGTTCGGCGGGGGCGAGCCGCATCGCCTGGTCGCGCGCGTCGCGGTGGGTGTACGGGTAGGGGGCCCGGCTCCAGGTGATGACGAGTTCGTCGTTCATCATGTCCGTGAGCGCGGGCAGGTCCGCTTCCTCGAACGGGCGCAGCACCAGCCGTTCCGTGCTGATGGAGATGTCCGGGAAAGTGGATGTCATGCGCCGCTCCGTAACCGGGTCGTATCAAAGTCGTGGCGAAGAGCCCAGCATGCAGCATCGCTCCTGCTAAATGCAGCACGGGGTGCGGAAACGGAAGGCTCCGCATCCGATTGTCGCCCGGATGCGGAGCCTTGCGTGTTCAGTCGGCCGTTTTTCAGAATGGTAGGGGTCAGAACGACGCGAGGACGGATCCGTCGTACTTGTCCTTGATGAACTTCTTCACCTGCGGGGAGGTGAGGAGCTTGGCGAGCTTCTTGACCCGCGGGTCGTCCTCGTTGCCCTTCTTCACGGCGAGGAAGTTGCCGTAGGGGCTGTTGTCCGGGGACTCCAGGATCAGCGCTTCCTTGGCGGGGTTGAGCTTGGCCTGGATGGCGTAATTGCCGTTGATGACAGCGGCGTCCACATCGTCCAGGGACCGCGGCAGCTGGGGCGCCTCCAGCTCCTTGAACTTCAGGCCCTTGGGGTTGTCGGCGATGTCCTTGGGCGTGGCCTCGGTCCCGGCGCCCTTCTTCAGCTCGATGACGCCGTGGGTGTCCAGCAGCTGGAGCGCCCGGGCCTCGTTCACCGCGTCGTTGGGCACGGCGACGGTGGCGCCCTTCTCGAGGTCGTCGACCTTCTTGGCCTTGTGCGAGAAGAGACCGAGCGGCTCCAGGTGCACGGTGACCACGGGCACGATGTCGCCGCCGCGCTTCTTCTTGTAGTCGTCGAGGAACGGCTTGTTCTGGAAGTAGTTGGCGTCCACCGAGCCGTCCTGGGTGGCGGGGTTCAGGGAGTTGTAGTCGGTGAACTCCTTCACCTCCAGCTTGAGCCCCTCCTTCTTCGCCAGATGGTCCTTGACGTAGTTGAGTATCTCGGCGTGCGGGACGGGGTTCGCGCCGACGAGCAGCGGGCCGTTCTTGTCCGTGCCGCCCTTGCTGGGCGGGGAGCAGGCGGCGGCACCGGCGGCGAGCGCGGCGGCGGCCAACAGGGCGGTGGTGGTCTTGAGGCTGTTACGCACGAAAAGTGCCTTTCGGGGATGGGTCGTCAGGGAGTCTTGGTCAGCGGGGCGGGCTCGCCCTGTTCGGCGGTCCCGGCATCATCGGCCGGGTCGGCTGCCGGGGTCCCGGCGGTCTCACCGTTCCGGGGCTTCCGGGAGCGCAGCAGCACCAGCCGGGGCGCGGCCGAGGCGGGGCTGCGGTGGGAGAGCGCGCGGGCCGCGAGGTCACCGGCGAACTGGATGACGGAGATGACCACCGCGAGGATGGCCACGGTGATCCACATCAGCTCGGTCTCGAACCGCTGGTAGCCGTACCGGACGGCGAGGTCGCCCAGGCCGCCCGCGCCGACCGTTCCGGCCATCGCCGAGTAGCCGATGAGCGCGACGATCGTCGTGGTCGCACTGGAGATCAGCGACGGCAGCGACTCGGGCAGCAGGACCTTGCGTACGACGGTCCAGGTGGAGCCGCCCATCGACTGCACGGCCTCCACCAGCCCGCCGTCGACCTCGCGCACCGAGGTCTCCACGAGGCGGGCATAGAAGGGGATGGCGCCGATCGCGAGCGGCACGATCGCGGCCGCGGGGCCGATGGTGGTGCCCACGATCGCGCGGGTGAAGGAGATCAGCGCGACCATGAGGATGATGAACGGCATCGAGCGCGCGATGTTGACGATCTGGCCGACGGCCTTGTTCACGACCACGTTCGGCAGCACGCCGCCCCGGTCGGTGAGCACCAGCAGCACACCGAGCGGCAGCCCGCCGAGGATCGCGATGGCCGCCGACCAGCCGACCATCCAGAGCGTCTCCAGACAGGCCTGCTGCAACAGGGGCTGCATCTCGGACCAGGTCACTTGGCGCCCTCCTTGAGCACGGCGGTCTGCGACGCGTCCACATCGGCCACGTCGACCTGGAGGCCCTGCTCCCGCAGGAAGCCGATCGGCACGACGTTCTCCTCGAACGGGCCGGGCAGCTCGATGCGCATCCGGCCGACCTGGTTGCCGCTGACGGTGTCCATCGCGGCACCGAGGATCGATATGTCGATGTTGTACGTGCGCGACAGCTGGGAGATCACCGGCTTCGCCGCGGCCTCGCCCTGGAACGTCACGTCCACGACCGTGCGGTCCTCGGCCGACGGCACCCCGCCGACCGGGAACAGCTCCTGGGCCAGCTGGGAGCCGGGGGTGGCCAGCAGGTCGGTGACCTTGCCGGACTCCACGACCCGACCGTCGCTCATCAGCGCGGCCGAGTCGCAGATGGTCTTCACGACGTCCATCTCGTGCGTGATCAGCAGCACGGTCAGGCCCAGCTGCCGGTTGAGGTCGCGCAGCAGCTGGAGGATCGAGCGGGTGGTCTCGGGGTCGAGCGCGGAGGTCGCCTCGTCGGACAGCAGCACCTTCGGGTCGCCCGCGAGCGCGCGGGCAATGCCGACGCGCTGCTTCTGGCCGCCGGAGAGCTGCGCGGGGTACGCCTTGGCCTTGTCGGCGAGGCCGACCAGGTCCAGCAGCTCCAGGGCCTTGCGGGTGCGCTCCTTGCCGGAGGCGCCGAGGATCTCCAGCGGCAGCTCGACGTTGTCGCGCACCGTGCGCGAGGAGAGCAGGTTGAAGTGCTGGAAGACCATGCCGATACGGCTGCGCGCCTGGCGCAGCGCGGAACCGGCACGCGTGCCCCGCCCCGCGAGCGCGGTCAGGTCCTGGCCGGCCACGGTGACCGTGCCGGAGGTGGGGCGCTCCAGGAGGTTGACGCAGCGGATGAGGGTGGACTTCCCGGCGCCGCTCTGACCGACGACGCCGTACACCTCACCCTCGCGGACATGCAGATCGACGCCGTCGAGGGCGGTGACCTCGCGGCCTCGTGAGCGGTAGACCTTTGTCAGGTCCGTAGTGGTGATCACAGGGTTTCCGTCACTGTTGAGTGCAGGGCGGTTGTGCCGCCGGGCACGGTTCATTCCTTACGGAAGCGGCGTGGGCGGGCCGAGGGCGTGCGCGTGTGTGGGCGCGGCTCGGGATCCGGTGACGCGCGGGGCAGGCCGGTCCGCACGCGGGCGCGCGGACATGGCTCAGCGGGTCGCGCTTCGGGGCGCGAGGCTCAGGCGGGGGCCCTCAGCGGTCACACATTCGACACCGACAACGAGCACCGGGCGTCTTCATCGCCTCGGTCGCAGGGGTGCGGCAGCTCGTCGTGGTCATGGCCGTCAGTAAACCAGAGACCCTGACGGGCCGATCAAACCTGTCCGCATGACGGACAGAGAAGACCAATCTGTGGACAATAGGGGGTCGTTTCCGTTCGGGGGTCACTCCCCCGCGACGATCTCCACTCCCCCGTCGACGGCCCGTGCCGACACGGCCGACAGGTCCGCCACCACGACGTCGGCGTCCAGCTCCTCCCGGCTGGTCGTTGTGGTCAACGCCACGGTCCGCATCCCGGCGGCCCGGGCGGCGGCGAGCCCGGCCGGGGCGTCCTCGAAGACCACGCAGCGGGCCGGGTCGGCACCCAGCTTCCCGGCGGCCAGCAGGAACGGCTCGGGGTCCGGCTTGCCGCGGGTGATGTCGTCCGCGGTGATCAGCAGTCCGGGGCGTATCCCGGCCTCGGCGAGGCGGGCCTCGGCCAGCGCCCGGCCCGCGGAGGTCACCACGGCCCAGCGCTCCCGCGGCAGCCCGGCCAGCAGATCGAGGGTGCCGGGCAGCAGCCGCACCCCGCCCGGGACGTCCTCGACCTCCAGCTCGTCGATGCGCCGGCGGGCCTCCGCGACGCGCTCGGCCGGGAGCAGATCGCCGATGATGTCGGCCGCCGGGCGGCCGTGCAGCTCGACCCGGGCGAACTCCTCCGTCACGCCGTACTCCTCGGCCCAGCGGGTCCAGCAGCGGACCACGGATTCCATGGAGGAGACGAGGGTTCCGTCGTTGTCGAACAGCAGCGCGTCAGCGGTGATCTTCATGGGGCGCAGCGTACGGGGCCGATCGCAACGCGGTCATTCGGGCCGATTACAGTCGTCCCATGGTTGTCACCCCCTGTGTGCGGGACCGCACCGCGCGGAGGTCCCGTTGATCGACGTGCTGACCGCCGTGCTCGGCGCGACCGCCCTCGCGCTCGCCGCGTGGTGCGGTTTCGCCGCCTACCGCGACCAGCCCACCAAGGACTGGCACTTCATCGGCATGGCCGTGGTGTCCCTGCTGGCGATCGTCCAGCTGGTCATCGGGATCGTGCGGCTGGCGCAGGGCGACGACCCCGAGCAGGGCGTGGCGATCTTCATCGCGTATCTGATCGGCTCGGCGCTGGCCGTGCCGATCGCCGCGTTCATGTCGCTGGCGGAGCGGACCCGCTGGGGCTCGGCGACGGTCGCGGCGGCGGCCGTGGTGCTGGCCGTGCTGGAGGTACGGCTGTACGACATCTGGGGAGGCGTGGGTGGCTGAGTCAGCCGAACGTGGGCGTACGGGGCTCGGGCAGGGGCCCGGGCGACTGCTGGTGATGCTCTACGGGGTGTTCACGGTGGCCGCGGCGTCGCGCTCGATCTACCAGCTGATCGCCCAGTACGACGAGGCGCCGCTGGCCTACATCCTCTCGGCGGTGTCGGCCGTGGTGTACGCCTTCATCACGGTCTCGCTGGTGCGGGGCGGGGAGGGTGCGCGCAAGGCGGCGATGGTGTGTTGCGGGGCGGAGCTGCTGGGTGTGCTGACGGTCGGCACCTGGACCCTCGTCGACCCCTCGGCCTTCCCCGACCAGACGGTGTGGTCGGACTACGGGATGGGCTACCTGTTCATCCCGATCTTCCTGCCGGTGACGGGCCTCATGTGGCTCCGCCGTTCCCGCCGCGAGGGGTAGTTCTCCACCCCGCCCCTTCCCGCAGTATCGATATGCGGCTCCGCCGCGTGGGAGGCTCCGCCCCGGACCCCGCTCCTCAAACGCCGGAGGGGCTGGAAGGTTGTGGGCAACTGTTCCGCGGAGGGGGCACCTCCCAGCGGTAGCTGGGGGAGGAACGGGTGGGCACAACCCGGCCACCGGCCCGCACCCGGCAGCGAGCGGCCAGGGGGCAGAGCCCGCCCCCAGCCGCTCGCCGCCGAAGGCGCTACGCGCTGGCGGCGAAGGCCGACATGGAGGCGTCCTTCTCCAGGGTGACCACGCTCAGGCGGCGGTTGACCTCTTCGGTGCCGACCTGGGCGTACCCGTACTTGCGGTACAGCCGGAGGTTGCCGTCGCTGCGGTGGCCGGTGGCCAGCCGGTAGCGCTTGGCGGCGCGCTCCTCCGCGAGCTGGGCCTCGATCGCCGCGAGCAGCCGCCCGCCGAGGCCGTGCCGCTGCATCCGCGGGTGGACGATGAGCTTGCCGATGGCGGCCGTGCCCTTGTCGTCGACGGCGCCCCGGACCGAGCCGACGACCTCCTCGCCGAGCCGGGCCACCAGCACACAGCCCTCGCCCAGTTCGGCGCGCAGGTCGTCGAGCGTCTGCGTCAGCGGCTCGATGGAGTAGTCCCCGTAGAGCTCGGCCTCACCCTGGTAACACAGGTACTGGAGCTTGAGGATCTGCTCGGCGTCGTCCGCGGTCGCCGCGGAGATGGTCACGCTCATGCCCATGTGCGCATGCCTCCCCTTTTCTCGGTCCACCGGCCGCCTGAGGGTAGGGGCGACCGGGGTTGATTGCCTGGTTGGGAGACGCCACAGGGTGGTGGCCGCCTCCCGGGCGCCGATTGTCTAACGCTCCTTTCCCCACGGTTCAGGAGCCGCAACCTCCGCCGTGAGCATTCTGCGCAGGCAACCCAGACATCGGGAACGTACCGGGCCCAGACTGCCCTGTGAGATACCCAACTCGCGCGCGATCTCGCGATATGTCAGATCGGACCGGGACAGCATCGTCCCGAGCAGCCTCGGGCAGCGGCCGGGCAGCTTGCGCACCGCGGCCCGCAGCGCCCGCCCGGCCTCGGCGGTGAGCGCGGCGTGCTCGGCGGGGCGGGGTTCGGGACCGCTCGGCGGGCCGTCGCCCACCGGGTCGTACGGGACCTCGCGGCGCGCCCGGCGCCGGGCCCCGCGCACCTCGGCGCGGACCGCGCGGCGCAGCCAGCGCGCGGGCTGGGGCGGCGGGCCGCTGTCCCGGGTGCGCTCCAGCAGCCGTAGCCAGACGGCCTGCTCCAGCTCGGCGGGCTCGACCCCCGCGCCGTACGCCTCGGCCGCCGCCTCGGCGGCGAGCAGCGGACGCAGTTGCTCCACAAGGTCCATGCCGGGCGGGACGTGACGCGCTCGGCGGGTGGTTGCCGGGCCCCGGGCCTCTCACCCGACCGGGGTGGCGGCGGGCCGCGCCTTGACGCGCACGGCGCGGCCCGCCGGAGCCCTTACTCACTTACGGAAGTCCGCAGCGGCGAGGAGCGCGGTGTCCGGGTTGTCGGAGAAGATCCCGTCGATGCCGGTGTCGAAGTACGCCTTGAAGGCGCCGAAGGCGTCCCCGTACGCGTTGGCGTCGGTGCCGCGCTGGAAGTCGGCGGGCAGGAACGTGTTCTCATTGCGCATGGTGTACGGGTGCAGGATCAGCCCGGCCGCGTGTGCGTCCTTGACCACGCTGGTCGGGGTGCCGAGCTTGCCGTCGGGCGTGCGCGGGATGATCACCGACAGGTCGGGGCCGATGCCCTGGGCGTAGCTCGCGATCCACTTCAGGCCCTCGGGCTTGACGAGGTCCGCGACGGTCCGCGGGTCGTTCGCCTCGACGAAGTCCCACGGGCGGCTGGTCATGGTGGACAGCAGCACGACCGACGGGGTGTCGACCAGCTTGCGCAGCCGCTGGATGCTGCTCGGCTCGAACGACTGGAGGAAGAGCGCCGCGTCCTTCGTGTGGCGTCCGTAACGGCGGAGCAGCTTGGCGACCCGCTCCTCCAGGCCGAGTCCGAGCTTGCGGAAGTAGGTGGGGTGCTTGGTCTCGACGTACAGCCAGACCTTCCGGCCCCGCTTGCGGCCCTCGCGCTCGGCCCACTGGAGCACCTCTTCGAAGGTGGGCACCTCCCAGCGGCCGTCGTAGAGCGTGTTGCGCTGGCGGGTGCCGGGGATGCGCTCCTTGGCGCGCAGGGTCTTCAGCTCGGCCAGCGTGAAGTCCTCGGTGAACCAGCCGGTCAGCTTGGTGCCGTCGACCGTTTTGGTGGTCTTGCGGTCGGCGAACTCCGGATGGGCCGAGACGTCCGTGGTGGCCGTGATGTCGTTCTCGTGACGGCACACCAGATGCCCGTCCTTGGTGGGGACGAGGTCCTGCTCGACGATGTCCGCGCCCATGTCCAGCGCGAGCTGGTACGAGCCGAGCGTGTGCTCGGGGCGGTAGCCCGACGCGCCGCGGTGGCCGATCACGGTCGGCACCGGCAGCCCGCGCACGGGCCCGGGCTTCCCCGTGGCGCCCGCCTCCGCGGCGGTGGCCGTGCCCGCGCCGCCCAGGGCCATCGCTCCCGCACCGAGGGCCGCGGCCCCCAGAAGGGCGCGCCGCCCGGGCTGTTGCTCGCGCTGTTCGCGCTCCATGAGCACTCCTCGCTCTGGTGTCCAGCACCGTCAATTCCTGTCAGAGGACGGGCTGATGGTAGGTGGGTGTGCCTTTCTTACGGGAGTCCTGCGACGAAACGCGTGGGAAACGGGTGTCAACACTGCGTATCAGGTGGGTGAACCCGGTGTGCGCGGCGACATGACCGGCGAGTATCGTCCTCATCGGCGTTGTTGTACGGACCTGGGTTGACGGTCCGTACGGCGAGCGCCCCCGACCTTGACCCCGACCGGAGGGCCCGTTGTCCCGTTTCGTGTTCCTGAAGGCAGTACTCGGTCCGCTGATGCGCCTGATGTTCCGTCCACGGGTCGAGGGCGCGGAGCGCATTCCCGGCTCCGGTCCGGTGATCCTCGCCGGGAACCACCTCACCTTCATCGACTCGGTGATCCTGCCACTCGTCTGTGACCGCCAGGTCTTCTTCATCGGCAAGGACGAGTACGTGACCGGCAAGGGTCTCAAGGGGCGGCTGATGGCCTGGTTCTTCACCGGCGTCGGCATGATCCCCGTCGACCGGGACGGCGGGCACGGCGGCGTCGCCGCGCTGATGACCGGCCGCCGGGTGCTGGAGGAGGGCAAGATCTTCGGCATCTACCCCGAGGGCACCCGCTCCCCCGACGGCCGCCTCTACCGCGGCCGCACCGGCATCGCCCGGCTCACCCTGATGACCGGCGCGCCGGTGGTGCCATTCGCGATGATCGGCACCGACCGGCTCCAGCCGGGCGGCAAGGGGCTGCCGCGGCCCGGGCGGGTGGCGGTGCGCTTCGGTGAGCCGCTGGAGTTCACCCGCTACGAGGGCATGGACCGCGACCGGTACGTGCTGCGGGCGGTGACCGACGAGGTCATGAGCGAGGTCATGCGGCTGTCCGGGCAGGAGTACGTGGACATGTACGCCACGAAGGCGAAGGCAGCGGCCTGAGGCGGGCGACGAGCCGGAAGCGAGCGGAAGCCGACAACGAAGTGTCAGCTTCCGCCCTTCTTCACGTCGTTTCGGTCACTGGCCTATCACCGTCGGTAGGGCGCCCCGATGCACTGGTCTCGCGCCGGGAACGACCACTACCGTGCCGCGGGTGACGACAATGACCGTGCCTTCCCCCGACTTCGTGTCCCTCCGCGGTCGCCGGTTCGCCCTCACCGACTTCGGCGGACCGGGTACCCCGGTCCTCGCCCTCCACGGGCACTTCGGCCGCGGCCGCATGTACGCGCCCCTGGCCGCCGCCCTGGGCTCCGCGTACCGGGTGATAGCGCTCGACCAGCGGGGACACGGGCTGACCGGGGGCGGCGGGCCGTTCACCCTTGACGAGTACGTCGCCGACGCCGCCGCCCTGCTGGACGAACTGGGTCACGGACCGGTGCCGATCGTCGCCCACTCCACGGGCGCGGTCGCCGCGTACGCCCTCGCCGCGCGCCACCCCGAGCTGGTGAGCGCCCTCGTCATCGAGGACATCGGCGCCGTGACGGACCGTCCGGTGGTCGCCCACCCCGTGCTCGACGTCTCCGGCTGGCCGACCTGGGCCGCCGACCGGGAGGCCCTGCGCGCCCAGATCGAGTCCCGCGGCATCCACGACGCGTCGTACTTCCTCGACAGCGCGGAGCCGGATCGGGCGACCGGTGGATGGCGGCTGCTGTTCGAACCCGCCCACATGATGGCCTCGCAGGAGGCCATGCGGGGCGACTTCTGGTCCGAATGGCTCGGGTCGGCCTGCCCTGCCCTGCTGATGCACGGCGAGCATTCCTCGCTGCTGCCGCCGGGGCATGCGCGCGAGATGGCGCGGCGGCGGCCGCGCACCACGTTGCGGGAGTTCGCGGGGTGCGGGCATTGGATCCACGATGACGCGCCGAAGGAGTACGCGTGGGCGGTGGGCCGTTTCCTGGGGTCGCTGCCGGCGGCGGACGACGCGTAGCGCTTGGCCGGGGGCCTGTTCCCCACCCCGCCCCTTCCCGAACCGGGGCTCCGCCCCGGCCCCCGCTGGGGCTCCGCCCCAAACCCGGGCGCGGGCCGGTGGCCGCGTGCAGGCCGGGGCGCTGCCCCCGAGGTTTCGTCGCCGAGCGCGGCCCGGCGGCCGGGTACGGGCCGGGGCGCTGCCCCCGAGGTTTCGTCGCCGGGCGCGGCCCGGCGGCCGGGTACGGACCGGGGCACTGCCCCCGAGGCTTCGTCGCCGAGCGCGGCCCGGCAGCCGGGTTGTGCCCACCCGTTCCGCCCTGCGGAACGATTGCCCACAACCGGGTTACACATCCAGCCCCTCCGGCGATTGAGGAGCGGGGGCCTGGGGCGGAGCCCCGGCGGGGGTGCAGGGGCGGAGCCCCCGCCATGGGGGCCGGGGCGGACGGCCCCACAACCCAGCCCCTCCGGCGATTGAGGAGCGGGGGCCGGGGCGGGGCCCCGGTTTCGGGGAGGGGCGGGGTGGGGGACTTAGCCCCGGTCAGGACCAGGGGAGGGTCGAGCGCGTTCGCCAGTATGTCTCTGGGGGCTCCGCCAGGTCTTCCAGGTCCGGAAGGTGGAGACCCGCCGCGGTCAGGTTCGACCGCAGCTGCGCCACCGTCGCCGCGCCCGACAGGGCCACGGTCACCCAGGGGTGTCGTAGGACCGCCGCCAGGGCGATGGCATCCGGCGTGGTGCCCAACTCCTCGGCGGCATGCCGGAGCGCCCCGCCCCCGGCCAGGCGGCCATTCGCCATGGCCTCCTTGACGATCACGGCCCGCCCCGCCGCATGCGCCTCCGCCAGCGCGGGCCCGGCCGACGGCTCCAGCAGGTTGTACGTGCTCTGGACCGTACGGAACAGCGGCTCCCCATCGGCCTCCACCTCCAGCGCGGCGCGAATCGCGTCGCCCTGCGCGGGCCCGCTGGTGGAGATGCCGACCGTGACACCCTCCGCCGCGAGCCGGGCCAGCCGGGCGTGGAGGGCGGGGTCGGTGAGGGCAGGGCTGTCAGGCGTTACCGAGTGGATCTGGTAGAGGGCTAGGTGGTCGCCCAAGAGGGCGTGGGTCTCCTCGCGCTGGCGGTCGTACGTCGCGACGCTGTGGTCCTTGACCTCGTGCGCGTCGGCGTCCATGCGCCAATCGGCCACATACGTGTAGCCCCACTTGCTGCCGATCACCACATCCCCGGCCGTCTCCGGCCGGGCACGCAGCCAGTCGGCGAGGAACTCCTCGGCAAGCCCGTAGGAGCGGGCCGCGTCCAGGTAGCGCACCCCCGCCGCGTACGCGGCGTCCAGCAGCTCGTGCGAGCGGCGCCGCATCGCCTCGACGGTGCGGTCGGCCGGGAGGTCACGGTCCCGGCCGAGGTTGATGTAGCCGGGGCGGCCGACCGCGGCCAGGCCGAGCCCGATCCGGGACACCGGCGTGGCGGCGGCAGCAGTGGCGAGGGAGGCGGACATCAGCGCTTCGCGTCCGCCCACGCCCGCTGCGCGGCGAGGTCCGTCTTGACCTCGGCCACCTGCGCGGCCACGGCCGACGGCGCGGTGCCACCCCGCCCGCTGCGCGAGGCCAGCGCGCCCGGCACGTTCAGCACGCTGCGCACCTCGGGCGTCAGATGCGGGGAGATCTTCGCGAACTGCTCGTCCGTGAGCTGGTCCAGCTCGATCCCGGTCAGCTCGCACTCCTTGACGCACGCGCCCGCGACCTCGTGCGCCACCCGGAACGGCACGCCCTGCCGGACGAGCCACTCGGCGATGTCGGTGGCCAGCGAGAACCCGGCGGGTGCCAGCTCCTCCATCCGCTCCCGGTTGACGGTCAGCGTCGCCATCATGCCGGTGAAGGCGGGGAGCAGGGTCTCCAGCTGGTCGCAGGAGTCGAAGACCGGCTCCTTGTCCTCCTGGAGGTCGCGGTTGTACGCGAGCGGCAGGGCCTTCAGCGTGGCCAGCAGCCCGGTGAGGTTGCCGATGAGGCGGCCGGACTTGCCACGGGCCAGCTCGGCGATGTCCGGGTTCTTCTTCTGCGGCATGATCGACGAACCCGTCGAGAACGCGTCGTGGAGGGTCACGAAGGAGAACTCCTTCGTGTTCCAGATGATGATCTCCTCGGCGATCCGCGACAGGTCGATGCCGATCATCGCGGTGATGAAGCCGAACTCGGCGGCGAAGTCGCGGGCGGCCGTGCCGTCGAGCGAGTTGGCGGCCGAACCGTGCTCGAAGCCCAGGTCGGCGGCGACGGCCTGCGGGTCCAGGCCCAGCGAGGACCCGGCGAGGGCGCCCGATCCGTACGGCGAGACGGCCGTCCGCTCGTCCCACTGCCGCAGCCGCTCCGCGTTCCGCGACATCGCCTGGACGTGGGCGAGGACGTGGTGGGCGAAGAGCACCGGCTGGGCGTGCTGGAGGTGGGTGCGGCCGGGCATCGCGACGTCCGGGTGGGCCTCGGCGAGCCCGACCAGGGCCTCCTGGAGGTCGGCGATCAGACCGCCGATGATCCGGGCGTGGTCGCGCAGGTACATCCGGAAGAGGGTGGCGATCTGGTCGTTCCGGGACCGCCCGGCGCGCAGCTTGCCGCCGAGGTCGGGGCCGAGCCGCTCCAGCAGCCCGCGCTCCAGCGCGGTGTGCACGTCCTCGTCGGCGATGGTGCCGGTGAAGTCGCCGGAGGCGACGTCGGCCTCCAGCCGGTCGAGCCCTTCCAGCATCCGCTCCAGCTCGTCGGCGGTCAGCAGGTCGGCCGCGTGGAGCACCCGGGCGTGGGCACGGGAACCGGCGATGTCGTACGGCGCCAGGCGCCAGTCGAAGTGCACCGAGGCGCTGAGCTTCTCCAGTGCCTCCGCGGGCCCGTCGGCGAAGCGGCCGCCCCAGAGCCGGACGTCGCCGCTGTTGCCGTTGCTCACGCTGTTGCTCCTCAAGGCTGTGGGTGTGCGACCGCCTCCCCGCCGGGCGGCGGGAAGGCGGTGTGGGTTACGTCTGCTACGCAGGTTACTGCTGAAGGTCCCGCTTCGCGGCGATCTTGCTGGACATCCCGAACAGCTCGATGAAGCCCTTGGACAGCGACTGGTCGAAGGTGTCGCCCGTGTCGTAGGTCGCCAGGTTGAAGTCGTACAGCGACTGCTCCGACTTCCGGCCGGTGACGACGGCCCGGCCGCCGTGGAGGGTCATCCGGATCTCGCCGGAGACGTGCTCGTTGGCCTCGGTGACGAAGCCGTCCAGGGCCCGCTTGAGCGGCGAGAACCACAGACCGTCGTAGACCAGCTCGCTCCACCGCTGCTCGACCTGCCGCTTGTAGCGGGCCAGCTCGCGCTCGACGGTGACGTTCTCCAGCTCCTGGTGGGCGGTGATCAGCGCGATGGCGCCGGGGGCCTCGTAGATCTCCCGGGACTTGATGCCGACCAGCCGGTCCTCGACCATGTCGATCCGCCCGATGCCCTGCGCCCCGGCCCGCTCGTTGAGCTGCTGGATGGCCTGGAGGACGGTCACGGGCTGGCCGTCGATGGCCACCGGGACGCCCGCCTTGAAGGTGATGATGACCTCGTCGGCGTCCCGCTGGGTGGCCGGGTTCGAGGTGTACTCGTACACGTCCTCGATCGGCGCGTTCCAGATGTCCTCCAGGAAGCCGGTCTCGACGGCCCGCCCGAAGACGTTCTGGTCGATCGAGTACGGGGACTTCTTGGTGGTCGCGATCGGCAGGCTCTTCGCCTCGCAGAAGGCGATGGCCTTGTCCCGCGTCATCGCGTAGTCCCGGACCGGGGCGATGCACTTCAGGTCGGGCGCGAGGGAGGAGATGCCCGCCTCGAACCGCACCTGATCGTTGCCCTTGCCGGTGCAGCCGTGGGCGACGGTCGTGGCGCCGTGCTTCCGGGCGGCGGCGACGAGGTGCTTGACGATGGTGGGCCGGGAGAGCGCCGAGACCAGCGGGTAGCGGTCCATGTACAGGGCGTTCGCCTTGATCGCCGGGAGGCAGTACTCGTCGGCGAACTCGTCCTTGGCGTCCGCGACCTCCGCCTCGACCGCCCCGCAGGCGAGCGCGCGCTTACGGATGACGTCCAGGTCCTCACCGCCCTGGCCGACGTCCACGGCAACGGCGATGACCTCGGCGCCCGTCTCCTCGGCGATCCAGCCGATGGCGACGGAGGTGTCCAGGCCGCCCGAGTAGGCGAGTACGACGCGCTCGGTCACGGGTTTCTCCTTACGGTCCATGCACTGACTGGCATAAGTATGCACTGGCCCGTATGTTTCGTCAACGCGGCAGGTGAGGGTTGTCGGCGGGCGGCGCTACGATGCCGCTATCAGGTGCCCGACAGGGGAGGTAGCCAGCATGAGCGTGCAAGACGACATCCTCTGGGAGGCGGCTGAGCGTGCTGCGGCCCAGTTCGAGGGCTTCAAGATCGAGGTCGTGGGGGGCCACATCGTCATGACGCCGCAGAGCGACGTCCAGAGCTGGACCATCCGCCGCGTCCAGAACGCCGCCGAGGCATCGGGTATCGCCGAGGAGCGACTCCTGTCCGACGTGCTGATCCAATTCCCCGGCGAGCCGCCCCGCGTTCCCGACGTGACCATCCTCAAGGACGGGGCCAAGGAGCCGTACTCGTACGACGACGTGCTGGCCGCAGTGGAGATCGTCTCCACCGAGGACGACGACAACGACTACGTGATCAAGCTGAGGCAATACGCCCGGTTCGGGATCCCGACGTACTTGATCATCGATCCATTCCAGGGCCAGTGCACCCTGCTGACCCGCCCGAAGGGCGACACCTACGCATCCCGGGACGACTACGCCTACGGCGAGACTGTCACCCTCCACTTGATGGACGGCAGCACAGTGGACATTCCCACCGACAAGTTCAAGCGCAAGAGCTGAGCTTGAGCTTCAGCCTCCGGGCCCGTGCGGCGCCGGCGGCCCGGCGCCGCCCCGACCGGCCGGCACCGCCCCCCGATGGCCGGTACCGGCGCGGTCGGGGCGGTTGTAAGGGCTACCGCAGATGCCGGGTGAAGAACCGGGCCGCGGCGTCACCCGCGGACTGCGGGACGCCGGTATGCCCGCCCATATTGGCGTTCAGCGTCTTCTCCTCGGAGCCGAAGGCGTCGAACAGGTCCAGGGCCCGCTGCCGGTCGTTGCCTTCGTCGTCCCATTGGAGCAGGACGTGCAGCGGAATGGTGACCTGCCGGGCCTCCTCGAACAGGGCGCGCGGCACGAAACTCCCGGCGAACAGCACGGCGGCCGCGATGCGCGGTTCGACCACCGCCAGCCGGATCCCGATGGAGATCACTCCCCCCGAGTACCCGACCGGGCCGCCGATCCCGGGCAGCGCAAGGAGGGCGTCCAGGGCGGCCTGCCATTCCGGGACCGCCGTTTCGACCAGCGGCAGGACGAGCCGGTCCACGACGTCCTCGCCGACCGGCTCGCCTGCGTTCAGCGCCCGGTGCAGGTCGGCGCGGGCCTGCTCGGCGGCGGCAGAACGGGGCCGGTCACCGCTTCCGGGGAGTTCGATGGTGGCCGTGGCGAAGCCCTCCGCCGCGGAGTGCCGGGCCCGGGCCACCAGTCGGGGGTACATCGTGTGCAGTCCGCCGGGGTGGCCGAGCAGGATCAGCGGCGCCGGTGCGGATGCGGATGCGGATCCGGGCGTCCACAGGATGCCGGGGATCTCACCGAGAGTGAATGCGCGCTCGAGGGCGCCGTCGTCGAGGCGCTGTTCGGAAGTGAATCGCATGGTCGTGCCTTTCGGGAGTGCGCAGAGACGGCGCTCCCGGACGACCTGCCTATCGCCCGACCGTGACCCCGGAGGGGAGCACCCATGTCGATACGTTCACGGGTACCACCTCCTCGTTCTCTCGCACGGCCTCCGGAAAAGTAGCAGCGGTCCGCCGTGGTCCGCCAACGGTTTTTACGGAGGCTCCATGGCCGGATGCCACGGAGCCACTCGCCTGAAGGCCGAGGCCGTCAGGGTTCGATGTTGACCCAGAACTCGTCGTTGCCTCCGAAGAGGATGCGGTCGGTGCGGTAGAAGTCCTGGAGCCGGTTGCCGGCGGTGCCGTTCTGATTGCCGTGGGTCCAGGCCACGGAGCCGTCCAGGATGCCGTCTTCGGAACGGGCCCGGGACAGCCCCTCTTCGGTGGTCGCGAAGGGGTACTCGTCGGCCTGCATCTCGGGCACGTCCTTGGGCGGCAGGTCGTCGGGGCCGTTCCACTCATCTTGGCGGTCGCGGATGGCTTCGTCTGCCGGTTGGCCTCGGCGTGCGCTACGGCCCCCACGCGGTGACCGACTACGAGAGCGCGCTGATCCTGATCGCCATGGGGAAGGGGATCCAGCTCCCACCGGAGAGCACCCGCTGGCTCTACCCCCGCTCCGGCGTCGCCTACGTGGATGTCGTCGACCTCGAACCGTGGCGGCTGGCCCTCGCCTGGCTGCCCAATAATCGCGACAAGCCGACCGTCGCCGCCCTCAGGCAAGCGACGCGAACCGTCCTGCGTCGACAAGCCGACTTATGGCCCTGGTCGGCGCCGGTGCGGTGGTGTCACCATGACTGGCGGGCGGGGGGCTCATCTGCGGACCGAGGGAGAGTCGGTGGCGGATCGGAAGAACCAGATGATCGTGCTCGGCGTGGTCGTGGTGGGGGTCCTGTGGATCAACGGCCGGGGCGATGTCGAGACGGATGGCGACGGAAAGTCGCCCAACCCGCGTCAGACCGGGCGGTATCCCGTTCACTTCCAGAACGACGACGGGAAGAAGGACACCGGGAAGAGCACCAAGAAGCCGGTGCCGCGCTCCACGGTGTCCTATCCGATCACGTTCGACCGCAAGTGAGGTCGATCTCGGCCCAGACCGTCTTGCCCGGCCCCTGCCGTTCGGCCACGCCCCAGCGCGCGGCCAGGCCCGCGACCAGCAGCAGGCCCCGGCCGGTCTCGGAGTCGGGCGGCGGTGCGACGGGCGTGCCGTCGATGGGCGGCCGGTCCTCGGTACGGGTGTCCGCGACCTCGACGCGGAGAGTGGTGGCGGTGCGCGTCAGCCGGACCTCACAGTCCCGGCCGGGGACGCGGCCGTGGGTGACGGCGTTGGCCGCCAGTTCGGCGACGATCGCGGTGATGAGGTCGGACGACTCGCCGCGGTAGGGAAATCCCCATGCGTCGAGCTGCTGGAGCACCAGCAGTCGGGCGAGCCTGGCCCCACGGCGGGTGGAGCTGAAGCGATGAGTGAACTGGTCAGAAGTCGTGCGGGGATGCGCTGGGATTGGCATGGCGTCACCGTTCCGGCTCGACGCATGACCGGACCAGATCGGCTTCTCGTACGCTGCGTCACTGTACGAGTACGCGTGGTGGACTGTACGCATAACGGACCGTGACCATGGCCGAGTTGGGCCGATAGTCAGGTTCAGTACGGATGGCACCACCGGAGGTGGCCGCAGATGGCGGACAACGCGGGCATGAACAACGAACCGGAGTCCTCGGACAGCCTCAAGACGTTCGGGGCGATCGTCAAGGTGTTTCGAGAACGCGCGGGCTACACCCAGGAGCAACTGGCCCCGTTGCTCCAGTACTCGGTCCAGACCCAGGCCTCGATCGAACAGGGGCGGCGATTTCCGCAACGGGAGTACGTGGATCGGGCAGAGGACGTTCTCGATGCGTTCGGGGTGCTGCGGGCAGCAGCGAAGTGTCTGGTGCGGAAGCCGGGGTTGGCGGCGTGGTTCCGGCAGTGGGCCGGGCTGGAGGAGCTGGCGATCAGCCTCTGTACGTACGAGTGTCGGGTTGTACCGGGTCTGTTGCAGACCGAGGCGTACGCGCGGGCGGTCTTTCGCGAGAGAGTCCCTCCGTTGGCCGACGAGCAGATCGAAATCCAGCTCGTAGCCCGAAAGGAGCGGCAGCGCCTGCTCAAGGAGAGGCCGAACACGGCGTTCAGCTTCATCGTCGAGGAAGTGCTGTTCCGACGGTGCACCGGAGGGGTGGAGACGGCCCGGGAACTCATCGACCACGTGTTGGAATGCGCGAAGCTTCGCAACGTCGAGATCCAGCTCATGCCGATCGTCCAGGAGCATCACGCGGGGCTGGACGGTTCCATTCAACTGCTGGAAACCGCGGACAACGAGTGGTTCGGCTACTCGGAAGGCCAGCGAAGCGGTCAGTTGATCTCTGAGCGGAAAGAGGTCAGCGTGCTCCAGATGCGGTATGCGAAACTGCGCTCACAGGCTCTCACCCCTGAGGACTCCGTGAGCCTGCTGAAGCAGATCCGAGGAGCGCTATGAGCAGCGAACTGGCCTGGTTCAAGAGCAGCTACAGCGGAGGCGACGGCGGCGAGTGCGTCGAGGTCGCCCTCTCCTGGCACAAGTCCACGTACAGCGGGGGCGACGGCGACAGCTGCGTAGAGGTCGCCACCTGCCCGGAGAACACCGTCCACGTCCGGGACTCCAAGGACAAGCAGGGGCCCCAACTCGCCTTCTCCCCCACCGCATGGGCCGCGTTCGTCGCCCACACGGCGAACCGCTAACCTAACCGCCATGTCCAGTCCCGAGGCATCCAGGCTCTAGCCACCGGTCGTTCGGTGGCGCCTTCATCACCGGGCTACCGGTCTCCGCATTTCTTTCCGTCTTCATGTCGGTGTGTGGAGCCTTCATGCCTTTTGCCATCTATGTGCTCGGACTGGCGGTCTTCGCCCAAGGCACATCCGAATTCATGCTGTCCGGCCTCGGGCCGGACATCGCAAGCGATCTGAACGTGTCCATCCCCGCCGCGGGCGCGCTGACCTCGGCGTTCGCGGTGGGGATGATCGTGGGGGCGCCCCTGATGGCGCTCCTCAGCATGCGGTGGCCGCAGCGTCGCGCGCTGCTGGTGTTTCTGACGGCCTTCATGGCCGTCCATGTCGTCGGCGCGGTCACCACCAGCTTTGCCGTGCTGCTGACCACCCGGGTGCTCGGGGCGCTGGCGAATGCCGGGTTCCTGGCCGTGGGGCTCGCGGCGGCGACCGGGATGGTCGAGCCCCGTTCCAAGGGGCGGGCCACGTCCGCGCTGCTGGGCGGGGTCACGCTCGCGTGTGTCGCCGGGGTTCCGGCGGGTGCGCTGCTGGGGCAGGTCTGGGGGTGGCGTTCGGCGTTCTGGGCGGTGGCGCTCGTCTCCGTACCGGCCCTGTTCGCCATCGTGCGGTCGGTGCCGCGTACCGAAGCGGTCGAGGTGCCGAGCGCGCGCGGTGAGCTGCGCGCGCTGCGCAGCCCCCGGCTGCTGGTGACGCTGGGTCTGGGGATGCTGGTGAACGCCGCCACGTTCTGCACGTTCACCTTTCTGTCGCCGCTCGTCACGAACGTGAGCGGCTTCGGCGAGTCCTGGGTGCCCGCCGTGCTGGCGCTCTTCGGGCTCGGGTCGTTCGCCGGGGTGACCGTCGCCGGGCGGTGGTCCGACGCGCGGCCGATGCTGGTCCTGGTGCCGGGTGGCCTCGCCCTGCTCGTCGGCTGGCTGCTGCTGTCGGTGGGCGCGGACCGGCCCGGCGTGGCGGTCGTGCTGGTCCTCGTACAGGGGATGCTGTCGTTCGGTGTCGGCTCGACGCTGATCACGCGGGCGCTGTACGCGGCGGCCGAAGCGCCCGCGCTGGGCGGGGCGTTCGCGACCGCCGCCCTCAATGTGGGGGCGGCGGTCGGTCCCGCTCTCGGCGGGCTCACGCTGGGCGCGGGGCTGGGCTACCGCTCGCCGGTCTGGGTGAGCGCGCTGCTGGTGGCGCTGGCCATCGTCGTGGCGGGCGTGGCGGCACCCGCCGACCGGTCCGCTACGGCTGCACGATGACGAGGTACAGGAACCAGAGGATGGGCAGCAGCGCCACGTACGACAACGGGCGCTGAAGCACGGACTTCCCGGGGTCGGGGCGCGCACCGTACATCGCGGGCCCCGGCTCCGGGAGCTTGTTGAGCTTCCCGCGGACCACCAGGTTGTGGATGATCGTGTACGGATTGAAGATCACCGCGGAGAACGGGCTCCACCAGCCCTGGCACAGGGTGTCGGTGGTCGCGTCGCGGCGCAGCGCCGTGCCGCAGGTCCGGCAGAACGGGCCCTCCCACTTCTTGAACCGCATCATGAGCAGCAGGCCGACGTGGCTGCGGATGGTGACCTCCGCCGCCGGATACGACGAGCACACCCGGCAGGCGGGCACCTGCGGCACCCCGCCCATCGGCTGGCCGTGATCGGCCGGATGCGGGTGCCGGCAGTAGTGGGGCTGCTGCTGCGGCGGACCGTACGGAGCGTGCGGTGTGGCGTACGGATTCCCCTGGGGCGGCGCGGAGGCGTACGGGTTCCCCTGCGGCTGGGGCGGCATCGACATGACGTTCCTCACCAAGAATGACGTGGTCAGCGATCATACGATCCCGAAACCCGCACCCTTCTCTACCCGCAGGGCCCCCTGAAGGACCCCTGAACGCCCTTTGAAGGACCCCTGAAGGACCGGGCCGTTTATCTGGCGCTCCGTCACCACCCGCTACGCTGGGAACTCGCCTCCGCCCACCACGCCGGGAGCGCCGCATGATCCTGCACCGCAACACCGACCGCCCCGTCGTCCAGTGCGACCAGTGCCCTGGCCGACCGGTCCTCCCCACCCACCTCGAGGACATCGACACCCGCAGGTGCGTGCGTTGCCAGGGTGAGCACCGCTGGCTGCCGCAGCCGCATCCGGAGGACCACCTGTGCCAGGTCTGCCGCCGCGAGTGCCCGGTGTGCCAGGCCGTCACCGACCAGGACGGCAGGCCGTGCCGCGGCTGCCAGGGCCGCTGCCGCACCTGCTCCGCCCCGCTGCCCGAGCGCCCCGCTTCCGCCGGGACCACCACCCGCGTCGCGCCCGACAAGCGCAAGGACAAGCACCGCCGCTGGGCACGCACCTACTACCCCCGCTCCTGGGACCAATGCGCCGCCTGCCAGAACACGGCCACCACCACCGATCCCGTCCGCGCCGTACTCTCCGCGCTGCCGGGCAAGCTGCTGCGCGCCTGCGGAGGCGGCGTGCCCCCGGCCGTTGTGCAGACCGTCCGTGACGAACTGCTCCGCCGGCCCGCCGCCCGGCTGATCGCGCGGATCGAGCGCCGCTGGTGGACCACTTGGGCCAACCGGCCCCTCGAACGCGAAGCCGACGCAGGAGAGGACGGGTACCGGCCCGACGACGTCGCGATGTGGCTGCTGGCGGCCACCCCGTGTGCGGGGCGGTGCGAAGACGGCTGGCACCCCGCCCCGGCCGACCGGCCGACCGACGACGACCAGCCGTGCGGCGTCTGCCGCGGCGGCTGGCTCCTGCCCGGCCACGGCCCCGACCCCCGCCACTCCGACGATGACGACCGGCCCGACGACGATCGGACACAGGCGGCGCCCACGGCCACCAACCGCACCCCGGCGCAAGCGGTCACCTACCGCCCGCCGCACCGCGAATGCGAAGGCCGGGGCGGCACCTGCGGCCGCCCCGTCACCGACCCCTACACCCAGTGCCCCACCTGCCTGGGCTGGCCCCGCTGCGCCTGTGGCGCCTTCTACGACCCAGCTCACGGGGACGCCTGTCGCTCATGCCGCGCCGACACGTATCCCGACTGGGGCGAGTCGTCGCGGACGCAGGGGAAGGAGGGCGCGTTGTGAAGAGGCGAATCCGGATCTAGCCGCCCGCCCGGAAGGTCCGGGAGCACGGGCGGCGGGTTCCGGTAAGGAACGAGATGTCCCGTACGGACAGGACCAAGCCGCTGTGGGTGCGCCACGCCGAGCACAACCCACGGCCGGTCCACGATCACCGTTACGACGCCTGCGATCTGCCGCCGCGCCCTACGCGAGAGGAGACGGACACCCGCTGCCGGTGGGAGGACCCCGCCGCGCTGCTGTTCGCCCGCACCTGCTGTTCGGGGTGCGGCAGGCGCGGCTGCGTCCGGGAGGTGCAGCGGTACGACAAGGCCCGCAACCGCGGGGAACGGTACGCGGGCCGACGCGAGGCGCGTCGCTACCTCAGCCGTTATCGCCGGGGAGAGGCCGGCGGCTGACCCGGCCCGTATACGCGGCCGTGCTCGACGAGCCGCGACCCGGCAGCTGCGGCTTGCGGCGCGGCGGCGACGCCGAGCCCGCCCAGACTCGCCAGCGCCACCATCCAGGCTCGGCTGATGCGAACTCGACCCGCATTGAGAGCCCATGGGCTATCGATCGGGAGCAGACCCGCAGCGCCGAGGCCATCGTCCGGCCGCACATCGCGCCACACCTGCGTCAGCGGACGTCTTCGCACCGCAAACTTGTGAATTCCGTCGGCCTTTGAGTCATCGCCCGTTCCCGCCCGTACCCCTGTGCACCGGAGCCCATAGGAAGGGGACGGGCCGTGACGACGCTATTGAACAGCCGGGCCGGTCGACGGCTGGCCTTGCGCCAGATTCGGCCACGGCGCTCCCCCGCCGTGCCGCTGGTGCTGCTGAGCTGGGCAGGGGCGGCGGCGGTGCTGTCCCTGTGGTGGTTCAACACCCCGAACGTCACCGGCAACGCCGCCTGGCTGAACGGCGCCGGGCGGCTCAGCGGGCTGCTCGCCGGGTACGTCCTGGCGCTGGTGGTGCTCCAGATGGCGCGGGTGCCCGCGCTGGAGCGGCGGGTGGGGTCGGACCGGGTGGCGCGGTGGCACGCGATGAGCGGGCGGTACGCGCTGTGCCTGATCCTCGCTCATGTCGGCCTGATCATCGCGGGGTACGCGACCCAGGGCGGCGTCTCGTTCGTCGAGCAGACCGAGACCATGGTGCTCACCTTCCCCGACATGCTCGAGGCGACGATCGGCACGGTGACGCTCGTGGTGATCGGGCTGATCTCGGCCGGGATGGTGCGCCGCAGGCTTCCGTACGAGGTCTGGTACTACCTGCATCTGCTCACCTACGCGGCCGTCTTCCTGACCTTCTGGCACCAGCTCAGCAACGGCGCCGAGTTCGTGGGCGACATGACGGCCCAGACCGCGTGGTACGTGCTGTACGGCGCGGTCAGCGCGCTGGCGATCTGGTACCGGCTGCTGGTGCCGCTGCGGCTGAACCTGCGGCACCGGATGAAGGTCGAGGCCGTCGTCCAGGAGGCGCCCGGGATCGTCTCGGTGCTGATCAAGGGGCGCAAGCTGCACCGGATCGGCGCGGAGGCGGGCCAGTTCTTCCGGTGGCGGTTCCTGGCCCCGCAGCTGCGGTGGGGTTCCCACCCGTACTCGCTGTCCGCCCCTCCCCGGCCCAATCTGCTGCGCATCACCGTGAAGGCGGTGGGCGGGCACAGCACCCGGCTCGCCGAGCTGAAGCCGGGGACCCGGGTGTGGGCCGAGGGGCCGTACGGGGCGATGACCGCGTCCCGCCGCAGCCAGGGCAAGGTACTGATGATCGCCGGTGGGGCGGGCATCACCCCGATCCGGGCCCTGTTCGAGACGCTGCCCGGCAAGGGCGGCGACCTGACCCTGCTCTACCGCGCCCGGACCGTCGAGGACCTGGCGCTGTGGGGCGAGCTGAAGCAGATCGCGGCCGAGCGGGACGCCCGGCTGCTCTACGCCGTCAACGGCCCCGACGGGGCCCGGCCGGAGATCAGCGCCGAACGGCTGCGGGCGCTGCTGCCGGACATCGACGAGCACGACGTCTATCTGTGCGGGCCCCCGGGCCTGACCGAGCACGCGTACGAGGCGCTGCACGACGCCGGGGTCCCGGACCGCCGTATCCATCATGAATCCTTCGAGCTGTGACCTGAGGTGGAGCCATGAAGAGGAAGCATCCGCTGCGCCGTATCCTGCTGGGCACCGCCGCCACCGTCGCCGGTGTCGTGGCGCTGCTCGCGCTGAAGCAGCCCGCCGGCGGCCAGAACGTCGCCGGGCCGCCCGCCGGGCAGGCGCCGCCGCCCGTCGCGGCCACGGCGCCCTCGGGGGCCGCCGGGGGGCAGACCCTGACCGGTGACGTCGTCGACACGCAGTACGGGCCGGTGCAGGTCAGCGTCACCATGAGCGGCGGGAAGATCACCGCCGCGCAGGCCGTCAAGACGCCGAACTCCGGGCCGCGCAGCGAACAGATCGCCAAGGACTCCATCCCCCAGCTCAACCAGCAGGCGGTCTCCGCCGCGAAGGTCGACACCGTGTCCGGTGCGACGTACACCAGCGAGGGCTACGCCAAGTCCCTCCAGAGCGCTCTCGACAAGGCGGGTACCAAATGACGTCCTACGACGAGTACGGCGAGCCCGAGCCGCTGCGCCATGTCGAGCACGTCATGGGCACCGTCTTCTCCTTCGACCTGCGCGAGGTCCACGACGCCGACCGGCCCCGGGTGCTGGCGGCGCTGGACGGGGCCGTGGTGGGGCTGCACCGGGTGGACGAGCTGTTCTCCACGTACCGCCGGGACAGCCAGATCAGCCGTCTCGGGCGCGAGGAGCTGACGCTGTCGCAGTGCGAGCCGGAGGTACGGGACGTGCTGGAGCTGTGCGAGGAGTTCACGTACCGCAGCGACGGCTGGTTCAGCCCGCACTACGCCGGGGGGCGGCCCGATCCGACCGGCCTGGTCAAGGGGTGGGCCGTCGAACGCGCCGCCCGGATGCTGGCCTCGGCGGGCGCCGGTTCGGTGTGCGTCAACGGCGGCGGCGACGTGCAGGTGCACGGCGGCCCGTGGCGGGTCGGCATCGCCGATCCGATGCGGCGCGGTGAGCTGCTCGCGGTGGTCGAGGCGCACGGCGAGCTGGCCGTGGCCACCTCCGGCCCGGCCGAGCGCGGCTGCCACATCCTGGACCCGCACACCGGCCGCCCCCCGGCGGACGGCCTCGTCTCCGTGACGGTGGTCGGCACCAGCCTGACGGAGGCGGACGCCTGGGCGACGGCGGCCTGCGCGATGGGCGCCGAGCGCGCCCGCCCGTGGCTTCAGCGCCAGCCGGGCGCGGAGGCGTTCGTGGTGACGGCGGAGGGGACGACGTGGCAGACGAGCGGTTTCACGCGTTTCTCGGCTGAGCTGTGCGTGTCGTGACCAGACGGTGTGTGCTCAGCGGTGGCCGCGTACGGCGTCGGCCAGGAGACCCGCGTGGCCGTGGCTCAGGTCCTTCACGGACGTGAGCAGCGTGAGCGTGCCCTGCCCGGCCAGCTCGCGCAGATGGTCCACGGCCTCGCGGCGCTCCGGTTCGGCCAGCTCCGCGCGGTACCGCCGGGCGAATTCCGCGTACCGCTCCGGCTCGTGCCCGTACCAGCGTCGTAGCTCGGTGGAGGGAGCTGCGGCCTTGGCCCATTCGTCCAGATGGGCGTCGGCCTTCGCGAGGCCACGCGGCCAGATCCGGTCCACCAGGACGCGGGTGCCGTCGTCCGGCTCCGGGGTGTCGTATACGCGGCGGACCCGGATCCCGGGGCGGTCCCGCCGACCGTTTTTGTCTGCCATGTCTCCATCGAACCATCCCTGTGGCCTCGACCTGGGCGGATAATGCGCCACATGGGCAAAGAGTACGAACGTATCGACGGCAGACTTCGCACATTCATCGAACAGCAGAAGATCTTCTTCACGGCTACTGCTCCGCTGGCCGGGGACGGCACCGTGAATCTCTCCCCCAAAGGGGTGTCGGGGTCGTTCGCCGTGCTCGACGAACTGACCGTGGCCTACCTGGACTTCTCCGGGAGCAACGCGGAGACCATCGCCCATCTGCGGGAAAACGGCCGCATCACGCTGATGTGGTGCGCCTTTGACGGGCCGCCGAACATCGTGCGGGTGCATGGGCGGGGTGAGCCCGTGTTCCGCGACGACCCGCGCTTCGCCGAGCTGGTCAAGCACTTTCCGTCTGTCGATGTGCACACGCACGGGCTGCGGGCCGTGATCGTGGTGACCGCTGAGCTGATCCGGGACACGTGCGGGTACGCGGTGCCCTTCATGGACTACCGCGAGGACCGCACGCTGCATGCCCAGCGGTTTCGGCGCGAGGACGACGAGACGAAGCTGACCGCCTACTGCGAGCGGAAGGACCATGTCGCCAGCAGTCTGGACGGGCTGCCGGGGTTGCCGCTTCCGTTGCCGCCGCTGTCGTTGTGACGGCTTCCTCGTGACGGCTTCCTTGTAGCGACCACATAACGAGACGGTCTTGCGTTACGGGGCTCGCGCGGCGTTCGATCACGCGGTGCGATCCGAATCCAAGAGTCCCGCGACGGACTCCGCAGAGTCCGGCCCCGGGCCCGCCGACCGGGCGGCCCGGCGGGCCGTCACCGTCTTCCCCCTCCTCGTCCTCGCCGCCGGAGTGGCGGGCCTGAGCACCCCCGGCGCCTTCACCGGCTGGGCGCCGCAGGTGCCGTACCTGCTGGGCGTGATCATGTTCTGCATGGGGCTCACCATGACCCCGCAGGACTTCACCGGTGTGCTGAAGCGGCCCTGGGCCGTGGCGCTCGGGCTGGTCGCGCACTACGTGATCATGCCCGGGCTGGGGTGGCTCATCGCCCAGGGGCTCGGGCTGTCCCCGCAGTTGGCCGCCGGTGTCATCCTGGTCGGCTGCGCGCCGAGCGGGACGGCGTCGAACGTGGTGACGTATCTGGCGCGGGGTGATGTCGCCCTGTCCGTCTCGGTCGCCACCGTCTCCACGGTGCTCGCGCCGCTGGTCACCCCGCCGCTGACGCTGCTGCTGGCCGGGGAATTCCTGCCCGTGGACGCGGAGTCGATGGTCACCGACATCCTGAAGACGGTGCTGCTGCCGGTGGTGGGCGGACTGGTCGTACGGCTGGTGGCGGGGCGTTACATCGGGCGAGTGCTGGGGGTGCTGCCGTGGCTGTCGGCCGTGACCATCGGGTTCATCGTGGCGGTGGTCGTCGCGGGCAGCGCGGACGCGATTCGGTCGGCGGCGGGGGTGGTGCTGCTGGCCGTCGTGCTGCACAACGGGCTGGGGCTGGCCTTGGGATACGCGGCGGGGAAGGTGGCCCGGTTGGGGCCGCCTGCGAGCCGGGCGATGGCCTTCGAGGTCGGCATGCAGAACTCTGGGCTGGCGGCGTCGCTCGCCACGGCGCACTTCAGCCCTCTCGCCGCCCTTCCGGCGGCCGTCTTCTCCGTGTGGCACAACGTGTCGGGGTCGGTGGTGGCGGCGTGGATGGCCCACCGGGCGCGCCGGGCGGAGGCGGGTTAGCCCCCACCCCGCCCCTCCCCGAAACCGGGGCCCCGCCCCGGCCCCCGCTCCTCAATCGCCGGAGGGGCTGGGTTGTCCCCGAACGCCGGAGGGCGGGACGGCGGGGCTCCGCCCCAGCCCCGTTGCGGGGGCTCCGCCCCCTGCACCCCCGCTCCTCAAACGCCGGAGGGGCTGGGTGTTGTCCCCCAACGTCGGAGGGGCTGGGTAGTGGGGCACGGTCCGCCCCGGCCCCGGTTGCGGGGGCTCCGCCCCCGGACCCCCGCCGGGGCTCCGCCCCTGGACCCCGCTCCTCAAACGCCGGAGAGGCTGGGTAACGGGGCATCTCCGCCCCCGGCCCACGCCCCTCACAGGCCCGAAGGGCTGGGTAGTCCCCGAACGCCGGAGGGGCTGGGTAGTCGGGCACGGTCCGGGCCCAGGCCCGTGGCGGCAGCTCCGACCCCTGCGCCGCGGTCTTCAATCGCCGGACGGGCTGGATGTGGAACCCAGTTGTGGGCAATCGTTCCGCGGAGGTGGCACCTCCCAGCGGTAGCTGGGGGAGGAACGGGTGGGCACAACCCGGCCACCGGCCCGCGCCCGGCGACGAAACCCCAAGGGGCAACGCCCCAGCCCGCACCCGGCGACGAAACCCCAGAGGGCAGCGCCCCGGCCACCGGGCCGCACCCGGAGACGACACCCCAGGGGGCAGGGCCCCGGCCACCGGGCCGCGCCCGGCGACGAAACCCCGAGGGGCGGCGCCCCAGCGCGCACCCGGCAACGAAAACGTGGGCCCCGCCCGGGTCAGCGGGCCTTTTGGGCCAGGCGGAGGAGGTGGTCGGCCAGGGCCTGGCCGCCTGCTGGGTCGCGGCTGATGAGGAGCACCGTGTCGTCGCCCGCGATCGAGCCGAGGATCACGTGCAGCTCGGCCGAGTCGATGGCCGAGGCCAGGAACTGGGCGGCACCGGGCGGGGTGCGGAGGACGACGAGGTTGGCGGAGGCCTCGGCCGAGATGAGGAGTTCGGCCGCGAGGCGCGCCATCCGCGCCTCGCTGGCCGACTCGCCGAGCGGGGCGCGGGGGGTGCGGTCCCCGCCCTCGCTCGGCACCGCGTAGATCAGCTCACCACCCGTGTTGCGGATCTTGACCGCGCCCAGTTCGTCCAGGTCGCGGGAGAGCGTCGCCTGGGTGACGGAGAGCCCGTCGTCGGCGAGGAGCTTCGCGAGCTGGCTCTGGGAGCGGACCGGCTGCCGGTTCAGGATGTCCACGATCCGGCGGTGGCGGGCGGTGCGGGTCTGCGGCACGGACGGCCCGTTGTGGTTCCCGTCGGCGTCGTGGGCGGTGTCGTTCGCCGCGTCGGTGTGCTGCGCCTCGGTCATCGTCTCGTCAGTCTCCGGATCATCGTTCCCCATGGCCCCCGTGCGCGGCGTTCAGGACGGCCGTCAGGACGCCGGGCAGCTCCCGGAGCAGGGTGTCCACCTCGTCGTCGCCGACGACGAGCGGCGGCGCGAGCCGGACCACGTCCGGCCCGGTCGCGTTCACCAGGAGTCCCGCGTCCTGAGCCGCCTGCTGCACCTGCGGCGCGAGGGACTCTGTGAGCACGATACCGAGCAGCAGGCCCGCGCCACGGACGTGGCCGATCAGAGCGTGGTCGAGCGATTCGATTCCGTCACGCAGCCGCTCCCCCGCCCGCTTGACGCGGTCGAGGATTCCGTCGGCCTCGATGGTGTCGAGGACGGCGACGGCGGCGGCGCAGGAGACGGGGTTTCCGCCGAAGGTGGACCCGTGCTGACCTGGGGTCAGCAGGTCGGCGGCGGCGCCGAAGGCGACGGTGGCGCCGATGGGGAGGCCGCCGCCGAGGCCCTTGGCGAGGGTGACGACGTCGGGCTCGACGCCCTGTGCCTGGTGCTCGAACCAGTGTCCGGTACGGCCGATTCCGGTCTGTACCTCGTCGACCACGAGCAGCGTGCCGGTGGCCCGGGTGATCTCGCGGGCGGCGGCCAGATAGCCCGCCGGGGGGACGACGACGCCGTTCTCACCCTGGATGGGCTCCACGATGACCAGGGCGGTGTCGGTGGTGACGGCCGCGCGCAGCGCTTCGGCGTCGCCGTACGGCACATGGGTGACGTCGCCCGGCAGCGGAACGAAAGGTTCCTGCTTGGCGGGCTGGCCGGTCAGGGCCAGGGAGCCCATGGTGCGGCCGTGGAAGCCGCCGGTGGTGGCGACCATGTGGGTACGGCCGGTCCGCCGCCCGATCTTGAAGGCGGCCTCGACCGCCTCCGCGCCGGAGTTGGAGAAGTAGACCCGCCCGGCGCGGCCGAAGAGCTGGAGCAGCCGCTCGGCGAGCGCCACCGGGGGCTCGGCGACGAAGAGGTTCGAGACGTGGCCGAGCGTGGCGACCTGGTCGGATACGGCCCGTACGACGGCGGGGTGGGCGTGGCCGAGGGAGTTGACGGCGATACCGCTGACGAAGTCGAGGTATTCCTTGCCGTCCGCGTCCCACACCGTGGCGCCCTCGCCGTGGGTGAGCGGCACGCGCGGGGTGCCGTAGTTGTCCATCATCGCGCCCTGCCAGCGCTGCGTCAGCTCCGCGTTGCTCACTGGTCCGCCCCCTCGTGCTCCGCGTCCGGCACGACCATCGTGCCGATTCCCTCGTCGGTGAAGATCTCCAGCAGGATCGAGTGCTGCACCCGCCCGTCGATGACGCGCGCGGTGGTGACGCCGTTGCGTACGGCGTGCAGACAGCCCTGCATCTTGGGCACCATGCCGCTGGCCAGCTCCGGCAGCAGCTTCTCCAGCTCGCTCGCGCCGAGCTGGCTGATCACCTCGTCGCTGTGGGGCCAGTCCGCGTACAGCCCCTCGACGTCGGTGAGGACCATCAGCGTCTCGGCGTTCAGGGCGGCGGCGAGCGCGGCCGCCGCCGTGTCGGCGTTGACGTTGTAGACGTGGCCGTCGTCGGAGCTGCGCGCGATGGAGGAGACGACCGGGATGCGGCCGTCGTCCAGCAGCGCCTTGATGGCGCCGGTGTCGATGTCGGTGATCCGGCCGACCCGGCCGATGTCCACCTGTTCGCCGTCGACGTCGGCGAAGTGCTTGGTCGCGGACATCAGATGGGCGTCCTCGCCGGTCATGCCGACGGCGAGCGGGCCGTGCTGGTTGAGCAGCCCGACCAGCTCGCGCTGCACCTGACCGGCCAGCACCATCCGTACGACGTCCATCGCGTCGTCGGTGGTGACCCGCAGGCCCGCCTTGAACTCGCTCACCAGGCCGTGCCGGTCGAGCTGCGCGCTGATCTGCGGGCCGCCGCCGTGGACGACGACCGGGCGCAGCCCGGCGTGGCGCAGGAAGACGACGTCCTGGGCGAAGGCGGCCTTCAGCTCCTCGTCCACCATGGCGTTGCCGCCGAACTTGATGACGACGGTCTTGCCGTGGTGCCGGGTCAGCCAGGGCAGCGCCTCGATGAGGATGCGGGCCTTGGGCTGGGCGGTGTGCTTGCGGGCGGTCGGCTGGTCGGCCTTCGGGGACTGGTCCGCCTTCGGGGACGCATTCGGCTCGCTCATGAGGAGTAGGCGCTGTTCTCGTGGACGTAGTCGGCGGTCAGGTCGTTGGCCCAGATGACGGCGGATTCGCTGCCCGCGGCCAGGTCGGCGGTGATGCGCACCTCGCGGTAGCGCATGTCGACCAGCGCGCGGTCCTCGCCGACCGAACCGTTCTTGCAGACCCATACGTCGTTGATGGCCACGTTGAGCTGGTCGGGCTCGAAGACGGCGGAGGTGGTGCCGATCGCGGACAGCACCCGGCCCCAGTTGGGGTCCTCACCGTGGATGGCGCACTTGAGGAGGTTGTTACGGGCGATCGAGCGGCCCACCTCCACGGCGTCGTCCTCGGTGGCCGCGCCAACGACCTCGATGCGGATGTCCTTGGAGGCGCCCTCGGCGTCCCCGATCAGCTGCCGCGCGAGGTCGGCGCAGACGGTGCGGACCGCCTCGGCGAAGTCGTCCGCGGCGGGGGTGACGCCGGAGGCGCCGGAGGCCAGCAGCAGCACGGTGTCGTTGGTCGACATGCAGCCGTCGGAGTCGATGCGGTCGAAGGTGGTGCGGGTGGCGTCGCGCAGCGCGGCGTCCAGCGCGGGGGCCTCGACGTCGGCGTCGGTGGTGAGGACGATGAGCATGGTGGCGAGGCCGGGGGCCAGCATGCCCGCGCCCTTGGCCATGCCGCCGACGGTCCACGCCCCATCGGGGCCCTGGGCGACGGCCGTCTTGTGCACGGTGTCGGTGGTCTTGATGGCGATGGCGGCCTTCTCGCCGCCGTGCTCGCTGAGGGCGGCCGCGGCCGTCTCCAGGCCGGACAGCAGGGGGGCCATGGGCAGCCGGAGGCCGATGAGCCCGGTGGAGGCGATGGCGACCTCGCCCGCGCTGTGCCCGAGGACCTCGGCGGTCTTCTCGGCGGTCGCGTGGGTGTCCTGGAATCCGAGGGGGCCGGTGCAGGCGTTGGCGCCGCCGGAGTTGAGGACGACGGCGGAGACCTGGCCGCCCTTCAGCACCTGCTCGGACCAGAGCACCGGGGCGGCCTTGACGCGGTTGGAGGTGAAGACGCCCGCGGCGGCCAGCCGTGGTCCGTTGTTGACGACCAGTGCGAGATCGGGGTTCCCGTTCTCCTTGATCCCTGCCGCGACGCCGGAGGCGGTGAAGCCCTTGGCTGCCGTCACACTCATGGAGCGACTCCGATCGTGGAAAGTCCCAGCTCCTCGGGGAGACCGAGGGCGATGTTCATGCTCTGGACCGCGCCGCCCGCGGTGCCCTTGGTGAGGTTGTCGATCGCGCTGATCACGATGACCCGGCCGGCCGCCTCGTCGAGGGCGACCTGGAGCAGCGCGGTGTTGGATCCGTACACGGCGGCGGTGGAGGGCCACTGGCCCTCCGGCAGCAGGTGGACAAACGGTTCGTCGCCCAGCGCCTTCTCGTACGCGGCCCGCAGCGCCCCCGCCGTCACGCCGGGCTTCGCCGGGGCGCTGCACGTGGCCAGGATGCCGCGGGACATGGGGGCGAGGGTCGGGGTGAAGGAGACCGAGACCCGCTCGCCCGCGGCGGCCGACAGGTTCTGGATCATCTCCGGGGTGTGCCGGTGGCCGCCGCCCACGCCGTACGGGCTCATGGAGCCCATGACCTCGCTGCCCAGCAGATGCGGCTTGGGCGACTTGCCCGCGCCCGAGGTTCCGGTGGCGGCGACGATCACGGCCTCGGGCCCGACCAGCCCGGCCGCGTACGCCGGGAACAGCGCGAGTGAGACGGCGGTGGGGTAGCAGCCGGGCACCGCGACGCGCCGGGAGCCCTTGAGTGCGGTACGGGCCCCGGGCAGCTCGGGGAGGCCGTACGGCCAGGTACCGGCGTGCGGCGAACCGTAGAACTTCTCCCAGTCGGCCGCGTCCTCCAGCCGGAAGTCCGCACCGCAGTCGATCACCAGCACCTGGTCGCCGAGCTGCTCGGCGACGGCGGCGGACTGCCCGTGCGGCAGCGCGAGGAAGACCACGTCATGCCCGGCCAGCGCCTCGGCCCCGGTCGGCTCCAGCACCCGGTCGGCCAGCGGGAGGAGGTGCGGCTGGAGGGCCGCGAGCGGCTGGCCCGCATTGCTGTTGCCGGTCAGCGCGCCGATCTCGACCTCGGGGTGCGCGAGCAGCAGCCGCAGCACCTCACCGCCCGCGTATCCGCTCGCTCCCGCCACCGCTGCGCGTATCGCCATTGCCATCCTCCCTCACGGATGGCATGACTATACGATCGACGGCAGCTTTATGCAAAGAAATTCACGGACAGCCCCGAGCCCCGTTATGACTGAGCGCTCTGGTTGCCCCTGGTCAGGACCGCGTCGCCCTCCTGCACTCGCCCCCGGAGGACTCGTCCCGCCCGACCGGCGCACTGCGGTCGTACGGGTCGACCTCCGTACCGGCTTCGTCCGCCCGGCGGTCCGCGCCGAAGGGCGGGGTGAAGTAGCCCGTGGGGGCGCCGCAGCCGCCGTTGGTCATGTCGTACGTGTACGAGACGATCGAGAACGTGCCCGGCTCGGTGATCACCTTGGCAGGGTCGTCCCAGCTCAGGACCAGCTCGCGCCGGACGATCGTGCGCACGATCTCGTCGTCGCCGCCCGCGTCCGCGCGGGTGACCGGGTAGACGAAGGTGACGTCGGCGGTCACCTGGAGCGCGCCGCGCTCGCCCTCCCGGTAGGTGAGCCGGCCCCGGGTCTTCACGACGTCGCCGACCAGGTGGGTGCGGGAGGGCTGGAAGCGGCTGAAGAGGAGGAGGGGGTCGTTCTTCTCGCTCGGGGCGCGGAAAGCGGTCTTCAGAAGGCCCTGGACGTCCTTCTGGTGCGGGTTGATCAGTGCGATCGCCTTCTCGGGGCGCTCGCCCCGCAGCACCCCACGGTCCAGGCCGGACGCGACGAGGAAGTCCCGGCTGCGGGCGAGGGCCCGCTCGACCTCGGCCGCGCTCATCCAGCCGACCGCCCCGGCCTTCGGCACGGTGATCCCCGCCGCTCCGCTCGCCCAGCCCGCCGCGGGCGAACCGCGGAACGGCTCGTCCGTGGTGGGGCGCTGGGCCGCCTCCGCCGGGGGTGCCTGGGTCGGGCGGGCGGTCTCGGCCGCGAGCGGCGGGGCGTCAGGGTCGTCACCGGCCAACAGGTCCACGATCCACCCCGGCGCGAGCGCCACCACCAGCAGCACCAGCGAGGCCAGCATTCCGACCACGTACCAGCCCGTGCGCCGCTTGGGCCGCGCGGGCGTGTAGCTGCGCCAGCCCTCCGGCTCGCGGCCGGGCTCCGCGCGCAGCCGCTTCGCCACGCCGCGGGCCCGCGCCGACGGCTCCTTGGGCGCGTCGGCGGCACCCGCCACCGACTCGCGCAGAAACCGCTCCCACTCCTCGTCGGATCTGGACGACCCGTCCGACTCCGTACCCGCACCCATCCCCAACCCCCTGGCAATCAGCAGACAGCGACCCACTCCCCTGGGACGCGTCCGCATCATGACACGGAGCACTGACAGCGCGGCCCGGCTGTGCGGACGGTGCGAGGGCGCCACCCGTTCTCAACTGGCCGGCTGAAAGCGCTCGATCACAGCGCACCCACGTAGGCTCCTCCCCTCGAGGGAGAGGCCCTGAGGTGAGGAGGGACCACAGATCATGGCAACGGGGGTAGGTAAGTGGCGGTGGCTGCCCAGCAGGCGGGTAATCGGGATCGTGGCGGTGGTGCTCGCCGTCGTCGCGGGCGCCGGCTGGTTGGCCAAGCCGGTGTGGCAGCCCTGGTGGTACGCCGCGACGCTGTGCGGGGGCCATCTGTCGGGCGACGACCTCGCCGAACTGCTGCCGGACGAACGGCTCCAGGCCGCCGAGGACACCTTCGGCTCCGGGCACGGTCCGCTCAGATGCGGGGTGAACGAGAACGATGGCCGGCATTTCGTCCTCAAGGTCGAGGCGCAGACCGACACGGGCGGGCGGCCGGGTCCGTTGGCCATGGAGTTCACCATCCCGAGCGATCCCCACTATGCCTTCCCCAGGGCCGTCCCCGGTTTCTACGGCAAGTTCGGCCCCGTGATCATTCAGGACTGCCCGAAGCTCGGCCGCGACGCCACGGGCCGAAAGCCGCGCCTCGTCACCACGGTGTACGCCCATGGCGTGGAGGACGATCCCTCACCCCAGTCACTGCGCACGGCCGTGCGCATCGCCAACGGCGCCAACGCCGAGATCGGCTGCGGGGCCGACTCGCTGCCGCTGCCGGACCGTGTCGAATCCACCCGGAAGCTGTCCCTGAGCCAGGCGGAGGGCACCATGTGCGGCTGGCTGACCCGGGGCACCCTGCCCAGGAGCCCGTCCGGCGAGGAGTGGCAGGTGGTCGCGCCCACGGACGAGCGGGCCCCCATCACCAGCTGCTCCCTGGTCGACTCCGGGACGGGCGAGTCCGCCGTGAGCCTCACGGGCTGGTACGGCGATTGGGCGAATGAGCCGTTCGAGACGCTGCTCTCGGCCAACGTTCGGATCCCCAAGGGGCACAGTTCCCGCGACGCGTTGCTCGGCGAGAACTTCGGCCGCGCCAAGGCCCGATGTGCCGGGGAGTCCGCCAACTTCCTCGCCGACAGCTACGCCCAGGACACCTCCCGACCTGTGCTGCCGATGAGCGAGACACGGCACCTCCTCAACGCGTTCGCGGCGGACCAGGCCGAGCGCCGTGGCTGCACCAACCTGGAGGTCCCCGGCCGCACCGTCCATCCGGACTTGCGCTGACGGCCCGGCGCCTGGCGGGGAAACGGCGGCGCGGGGCGTGGTGGCCGGGTCGGCGGTCGCGGCGGTCGCCTCAACGTCCGGAAGCAGCGGCCCACCGCGGACGCGGGCGCCGTGCACTGGGCTGACGGCAGCCGTCGTCCCGGTCGCCGTGCTCCCCGGGAAAAATTCCCCGAAGAATTTTCCGGGGAGCTGTCGATCCCGGCGTCTCCCGTTCGACGCAAGGGTGAGCGGCGGGGAACGGCCCCGCCCCGGCGACCGAGGAGTCACCATGCCGCGCTTTCTGACCCTGATCCGCATCGACGAGAAGAACGCCCCCGCCGAGGGCCCCAGCCCCGAGCTGATGGAGCGCATGGGCGCGCTGCTGGAGGAGATCACCAAGGCGGGCGTCATGCTCGACACGGCCGGGCTCAAGCCCACCTCCGAGGGCACCCGGGTCACCTGGTCCGGCGGCAAGATCAGCTACACCGACGGTCCGTTCACCGAGAGCAAGGAGGTCATCGGCGGCTACTCGCTCATCCAGGCCAAGGACAAGGCCGAGGCGCTGGAGTGGACGAAGCGGTTCCTGGAGACCCACGAGGACTACTGGACCATCACCGCCGAGGTCCGCGAGATCGACGAGGGCTGATCCGGTTCCGCTTGCCGCACCACCGGGCGGCTGCTCTGATGGGTGGCCGTGACGGCAGCAAACGCGACCGAAACGGTCGAAGCGGTCTTCAGGATCGAATCCGCGCGCATCATCGCAGGTGTCGCCCGCATCGTGCGGGACGTCGGCATCGCGGAGGAACTCGCGCAGGATGCCCTGATCGCCGCGCTGGAACAGTGGCCGGAGTCGGGCGTCCCGGACAAGCCGGGTGCCTGGCTCATGGCCACCGCCAAGCACCGCGCGATCGACCTCGTACGCCGCAAGGAGACGTACGCGAGCAAGCTGGCCGAGGTCGGGCGGGCGCTGGAGGACGTGCCGCCGCCCCCTCCCGCGGACCCCGACGATATTGATGACGACCTGCTGCGGCTCATCTTCACCGCCTGCCATCCGGTGCTGTCGCCGGAGGCCCGGATCGCCCTGACTCTCCGGCTGCTGGGCGGGCTGACGACGGAGGAGATCGCCCGCGCGTTCCTGGCCTCGGAGGCGGCCGTCGCCCAGCGCATCGTCCGCGCGAAGCGGTCGCTGGCCAAGGCCCGGGTGCCCTTCGAGGTGCCGTACGGGGAGGATCGGGCCGCCCGGCTCTCCTCGGTCCTGGAGGTCATCTACCTGATCTTCAACGAGGGCTACTCGGCGACGGCCGGGGCCGATCTGGTGCGCCCGGCCCTGTGCGAGGACGCGCTGCGCCTGGCGCGGGTGCTGGCGGGGCTCATGCCCAAGGAGCCCGAGGTCCACGGGCTGGCCGCGCTCCTGGAGTTCCAGGGCTCCCGCATCCCGGCCCGCACCGGCCCGGACGGCGCGCCGGTGCTGCTCGCCGACCAGAACCGGGCCAAGTGGAACCGGTTGCTGATCCGCCGCGGCGTCGAGGCCCTGCACCGCGCGGGCCACGGTCCGTACGCCCTCCAGGCCGCGATCGCCGCGTGCCACGCACGGGCGGTGCGCTACGAGGAAACGGACTGGAGGACCATCGCCGCCCTCTACGACCGGCTGGCCGTGCTGACCCCGTCCCCGGTGGTCGAGCTGAACCGGGCGGTCGCCGTCTCGATGGCGGAGGGCCCCGCCGCCGGTCTCGAACTGGTCGACGCCCTGGTGGCGGACCCCGCGCTGCGCGAGTACCACCTGCTGCCGAGCGTCCGCGGCGATCTGCTGGAGCGGCTGGGGCGGCGGGAGGAGGCCCGCGCCGAATACGAGCGCGCCGCCTCCCTGACCCGCAACGCCCCGGAGCGCCGGTTGCTGCGGGAGCGGGCCGAGCGGGTCTGAGACGGCGGCTTCAACTTCAACGCATTCGCAACATGTCCTTGCGCATGTACAGCCTCGTTCTGTTCTGGTCAGCGTTGACGTGATGGCATGCGACATCAGGTTTCCGCGTCGGCGGGCCCCGACTGCCGGGACCCGCCGACGTCACGGTTTCCCGCCCGTGGCCGGTGAAAACCTAGCCGCCGAGGGCCCCGGTGCCTGCCTCGACGATCGGAGACAGGGTGTCGTCCAGCATCTTGCCGTGCACCTTGAGGTTCCCGGTGGGGTCGGTGAGCATGCTGGTCACCTCCCACGACGGGTCACTCAGGTGGTACATCTCGGTGTGGTGCCACAGTGCGTCCACCGACTCGCCCACGGGACTGGTGAGGCTGGACACGGGTGCCGTCGCGTCGCCCGCGTGCGCGGTCGTCGTCGTTGCCGCCGAAGCCGTACCGGCACCGCCGACGCCCATGACCGCCACCGCAGCCACCAACGTTCCGGCATAGCCCACCCACCGCCGGCGTCCCGGCACGCCTGATGCAGCGACAGAATCCTGGTCGACTCGGTTCTTGTGGCGGTAAACCTTCACGAATTATCCCTTCCTTGCAGCACAGCAATCAGCCTGACGGCCTGATGCCCTTGGGTTGCAAGGAAAACCTCAGCACGTTCCCAACCCGACCTGGTTTCTCTCTGGTTGCCGACCTGATAACGGTGACTCACCGTCAAAGAGCCTATGTTATCGGACTGATTTAACCGCTGAATGACTCACGGGAAATGACGGAGCAACTGGGACGACGTCTGATCTCGGTGCGGCACCGCAATTCCCTCGCCATCTGCTGGAGACGCGGGGGCGGCCCCGCCGCCCGGGATCGCCTCGCCCGGCGCGGGTCTTTCCGTATATTCAGGAGAGGGACGATGATGACGATTCAGGGATTCGTGCCCACCACCTTCCGGACGGCTCCTCGATCCCGGCCGGAGGCCAACCACCTCGCTGACCTGCTGCTCCAGGCCGCCGAACAGTACCCGGACAACGGGCTGCGGTACTGCGGGGCGGACGACGTGACAGAGAGCCGGCTCCAGCGGTACCCCGAACTGCTGGGCGAAGCCTTCCGGATACTGGCGGGACTGCGCGCCCGTGGCACGGAAGCAGGCCGCACCATCGCTCTGCTGCTGGAGAGGCCGGAGGACTTCCTGTCCACCTTCTGGGCATGTCTGCTCGGTGGTATGACCGCCTGTCCCCTTGTTCCCCTACGCAATGATCCGGAGCGGTGGAGCGCTCAGCTCGCGCACGTCAACGCCCTGCTCGACGGTCCCCTGCTGGTCACCACAGCCCGGCTGCGTGACGATATGCCGGAGGTCCCGGGCCTGGAGGTGGCGGTCCTCGACCACCTCACCCCCGATGCGTGCGATATCGCCCCCGCGGACGTGACGATCTCCCATGCCCGGCCCACGGACGTCGCCCTGCTGGTCCTCACCTCGGGGTCCACGGGCAGCTCCAAGGCCGTCATGCTCACCCACGCGAACCTGCTGGCCTCCATGGCGGCCAAGGCCGAGATGCAGGGCCTCACCTCGACGGACATCACGCTCAACTGGATCTCGTACGATCACGTCGCTGCCCTGCTGGAGGCGCATCTGCTGCCGCTGTCGGTCGGTGCGAACCAGCTGCAGACCACCCCGAACACCATCCTGGGCGACCCGGTGCGCTTCCTCCGGCTCATCGACGCGCACCGCGTGACGATGACCTTCACGCCCAACTTCCTGCTCGGCCTGATCAACCAGGCCCTGGCGGAGATGCCCGGCGAACTGACCCTGGATCTGTCCGGACTGCGGCACATCGTCTCCGGTGGCGAGGCCAATCCGGTGGCCACCGGCGTGACCTTCCTGGACAACCTCGCTCCGTACGGACTCGACCGCGGCGCGCTGTGGCCGGCGTTCGGCATGACGGAGACCTGCGCCGGCAGCATCTACAATCGCGACTTCCCCGACCAGGACCTCGACGCGGAGTTCGCGGCGGTGGGTCGCTCGGTGACGGGCCTGACCATCCGGATTACCGAGGACGGCGGGGACCGGGTGCTGGCCGACGGCGAGATCGGCGAGGTCCAGCTGAACGGACCGATGGTTACCGGGGGCTACTTCAACAACGCGCAGGCCACCAAGGACGCGTTCACCACCGACGGCTGGTTCCGCACCGGCGACCTCGGGTGCCTCGTCGACGGCAGGCTCACCCTCGTCGGGCGCAGCAAGGACAGCATCATCGTCAACGGCGTGAACTACTTCAGCCATGAGCTGGAAGCGCTCCTGGAAGGCCTCGACGGGGTGTGCACATCGTACGTCGCAGCCTTCCCGACTCGCCCGGAGAGCAACGACACCGAGCAGCTGGTGGTGGCCTTCGCGACCACCCTGGACCCGGATGACGAGGCCGGTCTGCACCGCCTGCTGATCGCGGTACGCAACAGCACCGTCATGGCCTGGGGCTTCCGCCCGGCGCTGCTGCTGCCGCTGCCCAAGGACGCCTTCCCCAAGACCAGCCTCGGCAAGATCCAGCGTTCACTCATGCGAAAGCGCTTGGAGACCGGCGACTACGCCGCGCACCGGGCAGCCGTCGACGAACTGGTCACCCGCCACCTCGGCGGATACGACGCCCCCGCGGGCGAGACCGAGCAGGCCCTGGCCGGGATCTACGCCGAACTGTTCGACATGGCGCCCGAGACGATCAGCGCCACGGCCGGCTTCTTCGACCTGGGCGGCACCTCGTTGGACATCCTGCGCATGAAGAGGCTGGTGGGCACCCGGCTCGGTGCCACGGACCTGCCGGTTCTCGCCATCCTCACCGCGCCGAGCGTCCGCGAGCTCGCCAAGCGGCTCACGGTGGGCGAGGAGGAAGGTCCGGCCGGGTACGACCCGATCGTCCCTCTACAGACCAGTGGCGACAAGACGCCGCTGTTCTGCGTCCACCCGGGAGTCGGCGAGGTCCTCGTCTTCGTCAACCTGGCCAAGTACTTCGTACAGGAGCGCCCCTTCTATGCGTTGCGGGCGCGCGGCTTCAACCCCGGCGAGAAGCCCTTCGAATCCTTCGACGAAATGGCCCGTACGTACGCCGCCGCCATCCGCGAGAGGCAACCGCACGGCCCGTACGCACTGGCCGGCTACTCCTTCGGCTCGGCGGTGGCATTCGAGATCGCCAAGATCCTGGAGGCCGAGGGCGAGCGGGTCGACTTCCTCGGCAGCTTCAACCTCCCGCCCCACATCAAGTACCGCATGGACGAACTCGACTACATCGAGACCGCCGTCAACCTGGCGATGTTCCTGGAGCTGATTTCGAAGCAACAGGCTCTCGAGCTGCCCGCCCAGCTGCGTCCGCTCAGCAAGGACGAGCAGCTCAAGCACTTGATCGAGATCGCCCCGCCGGACCGGCTCGCCGAACTGGACCTCGATCTGCCCCGGTTCACGGCCTGGGCCGACCTCGCCGACGGCCTGACCGGACTCGGCCGCACCTACCACCCGAGCGGCACCGCGCGCTCGATGAGCGTGTTCTACGCGACCCCGCTGCGCGGAACCAAGGAGGACTGGCTCAACAACGAGCTCCGACGCTGGGACGAGCACACCCGCGAGGAGAACCGCTACCTCGACGTGCCCGGTGAGCACTACACGCTCATGGGTCCCCAGCACGTCGCCACCTTCCAGGCCATCCTCCGGACCGAGCTCGACCGGTCCCTCAACGGCGAGTAATCGCAGGAGAAAAGCTGTGACACGCGGTAAGAAGATTCTGATCACCGGTGGCACCGGCCAGGCGGCCCGCCCGGTCGCCGAGGCCCTCGCCGCCGACAACGAGGTCTGGTGCCTCGGCCGCTTCGCCACCCCCGGCGTCGAGGACGAACTGCGTACCCAGGGCATCACGACGTATCGCTGGGACATGGGCGAGGACACCCTCGACTCGCTGCCCGACGACTTCACTCACGTCATGCACTCCGCGGTGCACCGGGGCCACGACGGCGACTTCGACACCGCCATCGAGGTCAACTCGGTCGCCGTCGGAAGGCTCATGACCCACTGCCGCAAGGCGGATGCCTTCCTGCACGTGTCGACCGGCGCCTTCTACAAGCGCCAGACACTCGACCACCAGTACAAGGAGACCGATCCGCTGGACGGCGTGGCCGACTGGCTGCCGGCGTACCCCATCTGCAAGATCGCGGCGGAGGGCGCCGCCCGCGCGTACGCCCGCACGCTCGGGCTGCCCACCACCATCGCGCGCCTCAACATCTCGTACGGCCCCGCCTCCTACGGTGGTGTGCCCGTCATGTACTTCAAGAAGATGCTGGCCGGCGAGCCCCTCCCGATCCCGCTCGAAGGCCAGAACTGGGCATCGCTGATCCACACCGACGACCTCGTGCACCAGGTCCCGCTCCTGTGGGGCATCGCGAGCACGCCCGCGACAGTCGTCAACTGGGGCGGTGACGAGCCGGTCGGCATGACCGACTGCGCCGCGTACATGTCCGCGATCACAGGTGTCGAGGCGAAGTTCGAGAAGACCGCCGTCACCCGTGAGACATACGCCTTCGACAGCTCCAAGCGGCGTTCCCTGATCGGCGACTGCACCGTCGAGTGGCACGACGGCATCCGCCGCACGCTACGGGCGCACTTCCCCGACATTCCGCTGAAGGACGCGCAGAAGGTTTGCGTATGAGCGCCACCCACGTGGAGAAGCGGATACGGGCCGCGTACGAGGCCTTCCACCGCCGTGACATCGACGCCGTCCTGGCGTGCTTCGCCCCCGAAGTCGTCTGGGTGCACCCCGACGGCATGCGCGAGGTGGGCCTCGGCGGGCCCGAGCACGGGCACGATGGCATGCGGAAGTTCCTCGCCCGAGTGCCCCACGTACTGGGTGGGATGACCCTCGCCCCGCACGAGTTCCTGGTCGACGGCGACCGGGTGATGGTGCTCGGGGAACGGGAGGTCACCTCCCGCGACGGGAGGAAGGCGACCCTGCGGTTCGTCCACTCCTGGACGCTCGGCAAGGACGGCCTGGCCGTGCACTTCGAGGACTACTTCGACACCGTGGAGATGTTCCGGCTGATCGACCCGGGCTCGGTCCGCAGCCCGCAGCCCCAAGCCGGTGCATGACGCCACGGTGTTCGCCCGGGGCCTCCTGGCCGGACCCATGGGATTCACCAACACCGAGGAGACTCCGTCCGATGACCACCGCCTATCTGGGCCCGTCCGGTTCGTTCACCGAAGCCGCGCTCGTCGGCCTGGGGGTACGGTCTGGCGCGGCCGCACCGTACCCGAGCGTCCGCCAGGCGCTCGACGCCGTTCGCAGCGGGACGGCGGAGGCCGCGGTAGTGCCCTGGGAGAACTCCGTCGAGGGGGCCGTAAACGCCTCCGTCGACGCCCTCGCCCACAGCGAGAACCTGTGTATCACCGGCGAAACGCTGCTTCCCGTCCAATTCGCACTCGCCGTACCGCCGGGCGGCTCACTCTCCTCGGTGCGCCGGGTGCTGACGCATCCGCACGCCCACGCACAATGCCGCACCTGGACCGACATCCACCTCCCGCACGCTGATTTCGTCGCGTCCTCCTCGACCGCGCAGGCCGCCCGCGAGGTGGGAACGTCACGTGCTCCGAGTAGTGCCGCCATCGCCTCGCCAAAGACGCTCGCGAGGTACGGACTTGATGTCGTCGCCCAGAGCATAGGAGCCCGGCCGGACGCGGTGACCCGATTCGTGAAGGTCGCCCGACGCAAAAGACCGTCCTTGCCGACGGGGTCGGACCGCAGCACCCTCGTCGTGCCATTGGCGGGCAAGGTGAGCGACCTCCACGACGTACTGCATGAGTTCGTCCGCACCTCCGTGCCTCTGACATCGGTGCTGTCCAGACCCAGCGGTGCCGGCTTCGGCGGCTATTCCTTCCTCCTCGAATGCGAGGGCCATATAGACGAGCCCCCCGTCGGATCGGTCGTCGCGGCCTTGCGCCGCCGCAACAGCCGGATCGTTTTTCTCGGCAGCTACCCGCGTGCTGAATCCGCTAATTCTCCTGCATGAGGTAAAACGCTTTGACTTCCGTGACTTCACTGCTCGCCCCCTGACGCGCAGGACCTTCTCTCTCCGGGGTCGCACCACACGTACCGAACGCCCGCGACCTCTTCGCCGACGAGACCATGCGGCACGGCACCGCCGTGGTCAACGCCTCCCTCCCCTCTGAGAAATCCGTCCGGGCCTACGGACTGGAACCGATTTAAGATGCGGGCCTGATCACCACCGGGGAGGCATCGTGGCCGACAACGCGACCGAGGACGATCTGCCGCACCTGCGCCGCTGTGTGGAGCTGGCGGCCGAGGCGCTGGAGGCGGGTGACGAGCCCTTCGGCTCGGTGCTCGTCGCCGCGGACGGGACCGTCCTCGCCGAGGACCACAACCGGGTGGCGGGCGGCGACCACACCCGTCATCCGGAGTTGGCGCTGGCCCGCTGGGCGGCGGCGCGGCTGACGCCCGCGGAGCGGGCCGCGGCGACCGTCTACACCTCGGGCGAGCACTGCCCGATGTGCGCGGCCGCGCACGGCTGGGTCGGGCTCGGCCGCATCGTGTACGCCAGCTCGTCGGAGCAGCTGTCGGGCTGGCTCGCCGAACTCGGCGTGGCCGCGCCGCCGGTGCGGACCCTGCCGATCCGGGAGGTCGTGCCCGGCGCGGTGGTGCAGGGGCCGTACGCCGAGCTCGCCGAGGAGGTCCGTACGCTGCACCGCCGCTTCCACGGCGCGGGCTGACCCTGGTCGGGAGCCGCGGTCAGCGGATGAGGTGCACGGTGAAGCCGGTGTCCGTCGCGTTGACGGGAACGGCGTGGATGAATCCGTGCGCCGTCCGGTAGCGCCCGGTACCGCCGGTGATCGCGAGGTTGATGTCGGCCTCGGGTCCGGCCGCGGTGACGGAGATCAGCCCCTGAATGGTGAGGTCCCCGTCGGGAAGGGTGAGCGTGCCCACGCACTGCTGGTCGAAGGAGTCGACGACGGGGCCGACCCGGGTGAGCGTACAGACCTCGCCGTAGTGGCCCACCACGGCGCTGCCCTGGAGGAGGTCCCCGCTGATGACGAACTCGTCCCCCTGGCTGGGCCCGGACGTGCCCACGTCGACGAAGCTGAACTGCGTCTGGTGCGCGACCAGGCTGAAGACCTGCTCGCGCCCGATGGGGTACGGCGGATGGCCGTTGCCCCAGAAGGGCACCGGGACGGCGGCCACGGCGGGAGCGGCGCACAGGAGGGCAGCGGTCACGGCGGTGGCGGCGCTCAGGCCGAGGTACCGGAGAAGACGCATGATGACAATTCCCATCAAGTCGTAGGGGCTTCGGCATCAGCGTTGCGGCACGCACCGGAAACGGCGACTCGACAAGATCATTTGGGTGATCGCGAGGCCGTCAGCCCGACGTGTCCCCCTCCACCCGCAACCGCCACTGCCCGGCGCGGCCGGTGAGGGCGACGGTGGACAGCGGGGCCACGTCGACGTTCCAGTAGCAGTGCGGCGGCGCCTTGATGGCGTACGTCAGGGCGGCGCGCACCACCCAGGGGTCCGCCACCGCGAGCACCTTGGCGTGCTCCTCGGCCGGCCGGGTGTCCAGCCAGCGGCCGACCCGGGTGATGAACGCCACCAGCGGTTCGCCGCCGTGCGGCGCCGAGCGGGGGTCGGCGAGCCACGCGTCGACCTGGCGCGGCTCGCGCGCCATCACATCGGCGAGGGTACGGCCGCTCCAGCGGCCCATGTCCCAGTCGCGCAGGGCGAGCTGGGCGAGCGGCGTGAAGCCGAGCGCGAGGCCGGTCTCCCGGCTGCGCGGCGACGGCGAGCAGTAGCGCAGCTCGGCCGCGGCCAGCGGCAGCAGGCCGGGCGCGGCGCGCTCGGCGGCGCGGCGGCCCGACGGGTCCAGCGGCCGGTCGTCGCCGAAGCGTTCCCCGAGCCGCCCGGAGGTCGCGGCGGCGGCGACCAGCGTCAGCCGAAACGTCATTGGCGCATCGTACGGTTTGCCGGGCTCCCGGGGTGGGCTCCTGTATGAGAAGGGTGTCCGTTATCCGAGCACCTCGTCGCATGCGGTACGCAACCGCCGGGCACCCTCGGCGAGTTCGCCGGTGCCCGCGACGGAGGCGAAACTCAGCCGGACATGTGGTGCGGGCGGCTCCGCGCTGAAGTACGGGCGGCCGGGGGCCACGGCGACCCCGGCGCGCAGCGCGGCGGACGCGAGGGCGGCCTCGTCGGTGCCGTGCGGCAGGCGCAGCCACAGGTGGTAGCCGCCGGGTGGCACATGGGGCGGGGGCAGCTCGGGAAGCTCCCGCCGCACCGCCGTGACCAGCGCCTCGCGGCGGGTGCGCAGCTCGGCGGCGACGGTCCGCAGATGGCGCGGCCAGGAGGGCGCGCCGACCAGTTCCAGCGCGGTTTCCTGGAGCGGGCGCGGGACGAAGAAGCTGTCCACGACCTGGATCGCGCGCAGCCGCTCCAGCGCCGGGCCGCGGGCGGCGAGCGCGCCCACCCGGAGGCTGGGCGAGGTGACCTTGGTGAGGGAGCGGACGTGGACCACCACCCCGTCGGGGTCGTCCGCGGCGAGGGCCGCGGGCAGCGGGGGCGCGTCCTCGTGGACGAGGTGGCGCGCGAAGTCGTCCTCGACCACGAACGCGCCCGCCTCGCGCGCGATCCGGATCACCTCACGGCGCCGTTCGGCGGAGAGCACCGCGCCGGTCGGGTTCTGGAACAGCGGCTGGCAGACGACGACGCGGGCGCCGCCCGCCCGCAGCGCCTCGGCGAGCAGATCGGTGCGGATGCCGTCGGCGTCGGCCGGGACGGGGACCGGGCGCAGCCCGGAGGCGCGGGCGGCGGCGAGCATGCCGGGGTAGGTGGGCGATTCGACCAGGACGGGCGCGCCGGGCGGGGCGAGGGCGCGCAGCGCGCAGGTCAGCGCGGACTGGCCGCCCGCGGTGACCAGGACGTCGGCGGCGGCGACGGCACCGCCGCGGCCGCCGATCTCGCGGGCGAACCAGGCGCGCAGCTCGGGCAGGCCCTCCATCGGCGGGCGGCCCCAGGCGCCGGGCCGCCGACCGGCCCGGGCCAGGGCGGCGGCCATGGCGCGCTCGGGCTGGAGCGAGGGGTGCAGATAGCCGGCGTTCAGCTCCAGGATTCCCGGCGGCGGGACGGCGAGGGTGGCCAGGACGCCCGAGGCGTCGACCGAGCGCGGGACCGATTCACCGGGCGTCTCGACGCTCAGCGCGACCTCCTGCCAGGAGGTGTCCCCGGCCCGTGGTGCCTCGACCCGCGGCGCGGCCCGGAAGGCACCGGCGCCGGGCCGGGTGACGACGAGCCCCTCGGCGGCGAGCGCGGCGAGGGCGCGGGAGACGGTGACCGGACTCACCCGGTGGCGTTCGACCAGGGCGCGACTGGACGGCAGCTTCTCACCGGGAGAGTAGCGGTTCAGATCCCGGCGGAGGGATTCGACCAGTTCGGCGACGCTGCTACGCTCTTGCATGAGAGCACAGGATAGCGCTACTGCCGACGACACGATAGCGGTGAGCGGTCCCACCGGCCCCGGGCCGGACGCCGCCACCGCAGCCACCGCCGCCACCAAGCCCACTGCCGCCACCGCCACCATCGCGGCCGATTCCCACGGCACCGCCCGCAGCGGGACGCTGCTGGCCGCCCTCGGGGTGGTCGCCTTCTCCCTCACCTTCCCCGGCACCGCCTGGGCCCTGGAGGGGCTGGGCCCCTGGTCGGTGACCACCTGCCGGGTGGTGCTCGCGGCGCTGGTGGCCGGGGGCGTGCTGGCGGCGCGGCGCGTGGCGCCGCCGCAGCGGCGCCACTGGCCCGGGCTGCTGGTGGTCGCGGCCGGGGTGGTGATCGGGTTTCCGCTGCTGACCACGCTCGCGCTCCAGACCTCCACCACCTCGCACGCCGCCGTGGTCGTCGGGCTGCTGCCGCTCACGACGGCCGTGTTCTCCGCCGTACGCACCGGCGCACGGCCCTCGCGCCGGTTCTGGGCGGCGGCGCTCACCGGGGCCGCGGTGGTGATCGGCTTCGCGGTGCAGCAGAGCGGTGGCGCCCTGACCAGCGGCGATCTGTATCTGTTCGGCGCGCTGCTGGTGTGCGCGGCGGGCTACGCCGAGGGCGGGCGGCTGGCCCGCACCATGCCGGGCTGGCAGGTGATCGGCTGGGCGCTGGTGGCGTGTGTCCCGGTGGCCGTTCCGGGCGCGGCGATCGCGCTGTCCGCCGAGCCCGTGCAGCTCGGCGGCCACGCCGTGACCGGTCTGCTGTGGCTGGCGGTGGGCTCGCAGTTCGTGGGCCTGGTGGTCTGGTACCGCGGCATGGCCGCCATCGGCGTGGCCCGGGCCAGCCAGCTCCAGCTGGCCCAGCCGCTGCTGACCCTGGTGTGGTCGGTGCTGCTGCTCGGCGAACACATCGGCCCCGCCGCGCCGATCGCCGCCGTCGCCGTGCTGGTGTGCATCGGGGTGACGCAGCGGGGGTGAACAACAGACGCGAACCGGGGTGAGCCCGGCGGGCGCGATCCGGGTGCACCGGCCATAGACTGGCCACAGGGATCGCATTGCCCTCCGGGTAGCCGCACTACAGGAGGTCACGCAGATGGAGGCGACCGTAGGCGACAAGCTGCTGGTGCACGGCAGGGTTGTCGGAGTTCACGACCGGACCGCAGAAATCATCGAAGTGCTCGGGGACCACGGTGAACCGCCGTACCGCGTCCGTTACGAGGACGACGGTCATGAATGCCTGTTCTCCCCGGGACCCGACTCCGTCGTACGTCACCTGCCCGCCGGACAGCGGCCGCGGTAGCGGCGCGGCCGCTGCCCGGGCTCAGCGGGGCGGACGTACCCGGCACGGATAGTGGTCGGCGACCACGCGCGCCATCGCGCCGTTGCGGTCGGCGGCCACTTCCTTCGCCGAGAAGTACACGTTCCCCCGCACCTGCGGGTGGTCCGCGCACAGGGTGAGGTGCCGGGACAGCTCCGCCGGGTCCTGCCAGGGCGCGGGCTGCGCCGGATCGCCCGCCTTGTACAGCGCCTCGCCGATGAAGAGGTCGACCCCGGTGCCCCGCACCAGCTCCGCCCACCAGGGCACGAGCTTGGCGTAGTCGGCGGCCGCGAAGCCGATGTTCCAGTACACCTGCGGGACGATGTAGTCGATCCAGCCCTCCCGCACCCAGCGCCGGGTGTCCGCGTACAGGTCGTCGTACGTCTGCACCCCGGCCCGGGTGTCGGAGCCGACCGGGTCGGTGGCGCGGTTGCGCCACACCGCGAACGGGCTGATGCCGAACCGCACGCTCCGCTTCAGCCGCTTGATGCGTAGGCCGGTCTCCCGCACCAGCAGGTCGATGTTGTTCCGCCGCCACGCGGCCCGGTCGGGGAAGCCCGCGCCGTGGCGCGCGTACGCCGCGTCGTCGTCGAAGACCTGGCCCGCCACCGGATACGGGTAGAAGTAGTCGTCCCAGTGGACGGCGTCGATGTCGTAGCGGGCGACGGCGTGCAGCATCGCGTCCTGGACGAAGCGGCGGACCTCGGGCAGCCCGGGGTTGTAGTAGAGCTTGCCGCCGTAGGGCACGACCCACTCGGGGTGCCGCCGGGCGGGGTGGGTGGGGAGCAGCCTGGTGGGGTCGGCGTGGTTCGCGATGCGGTACGGATTGAACCAGGCGTGCAGCTCCAGACCGCGCCGGTGCGCCTCGCGCACGGCGGTGCCCAGCGGATCCCAGCCCGGGTCCTGGCCCTGCACCCCGGTCAGCCACTCCGACCAGGGCTCGTACGGGGACGGCCACAGCGCGTCGGCGGTGGGGCGGACCTGGAAGACGACCGCGTTGAGCCTCCGCTCGACGGCGGTGTCGAGGAAGGCGAGCAGCGAGGCCCGCTGTTCGGCGGCGGGGAGTCCGGGGCGCGCGGGCCAGTCGCGGTTCGCGACCGTGGCCAGCCACATCCCGCGGAACTGTCTGCGGCTCCCCCGCCCGTCCCCGGCCCCTTCCTCCGCCTGGTCCGCCGCCGCCTCGCCCGGCCAGGCGGCCGCGGCCAGCCCCCCGGCGGCCGCGGCCGTCAGGCTTCGCCGTGTGATACCCGTGATCCGACCCATGCTCACTCCTCACTCAGGCGCAACTCCCGCCGATGATGGGCGCCTTGGGGGCGGGCGGCAATGGGTCCCCCTCGACTTCACCCTTCTCGCGGGGCCATCCGGCCGTTAGCATCGAAAGCACGCACGCATGGGAGCGCTCCCAAAACACCAGACCCCCACGCCCGGAGAGGAAGTTCCCGTGCGCAGCAGAGGCAGGAGAACACCGTTCGGCGCGCTCATGGCCGCGCTGGCACTCGTCGGCGGATTATTGACCGCGGCCGCCGCCCCCGCCGCGGCCCGCCCCGACGACTCCCCCACCCGACAGCACAAGGCGGAAAACTACGGCTGGAAGAACGTCCGCATCGACGGCGGCGGTTTCGTCCCCGGCATCGTCTTCAACCGCAAGGAGAAGAACCTCGCCTACGCCCGCACCGACATCGGCGGCGCGTACCGCTGGGACCAGTCAGGCAAGCGGTGGGTGCCGCTGCTGGACTCGGTGGGCTGGGACCGCTGGGGCTGGACCGGCGTGGTCAGCCTGGCCAGCGATCCGGTCGCGCCGGACAAGGTGTACGTGGCGGCCGGTACGTACACCAACAGCTGGGACCCGGGCAACGGCGCGATCCTGCGCTCCTCCGACCGGGGCGCCACCTGGCAGTCGACGGCGCTCCCCTTCAAGCTCGGCGGCAACATGCCGGGCCGCGGCATGGGCGAGCGGCTGGCGGTCGACCCGAACAAGAACAGCGTGCTGTACCTCGGCGCGCCCAGCGGCAACGGCCTGTGGCGCTCCACCGACTCCGGCGTCACCTGGTCGAAGGTGACCGCCTTCCCGAACCCCGGAAACTACGTCCAGGACCCGAACGACAGCAGCGGCTACGCGAGCGACAACCAGGGCGTGGTGTGGGTGACGTTCGACGAGCGCACCGGCTCGTCCGGCAGCGCCACCAAGACCGTCTACGTGGGCGTGGCCGACAAGGACAACACGGTCTACCGCTCGACCGACGCGGGCGCCACCTGGTCGCGGGTGCCCGGGCAGCCCACCGGCTACCTCTCCCACAAGGGCGTGCTCGACACCAAGAACGGCTACCTCTACCTCACCACGAGCGACAAGGGCGGCCCGTACGACGGCGACAAGGGCCAGGTGTGGCGGTACGCCACGGCGACCGGCGAGTGGAAGAACATCAGCCCCCTGGCGGACGCCGACACCTCCTTCGGCTACAGCGGGCTCACCGTCGACCGCCAGAAGCCCGGCACCCTCATGGTGACCGGCTACAGCTCCTGGTGGCCGGACACCCAGATCTTCCGCTCCACCGACTCCGGCGCCACCTGGACCCGGGCCTGGGACTACACCAGCTACCCGAACCGCTCCTTCCGCTACACCCAGGACATCTCCTCCGTCCCCTGGCTGTCCTTCGGCACCAACCCGACACCGCCCGAGGTCACCCCGAAGCTGGGCTGGATGACGGAGGCGCTGGAGATCGACCCGTTCGACTCCAACCGGATGATGTACGGCACCGGCGCGACGATCTTCGGCACCGAGAACCTGACCGCGTGGGACTCCGGCGGCCAGGCGAAGATCACGCCGATGGTGAAGGGCCTGGAGGAGACCGCGGTCAACGACCTGGCCAGCCCGCCGTCCGGCGCCCCGCTGCTGAGCGCACTCGGCGACCTCGGCGGCTTCCGCCACACCGACCTCGACGCGGTGCCCGCGAAGATGTACGCCTCGCCGTCGTTCACCACGAGCACCAGCCTGGACTACGCCGAGACCGGCCCGAACACCGTGGTGCGGGTCGGCAACAACGACTCCGCCCCGCGCATCGCCTTCTCGACCGACAACGGCGCCAACTGGTTCCAGGGCACCGAACCACCCGGCGTCACCGGCGGCGGCACGGTGGCCGCGGCGGCGGACGGCAGCGGCTTCGTCTGGAGCCCCGACGGCGCGTCGTCCGTCTACCGCACCACCGGCTTCGGCAATTCCTGGACGGCGTCGAGCGGCATCCCGGCCGGGGCGACCGTCGAGTCCGACCGCAAGAACCCGAAGAAGTTCTACGGCTACAAGTCCGGCACGTTCTACGTGAGCAGCGACGGCGGCGCGACCTTCACCGCCAGGGCGTCCTCCGGGCTGCCCGCCGAGAGCGTGCGCTTCAAGGCCGTCCCCGGCGCGGAGGGCGACATCTGGCTCGCGGGCGGCACCGCGACCGGCGCGTACGGGCTGTGGCACTCCACGGACTCCGGCGCGACCTTCACCAAGCTGCCGGGCGTCCAGCAGGCCGACACCATCGGCTTCGGCAAGGCCGCCAAGGGCGCCTCGTACCAGACGCTCTACACCAGCGCCAAGATCGGCGGGGTGCGCGGCATCTTCCGCTCCACCGACGCCGGGAAGAGCTGGACCCGGATCAACGACGACGCCCACCAGTGGGGCTGGACCGGCGCCACCATCACCGGCGACCCCCGGGTCTACGGCCGGGTCTACGTCGGCACGAACGGCCGCGGGATCCTGCGCGGGGACGTGTCGTAACGGGCCCATCAGCACACCGTGAGGACGGTCGGGCCGGGGCGTGCCAATGCCGCCCCGGCCCGTCCGCCGCGCCTAACCGGGGGGTAACGTCTGGGTCGACAGGGGGATCGACACAGACAGCTAGCTCAGCGAAAGGCACGATGTGACCGACATCGAACGCGTCGGAGTAGTGGGCTGCGGCCAGATGGGAGCGGGCATCGCGGAGGTGTGTGCGCGGTCCGGCCTGGAGGTCATGGTCGCCGAGACCACCGGCGAGGCCCTGGAGATCGGCCGTACCCGCCTGACCACCTCGCTCGACAAGGCCGCCGCCCGCGGCAAGATCACCGAGGAGGAGCGGGACGCGACGCTGGAGCGGCTGAGCTTCACCACCGACCTCGGGGAGTTCGCCGACCGCGACCTGGTCATCGAGGCCGTCGTGGAGAGCGAGCAGATCAAGACGGAGATCTTCCAGGTCCTGGACCAGGTGGTGACCCGCCCGGACGCGATCCTCGCCTCGAACACCTCGTCCATCCCGCTGGTCAAGCTGGCCGTCGCGACCTCCCGCCCGGACCAGGTCATCGGCATCCACTTCTTCAACCCGGCCCCGGTGCAGTCGCTGGTCGAGCTGATCCCGGCGCTGACCACCGGCGAGGAGACCATCAAGCGCGCCGAGGCGCTGGTCGAGGGCGTGCTCGGCAAGCACGCGATCCACGCCCTGGACCGGGCCGGGTTCGTCGTCAACGCGCTGCTGATCCCGTACCTGCTGTCCGCCATCCGGATGTTCGCCTCCGGGGTCGCGAACCGCGAGGACATCGACAACGGCATGGAGATGGGCTGCGCCCACCCCATGGGCCCGCTCAAGCTGTCCGACCTGATCGGCCTGGACACCATCGCGGCGATCGCCGACTCGATGTACTCCGAGTACAAGGAGCCGCTGTACGCCGCTCCCCCGCTGCTGCTGCGCATGGTCGACGCGGGTCGGCTGGGCCGCAAGACGGGCTCGGGCTTCTACGAGTACGCCTGACTCACTCCGCGGTGTCCAGCTCCGCGCCCGCGTCGGCGGTGAGCACGCCCCGTAGTTCGGTGATCTGGCCGACCAGTCGCAGGACGTCGCCCCGGCCTTCGAGCGTGATCAGCACCTCGACGACATCCGTCGCGCCGGACCCGGTCTCCTCGCCTTCGGCACGGACGCTCCGGGTCAGCCGGTCCCGGCCCTTCCACGGGGCCCGGTTCACCCGCACCCGCAGCACCCGGAAACCGGCGGCCGTGCACAACTCCAGAACGCGGGGCAGCAGTCCGCCGCCCACCCGGTAGGACAGCTGCAACTCCCGCTGCTCGGCCGACAGGATCGCCGGCATATGGCGGGTGATCAGCGGATAGCCGCGCGCCACCAGGAAGTGGACAGCGGTGGCGGCGGTGGCCAGCAGCGGCAGGCCACCGCCGCAGGCCATGCCGACCGCGCAGGTCAGCCAGATGGTCGCGGCGGTGGTCAGACCGCGCACGGCATCCCGCCGTACGAAGATCAGGCCGCCGCCGATGAAGCCGATGCCCGAGACCATCTGCGCGGCCACCCGCGAGGGGTCCAGGTCGACGTGTTCACGGCTCAGCACATCGGCGAAACCGTACTGGGACACCTGCATGAAGAGCGCGCTGCCCACGCCCACCAGGGTGTGGGTGCGCAGTCCGGCGCTCTTCTGGAGCACGGCCCGTTCGAGCCCGATCAGGGTGGACAGCAGCAGTGCGATACCGAGCGCGGCGAACTGCCGGGCTCCCTGGTCAGCACCGAAGTCCCACATCGGAGCGGCGATCATGCGTCCACTTCCTTCGGTTACCCGGTCCTCCTCGCTCCCATCGCTACCCGCGGGCCGTTGCGCCACTCCGGTGGCCGCACGGCACACGAAGCTCTCGCCTTCCGGTGCACGGCGCTGCACGGCGCTGTTCGCACGGGGTGTGCGCCGGTGACTCACACACCATCCCCACACACGCTCCCGCACCCCTTGGTGATGCGGTTGACTCGGAGCGTGAACAGTGCAGTACGGACGTACATCCGGAAGGGGAGCAAACCCGTGACCACCGAGCCCGAGCAGACCGCGTTAGCCGTGGAGCTCGCGGAACTCCGCCGGACCGTCGAAGTGGGCTTCGCCCGCGTCGACGGCCGGCTCATCCTGCACGACCACCGTGGAGAGCAGACGGAGGAAGAGCTGAGCCAACTCGCCGGGCGCGTCCGCGTCCTGGAGCACGGGCGCTGGCCGCTGCCCTCCATCGCCGCGCTGACGGGGGTATCCGCGCTGGCGCTGGCGGTGTGGCAGGCGGCGGGACACTAGCCGTTCCCGGCCGGGGCCCCGTCGCCCGCCGCGGCCCGCGCGGTGGGGATCAGCCCAGGCGGATGTGGTGGAGCAACAGCAGGGCAGCCGCCATGTTCGCCGCGGGCACCTCACCGCGCGCGACCAGGTCGGGCACCAGCTTCAGTGGAACCCATTCACGGCGGTCCGACTCGAAGTCGTCCTCCGGGGGGCCGACGTACTCGGCTTCCTCGGCCCAGTAGATGTGGTGCCGGGCGTCGGTGAGCCCGTTGGACGGCTCCACGGAGAGCAGATGGCGCAGCGGGCCTGGCCGCCAGCCGGTCTCCTCCTCCATCTCGCGCGCCGCCGCACCCTCGATGTCCTCGCCGTCCTCGACGACACCCGCGGCCAGTTCCCAGCCCCAGTTGTCGGTGATGAAACGGTGCCGCCACAGCAGCAGTACTTCGTTGGCCTCGTTCACGACCGTCGCCACGGCCACCGGCCGCAACCGGATCAGGTAGTGGTCCAGATGACGGCCGTCGGGGAGTCTGACGTCAGCGAGGTTGACCCGGAACCATCGGTTCTCGTACACGGTCTGCTCCGTGAGATTCTTCCATCGCATTGGTCGGCCACCTTCCGTCGGAGAGATGGCAATCCTCGCGGCCAACCGCTGACGAGGGCGCGGCCACGGTGGGGACCGCGCGGGCGGCCACGCTCAGAGCGGCACGCGCAGGGCCCCGTCGATGAGTTCGGCGGCCTCGGACGTCGCCGCGCACTCGCTGGCGGCCAGGTGTTCGCGTACCGCGCGGAGGCGGTCGCGTAACCGCTGGGATTCCATGCCCCGGGCCCGTTCGGTCATTTCGACCGCCGTGGCACCCGCCCGGTCCGCGTCTCCCTGCCGCAGTTCGATGTGGGTGAGCATGGCGAGCCGGTGCACCCGGCCCCGGTCGTGGGCGGGCGTGCCGACCGCGGCGGTGGCGTGCTCCCGGGCGGCGCCGAGGTCGCCGAGGCTCAACAGCGCCTCCGCGACCTGGATGTTGACCAGGCCCGGCTGCACATAGCCGGTCTCGTCGGGCTCCTGTCCCGGCCGGATCCGCTCGGCGGCGGTCTCGGCACGCCGGATGCAGGCCAGCGCGCTGTGGCCGTCGCCGAGTTTCGCGTACGACTTGGCCTGCATCGCGTACAGGTCGGCGGCGAGCGCCGGGGTGATCTGGGACCCCGCGGCGCGCAGCGCCGATTCGGCGAACGCGACGGCCTGCCGGTACTCCTTCATGAACAGCGACTGGGTGACGAGCAGCGCTATCACATACGCGCCCAGGCCCCGGTCCCCGCTGGCCTTGGCGAGCCGCAGCGCCTGGTGGAAGTAGCGCTGGGCCAGGCCGTGGGCGTTGGAGTCGTACGCGCAGATCCCGGCGATGGCGACCAGGCCGCCGGTCGCCCGGTGCAGCTGGCGGCCCATGTCGTCGCCGTAGGCGCCGCGCAGCAGGGGCGCGGTCTCGGAGTTGAGGAAGCCGACGACCCGGGCTCTGGTCGCGATGCCGCCCGCCTTGCGGTACATCTGCTCGTAGTGGGCGCGGGCGGCGCGCAGCATGTCGAGGTCGGTCATGGAGACGCGCGTGAGGCCGTGGCGGGAGACGTCCGAGTCCTCGGGCGGGTTCTCCCACTCCCACACCGGGATCACGGCGGGCGTGCCGGTGACCGCGGGGGCTCCTATGACGTGCGGGCGCTGCTGTTCGTCGGAGCGCCACAGCGCGGTGGCGCGCTCGACGAAACCGGAGAGCGGGGTGGCGGGGGCGCGCGGGGTGCCGGGGGTGCCGAGGCCGATGTCGTCGAGGGTGAGGGCGCGGTGCAGCCGCTCGCCGAGCACCTCGCAGATGAGGTCCGGCACTTGGCCGCGCGGCCGCTGCCCCTTCAGCCAGCGGGCCACCGCGGTGTGTTCGTACCGCAGCTTCATGCCCCGGGCCCGGCCCGCCTCGTTGATGTGCGCGGCCAGTCCGGCGTGGGAGACTCCGGCCTCGTCGAGTACGGAGTCGAGCAGTGTGTTGGGCTCCATGTCGCCCTCCCGGTGGACTCTGCGCGTATCAGCGTAGTGAAGTCCGTTTCACACGGGGTGTGAAGCCCGCGGGCAGCGGACAGCGGTCGTTGCGGAGCGCCACCAGGGCGATGTCGTCGGCGAGCCGTCCGCCGGTGTGGCGCAGCAGAGCCGCCCGCACCGCCGCCACGACCGCCGCGGGGATGATGGGGCCGCTGCCCGCGGCCTCGCCGAGGGCGTGGCGCAGCGGGAAGAACGTGCCGTGGGCGTCGCGCGCGTCCTCGGCGCCGTCGGTGTACAGGACGAGCGCGTCCCCCGGGCACAGCGCGGTGCAGTGCACCAGGGGCAGTTCGGCGGGGAGCGGGAACAGGCCGAGCGGGGGCAGGACGTCACCGGGGGCGATCTGCCGGGCCATCGCCGGGCCCACGGGCTGCTCGTGGAGCCGGTACGGCCAGGGATGGCCGCAGTTGAGCGCGGTCAGCTCGCCGCCGGGGCCGATCTCCAGCAGCAGGACGGTCACGAACTCCTCGCCGTGGTCGTCGCCGAGGTGGCGCCGCAGCGCGCGGTCCAGCCGCCTGAGGACACCGGCGAGTTCGGCCTCCTCGTGCGCCGCCTCGCGGAAGCTGCCGAGCACGGCGGCGACGGTGCCGAGGGCGGCGAGGCCGTGGCCGCGTACGTCCCCGATGACGGCGCGGACGCCGTGCGCGGTGGCCAGCACCTCGTACAGATCGCCGCCGAGCGCGGCGCCGTGGCTGGCCGACAGCGCGCCGCCCGCCATCTCGATCCCGTCCAGCCGGGACGGCAGCGGCCGCAGCACCACCTCCTGTGCGGCGGCGGCCACTTCGCGGGCCCGCTCCAGCTCGCGGACCAGCCGGGAGCGGCGGCCTCGATACGCGTACGCGAGGACGGGGACGGGGGCGGCCAGCAGCGGGACCAGCAGTGGATGGTGGGGGCAGTACCGCTGCCAGCCGACGGCGCACAGCAGCCACAGACCCGAAAGCGCGAGGCCCAGCCTCCGCCCGCACACCGCCCTGATCCCGATCATGCGCAGCCCCCACTCGCAGCCAACCGCAACGATTCTCGCGACAGCGACTGCCAAAAAGGGAAGGAACCTTCCGATTCTCACCCGATCAAGTGAAGTTGTGGGCAATCGTTCCGCGGGGCGGAACGGGTGGGCACAACCCACCCACCGGCCCGCACCCGGCAACGAAACGCCAAGGGGCGCACCCCGGAATCCAGGATGCGCCCCTTGGGGGTACGTCAACGTCAGGCGCCGCGCAGAGTCGCGCCCGTACGCTCCGCGGCCACAGCCACGGCGGCATCGCGGGCCACCGCGACCTCCTCGGCGGTCAGCGTCCGATCCGGCGCACGGAAGCGCAGCGCGTACGCCAGGGACTTCTTGCCCTCGCCGATCTGCTCGCCGGCGAAGACGTCGAACAGGCGGAGCGATTCGAGCAGTTCGCCCGCGCCCTCCCGCAGCGCCTTCTCCACGTCGGCCGCGGCGGTGGAGTCGTCCACCACGAGGGCGACGTCCTGCGTGGCCACCGGGAAGGTGGACACGTGCGGGGACGTCACCGCGCCGCCGCCCGCCTGCTCCAGGCGATCCAGCTCGATCTCCATCGCGCAGGTGCGCTCCGGGAGGCCGAGCGCCTTGGTGACGCGCGGGTGCAGCTCGCCCGCGTTGCCGACGAGGATCTCCTCGCCGTCGACGACGGCGAGCAGCGCGGCACAGCGGCCCGGGTGCCAGGGGTCCTGCTGGTCCTGGCGGACGATCAGCTCGACGCCCGCCTCGCGCGCCACGGTACGGCCCGCCTCGACGGCGTCGGCCCAGCTGACCGGGGTGCCCTTGCCCCACCATCCGGCCTGCTGCCGGTCGCCCGCGAGGACGGCGGCGGCGCGGCGCGGCTGGCTGGGCAGGGCGGCGTCGAGCTGGGCGATCTCCTCGTCCGACGGCCGGTGGTCGACGGGGAGGCGGACGGCCGGGGGCTCGTCGCCGGTGGCGCGGAAGACCAGCCCGGTTTCGAAGAGCGCGAGGTCGTGCTCGCCGCGCCCGGCGTTGCGCCGCAGCGCGGCGAGCAGCCCGGGCAGCAGGGTGGTGCGCAGCGCGGGCTCGGCGTCGGAGAGCGGGTTGACCAGACGGACCAGGTCGCGCCGCGGGTCGTCGGCGGCGAGGCCGAGCTGGTTCAGCACCTCCTCGCCGATGAACGGGTAGTTCAGCGCCTCGACGTAACCGGCCCCGGCCAGCGCCCGGCCGACCCGGCGGTGCAGCCGCTGGCGCTCGGTCAGCCCGCGGCCGGAGGGCGGCTGCGGCAGGGTGGAGGGCAGGTTCTCGTAGCCCTCCAGCCGGATGACCTCCTCGGCGAGGTCGTTCGGGTCGCGCAGGTCGGGCCGCCAGCTGGGCACGGTGACGGTGAGGTCGTCCGCGCCGTAGACGTCGCAGCCGATCTGCTGGAGGCGCCGCACCACGGTCTCGCGGCCGTATGCGACGCCCGCGACCTTGTCGGGGTGGTCGGCACGCAGCGTGATGGTGTGCGGGGCACTGGGCGAGAGGATCTCGGTGACGCCCGCCTCGGCGGTGCCGCCCGCGAGCAGCACCAGCAGGTCGACGGTGCGCTGCGCGGCCGCGGAGGTGGCCTCCGGGTCGACACCGCGCTCGAACCGCTTGGACGCCTCGGAGGACAGCTTGTGGCGGCGGGCGGTGCGGGCGATCGAGACCGGGGCGAAGTGCGCGGCCTCGATGACGACCTCGGTGGTGCCCGCCGTCTCGTTGACGTCGGCGATCTCGGTGCTGGCGCCGCCCATGACTCCGGCGAGGCCGATCGGCCCGCTGTCGTCGGTGATGAGCAGGTCCTCGGCGTCCAGGACGCGCTGGGTGCCGTCGAGGGTGGTGAGCTTCTCGCCCGGCTCGGCGCGGCGTACGCCGATCGCGCCGGTCACCCGGGAGCGGTCGTAGGCGTGCAGCGGCTGGCCGATCTCCAGCATCACGTAGTTGGTGATGTCGACGGTCAGCGAGACGGGCCGCACGCCCGCCTTCTGGAGCCGCCGCCGGAGCCAGATCGGCGAGCGCGCCTCGGGGTCGAGCCCGGTGACCGTGCGGGCGGTGAAGCGGTCGCAGCCGACCGGGTCGGCGACCTTGACCGGGTAGCCGTGGCTGTTGGGCGCGGGCACGTCCAGCAGGGCCGGGTCGCGCAGCGGCAGCCCGTAGGCGGTGCCGACCTCGCGGGCGATGCCGCGCATCGACAGGCAGTAGCTGCGGTCGGGGGTGACCGCGATGTCGAGGACCTCGTCGACGAGCTGGAGCAGCTCGATCGCGTCGGTGCCGACCTCGTACTCCGGCGGCAGCACGATGATGCCGCCGCTACCGTCGTCGCCCATGCCCAGCTCGTCACCGGAGCAGATCATGCCGTGCGAGACCTTGCCGTAGGTCTTGCGCGCGGAGATCGCGAAGCCGCCGGGCAGCTCGGCGCCGGGCAGCACGACCACGACCTTGTCGCCGACCGCGAAGTTCCGGGCGCCACAGACGATCTCCTGCGGCTCACCGGTGTCGTTGGCCCGGCCGACGTCCACCGTGCAGAAGCGGATCGGCTTCTTGAAGCCCTCCAGCTCCTCGATGGTCAGCACCTGCCCGACGACCAAGGGGCCCTTGAGCCCGGCGCCGAGCTGCTCGACCGTCTCGACCTCCAGGCCGGCGGCGACGAGTTTGGCCTGGACGTCGCGGCCGGTCTCACCGGCCGGCAGGTCGACGTATTCCCGCAGCCACGAAAGCGGGACCCGCATCAGATCTCCATCCCGAAGGGCCGGGTGAAGCGCACGTCACCCTCGACCATGTCTCGCATGTCTTCCACGTTGTGCCGGAACATCAGCATCCGCTCGATGCCGAAGCCGAAGGCGAACCCGCTGTACTTCTCCGGGTCGACGCCGCAGGCGATGAGCACCCGCGGGTTGACCATGCCGCAGCCGCCCAGCTCGATCCAGCCCTCGCTGGAGCAGGTGCGGCACGGGCGGTCCGGGTTGCCGACGGACTCGCCGCGGCACACGTAGCACCGCATGTCCATCTCGGCGGACGGCTCGGTGAACGGGAAGAAGTTCGGCCGCAGCCGCGTGGTCATGCCCTCGCCGAACAGCGCCCGCACCATGTGGTCGAGCGTGCCCTTGAGGTCGGCCATGGTCAGGCCCTCGTCGATGGCCAGCAGCTCGACCTGGCTGAAGACGGGGGTGTGGGTGGCGTCCAGCTCGTCGGTGCGGAAGGTGCGGCCCGGGCAGATCACATAGATCGGCGGCTTCCGCTCGATCATCGACCGGATCTGCACCGGTGAGGTGTGGGTCCGCAGCACCACCCCGGACGGCTCGGCCTCCTTGCCACCCTTCGCGCCCTGGACGAAGAACGTGTCCTGCATCTCCCGGGCGGGGTGGTCCGGCGGAAAGTTGAGCGCGTCGAAGTTGAACCACTCGGCCTCGACCTCCGGGCCCTCGGCCACCTCGTAGCCCATGGCCACGAAGACGTCCTCGATGCGCTCGGAGAGCGTGGTGATCGGGTGGCGGGCACCGGCCGGGGTGCGGTCGTACGGCAGCGTGACGTCCACCGCCTCCTCGACCAGCACCCGGGCGTCGCGCTCCGCCTCCAGCTCCGCCTGCCGGGCCTTGAGGGCCTGGGTGACCTGGCCGCGGGCCTGGCCGACGCGCTTGCCCGCGTCCGCCTTGGCGTGCGGCGGCAGGGCGCCGATCTCGCGGTTGGCGAGGGCGAGCGGCGAGCGGTCGCCGGTGTGGGCGACCTTCACCTCGCGCAGCGCTTCGAGGTCCCCCGCGGCGGCGATGGCGTCCAGCGCCTCGTCCCGCATCCGGGCGATCTCTTCCGGTTTCAGTGCCTCGACCTCGACAGGGTCGTACGACTTATTGGGTGCCGACATCTCTTCCCGTGTTTCCGTTCGCTGGCTGCGCGACCCCGCTCGACATGGCTGCGACGCTCGCGTCCACGAAGCGACCACGAAGGGGACGCCGAAGGTGCCAAAGCCCGAGTCTAAGGGGCGCGGGGGGTCTGCTGTTCCGCGGGAAGCCCGTGGGGACGCTCAGGCCAGATAGGCCGGGGTGCCCACGGGCAGCGTAAATCGGAACTCGGCGCCGCCCCCGGCGGCCCGTCCGACGGTGATCGTCCCGCCGTGCGCCTCGACGATGCCCTTGACGATGTAGAGCCCGAGGCCGGTGCCGCCGCGCTTGCTGCCCCGCCAGAAGCGGGTGAACACGCGGCTCATCGACTCCTCCGGGATACCGGCGCCTTCGTCGCTCACGGTGATGGCGGTCCTTTCGACGACGGGGCCGCCCGCCGCGGGCCGGTGCGGTGCGGGGGCCACCTCGATGGTGACGGTTCCCTCGCCGTGCCGCACCGCATTTTCCAGCAGGTTGCCCAGCACCTGGTCGATCTTGTCCGGATCGGCCCACAGACCCGGCAGCGGGCCCCGCACCCTGATCAGGAACCGTTCGGCGGTCTGCCCGGCCGAGGTGAGCGCCTGCACATGGCGGCGCACGGCGGCCGCGACGTCCACCGGCTGGCGGCGCACCTCCAGCCGGCCGGAGTCGATCCGGGAGATGTCCAGCAGCTCGGCGATCAGGCGGGTGACGCGGTTGGCGTCGGAGTCGACGGTCTCCAGCATCAGCCGCTTCTGGTCGTCGGTGAACCGCTCCCACTTCGCCAGCAGGGTGGCCGTGAAACCTTTCACGGAGGTCAGCGGGGACCGCAGCTCGTGCGCCACGGTCGCGATCAGCTCGGCATGGCTGCGCTCGGTGCGCCGCCGGGCCTCGGTACCGCGCAGCGAAACGACGAGGCGGCGCACGGGTCCGGTCGGCCGCTCGCGTACGTAACGGGCCGAGACCAGGACCTCGTGGCCGCCGGGCAACAGCAGATTGCGCTCGGGCTGGCCGACGCGGGTGGCCAGCCCTCCGTACGGATCGGTCAGCGCCCACCAGCGCCGGCCGTCCAGGTCCTCTAACGGGAGCGCGCGCTCCAGCCGCTGGCCGATGGCGTCCGCGGGGCGGATGGCGGTGATGCGGCCCGCCGCCGCGTTGAAGCAGGTGACCCGGCCCGTCTCGTCGGCCACCACCAGGCCGTCGGGCAGATCGTCCGGGTGCAGGCCGAGCGCGGCCAGCGCCTCGTACGGGTCGTGCGCGCCGCGCTCGCGCTCCGCGCCGGGGTCCCGGCGGTCGTGTCCGCCGGGGCCGGGCAGCGCACGTCCGGGCGCGTGGGCATCGGCCGCAGCCGCCCCGGCGCCGGAGGTCCTGACGTCCATCCCCACACCCCCTCCTGGGCCTCGTGTGGGGGCAAACCCTACTAGGTCCCGGTCACGGAACGGCACCCTGTGGGAGCGCGCTGCGCACGAGCGGAGGCGTAGAGGCACACGGCGGCGGCCGTCGCGAGGTTGAGGCTCTCGGCTCTGCCGTGGATCGGAACGCGCACCACCTCGTCCGCGAGTGCGCGGGTAGCCTCCGGCAGCCCCCACGCCTCGTTGCCGAAGATCCAGGCGGTGGGCGCGCCGAGCACCCCGTCGTCCAGCTCCGCGTCCAGGTCGCGCTCCCCCGCCCCGTCCGCGGCCAGCACCCGCGCCCCGGCCTCGCGGAGGCCGTCGACGGCCTCCGCGACGGGTACGCCGGTGGCCACCGGGAGGTGGAAGAGCGAGCCCACGGAGGCCCGCACCGCCTTGGGGTTGTACGGGTCCACGGAGGCGTCCGTGAACACCACCGCGTCCGCCCCGGCGGCGTCCGCGCACCGCAGCACGGTCCCGGCGTTGCCCGGGTCGCGGACGTTTGCGAGCACGGCGACCAGCCGGGGGCGGGCCCGCAGGATCTCCTCGAACGGCGAGTCCAGGAAGCGGCACAGGCCCACGATGCCCTGGGGAGTGACCGTGTCGGACATCTCCGCCATCACGTCGTCGGACGCGGTGAGGACCGGGATGCGGGCGGCGCGGGCGGCCTCGACGATGCCGGTGTGCCGGGCGGCGGCCTCGGGTGTCGCGTACACCTCGACCAGGTGCGCGATCGCCTCGCGGACGGCCTGCGGGCCCTCCACGAGGAACCGGCGCTCCTTGCCGCGGAAGCTGCGCTTGGCGAGCCGTCTGGCTGCGGTGACGCGCGGCGATCGCAGGGACGTCAGCTCGGGGGTCGCCATGGGGTTGCGCCTTCTGTGTCGTGCGGTGTGGTGGTTGGGTGCGGCCCGGCTTTCCCCCACCCCGCCCCTCCCCGAAACCGGGGACAAGCCCCCGGACCCCCGGGGACCGGTGCGCCTCGGTGGCTCGTCGCCGACTGCGGCGCCCCACAGCGCGGGCAGCCGCCCCGGTTGAGCAAGGCGCGTCGCGGCTACGCCGCTGGCGCCGGGTTGCCAGGCAGGCACAAGCGCCGCGGACGGGCCGGTCGCCCCCTGTTGTGGGCAATCGTCCCGCGGAGGGGGCACCTCCCAGCGGTAGCTGGGGGAGGGACGGGTGGGCACAACGCGACCACCGGGCCGCACCCGGAAACGACGCCCCAGGGGGCACCGGCGGAAGCCGGTAACCGGCCGCCGGGGCGTGCCCGGCGACGAAACCCCAGGGGGCACCGGCGGGCGCCGCGCCCGGCGATGACGCCCGCAAGGCGGTGGCAGGGGCGCCTACACGCGCGGACCCGCAGGTGCCCAGGGGCACCTGCGGGTCCGTCGGCGTGAGGTCAGGCCGCCTTCGGGGCGTTGACGTCACTCGGCAGCGCCTTCTGCGCCGCCTCGACCAGCGCGGCGAACGCGTTGGCGTCGTTGACCGCGAGGTCGGCGAGGATCTTGCGGTCCACCTCGATGTTGGCGGCCTTCAGACCCTGGATGAAGCGGTTGTACGTCATGCCGTTGGCGCGGGCAGCGGCGTTGATGCGCTGGATCCACAGCTGCCGGAAGTCGCCCTTGCGCTTCTTGCGGTCGTTGTAGTTGTAGACCAGGGAGTGGGTGACCTGCTCCTTGGCCTTGCGGTACAGGCGGGAGCGCTGGCCCCGGTAGCCGCTGGCCTGCTCGAGGATCGCCCGGCGCTTCTTGTGGGCGTTGACTGCCCGCTTGACGCGTGCCACTTGTTAACTCCTTGTACGGGGCCGCGGGTGACTCACACGGCCCGGAAACGAATAGGTCGCGATCGGCCTGGCGCACGCCCCGCCGTTCGGCGGGGCGGGTGCGTCACTTGCCGAGAAGCTTCTTGATCTTCTTGGCGTCGGCCGGGGCCATCTCGACCTTGCCGTCCAGGCGGCGCGTCAGCGTCGACGGCTTGTGCTCGAGAAGGTGGCGGCGACCGGCGCGCTGGCGCATGACCTTGCCGGAGCCGGTGACCTTGAATCGCTTGCGGGCACCGCTGTGCGTCTTGTTCTTCGGCATGTCGCCGTTCACTCCTCGTCGGGGGCGCTGTCCGGGCGGCCGAGGCACGGCGGGTACCGCGATCCGGCGTACGGAAGCGTCATGTGTTTCGGTTGGTGTCCGGGACCGGGGCCCCGGGCGGGCTGGGCGGTCGAGGCTCGCGCCTCGCGGTCACGCCTCGGCGGGCTCCTCGGCGGTCTCCTCCGCGTGGCCGGCGCCCTGGCGCTCGGCCTTGCGGGCGGCCTGCGCCTCGCGGGCTTCGGCCATCGCCTCGGTCTTCTTCTTGTGCGGACCGAGAACCATGATCATGTTTCGGCCGTCCTGCTTGGGGTTGGACTCCACGAAGCCCAGCTCCTGGACGTCCTCAGCGAGCCGCTGCAACAGCCGGTAGCCGAGCTCGGGCCGGGACTGCTCACGGCCACGGAACATGATCGTGATCTTGACCTTGTCGCCCTGCTTGAGGAACCGGACGACGTGACCCTTCTTGGTGTCATAGTCGTGCGGGTCGATCTTCGGCCGGAGCTTCATCTCCTTGATGACCGTGTGCGCCTGGTTCTTGCGCGCCTCACGGGCCTTCATGGCCGACTCGTACTTGAACTTTCCGTAGTCCATGAGCTTGCAGACCGGCGGGCGAGCGTTCGCCGCCACCTCGACGAGGTCGAGGTCGTACTCCTGCGCAAGCTCCAGGGCCTTGGCAAGCGGCACGATGCCGACCTGCTCGCCACTGGGACCGACGAGTCGCACCTCGGGGACGCGAATCCGGTCGTTGATGCGGGGCTCGGCGCTGATGGATCCTCCTCGGTTGCACCACGCGACCGCCTGGCGGACTGCCGCGTTACGTCTGTATAGAGACCACCGAGCCGAGAAGCACAAAACGCCCCGGACGGTACACAGGCGGGGCTCCTCACTGACCGGGAGCACCGCCGCGATGTCACCGCGGGGCGCAGCCTGACCGTTGACCTGCCGACCCAAAATGGTCGGGAGGTGGGAGTTCGGAGCCTCCACTTGTGGGCCGGACACGCGAGTGACCGGCCGGTCGTTTACCTACGATACCAGGACCCGCGCGGAATGCTCACCGGGCGGCCGGAGGGACGGCGACGAAGCCCGTCACCCATGTCACACCCCGGGTTCCCCCGACCGGTACGAGCGGCCGACGGGCGGCGTCCTAGGGTGGAGCCCATCATCCACCAGGAAGCGAGCCTTCGACCACCATGAGCGACGCCAACAGCGGGCAGCCGACCCCCGACTTCGACCGTATGACCCGGGACATCGCGGACGTACCCGCGGTCGAGGTGATCACGACGGTCGCGGTGCACCTGATGAGCGCCGCGGCGGTGAACCTGGGGCTGGCCGAGGAGGGCCCGCAGCACAAGGACCTGGACGAGGCGCGCAAGCTGATCAACGCGCTCGCGGGTCTGATCACGGCGAGCGCCACCGAGATCAGCTCCTTCCACGCGGCCCCGCTGCGGGACGGCCTCAAGTCGCTCCAGCTCGCCTTCCGTGAGGCATCGGCCGTCCCGGACGAGCCGGGCCAGGGGCCCGGTGAGAAGTTCACCGGCCCGGTCTTCTGACGTTTCTGATGCTTCCGGCGCGCGGCGGGGCGCGGGCCCGGCCCGCCCGGTGGCGGGCCGGGGCGGGCGACGCCCCCGGGATGGCCACCGGGATCGCCCCCGGTCTCATGCCGCCTCCGGTCCCTTGGTCTCAGGACGGCCCGCCTCGGGGCGGCGCCCGCCGCGCATCCGCCCCCACGGGCCGGGCCGCGGCTCCGTGACCTGCTCCTCCTCGGCCTGGCCCGCCGGGTGCAGACGCGTGAACCGGTGGACGACGGCCGCGAGCACCCCGCCGACCAGCGGCGCGATCAGGAACACCCACAGCTGCGACAGCGCCCCGCCGCCCGCGAACAGCGCCGGGCCGAGGCTGCGCGCCGGGTTGACGGAGGTCCAGGTCAGCGGGATGCCGACCAGGTTGACGGCGGCGAGCGCGAGCCCCACCGGCACCGGCTCGATCCCGGCCAGCGTCACCCTCTCGGTCACCATGAGGAAGACGAAGACCAGCAGGAACGTGAGCAGCACCTCGGCCAGGAACGCCCCGCCCGCGCCGAGGCCCACCGGGGACCGGCCGCCGTAGCCGTTGCTGCCGAACGCGTCGTCCGTACGCAGCCGCGGCACCTGCTTGGCGAGCAGGAACAGCACGGCGGCGCCGACGATCCCGCCGACCAGCTGCGCGACCCAGTACTCGGCGGCCCTGCGGATGTCGATCCGCCCGGCCAGCAGCATCCCCAGGGTGACCGCCGGGTTGATGTGGCAGCCCGAGATGCGGCCGAACGCGTAGGCGAGCGCGATGAGGATGAAGCCGAAGGCGAGCGAGATGCCGACGGCGTTGATGTAGTCGCCCGCCAGAACCAGGGAACCGACCCCGAAGAGGACCAGTAGCGCGGTTCCGGTGAACTCCGATACGACCGTTCTCGTCTCCATGGCGTTCTCCTCGCATCGCTCGGACCGCCAGTTGCCCTATGCATTGTGGGGCGTATCGGGAGTTTTCGCCTGCCGGTGACCGTTCCGTCGCAGGTCAGCGGGGGTTTGCCGGGGCCGGTGTCAGCGGCTGAAGAGGGGTTCCCCGGGCACCGTCGCGTCCGGCGGCAGCAGCGCCAGGTTCAGCCCGCGCACCAGCCTGGCCCGTAGCGTCTCGTCGGCCGCCAGCGCACCCGCCACCCGCTGCGCCGTCTCGCGCGCCGGGGCGTGCGGGGCCAGGGCGAGCGCCAGCAGGCCGTCGGCGTCCGCGGCCGGGGCCAGATGGGCGCGCACCACCTCGGGTTCGGCCGCCAGTACGGTACGCACCGCCTCGGCGACCGCGGGGTCGGCGAGCGGATCGGTGCTGGTCCGGCCCTCGGCGAGGGCGAGCAGGGCGGGCCCGGTGACCTGGTACGGCACCGGTCCGGCGAGGTCCAGCACCAGGGTGTCCGCCTTCTCGTGCGCGGCTGCCTCCAGCGCCTGCCGCAGCGGTACGGCGACGGGCCGGGCGTCCGGGCGCCAGCGGGCCAGGGTCTCCAGGGAGGTGAAGGCGGGCAGGGCGCGGCGGCCGCCGGGGGCCTCCAGGGTGGGCACGGCCATGTCGCTCGTCTTCTCGCGGCGCAGTCCGCCCGCCCGTCGCCCACCACCACCCTCAGCGGACGCTTCGCGCTGCCCCTCGGGCGGCCCTTCTTCTGCTTCACCGAGGAGGGCGACCACCGGGACGAGCAGCCGCGCCTCGGTGAGCGCGGCCAGCACCTCGGGCTCGGCGGTGCGGTCGTCGGCCCAGGCGGCGAGCGCCGCGGTCAGGCGGGCGTCGGCGGAGCCGTCGTCGCCGGAGAAGCCGGGGTCGGGAATGTTCTTGAGCGCCACTCCATGAGGGTATCGGGGCCGCCGTGAGGTCTTTCTCATGGGTTGTTCATCACCTTGTCCCCCGTCGCGCGGCGGGGCCGTCTAGCCTCGCCCTCCATGGAGACCGACACGTCAGGGGGGCTGGACCGGGGCCGCGGCCCCGGCCGAAGAGCGCGCCGCCCGGCCGTGATCGCGGTCGTGGCGGCACTCGCGATGACCCTGCTGGGGTGCGGGGTGGGCACCAGTTCACCGACGTCACCGACAAGGACCCAGCTGCGGCCGAGCGCCGGGCCGCGGTGTGCGGCGGGCGACATCCAGGGAGGCGACGTGGAGCGGATGACCGGGGTCGGGGCGCCCTCGACGGCATCGCCGGCGGCGCCCGCCGCATCGCCCCGTACGCTGCGCCAGGCGCTCGGCCACGCGCTGGCCCCGGTGGCCCGCGACTGCGACGGGGAGTTCGCGGTGGCCCTGCTGGACACCCGGTCGGGGGCGAGCGCGGCGTACGGCAACCGCGCGTACGACACGGCGAGCATCGTCAAGGTCGGCATCCTCGCGGCGCTGCTGCTCAAGGCGCAGGACGAGCGGCGCGGGCTGACCGCGAAGGAGCGCGACGCCGCCACCGTGATGATCGAGCACAGCGACAACGGCGCGGCGACCGCGCTGTGGAAGGTGATCGGCGGCGCCGACGGGCTCGACGCGGCGCAGCACCGGCTGGGGCTGACCCACACCCGCGGCGGCCGGGCGGGGCTGTGGGGGCTGACCCGGACCACCGCCACCGACCAGCTGAGGCTGCTGCGCGCGGTGTTCGGGGACAGCTCGGCGCTGAACGCGAACTCCCAGGCGTACATCCGGACGCTGATGGGCCGGATCACCACCGGCCAGGACTGGGGTGTCTCGGCCGCCGCCGACGCGGGAGCGGGCACCCGGCTGAAGAACGGCTGGCTGCCGCGCAGCACCACCGGGCTGTGGGACGTCAACAGCATCGGCCAGGTCACCGCGAGCGGGCGGACGTACCTGGTGGCGGTGCTCTCCGACGGCAGCAAGAACATGAACACCGGAGTGGCGCTGGTCGAGCAGGCCGCACGGGCCGCCGTGGGGGCGGCCGCGACGCTCCGGGCATGACAGCCCCGTACGGCGGCGCGTACGGCGTGCTCAGCGCGTACGGGACAGGCGCCGCAGGGCGCGCGGGACGCGCAGTGGGCCCGAGCCGCGCCACAGGACGATCGCGGCGCCCACCAGGCCCGCCCCGGCGACGGCCGCGAACACCGCCGTCTCGTTGACCCCGCCCTCGTCGCCGGAGGCGCCGGTCCGGCTGGGGCCGGAGCCGAAGAAGCGCCGTGACGACGCCGCGGCGGCGGGCTGCTGGGGCTCGGGTTTCGTCTTCGCCGCCGCCTTGAGGGCCGCCGCGGCGTCCACCACGCCCGCGCCCAGCTCGTCGCTGTGGCCGCCGGACGGGCGGCTGCGGGCGGTCTGTTCCAGCACCTGCCGTACCTGACGCGGGCTCAGGTCGGGGTGGGCGGAACGGACGAGGGCGGCGGCGCCGGAGACGAAGGCGGCGGCCGCGCTGGTCCCCCAGCCCTCGTAGTAGCGCTTGTCGGGGTCGGCTATGACCACGTCGACGCCGGGCGCGGCGACGGTGGCGTACCAGCGGCGGGTGGAGAAGGCGGCGCGGTTGCCGTAGCGGTCGACGGCGGTCACCGCGATCACGCCGGGGTAGGCGGCCGGGTAGGAGACGCGGTCGCCCTTGTCGCCGCCGTTGCCCGCGGAGGCGACCACGACGGAGCCCTTGCGCAGCGCGTACTGCACGGCGGCGTCCTCGGCGGGTTCGGGGTGGGCCGACGCACTGTCGTCGCCCAGGGACAGGTTGATCACGTCGGCGCCGTGGTCGGCGGCCCAGCGGATGCCCTTCGCGAGCGCGCCGCCCCGGGAGCTGCGGGCCTTGGCGCGCTGCGGGTCGCCGTCCTCCAGGATCACCCGTACCGGCAGGATCTTGGTCTTGGGCGCGACGCCCATGACGCCTTCGCTGTCCCCCGCGCCGTGTCCGCTGCCCGCGATGATGCCCGCCATCGCGGTGCCGTGCCGCGCCCAGGGGCGGTCGCCGCGCTCGGCGCCGAAGCCGATGAGGTCCTTGCCGGGCAGCACCTGCCCCTTGAGGTCGGGGTGCCGGTCGTCGACGCCGGTGTCCAGGACGGCGACGGTCGTGTCCGCGCCCTTGGTGGTCTGCCACGCCTGGCGGGTGTGAAGGGCGTCGAGCGCCCATTCCTGGGCCTGGATGCCGTCGGCCCGGGCGGGGGCGACGGGCACCAGGGCCAGCCCGGCGGCGGCGAGGCTGACGGCGATGCGCCGCGCGGTCCTCATGAGCCGCCTTCCGCTGTTTTCGACGGGGTCGGTGCCTCCGGGGCCTGGGACAGGGCGTGGCGGAAGGCGTCCTCGGTCGCGTCGGTGAGGCCGCGGGCGTCGTTGCCGAGGCCGGACTGTGCGGGTGCGGAGGTCGCACCGCGCCGGGTGGCCTCGTACGCCGGCTGGGGGTCGGTGACCTCGCGTCCGTCGGCGAAGCCGGAGACGGCGTAGAGGACGGCGGGTGCGTCGGTCAGGATCCGGATCCGCCAGCTCGCGCGCTGGTCGTCGCCGAAGCGGGCCGCGGCGGTGCCCTTCGCGGCGTACGGACGGGGCATCAGATCGGCGCGTTCGTCCAGCTTGTCGTCGGCGAAGCGCTGCCGCAGGGCCTTCATCCCGGCGGTGTCGGCCGCGGTGATCAGCACGCCGACGGTGGTCACGCTGGTGCTGGTGGAGTCGGTGTAGGTGGCGCGCAGCAGGCGTTCGCAGCCCACCGGGGAGAGCGCCTTGGTGAGCAGCGGGTCGAAACCGCCGCCGCAGCTGCTGTCGGGGGCGACCGCGACCCGGGTCCAGAGGCGGTCGGCGCCGCCGGGTCCTTCGCCCTTGCCGCGCAGGGTGCGAGGGAAGAGGTCGTCCACGGGGACGCTGTGCCAGGCGGCGCGCGCCTTCGCGTAGGTGTCGGCGGCCGAGGGCGTCGCGTCGGGGCTGTCGCCCAGCCAGCTGCCGGCCGCCGCGCCGACGAGCAGCCCGAGGCCGAGGACGAGGGAGACGGCGGCGGCCGCCTTGCGGCTGCGCGGGCGGTACCGGCCGGTTCCGGCGCTCGGCGGGGCGGCGGGACGCGGCGTGGTGGTGGGGCGTGGTGGTACGTGCGGCCTGTCGGCGGCGGGGCCGCTCGGGCCGCCGGTGCGGCCGGAGTTCCGTCCGCCGCGCGTGGCGCCCCGCGGGGAGGGGACCTTCGCGGGGACGCCGAGGATGGGGGTGTCCGGGTCCGGGACGAAGCCGGGGGGCCCGAAGACCGGCGGGCCGAAACCTGGCGGGGCGCCGGACGGGGCGCTCGGCGGGGTGGCGTTGCGCGGCGGGGGCGCGGACCGGGGCGTGGGCGCGGTGCGCGGGGGGTGCACAGGGCGAGGTGGGGGCGTACGACGAGAAGAGTGCGCCTGTTCCGCGTCCGCGCTCACCGGCACCCCCTCGCGCCCCTCGAAACCTGGCCCACGTCGCTCCGTCCGGTTCGCCGCGCCGCCCCACCGCCTTTCGGGCAGGCAGGCCCGAATACGGACATCACGCCGCTGACCTGCCGGTCGTGGCGTGCGCGACACTCTACGGGGCACCGGGCACCCTCCGCACCGGCTGCCCTCTACCCAGCGGTAATCGCGGTCTGGCAAGCTTCACGACATGTCCTCTTCCGCCGCTGACCGGGCCCGTTACGACCGGGCCACCGCCCATCTCGAAGCACCCGTGGCGATTGTCGACCTGAGGGCCTTCGACGACAACGCACGCGACCTGGTACGCCGGGCGGGAGGCAAGCCGATCCGGGTGGCCAGCAAGTCGGTGCGGTGCCGGGCGCTGCTGGAACGGGTCCTGGCGCGGGACGGGTTCGCAGGGCTGATGAGCTTCACGCTCGCGGAGTCCCTGTGGCTGGCCCGCGAGGGCTTCGACGACGTCCTGCTCGCCTATCCGTCCACCGACCGGGACGGCTACGCCACCCTGACCAGCGACCCCAAGCTCGCCGCCGCCGTGACCGTGATGGTGGACGACATCGGCCAGCTCGACCTGATCGAGAGTGTGCGCGCCGGGACCGAAGAGGTCCGGGTCTGCCTGGAGTTGGACACCTCGCTGCGGATGCTGGGCGGCCGGATCCGCGTCGGCGCCCTGCGCTCACCGCTGCGCACCCCCGAACAGCTGGCCGCGCTGGCGCGGGAGATCGAGCGCCGCCCCGGCTTCCGGGTGGTCGGGCTGATGGGCTACGAGGGCCATGTGGCGGGGGTGGGCGACGCGGTGACCGGCCGTCCGCTCCGCTCCCGCGCGATCCGGCTGATGCAGCGCACCGCGCGGCGGGAGCTGGCGGACCGCCGGGCGGCGGTGGTGCGGGCCGTACGGGCGGTGGCGGACCTGGAATTCGTCAACGGCGGCGGCACGGGCAGCGTGCAGCACACCGCCGCCGAGGACGCCGTGACGGAGATCGCCGCCGGGTCCGGGCTCTACCAGCCGCGGCTGTTCGACAACTACACGTCCTTCCGGGGCCGCCCGGCCGCCCTCTTCGCCCAGCCGGTGGTGCGCCGCCCGGGCGTGGGCGTGGTGACCGTTCTGGGCGGCGGATATCCGGCGTCCGGGGCGGCGGGCCCGGACCGGCTGCCGGTGCCGTACCTGCCGGAGGGGCTGCGCTACGACCCGCAGGAGGGCCCGGGCGAGGTGCAGACCCCGCTGCTGGGCACGCCCGCCGACGATCTGCTGATCGGCGACAGGGTGTGGTTCCGGCACGCCAAGGCCGGTGAGCTGTGCGAGCGGTTCGCGACGCTGCACCTGGTCGAGGACGACCGGGTGGTGGACTCCGTACCGACGTACCGGGGCGAGGGCCGCACCTTCCTGTAGTCCGGCCCCGCCCCACCCGCCACGAAGCGGCTTATATGGACCGGCCGTCGCCCGCCAGCGCCTCGATGCCCTCGACGATCTTGTCCATGTCGCCGAGCGGCGGCGCCTTGTCGCTCACGTCGAAGCCGAAGCGCACCAGGACCATGGTGTCGGGGACGGTGGGCGACGGGAAGGCGAGGGACTGGACGTATCCGTCGTCGCCCTTCTTCGTGGTGACCTTCCAGCGCACCAGATAGCCCTCCTCCCCCGCGACGTCGACCTCTTCCTCCTTGAGCCGCTTGTGCGAGGAGATCCCGCCGTACGCCTTGCGCTCGGTGTCCTCGTCCGTGCCGTAGGACTCCTCGGCGTTCTGGGCTATGTCCTCCTCGGCGATGCCCTTGGCGGTGTCCGCCTTGAAGCCGCTGGCGGTCCGGGAGAAGGCGCCGCCGCGGACGCACTCGGTGGAGGGGTCGCCCGGGCACGGGTAGCGCGAGGTGGTCACGCCCGCGCCGCCGGCGCTGCTGCGGCCCGCCTGCCAGCCCGACAGCACGGGCAGGCTGATGCCGCTGGCAGCGTCCGGGGCGATGCTCGGGTCGTCGGTGGGCGCCGCGCTGGGGCCGTCGGTGGGCAGGTCGGACGGGGCGTCCGAGGGGGCGTCGCCGCCGTCCCCGGGCGGGGCGGGGGCGGTCGGCAGCGGGTTCGCCCGGTCGCCGTCACCCCCGTCCCCGCTGTCGCCCAGCAGCACGATCCCACCGATGATCGCGGCGACCACGGCCCCCACGGACAGCGCGAGCACCGCGACCCGGGGGCCGCGGCCGTTCCCCCGCCCGCCGTCCTGGCCGGGCGCGTAACCGGGCCCGTAGCCGGACGCGGGCGGCGGGCTGAAGGGCGAGTCCGCCGGGGCGGTGGTGTCGCGCGTGTACTCGGTCCAGGTGGCCCCGTCCCACCACCGGTGCAGAGCGGGGCCGTGGCCTGTGTAACCGGGATCGGGGTACCAGCCCGGGGGCGTGTTCATGCTCACGCCGTCACCTTATGGCCACGGGTCGGCTCCGTACACCGGGGTTGCGCGGACTGCGCGCCCGGCCCACAAGGCGCTCTACAGCGGCGTGACGTACGCCCCGGCGATGCCGCCGTCCACCAGGAACTCGGCCGCGTTGATGAACGAGGAGTCGTCGCTGGCCAGGAAGGCGACCGCGGACGCGATCTCCTCCGGCTCGGCGAACCGTCCCACCGGTACGTGCACCAGCCGCCGCGCCGCCCGCTCCGGGTCCTTGGCGAACAGCTCCTTCAGCAGCGGGGTGTTGACCGGCCCCGGGCACAGCGCGTTGACGCGGATGCCCTCGCGCGCGAACTGCACGCCCAGCTCGCGCGACATCGCCAGCACGCCGCCCTTGGAGGCGGTGTAGCTGATCTGCGAGGTCGCGGCGCCCATGACGGCCACGAAGGACGCCGTGTTGATGATGGACCCCCTGCCCTGCCGCTGCATATAGGGCAGCGCGGCCTTGCAGCACAGATAGACGGAGGTGAGGTTGACCTCCTGGACGCGCTTCCAGGCGTCGAGGCCGGTGGTGAGGATCGAGTCGTCGTCGGGCGGCGAGATGCCCGCGTTGTTGAACGCCACATCGACCGAGCCGTAGGTGTCGTACGCGGTCTTGAACAGCGCCTCCACCTGCTCCTGGTCGGTGACGTCCACCTGGACGTAGAGCCCGCCGACCTCGTCGGCCGCGGCCTTGCCCGCGGACGCGTCGATGTCGGCGCACACGACGCGCGCGCCCTCGGAGGCGAAGCGGCGCGCGGTGGCCAGGCCGATGCCGCTGCCCGCTCCGGTGATGACCGCGGTACGGCCCACCAGGCGGCGGCACACGGGGGTCTCGGTCTCGCTCATGTCACTGCTCCTCGGTGCTGATGAACACGTTCTTGGTCTCGGTGAAGGCGGTCAGGGCGTCGGGGCCCAGCTCACGGCCGAGACCGGACTGCTTGTAGCCGCCGAAGGGGGTCGCGTAGCGCACGCTGCTGTGCGAGTTGACCGACAGGTTCCCGGCGGCGACGGCGCGCGAGACGCGCACCGCGCGGCCCACGTCGCGGGTCCAGATCGAGCCGGAGAGGCCGTAGTCGGTCGCGTTGGCCAGCGTCACGGCGTCGTCCTCGTCCTCGAAGGGGAGGACGACGGCCACCGGTCCGAAGACCTCCTCCACGGCGGTGCGGTCGCCGGGCCCGGTGCCCTCCAGCACGGTCGCCGGGTACCAGAAGCCCTTGCCGCCGGGGGCCTCGCCGCGGATGGCGGCGGGCGCGTCCTCGGGGACGTAGGACCGTACGCGCTCCCGCTGCGCGGCGGAGATCAGCGGGCCCATGGCGGTGGCGGGGTCGGCCGGGTCGCCGACCGCGAAGGACCGTACGGCGGGCTCCAGCAGCTCCATGAACCGGTCGTAGACGCCGCGCTGCACCAGGATCCGGCTGCGGGCGCAGCAGTCCTGGCCGGTGTTGTCGAGGAACGAGCCGGGGGCGGCGCTCGCCGCCGCCTCGATGTCGGCGTCGGCGAAGACGATGTTGGGGCTCTTGCCGCCGAGTTCGAGCGTCACGCGCTTCACGCCCGCCGCGCACTTCGCCATGATCTCCTTGCCGACGGCCGTCGACCCGGTGAACACGACCTTGGCCACGCCCGGGTGCTCCACCAGCGCGGTCCCGGCCACCGGCCCGGCGCCGGGCAGCACCTGGAACAGGCCCTCGGGCAGCCCGGCCGTGAGGGCGAGTTCGGCGAGCCGGAGCGCAGTCAGCGGGGTGGTCTCGGCGGGCTTGAGGAGGACGGCGTTGCCCGCGGCGAGGGCGGGCGCGGTGCCCCAGCCGGCGATCGGCATCGGGAAGTTCCACGGCGCGATGACGGCGACCACGCCGAGCGGTTCGTGGAAGGTGACGTTCAGGCCGCCCGCGACCGGGATCTGGGCGCCGCTCAGCCGCTCCACTCCCCCGGCCGCGTACTCCAGCAGATCGCGGACGTTGCCCGCCTCCCAGCGGGCGTTGCCGATGGGGTGGCCCGCCTCGCGGACCTCCAGCGCGGCCAGTTCCTCGATGTGGTCGTCCACGGTGGCGGCGAAGCGGCGCAGCAGCCGGGCCCGGTCGGCGGGGGCGAGGGCGGACCAGCCGCGCTGGGCGGTGGCGGCGCGGGCGACGGCGGCGTCCACGTCGGCGGGCGTGGCGGCCGGGACGGTGGCGATGACCTCCTCGGTCGCCGGGTTGAGGATGTGGTGCTCGTGGGGGTGGGACATGTTTGCGTTCCTCATCACATGCGCTCGAAGGACCGGAAGCGTTCCCAGTCGGTGACGGCGGTGTCGTACGCCTCCTGCTCGACGCGGGCCATGTTGAGGTAGTGCTCGACCACCTCGTCGCCGAACGCGGCCCGCGCTATGGGGCTGGCCTGCCACAGCTCGGCGGCGTCGCGCAGCGAGGTCGGCACGTGGGCCGCGTCGCCGGTGTACGCGTTGCCGGTGCAGACCTCGGGCAGCTCCAGCTCCTGCTCGATCCCGTACAGCCCGGCGGCCACCATTCCGGCGACGGCGAGATACGGGTTGACGTCGCCGCCGGGGAGCCGGTTCTCCAGCCGGTGCGCCTGGCCGTGGCCGATGACGCGCAGCGCACAGGTGCGGTTGTCCGGGCCCCAGGCGACGGCGGTGGGCGCGAAGGAACCGGGCCGGAAGCGCTTGTAGGAGTTGATGTTGGGGGCGTAGAGCAGGGTGAAGTCGCGCATCGCGGCGATCTGCCCGGCCAGGAAGTGGCGCATGGTCTTCGACATGCCGTACGGGCCGTCGTCGTCCGCGAGCACGGGCTGCCCGGCCTCGTCGCGCAGCGAGAGGTGGATGTGGCAGGAGTTGCCCTCGCGCTCGTCGTACTTGGCCATGAAGGTGAGCGCCATGTCCTCCTGGGCGGCGATCTCCTTGGCACCGGTCTTGTAGATGACGTGCTGGTCGCAGGTGGTCAGCGCGTCGTCGTAGCGGAAGGCGATCTCGTGCTGGCCGAGGTTGCACTCGCCCTTGGCCGACTCCACGGTCATCCCGGCGGCGCCCATCTCGTTGCGGATGCGGCGCAGCAGGGGCTCGACGCGGCCGGTGCCGAGGATGGAGTAGTCGACGTTGTACTGGTTGGCGGGGGTGAGCCCGCGGTAGCCGCTGTCCCACGCCTGCTCGTAGGTGTTCCGGAAGACCATGAACTCCAGCTCGGTCCCGGCGTACGCCGTCCAGCCGCGCTCCGCGAGCCGGTCCAGCTGGCGGCGCAGGATCTGCCGCGGGGACGCGACCACGGGCGAGCCGTCGTGCCACGAGAGGTCCGCGGTGAGCATCGCGGTGCCGGGGTTCCAGGGGGTGCGGCGCAGGGTGGCGGTGTCGCCGTGGAGGGCGAAGTCGCCGTAGCCGCGCTCCCAGGAGGACATGGCGTAGCCGCCGACGGTGTTCATGTCGGCGTCGACGGCGAGCAGGTAGTTGCAGCCCTCGGTGCCGTGCTCCAGGGCGTCGTCCAGGAAGAAGCGGGCGGCGAACCGCTTGCCCGCGAGTCTGCCCTGCATGTCGGTGAAGGCCAGGACGACGGTGTCGATCTCCCCGGCGTCGACGAGCCTGGTCAGCTCGTCGACCGAGAGCGGGGGCGTGCGGTCTGCCACGGTGGTGCCTCCTGGCTTCGGACGGTGTGGGGGGCGCGGAGTGGCCTTAAGGTAATACCGCAGACCATTGATTGGGAAGGAGGTGCGGACGGTTCATGAGCGGGAGTGAGAGCAGGGGCGCGGGCGGCGACCGGCTGGCGCCGGTGCTGCGCCCGGTGCGCGCCGGAAACGGCTTCGAGGAGGCGCTGGAGCAGATACTCCAGGTCGTACGGCTGGGGCTGGTCCCCGACGGCGGCCGCCTCCCGGCCGAGCGCGAGCTGGCGGAGCGGCTGCGGATCAGCCGGGTGACCCTGCGCGAGGTGCTGAAGGTCCTCCAGGACCAGGGGATCGTGGAGAGCCGCCGCGGCCGGTACGGCGGCACCTTCGTACGGGCCCGGCCCGAGCCCGCCGCGGGCGGCGAGGACGAGCTGCGGCGGCGGGTCGAGGCGGTGGACGTGGAGGACACGCTGCGCTTCCGTGAGGTCCTGGAGGTCGGCGCGGCCGGGCTGTGCGCCGCGCACGGCCTGGCCGAACCCCAGGTCGCGCGGCTGCGCGCCGCCCTCGACGCGACGCGCGACGCCCCGCTGGCCGACTACCGGCGCCTGGACACGATGCTGCACCTGACGCTGGCCGAGCTGGCGGGCTCACCGTCGCTGGCCGCCCAGTACGCGGCCGTCCGCGCCACCGTCAACGACCTGCTGGACTGCATCCCGCTGCTGGTACGGAACCTGGAGCACTCCCAGGCCCAGCACGCTGCGCTGGTCGAGGCGGTGCTGGACGGGGACGCGGACGGGGCGCGCGAGGTGATGCGGGAGCACTGCGAGGGCACGGCGGCGCTGCTGCGCGGGTTCCTGCCGTAACCCCGGTTTTACGCAGAGGTCTTGCGCGGACCCTCCCCGTGCGGCAAAGGTATGCCCCCACACCAATCCCCACACCCCCGTCCCCACCCCGTGCCCCTCCCCTCGTGCGAAGCCAGGAGTGCCCATGGCTGACATGGCCGAAGGAACCGAGACCACCCGCACCTCCCCCGACCCCGGCCAACCCGGCGACGACGGGTACCTGGAGCGGCGCACCCTGCGCCGCGGCAGCGCGGGTCCGCTGCTGCTGACCGGCCTCGGCGTCGCCTATGTGGTCTCCGGCGACTTCTCCGGCTGGAACTTCGGCCTCGCCGAGGGCGGCTTCGGCGGGCTGGCCATCGCCGCCGTGCTCATGGGCCTGATGTACACCTGCATGGTCTTCGCCCTCGCCGAACTCGCCGCGATCCTCCCCACCGCGGGCGGCGGCTACGGCTTCGCGCGGCGCGCCCTCGGCCCCTGGGGCGGGTTCCTCACCGGCACGGCGATCCTCATCGAATACGTCCTCGCGCCCGCCGCCATCTCCATCTTCATCGGCGACTACGTCGAATCGCTCGGCCTCTTCGGCCTGGAATCCGGCTGGCCGGTCTATCTCGCCTGCTTCGTGATCTTCATCGGGATCCATCTGTGGGGCGTGGGCGAGGCCCTGCGGTTCAGCCTCATCGTGACCGCCATCGCCGTCACCGCGCTGCTGATCTTCGCGGTCGCCGCCTTCACCGACTTCGACTCGGGCTCGCTGAACGACATCGCGGTCGACCACTCGGCCTTCGGCTCCAACTCCTGGCTGCCGTTCGGCCTGCTCGGCATCTGGGCGGCGTTCCCCTTCGGCATGTGGTTCTTCCTGGGCGTGGAGGGCGTCCCGCTCGCGGCCGAGGAGACCCGCGAGCCCGCGCGCACCCTGCCCAAGGCCATGGCCTCGTCGATGGGCATCCTGCTGGCCCTCGCCCTGCTCACCTTCCTCGCCGCCACCGGCGCGCGCGGCGCGGACGCCGTACAGGGCGCGGGCAACCCGCTGGTCGAGGCGCTCCAGCCGGACGGTGAGCCCACCACGCTGTCCCGCGTCGTCAACTACGCGGGGCTCGCCGGTCTGGTCGCCTCCTTCTTCTCCCTGATCTTCGCCGGTTCGCGGCAGCTGTTCGCCCTCTCCCGGGCCGGATACCTCCCCCGCTTCCTCTCCCTGACCAGCCGCCGCAAGGCCCCCTACCTGGGCCTGCTCGTCCCCGGCGCCATCGGCTTCGGCCTCGCCGCCTGGTCGGGCGACGGCGCCCGGATGCTGAACGTCGCGGTCTTCGGCGCCACCATCTCGTACGCCCTGATGTCGCTCTCCCACATCGTCCTCCGCCGCCGCGAACCGGGGCTCGACCGCCCGTACCGCACCCCCGGCGGCGTCGTGACCTCGTCCATCGCCTTCCTCCTGGCCTGCTCGGCGCTGGTGGCCACCTTCCTGGTGGACAAGGACGCGGCGTTCATCGCCCTCGGCGTCTACGCCGTGGCGCTCGCCTACTTCGCCTTCTACAGCCGCCACCGTCTGGTCGCGTCGGCGCCGGAGGAGGAGTTCGCGGCGCTGGCGGAGGCCGAGGCCGAACTGTCCCGCGACTGAAAGAACGGACGGACCGTTGCCCCCTCTGATCGGTATCAGCACCTACCTCGAAGCCTCGGCGCACTGGGGCGTCTGGAACCTCCCCGCCGCCCTGCTCCCCGCCGGGTACCACCAACTCGTCCAGCGCGCCGGGGGGTTGGCCGCGATGCTGCCCCCGGACCCCGCCAGGGGCTCGGCGGCTGCCGTGGTGTCCCGCCTCGACGCCGTCGTGATCTCCGGCGGCCCGGATGTGGAGCCCGTACGGTACGGGGCCGATGTCGACCCCCGTACGGGCCCGCCCGCCCGGGAACGCGACGCCTGGGAACTGGCCCTGATCGAGGCGGCGCTGTCCTCAGGTGTCCCCCTGCTGGGCATCTGCCGCGGCATGCAGCTGTTGAACGTCGCGTTGGGCGGCACCCTCCACCAGCACCTGGACGCCCACGCGGGCCCGCCGGGCGTCTTCGACCAGCACGAGGTGAAGCCGGTCCCCGGCACGCTGCTGGCCAAGGCCCTCCCGGAGCCCCTCTCCGTGCCGACCTTCCACCACCAGTCGGTGGACCGCCTCGGCGAGGGCCTGATCGCGAGCGCGTACGCGTCGGACGACGGCACGGTGGAGGCGGTGGAGCTGCCCGACGCGGAGGGTTTCGTCCTGGGCGTCCAGTGGCACCCGGAGGCGGGCGACGACCTGCGCGTCATGCGGGCGCTGGTGGCGGCGGCGCGTCGCTGACCTCCAACCCGAGGTGCGCGAACACCACGTCCCGGACGCACCGCACCGCGTCCGGGTCGAGGTGTGCGAGGACGGGGAGGGCCAGGTACCAGTCATCGGTCCTCAAGACCCGCCGGAGCTGGTCTCGGGCCAGCGCCAGCCGTTCGGCGTCGGCGGAGGGCCGTGGCATGACGATATCGATGAAACGGTGGATGAGGTGCAGCCGGTGCTCCTGCTCGGCCTCAAGGAACCGATGGCCGAGGTCGTGCTCGCGCTCCGGCATCCACGGCACTCCCGCGATCGTCGCGGCCATGGCGGTGCGGAGCCGGGACGAAGCCCTCGGACGCAGGCCCTTGTCGACCGACGGAGCTTCTTCGACAGCGGCGAGAAGCGCTTCCGCTTCCTCGTATTCACCCAGCGCCGCATGGGCCAGCACACATGCTCCATACTCCTCCGGGCGGAAGGACCATTCGTTGACCTCGGCTGCGTACCGGGAGTCGGCGTGGGCGATGAGCTGCCGGGTCCGCTCGGGATCAGTCGTCACCGTGAGCAGAGCGGCGGCCACCGCGGCCTCCGGCGAGAACGACCAATCGGCCCAGAAGCTCTCGTGCCACATCGATTCCATGAGGCGCCGCAGACGGTCTGGATGAGTGGGGCCGAAGGCACTGATGAGTGTGGCGTGGAGCAGGACGCGCTGATCGGGATTGCCATACGCGCGCGCCTCCCGTTCCAGTTTGTCGATCAGATCACCCGTCTCTTCCGGGCTGTGTTCCCACAACGCGGCTACCAGGAACACCGACGACGCGTCCGCCTCCTTGAGGGAGACCCCATGACGCCGGATGACCTCTCGCGGCTCGTACAGGCGCGTACGTACTCCCGCCTCTTCCGCCACAAGGCAAGCGTAGTGTGCGGGCTCCAATCCCCAAGCGGATTCCAGACGCTTCGCTTGTTCGTTGGCCGCGGCCGCCATGCGACGAGCGCCCCGAGGGTCGAACGGCTGCAGATGCGTGGCGGTGGTTGCCAGAGCCATCACGCGGCTCGCGTTGTCACTGATCATCCAGCCCAGCTGTTCGGCCTGGCCGCACTCGCCGATCGCCGCGAGCGCCGCGGAGAGCGCCACCAGACGATGGTCAGCCCAGAGGTCCCCAGTGACATCACACCTCGACGCACGCAGTGCGGCCTCCACCAGACGCGGGACACGTACGGGATCGTGCCGCAAGGCCTGCTCGGCGAGGAACCCGAAGGTCTCCGCTGCCGACTCGGCCGTTTCAACCTTCGCGGCATGACGTTCCGCCCGCTCCATAGCGCCTTTGGAGGCCAGGACACATGCGAGGGCGGCCACGGCTGCCGGAGACAGCTTCCCGGTTTGACTGACACTCCCACCAGCCCATGGCGATCCGTTCGGATACGTCGGCTCCGTTCGCAACCAGCCTGAGATCTCGTCGGAACCGAAGTAACTGGCGTAATGGTAGGCGTCGGCCAACTTCTGTGCTCGAAAAACCAGCCCCGTGCGTACCAAAGCTTTGATCACGCGGGGAACCTCGAAGGACAGCGTCCCTCCTTCTCCGCGGGCGAGTTCCCCCATGCACCAGGCAGCCGCCCTCGATGCCAGCCGGGCAGCCGTCTTCGGCCGTGCTTCGCTCAGCATCAACGCCGCCTCCTCGTAGACATTGATGCGGTCAGACACGGTGTCCGTCCTGCACCACAAGCTCAACGCCTCGATACGGTCGTACACTTCCGCAGCCCGGACCGGGTCAAAGGCGGCGTAGGCATCGGCAACCGCTCCAAGCAAGGGGACGAACGACCCGAACCAAGCTACGGGAACACCCCGTTCCTCCATCGCTTCAATGCCCCTGAGCGCCCTGGCCAGGGCCTCATCCGCGCGTTCCGCGTCATGGTGTCTCAGAGCGCGGGAAACGGCGATCAGCACCTCCATCGCTCGCGGGCTGACGGGCGTATCAGCCACCTCCCCGTCAGGGAGCTCTATGTGTGCGGCATCGCGTGCCTCGTGCTCGTGGCGCTCCGCGATGCCGAGCGCAGGTGCGGTCCGCCCCAATCTCGCCATGACGACAGCCGCGCTCCCCGCGACCTCATGAAACGCGTCCCGCCCTTCCCAGCCTTCCAAGAAGCCCGCGGAGCATTCTGGAGCAAGCCGCTGAGCCTCCTCGGCCAGATCGGCGGCATGCGGATCTCTGTCCTCCGCCAACACCCGCGCCACAGCGACTAACGCACGCGCACGATCCAGTGGCGCGACGACGCTCCGGGCCAGCCCCTCGGCGCGCTTCGCCTTCCCGAACCTGGCCAGCACGGCAGGCAAAGTGAGTGGGAGATGCCGATTGCGGCGCGCCAGTAGTTCCTCACCCGCCACTAACGCAGCCAACCGGCCGAGGTCGTCGAACCTGTCACGCATGGCGGCAGACCGCACAGCGTCGATCTCGGCAAGAGCCGCCGCATCGCTGCCGGTCACCGCGCGCATGCGGTCCTGCCGCCGGGGATCGACCGCGAGGCCGACGGCCCGCGCGATGTCGCCGAGGTCGGTTACCATGCGTCCGTACTGCTGGAGCAGATACGGCGGGGTTCCCTCCGGCCAACCACCACGCCGGTAGTCATCCGCCCAGTCGTGGATGCGCTCCAAGTACGGTCCGACATCCGGGCCCAGCATCTCCGCCGCTGCCACGAACAGCGTTTCGTGCGCGAACAGATACCCCCGTTCGTCTGGCACCCCTGCCGACTCACCCCGCAACCGCAAAATTCGCCCGAACACCCCGTCCACCCGGTGCCGCAACGCGTACAGCTCCCGTCCCGTCAGCTCGCGCAGGTCTTCAGGGCGCAGAGCGCCCCGCGCCGCCGTGAGCAGTCCGACAAGCTCCTTCTCCAAATCGCCCCCGGCCAGCGACCGCGACAGCTCGAACCGCGCGTCGTGCTCCAGGTCCGTGGCGTAATCGGTGGCGCCCAACTGCCGTACGACATCAGCCCGCAGCGGATGACGCGCCTTGACGTCCAGCGGGAGGCCGGGGTTGGGGCGGCTGGTGGCCAGGACGCGGACGCCCGGCGGCGGACGTTCGGGGAGGAGGGAGGCGATGCTGGGGCCGGTGGCGCCGTCGCGCGCGGACTGGTCCTCGTCCAGGCCGTCCACGACCAGCAGCAGCGTGCCGCCGTCCTCGGCGACCCGCTCGGCGGCTTCCGCCAGCAGTTGTCTGCGTTCGGCTTCGCCGACACCAGGTGAGGCGTGCGGGGACGGCTCACGGCCGACGATCGCGGCCAGTTGGTGGACCACGGCCTCGGTGTAGGCGGTGCTGTCCGCCTGGCCCGCCAGCCGGGAGGTGATGAAGAACGACACCGGGACCACCCCGCGCGGCGGATGCAGGGCGAACCACGACACCAGCGCCGTCTTGCCCGTCCAGGGGCGACCCTGGATCCAGCGGTACGTCTCGGGGCCCGCGCAGAAGTCGACCAGCTCGCGCAGCTCCTCGGCCCGTCCCATCAGCTCGGGCGGGGCGATGTCTCGCAACAGGGCCTGGTAGCCCGCCTCGATCTGGCCGAGCCGCGACGGCGGGAGGACGTCCGGGAGGTGGGCCAGGACGGCGCTCAACTCCTTTTCGAGAGCGGACAGTTCGTCACCCGGCAGCCGCTCCGCCCAGCGGTCCGCCCGGCTCACCGCCAGCCGTCCCGCACCGTCGGCCAGGTGATGCGCGGCCACCACCCCCACGATCCGGCCGCCGCTGAAGACCGCCGCGCCCGACATTCCGTCCCAACTGCCGTCCGGCGGGGGCACGCTCAGGTCGAGGGTGCCCTCGCGGCGGTTGGACAGGACCGCGCACGTGCCGTGCACATGCTCCGCGTCGCGGTACGGCCGCCCGTCGTCACCGCGACGCATCTTGAAGGCCGGGAAGCCCATCGCACTGCACCGCAGCACCGCGTCCCGTTCACCGACCCGGCCGAAGCGGGCGACCGGGACCTCATCCAGCGGGACGGCCAGGACAGCGACATCGGTGGGCGGGTGCTCGAAGCGCACCTCCGCTTCGAGCACCCGCTCGCCCGGCCGGTCCGCCTCGAACCGCACCCGTACGGACACCGCCGACGCCACCACATGGGCCGCCGTCAGCACCCTGCCGGGCGCGACGAGATAACCCGAGCCGCGGCGGCGGTCATCCGCAGCGGTCTCGACGAGGATCTCGGCGACCCGCTCGACCTCCAGGCCCCTCACTGATCGGTCAGCGCTCCCCGGTCACCTCGGCCCCGGAGATCCTGGCCGTCGTACGGGTGCCGTCGGGGCCCGGGGCGGTGGGGTGGAGGGTGAGGGTGATGCGCTGGGTCTCGGACGAGGTGTACTTCCCGTCACCACCGGCCTCGACGACCCAGAAGCGGACCTTCCCGCTGCCGCCCGCCTCCTTGGTGATCGCGACCGTGGCCTCGATCTCGATCGGGCCGACGTCGAACCCCAGCGACTCCCCCGCGCCCTCCGCCGCCGCGGCCGTCAGCTGCGCGCGCAACTCGCGGATCATCTCGGACAGTTCCACCATGTGCGTCCCCCTCGTTGTCTCCCGCCGTCAGACTTTACAAGGGGCCACCGACAGCGGCGGTCAGGACTTGATCTCGAAGGACTCGCCGTACATCTTCCACTTCAGCGGCGGGTTCAGGTCGAAGTTCTTGGCGTTGAGGAACACACGCTGCGCGGTGTCGACCCGGCTGGTGTCGCTGTGCGCCTCCTCGCTCTGCATGGCCTTCTTGCGGGCGTCGAGGAAGGCGCCCAGGTACGTGGTCTGGTTGCCGCCCTGCGCCGGGGTCTTGGCGTTGGACATGGCCGTCTTGCGTATGCCGCCGAAGCTGTACTTGCTGCTGCCGGGGCCGTGCATGACGATCGCGTCGTAGTAGATGAACTGGCCGAGGGTGCCCAGGCCGTCGTCCTTGCCCTGCTTGACGGACGGGTTGAAGTAGACGCGGTCGCGCTCGTGCTCCTGGGCGTCCTGGAACACCTTGTCGGCGGCGGCCGTCTTCCAGTCCTTGGTGAAGTTGGGGTCGAGGCCACTGTGGGAGTCGCTGCCGTTGACCTTGCGCAGGGCGGGGAGGTACTTGGCGAGGACGTTGCCCGGCTTCTGCTGGGTGTAGTACTCGACGAGTTCCAGCATGTCGCCGGTGCCGGAGCAGAAGCCGATGATCCCGGCGGTGTAGCCGCGGCCGTCGCCGATGTCCTCGATGTACTTGAACTGGGCGCGCCAGTCCAGGGAGGAGTTCTCGGCGCTGGAGACCAGCTTCATGGCGATCTCCTTCTTGGCCGGATCATCCAGGTTGGCCGCCACGCCCGTCTCCTGAGCCGAGGAGTGTACGGGGGTGGCGGCCTGGCCCACTCCGACGCCGATGCCGGTGAACACGAGCGCGGCGGGTAACGCCACGGCCGCCGCCGTCAGGCCGATCCTTCTGGACATGGGGGACTCCGTTCGCTTGAGCCGTCCGTTAGGAATGTTTCCTAACCATTGAAGCGAGCACGCCACACCACCCACAAGGCTTTCGGCTCAACTCGCCTCCTACGGCTGCGGAATGGGCACCGCCGGGTCGGTGTCGCCACCCGTCGTAGCGACCGGGCCCACCGGCGGGTGCACGTCCTCGGCGGCCTCCTCGGTGACATCCGGGTAGGCCGTCGCGCCCGGGGCCGCCACCGCCCGCCACCACGTCTCCAGCGGCAGCCCGCGCTCCGGCTCGAAGGGCTGGCCCGGGCGCGGCACGGCCACGCGCGCGCCCGCGGTGCGGGCCGCGGCGACGGTGCCCTCGGCGGGCTCCTCCCACGGGTGCGGGGCCAGGTTGAAGGTGCCCCAGTGGATCGGCAGCATGATCCCCCGGCCGGGGTCGCCGCCCTGGAGGTCGAGGTGGGCGCGCATGCCCTCCTCGGGGGTCATGTGGATGTCGGGCCAGAACTCGCTGTACGCCCCGATCTGGATCATGGTCGCGTCGAACGGCCCGTACGACGTCCCGATCTCCGTGAACCCGGGGAAGTATCCGGTGTCCCCGCTGTGGAATATCCGGTGCTCGGGCCCGGCCACCACCCAGGAGGCCCACAGGGTGTGCTGGGTGTTGCGCAGCGCGCGGCCGCAGAAGTGGCGGGCCGGGGTGGCGGTGAGCAGCAGTCCGGCCACATCGGTGGACTCGTGCCAGTCCAGCTCCGTCATCCGGTCCGCCGGTACGCCCCAGTGCTCCAGGTGCGCGCCGACGCCGAGCGGTACGACGAACGTCGTCCCCGTGCGCACCAGCGCGCGGATCGTGGGCATGTCCAGGTGGTCGTAGTGGTCATGGGAGATGACCACCGCGTCCACCGGCCCCAGCTCCCGCAGCGGCACCGGGACGGGGTGCAGCCGCTTGGGCCCGACGGCCGCGAAGGGCGAACAGCGCGAGCCCCACACCGGGTCGAACAGCACCCGCCGCCCGTCGATCTCGGCGAGCACGCTGGAGTGGCCCATCCAGGTCAGCCGCAGCCCGGAGGTGGGCGGTGTGGCCAGGTCGGCGAGGGTGGTGGGGTGGAGCGGCACGGTCCCGGCCGGGGCCCGGCGCACCCGGTGCTCCTTGCGGAAGTACGTGGGGAGGAACTTCAGCATCGAGCCGGAGGGGGCGGTGCGGCCACCGCCGGGATTGGTGAAGACACCGTTCGCGAAGTTCGGGGACCGCCGGATGCGCTCCATCCGCTCCCCGGCCGGGTCCGCACCGAAGGCGGCGGGGCGCAGGGCTGTGGTGAGCCGGGCACGCTGAGGGCTGGGGCCGGTCACGGCACCTCCTGGGTGAAGGGGAGCGACGGGGCGCCCCATGGCCTGTGCTGTTGTGCTGCTGCACTGTCACAACTCTCGCGACCGGTGACCTTGTTCCGGAAGAGGGCTCCGGATCCGCTCAGGTCGCTCTCAGGGTGTGAACGTCAGGCGCACGTGATCCTCGACCGGGCGGTAGCCGATCCGCTGGTAGAGGGCGTTGCTGGTGGGGTTGGCGAGGTCGGCGAAGAGCAGTACGCGCTCGGCTCCCGCGGTACGCGCCGCCCGGCTCACGGCGGCGGTGACCGCGCCCGCGTACCCGCGTCCCCGCAGCTCGGGCGGGGTGTAGACGAGCGAGACCCGGACGGTGTCCGCGATCGTGCGGCTCACCGCGGCGGTGGCCACCGGCTCGCCGTCCACCTCCCACAGCAGGGCGCCGTGGTGGCCGAGCCGGTCGTCCACCGCGCGCGCCACCTCGTTCCCGGGCAGCGCCCCGGTGTCGCGGCCGAACGCCTCGTACCAGCTCAGCAGCAGGTCGCGGTCGGCGGTGGTGGCCGTCCGGGCCCGCCCCCGTACGGGCCCGGACGGGGTCAGGGTGTGCAGCCGGTACAGCCGCTGCACGTGGTCGGCCCGGCGGGCCTCCCCGGTGTGCCGCTCCCAGGCGTCCGCGAAGGCCTCGGCCTCCGGGCGGGCGCCGGTCACCCCGGTGATCCGCGGCCGGTCCGCCCCGGCGAGGGTGCGGGCCAGCGCGTCCGCCGCCTCCGCGGGCATGGCGGAGAGCAGCGGCGGATGGGGCGGGGTGCGGACGAAACCACCGTCGACGGCGCCCGAGGGCGCCCGCCACCAGCCGTAGACCGGCGGCCGGTCGCCGTAGCGGCCGCTGCCCGCCGCCTCCAGCGAGGAGACGACGGTGAGGAGAACGGTGTGCCGGACCGGGCGGGCGCGCAGGAACGCGCCCGCGGCGGCCCGGAACTCATCGAGGTCGTCGGTCGTCGTCCACGCCATGCCGTCCAGGCTGGCGCGGGCGCCCCGCCCGGCGCATCTCATTTATCCCCGAGCGGCTGGCCCCGAGCGGCTGGCTCCGAGCGGCTCAGCAGCTCAGGTTCGAGCCGGGGGTGGTGCCGAGTATCCGGACGAACCTCTGGTACGCGTTGATGCGGCTCTGCACCTGGCCCGGGTTGGCGCCGTTGCACTCCAGGCTGCCGTTGATGCTGCGGATGGTCTCGCCGAAGCCGCGCTGGTTGACCATGGCGTTGTGCGGGGTCATGGTGCCCGGGCCGGTCTGGGTGTTCCAGTACCAGAGGGCGGTCTTCCAGGACACCGCGGAGTCGTTCTGCACCAGCCAGGGGTTGTTCAGCAGATCGATGCCCAGGGCGTCGCCCGCGGCCTTGTAGTTGAAGTTCCAGCTGAGCTGGATCGGTCCGCGGCCGTAGTACGCCGCCTGGCCCGCGGGGCAGCCGTAGGGCCGGTTCCCGTCGCAGTAGTGCGGGTAGTTCGCCTGGTTCTGCTCGACGATGTGGACGAGACCGCCGGTCTCATGGCTGACGTTGGCGAGGAAGGCGGCGGCCTCCTGCTTCTTCACGGTGTCGCTGCCGGTGTTCGCGAAGCCGGGGTAGGCGCCGAGGGCGGCGGTCAGGCCCCGGTAGCTGTAGAAGCCGTTCCGGTTCGGGAACATCTGGTTGAACTGCGCCTCGCTCACGACGAAGCCGGAGGTCCCGCCCCCGCCGCAGTCGTACGGCTCCCAGTACCAGGTGCTGATCACCGGGTCGTAGCCCGGGTTGTCGTGCTCGGCCCGGTAGTACCTGCCGTCGGTGTACCGGACGATGTCACCGGTCGCGTACCACGTGCCCGCGACCCAGTCCGGGTAGCTACAGGCCGCGCGCGGGGCCGTGTCCGCCGCGCCCGCCGGGTCCGCCGACGCGGAGGCCATGGGCATGCCAAACAGTAAGGCGCACGCCGCCGCCAGTGCGGCGAACCATGCCATGGCGCGTCGTCTCCACATGGGACCACCCCAATCCTCGTGTTGTCGGAGGACACTCAATCGGCTTGGTCTATACCAGTCAAGGTCCAGACCAAGCCGATATGGGGTGCGGGCGTCCGGTTCAGGTCTCGCGCTCACCCAGGCCACGTCCTCGCGGGCGGAGAGAATACTGAGAACATGCACGTACGAAATTGTTTTCGGACATGGCGTTCCCAGAATCGGCGTGCGGGCCCGCGGGAGCGGCGCCTGCGCTCCCTGCTGAGCGTGCGGAGCGTCGCCGGCCAGGTGTTCATCCTCCAGCTCGTGATCGTCATCGTCCTCGTCGCCGCGACGGTGGCGGCCCTGGCGCTCCAGGCCCGGCGCCAGGGGACGCAGGCGGCCCGTAACGAGGTGCTGGTCGCCGGCGAGGTGTTCGCGAACTCCCCGGGGGTCGCGAAGGCGCTGGACGGCCCCGACCCGACCGCGGCACTCCAGCCGCGCACCGAGGCGGCCCGTAAGCAGTCCGGCCTCGACAACATCGTGGTGGCGACGACGAACGGGATCCGGTACACCCACCGCAACCCGGACCTGATCGGGAAGCACTACGTCGGCCCGTACAAGAAGGCGGTGCACGGCAAGGCCTTCACGCACATCGTCACGGACCCCCTGGGGCTGTCCGTGTACGCGGCGGTGCCCGTGTTCCGGCCCGATGGCTCGGTCGCCGGCATCGTGAGCCCCGAGATCACGGTCGAGAACGTGAACCAGGAGGCGGAGCGGCAGCTGCCGGTGCTCTTCGGTGCCGCCGGTGGCGCGCTCGTCCTGGCCGCGGGCGGGTCGGCGCTGGTGAGCGGGCGACTGCGGCGCCAGACCCGTGGCCTCGGCCCGATCGAGATGACACGGATGTACGAGCACCATGACGCGGTGCTCCACGCGGTGCGGGAGGGGGTGCTGATCGTCGGGAGTGACGGGCGGCTGCTGCTGGCCAACGACGAGGCGCGGCGGCTGCTGGACCTGCCCGCGGACGCGGAGCAGCGCCGGGTCACGGACCTCGGCCTGCCGGACGCCACCGCCGAGCTGCTGTCCTCCGGCCGGACGGTCACCGACGAGGTGCACCCGGCGGGGACACGGCTGCTGGCGGTCAACCTGCGGTCCGTCGAGAGCGGGGGCACGGCGGGCAGCGTGGCCACGCTGCGTGACACCACCGAACTGCGTGATCTGGCGGGCCGGGCCCACGAGGCGCGGGAGCGCCTGCGGCTGCTGTACGACGCCGGAGTGCGGATCGGCTCCACACTGGACGTGGTGCGCACCGCCGAGGAGCTGGCGGAGGTCGCGGTGCCCCGGTTCGCCGACTTCGTCACCGTCGAGCTGCTGGACCCGGTCCTGCGCGGCGAGGAACCGCACGGCGCGGGCACCGAGATGCGCCGCACCGCCCTCCGCGGCATCCGCGACGACCAGCCCCTCTTCCCGGTGGGCCAGCTGATCCGTTTCGTCCCCACCAGTCCCGTGGCCACCGGTGTGACCACCGGCCGCGCGGTACTCGAACCCGACCTGGCCGCTTCCGACGGCTGGCAGAGGCAGAATCCGGAACGTGCCCGGAGCGTCCTGGACTACGGCATCCATTCCCTGATCTCGGTGCCGCTCCAGGCGCGGGGCGTCGTGCTCGGGATGGCCAACTTCTGGCGCTCGGAGAACGGGCCCTTCGAGGAGGAACACCTGTCCTTCGCCGAGGAGCTGGCCGCCCGGGCGGCGGTGTGCATCGACAACGCGCGGCGTTTCACCCGCGAGCACACGACGGCGGTCACCCTTCAGCGCAGCCTGCTGCCCAGCGAGCTGCCCGAGCAGTCCGCCGTCGAAGCGGCGTTCCGCTATCTGCCCGCCCAGGCCGGGGTGGGCGGGGACTGGTTCGACGTCATCCCGCTGCCCGGCGCCCGGGTGGCCCTGGTGGTGGGAGACGTGGTGGGCCACGGCCTGCATGCCGCCGCCACCATGGGCCGCCTGCGCACCGCCGTGCACAACTTCTCCACCCTCGACCTCTCCCCCGACGAACTCCTCGGCCACCTCGACGAACTCGTCACCCGCATCGACCAGGAACACGCCGCCGAGGGTGACGACACGCCCCTCACCGGAGCCACCTGTCTGTACGCGATCTACGATCCGACCTCGGGGCAGGCCACCATGGCCCGGGCCGGTCACCTCGGCCCCGCCCTCATCGACCCCGACGGCTCCGTCACCTTCCCCGAGATCCCCGTCGCCCCGCCGCTCGGCCTCGGCGCCGGCCTGCCGGTGGAGACCGCCGAACTGCATCTGCCCGCAGATGCCCGGCTGGCCCTCTACACCGACGGACTCATCGAGAGCCGCGACCGGGACCTCGACACCGGACTGGATCTTCTGCGCCGGGCCCTGGCCCATCCCGGCCGGACGCCGGAGCAGACGTGTCAGGCGGTGATCGAGGCCATGCTGCCCGCCCGCCCCAGCGACGACATCGCTCTGCTGGTGGCCCGCGCCCGGAGGCTGGACCCCGGCCAGGTCGCCGAGTGGGACGTGGCGGACGACCCCACCGCGGTCGCCCCCACCCGCGCCGCCTGCGCCCGCCGGATGGAGAGCTGGGGCCTGGACCACCTCGCCTTCACCACCGAGCTGATCGTCAGCGAACTGGTCACCAACGCCCTCCGCTACGGCACCGCCCCCATCCGGCTCCGTCTCCTGCACGAACCCAACAGCCTGATCTGCGAGGTCTCCGACAGCAGCAGCACCTCCCCGCACCTGCGGCGCGCGACCGCCACCGACGAGGGCGGCCGAGGGCTGTTCCTCGTCGCCCAGTACGCCCAGCGCTGGGGCACCCGGTACACCGCCCGCGGCAAGGTCATCTGGACCGAACAGTCCCTGCACCCCGGCGCCGCCGAACCCGGCGCGGCCACGGGCGAGGACCTGCTGGACCAGTGGGACGACGCGGGCTTCTGACGCCCGGCGGCCCATCGGATCATGTCTCGCGCTCCGGTACGTAGGTCTCGGCGTCCAGGCCGAAGGTCCAGGCCACGCCCTCGCGGGCGGTCCGGGTGCGGGGCGGTACGCGCAGCCAGTACGTGCGGTGCGTACCGTCCGGCTCCGGTGTGGAGTTGACCACCTCGACCATCACCACCGGCTCGTCGTCGACCAGGTCGATGCGCCACAGCACACCCGTCTCGTCCCGGTGCACGGGCTGCGCGCCGGTCTCGTCGAGATAGCGGTCGTAGCCGTAGTGCTCCAGCATCACCCGGCGCAGCTCCGCGTTCCCCTCCGCGCGGATCCGGTCCGGGGTCAACTCGCCCAGCCGGCCGAGGAATTCCGCGGGCACCGGCATGCCGCGCCAGGCGTACAGCGCGAAGCCGTCGGGGAAGGCCAGCGCGGGGCCGTCACCGCGGTCGAGGCGGCCCGCTTCGTCGCGGTGCAGCCCGACCGGGCGCTCCGCGATCACCACGGCCTTCTCGTACGGCCACCACCAGCCCGCGGCGCGGGCGACCGCGGACGGCCCGGCGAGCCCGTCCTCCGAGCCGTCGGCGACGGAGGCCAGCCAGGGCGCGTCATGCTGCCCCAGTACCGCGTCCAGCAGGGCGAGCCGGACGGCCGTCTCCCGATCCGCCCGCTCCGTGCCCGTCCCCTCCGCGAGGGATTCGATGACGCCCGTGCGGATGCGCTCGGTGAGCGCCCGGGTGACGTCCCACAGCGGCGCCCCCGTCAGTGCCCAGCGCTCGGCCCACCCGGACGGGCCCAGGGCGGTGTGCGCCCGCTGCCGGGCGCGCGCCCAGGGACGAGTGCGCACCGCGTCCCGCACCGAGGCGCCCGCGGCGCCCGCCACCGGCTCGATCCCGGCGGCCGCCAGCGTGTCCGCGGCCCGCTCGGCGGCCTCGCCCGGCAGCCCCTCCCCCTGCCCGGTGAGCAGCAGCGCGGCCGCCGTGCCCGCCAGCGGGGAGCCGGTCCACACGATCCGCTCCGGCGGCGCCAGCCCGGCCTGTTCGTACGCCAGCCGGATGCCCGCCTCGGCCGCCTCGCGGTCCGCGGGGCCGGTCGCCGCGGCCACCGCCCGCCAGTCCACCGCCGTCGCCATCGGCATCGTCGCCACCCGTGTCGTCGGTGTCGTCATCGGTGTCGTCGTCATGCGTCCTCGTCCCCCGCTCTCAGTCCGCCACGACGCGCACGGCGCCCGGCACGTACTCCCGCTGGCGCACCACCCGGTACCACCCCTTGGGGAGCGGTATCGCCGCGTGCTCCTCGTGCACCACCCGTCCGCCGTCGGGGAGATGGAGGCACGAGGCGCCGAACGGCCCCGACTCGCGCACCAGCGTGCCCGGTCCGACCACCGCGTGCGCGTGCCCGGTCACCTCGCCGAGCGCCAGCACCAGCCGCCCCCGCCCGTCCCGGGGCTGCTGCGGCAGCGCCTCGGTGCCCGGCGGCAGCGACTCCCGCGCCACCGGCACGATCAGGACGTCTCCCTGTCGGTACATGTCCTCCCCTTCCCCCGCGGCCTTTCTCGCGACCGCAGCCGTCATCGGTCCACCGGTCGGCCGTATGGCGGCCGGTCGATGGTCCTGACGGTACGCAGGGGGTCCGACAACGGCCGTCCGGCAACTCCCGCCGGGGCCGCTGTCGGTGGCGCTTGGTACAACTCTTCGCACGCCATTCGGAATCAGGCACGTCCGCTCGAACCAACTGGGGGAACCCGCGCCATGAGCTACGCCGAACACCTGACGGAACTGCACGGGCTTCCGGTCCGCGCCTTCCCGCTGCCCGACGACGAGGACCCGCAGCTGCCCGAGGCGCACGAGGTGGCGTGGCGCATCTCCTACGACCCCTACACCGAGGAGTCGGGCGAAATCTTCGAGGGCCGCTTCGAGCGGTTCCTCACCACGGTCGACGCCTCCCGGGTGCGGGCGCTGATCATCGGTCAGTGGGGTGAGGCGTACGACAAGGACGCCGGGGTGATCGTCGAGCTGCTGGTGTCCGCCAAGGACCGGCTGCCCTCCCTCGAAGCGGTCTTCATCGGCGATCTGGAGGCGGAGGAGGCCGAGATCTCCTGGATCGAGCAGGCCGATCTGACCCCGGTTCTGGACGCCTATCCCGGGCTGCGGGAGCTGAGCGCCCGCGGCAACGCCGGGCTGCGGTTCCCCGCCACCGAGCACCAGAACCTGCGCAGGCTCCGCTTCGAGACCGGCGGGCTGCCCGGCCACGTGGTGCGCGGTGTCGCCGAAAGCGAGCTGCCCGCCCTCGAACACCTGGAGATGTGGTTCGGCGTAGAGCAGTACGGAGGCACTGCCACCGTCGGCGACCTCGCCCCGCTGCTGTCCGGTGGCCGCTTCCCCGCGCTGCGCCACCTCGGCCTGATGAACAGCGAGATCCAGGACGAGATCGCCACCGCCGTCGCCTCCGCACCGGTCGTCGCCCAGCTCGATTCCCTCGCCCTGTCCCTGGGCACGCTCGGCGACGCGGGCGCGGCCGCGCTGCTCGACGGCCAGCCGCTCACCCACCTCAAGCGGCTCGACCTGGACCACAACTACTTTTCGGCGTCGATGGAGCAGCGGCTGCGCGACGCCCTGGAGCCGTCCGGAGTCGAGGTCGCGATGTCCGAGAAGGGCGACGAGGACGAGTGGGACGGCGAGGTACACCGCTACACGGCCGTCGCCGAGTGATGACCGCCGCGCCCCCCGATGACAGACATCACCTACACGAGGAGCGCCCGGCCATGATCGGCCACTGTCAGGAATCCTTCGCCGGTCTGCCCGTCGCCGACTACTCCTGCGGAGACACCGGAGTCGACGCCGCCGATCTGCCGTCCGCCGATGCCGTCGCCTGGCGGATCGCCACCGGCTGGGACGGCGACCGCCCGTTCACCGAGCTGTGGGCGGACTTCCTGGACACCGTGGCCGCCGACCGCGTCCGCGCGGTGATCATCGGCGCCTGGTGGGGCAACGATGGCTACACCAGTGTGCGTCCGGTGCTCGACGCCCTGATCGCGTCCGCGGACCGGCTGCCCGCGCTGCGCGGGCTGTTCCTCGCCGACGTGATGTCCGAGCAGTGCGAGCTGTCCTGGCTCGATCTGGACGACGTCACTCCCGTATTGGAGGCGTATCCGCGGCTGGAGGAGTTCACGGTGCGCGGCTGCGGCATGGGAGGCCTCGGCTTCCGGCCGCTGCGCCACGAGCGGCTGCGGTCGCTGCGGTTCGAGTCCGGCGGGCTGCCGGGCGAGGTCGTCCGCGCGGTGGGCGCGAGCGAGCTGCCCCGGCTGGAGCACCTGGCGCTGTGGCTGGGGGTGGAGCAGTACGGCGGCGATGCCACGGTCGCCGATCTCGCGCCGGTCCTCTCCGGTGCCCGCCTCCCCGCCATGACCCATCTCGGGATCCAGGACAGCGAGATCCAGGACGAGATCGCCGCCGCCGTCGCCGCCGCGCCGGTCGTGGCCCAGCTCGCCTCCCTCGACCTGTCCATGGGCACGCTCGGCGACGAGGGCGCCGAGGCCCTGCTCAGCGGCCAGCCGCTGACCCACCTCGAGCGGCTCGACCTGCACCACCACTATCTGTCCGACGCGATGATGCGCCGGGTGTGCGACGCGCTGGAGCCGTCCGGGGTCGAGGTGAACGTGTCGGAGCAGGAAGAGACCGAGGTCTGGGACGACCTCGGTGACGGTGAGGAGGAGTTCCGCTTTGTCGCCGTCTCCGAATAGCCCGCGGCTCGCGGTCGTCGGCAATCCCGGCCACCGCCGGGTGGAGATGTTCACCGACGCCGCCCTGGCCGCCGGGCTGGCCGCGCCGCGGGTGCTGGCCTGGCGTGATGTGCTGTGCGGCGGTGCGGAATTCGAGCCGGGCGAGATCGTGCGGATCGAGTCGCCCGGCGAGGACCACGAGGTGGACGAGCTGCTGCGGGGTGCCGGGGACCCGACCCGGGTCGAGGGCACCGCCCGCTGGTACGCCCGGTTCACCGACGCCGCACGGGCCGTCGCGAAGGCCGCGCACACGACGGGCGCGCCCCTGCTGGACGACCCCGGCGAGCTGGCCGTGCTGTTCGACAAGAGGCTGTCCCACGGGGTGCTGGACGCGGCGGGCGTGCCCGTACCGTATTCGCCGACCTCCGGTCCGCAGGCGCCGCCGGTGCGCGGCTGGGACGACGTGCGGGCGGCGCTCGGCGCGGGCGGCATGCACCGTGCGTTCGTCAAGCTCGCGCACGGCTCGTCCGCCTCCGGGGTGCTCGCGGTCGAGTACGCGGGGCCCGGCCGCATCCGCGCCACCACCTCGGTGGAGCGCGCGGAGGACGGCTCCCTCTTCAACTCGCTGCGGGTCCGGCGGTACGACACGGAGCGGGACGTCGCCGCGATCCTGGACGCCCTCGCCCCGGACGGGCTGCACATCGAGCGCTGGCTGCCCAAGGCGTCCCAGGACAAGCGCGCCGCCGATCTGCGGGTGGTGGTGATCGACGGCCGGGCGACCCACGCCGTCGTGCGGACCAGCCGCTCCCCCATGACCAACCTCCATCTCGGGGGCGTGCGCGGCGACCTGGCCGCAGCCCGCGCGACTGCGGAGGCGGCCGGGGTGGCGTGGAGCACGGTGCTGGGCACGGCGGAGCGGGCGGCGGCCTGCTTCCCGGACACCCTGTGCGTCGGGGTGGATCTGCTGCCCGGCACCGGATGGCGGCAGTTCGCGGTCGGCGAGGTCAACGCGTTCGGCGATCTGCTGCCGCGGCTGACCGGGCTGCCCGGCAGCGGCGCCGAGGGCCGTGACACGTACGCGGCGCAGATCGCCGCCGTGGTGCGCACGTTCGGGGAGGGCCACCACGATGCCGTCTGACCCCACGCTCTCCGAACCCGACATGAACGCGGTCGTGGGCAGCCACGATCTGCTGCTCGTCACCCTCGACACCCTGCGCTACGACGTCGCCGCCGAACTCGCGGCCGACGGCCGGATCCCGAACCTGACCGCCCGGATGCCGGGCGGGGCCTGGGAGGAGCGGCATGCGCCCGGCAGCTTCACCTACGCCTCCCACCAGGCCATGTTCGCCGGTTTCCTGCCCACCCCGGCCCGGCCGGGCCCGCACCCGCGGCTGTTCGCGGCGCGCTTCGCGGGCAGCGAGACCACGGCCCAGGGCACGTACGTCTACGACACCCCGGACCTGGTGACCGGGCTCGCGGCGGCCGGGTACCGCACGGTGTGCATCGGCGGCGTCGGGTTCTTCACCAAGCGGGGCCCGATGGGCTCGGTGCTGCCCGGCTACTTCCAGGAGAGCCACTGGGAGCCGGAGTTCGGCGTGCCCTCCCCCACCTCCTTCGAGGCGCAGATCGCGTGCGCCGAGCAGGTGATCGGGGACCTCGCCCCGGACCGGCGGCTGTTCCTGTTCGTGAACGTGTCCGCGCTGCACCAGCCCAACTGGTTCCATCTGCCGGGCGCCACCCGCGACAGCGGTGACTCGCGTGCCTCCCACGCCGCCGCGCTGGAGTACGTCGACCGCCACATCGGCCGTCTCTTCACCGCGATGAGCGGCCGCGGTCCCGGCTTCGCGATCGTCTGCTCCGACCACGGCACGGCGTACGGCGACGACGGCTACACGGGCCACCGGCTCGGCCACGAGGCCGTCTGGACCGTGCCGTACACCCACTTCTTCCTTGGGACCCCATGACCATCACCACCACCGTCCGCCCGTACCAGAGTTACGTCTACGCCTATCCGCACAAGACCGCGTACCAGGCGCTGCCGGACCGGCCCGCGCTGCGCGCGCTGTGGGCGGACGAGCCGAAGGACGCGCTGTCGCTGTATCTGCACATCCCGTTCTGCGAGGTGCGCTGCGGCTTCTGCAATCTCTTCACCCGGATCGGCGCCCCGGAGGGCCTGACCACGGCCTATCTGGACGCGCTGGAGCGCCAGGCGGACGCGGTGTCCGAGGCGCTGGGCGAGGGCGCCCGGTTCGCCGCCACGGCCTTCGGCGGCGGCACCCCGACGTTCCTGGAGGCGGCCGAGCTGGAGCGGCTGTGCGACATCGCCGAGAAGCGGATGGGCGCGGACCTGGCCGCCGTGCCGCTCTCCGTCGAGGCGTCCCCGGCCACCGCCACCGCCGACCGGCTCGCCGTGCTCGCCGCCCGCGGTACGACGCGGCTGAGCCTGGGCGTGCAGAGCTTCGTGGACGCGGAGGCGCGATCGGCGGTCCGGCCGCAGCGCCGGGCCGACGTCGAGGCGGCGCTGGCCCGGATCCGCGAGGCGGGCATCCCCGTCCTCAACATCGACCTGATCTACGGCATCGACGGTCAGGGCGAGCACAGTTGGCTGCGTTCCCTGGACGCGGCCCTCGCCTGGCGCCCCGAGGAGCTGTATCTCTATCCCCTCTACGTCCGCCCGCTGACCGGCCTCGGCCGCAAGGAGGCCGCCGAGAGCGACCACGAGTGGGACGAGCGGCGGCTGCGGCTGTACCGGCTGGGCCGGGACCATCTGCTCGGACGCGGCTATGAGCAGGTCTCGATGCGCATGTTCCGCCGCGCGGACGCGCCCTCGACCGCGTCCGGCAGCGAGGACCACGCCTGCCAGACGGACGGCATGATCGGCCTGGGCTGCGGCGCCCGCTCGTACACCTCCGGGCTGCACTACTCCTTCGACTACGCGGTCGACATGCGGGAGATACGCGGCATCATCGACGACTACGTCTCCCGGCCCGCGGCCGACTTCGGGCACGCCGAGCACGGCCGGGCGATCACCGGCGAGGAGGCCCGCCGCCGCCATCTGCTCCAGTCCGTCCTCCAGGCCGAGGGCCTGGACGTGGCCGCGTACCGGGCGCGGTTCGCCGCCGACCCGGCCGACGACTTCCCCGAGGAGCTGGCCCGGTTCGCCGCGCGCGGCTGGCTGGATCCGGCCGCGGAGCCCGGCCGGCTGAGGCTGTCGGCGGAGGGCCTGGCGCACTCCGACGCGCTCGGCCCCGAGCTGTTCTCCCCCGCCGTGCGCGCCGCGATGGCCGCGTACGAGGCGAAGTGATCGAGCGGACGGACGCCGTGGACCTGACGATCCTGTACCGGGGCCCGCTGGCCTCCTGCGACTACGACTGTCCGTACTGCCCGTTCGCCAAGCGGCGCGACAGCCGGGAGGCGCTGCGCGCCGACCGGGCCGCGCTGGAGCGCTTCACCGCATGGGCCAGGGAGCAGTCGGGCGACCGGCTGTCGGTGCTGTTCACGCCGTGGGGCGAGGGGCTGACGCGTTCCTGGTACCGCCGTGCGCTCACCGAGCTGAGCCGTCTTCCGCACATCGAGCGGGTGGCGATCCAGACCAATCTGAGCTGCCGCACCGACTGGACGGCCGAGGCCGACCGCGACACGCTCGCGCTGTGGTGCACGTACCACCCGGGCCAGACGCCGTACGACCGGTTCCTGGCCAAGTGCCGGGAACTGGCCGCGCGCGGGGTGCGCCACAGCGTGGGCATCGTCGGCCTCCCCGGCCATCTGGACCAGGCCCGCAGGCTGCGCGCCGAGCTGCCCGAGCAGGTCTATCTGTGGGTGAACGCGGCGGAGGGCCACAGCTACACGGACGCCGAGGCCGCCGACTGGACGGCGCTCGACCCGCTCTTCGGCTACAGCCGCCATCCGCACCGGAGCGCCGGTCTGCCGTGCCGGACCGGCGCCTCGGTGATCTCGGTGGACGGTGACGGCACGGTGCGCCGCTGCCACTTCGTCCGCACGGAACTGGGCAATCTGTACGACGGTTCGTACCGCGCGGCGCTGCGGCCCCGGGCCTGTCCGCTCGCCGTGTGCGACTGCCACATCGGCTACGTCCACCTGGAGTCGCTGCCGCTGTACGACGTGTTCGCGGGCGGGGTCCTGGAGCGGATCCCCGCCACGCTCACTCATCGGTCCTTGCGGCCCACCCCGCCGTAGACCCCGACGGACGCGAGCGCCCCGGCGTCCGGCGGCGGTCCGTCCGGGCGCCACAGCGGCGCCCGCACCAGCCCCGGGTCGAGCATCGTGAACCCGTCGAAGAACGGGACGATCTCGGCGTGGCCACGCAGGCTCAGCCGGGCGGTGGACTTCCGGTACACCTCGTCGGCCACCCGGTCGGGGCCGTGGAAGTCCGCGGTGCCGTGGCTGATCACCAGATGGCTTCCGGGGACCATCGGCTCGGTCAGGGTGGCGATGATGCCCGCCGGGTCCTCCGCGTCCGAGACGAAGTGGAGGACGGCGACCAGCAGCAGCGCCACGGGTTCGGAGAAGTCGATGCCGTCGCGCACCGCCGGATGCGCCAGGATGTCGGCGGGTCTGCGCGCGTCGGCCGACGCGAAGTGCGTCCCGGGGGTGTTGGTCAGTTTGGCGTCCGCGTGCGCGGCGACGATCGGATCGTTGTCGATGTACACGACCCGGGTGTCCGGGGCGATCTCCCGGGCCACTTCATGGGTGTTGGGCGAGGTCGGTATGCCCGTCCCGATGTCGATGATCTGCCGTACGCCGCTCGCCACCACCGTACGGACGGCGCGCAGCAGGAACCGGCGGTTGGCGCGAGCACTGTCGAGGATGTCCGGGGACTGCTCGATGATGCGCTCGGCGGCCTCCCGGTCGATCTCGTAGTTGTCCTTTCCCCCCAGGTAGTAGTCGTACATCCGGGCCGGATGCGGTCTGCTGGTGTCGATGTCCTGGCCGGGCACGAGCGATCCGGAGATCCGCGACGCGGATAATCGCCGGCCGGGTAATCGCTGTCCGGGTAATCGTCGGTCGGTCACACCATGTCCCCTTGTCTGTCCCCCTCGTTCCCCCTCGGTCGCGCGGGCGTCACAGGAGCAGGAAGTCGGCCTCGCCCGCCTTCGCCCCCTGGATGAAGCGCTTCATCTCCAGGTGGGTGTAGATCAGGGCCGGTCCGTCCGGGTCGGTCGACTGGCGCAGCGCCACCCGACCGTCCTTCAACCTCATCGCCTCGACGCAGCTTCCCCCATTGCCACCGCTCCACGGCTTGTGCCAGCCCTCGGAACCGAGGTCCCTGGCCGGCATGCCGCTGTAGACGCGGCTCCCGCCTATGCGATCCATCGTTCAGATCTCCTTGCGAATGCCACTCAGAATGGCCTGAGTGGTCTGTGCAGGCGCGGCCTGCGCGCACATCCGGTCCAGGGCCTCCAGGAACGCCGAGACGTCATCGCGCTGGTCGAAGTAGGAGCCGCTCACGAGCGTCTCCGTATACGCGATGTCGGGCAGCTCCGGGATCGGGAACCGGAAGATATGGAAGGGGCCGTACATCGCCGGGTGCGGGCCGGCGTCGAACGGCATGACCTGCAGTCTGATCTGGGGTGAGTCCGCGACCTCGATCAGGCGGCCGATCTGGGCCCGCATGGTCTCGGGCCCGCCGATGGGACGGCGCAGCACCGTCTCGTCCATCACCACCCACAGCATCGGCGGATCGGGGCGGCGCAACAGCGCCTGCCGCTCCATCCGCAGCGCGACGTTGCGCTCGATCTCGGTCTCGGGGGCGTGCGGCATGCCCGCGCGGAGCACCGCGCGGGCGTAGTCCTCGGTCTGGAGCAGGCCGGGGATGTAGTGCGGCTCGTAGGCGCGGATGAGGTTGGCTTCCACCTCGAGGCTCACGAACGTGTTGAACCAGTCGGGCAGGACGTCCCGGAACCGGTGCCACCAGCCGTTCTTGTTGGCCTCCCTGGCAAGGGAGAGGAAGGCCTCGACCTCTTCGGGGTCGGTGACGCCGTACGTGCGCAGCAGCTTCTCGACGTACGGGAGCTTCAGGCCGACCTCGGCCTTCTCCATGCGCCGGATCGTGGCATGGGTGACGTCGAGCGCCCGCCCGGCCTGTTCGAAGGACAGCCCGGACTTCTCGCGAAGGTCCTGGAGTCGCTTGCCGAGCACGACCCGCAGGACGGTCGGGGCACCACCCGACCGCGCATCCGCCACTATCGTCCCCCTCCACTTACTGTCACGGCACAGCAGTCTGGCACGGGCTCAGCTTTCGGAACAGTCTGTCCTTGCGATTCTGTAATTTACAGACTGAACCTTGTCACAAGCGATCGTGACAGAGCATAGTGTGGACGTGGCTCCTTCCTACGAGGCTCTCCGGTTAGGGCACAGCGGCTCGACGGTCGCTGCGTGCCTTCAGGACGCGTTTCGTCTCCCGGCGCTGAGCACGTCCGTCGCGGAGGCGAGAAGGCATGTCGTCCTGCGGCTGCGCTCGTGGGGTGTCGACCAGGACACCCGCGACAGCGCCGAATTGGTGGTTTCCGAGCTGTTCACCAACGCGGTCCGCCACACCTCCAGTGACGAGGTGCGCTGCTCCTTGCAGCTGATGGGGACCCGGCTGCGCCTCGAGGTGGCCGACCAGGGCTGCGCGCGCACGGTGCCGCAGGCGCGGTCGTCGGTGAGCGTGGATCAGGAAGGCGGCCGCGGGCTGATGCTCGTGGAGGCCCTGTCCCAGGCATGGGGCGTACGGCCCCACACGGGCGGCGCGGGCCGCGCCGTATGGGCCTACCTGGCCTGAAGGGGCCTACCCGGCCGGAAGGCCCGGGGCTCAGGGCCGCAGCGGCAGCAGATCCGGGCGCTTGGGCTCCACATGGTCCCCCGAGGACACCCCGCGCAGCCGCCGTCCGATCCAGGGCACCAGATACTCGCGCGCCCAGTGGATGTTGTCCCGGCGCACCTCGGCGGGGGTGCGCTGCCCCTCGTCCGGCCACGGCTGGTCGGGGTCGGCGGGCACCTCGAGACCGAGCACCTGACCGGCCCGCAGCGCGACCCGGGTGTGCCCGTCGGGCGACAGATGGAGCCGGTCGTCGTCCCAGGCCCGCCGGTCCTGCACCGAGCGCAGCGACCACAGGTCGAGCACCGGGCAGTCGTAGCGGTCGGCGATCGCCCGCACATGCGCCGTGTACGTGGCGATCTTGCCCCGCAGATGGCGGAGCACCGGAATCCCGCGGGTGTCGAAGCCGGTGCACAACAGCACGGTGGGCACCCGGGCGGTGAGGTCGGCGACGGCGGCCTCGTAGCGCCGGGCGACATCGTCGGGGTCGCTCCCGGGCCGCAGGATGTCGTTGCCGCCCGCGCAGAAGGTGACCAGGTCGGGGCCGAGGTCGATCGCCCGCGGCACCTGCTCCTCGACGATCGGGTCCAGGAGCCGTCCGCGCACGGCGAGGTTGGCGTAGCGGAATTCGTGTTCGGGCCGCCGGTCGGAGAGGAGCACGGCGAGCCGGTCGGCCCATCCGATGAAGACGCCGTCCGGGCCCGGATCGCCGACGCCCTCGGTGAAACTGTCCCCGATGGCTGCGTACGACCCGATCACATCACTCTTGAGTCTTTGCGAATCGTCTGCCACATCCGGACATCATTCACCCCGGCGCGTGACCTACGCCACCGTAACCAGCCCTTGACCAGGGGTGAGTTATCCCACCTGGTCAGTTCGGCGGAGGTGGAATACGGCGGCGTCCAGGTCACCGCGCAGCCCGGTGCGCAAGCCGTGATGGGCGAGCACCGCGCCCCGGTGGACGGTCCCGGTGGCCAGGTCCTCGTACGCGGCGGCCGGGTCCAGGCCGCGCAGCCGCAACCGGGGCTGGGGTTCGCCGTAGCTCTGCCCGTGCAGCCACGCCAGCACCACCGTCTCCTCGCCGTGTACGTACTGCACGGCGCTGAGCCCGCCGTCGCCCGGCGGCCGCAGCCGGTATTGCTCACCGTGCTGGACGACGGGCCGGATCCGCTTGTAGAGCGCCACCCAGTCGCGGGCCTCGGTGAGTTCGGCCTCGCTCCACTTCGTCAGGTCGCCGCCGACGCCCAGCACCCCGGCCATGGCGCTGATGAAGCGGAAGCCGAGCCCGCTGGTGCGATGGTTGCCCATCACGTTGGGGCTGTCGGTGACCCAGGCGGCCATCACCCGGGCCGGGTGCAGCTGGCTGAAGCCGTGCTGGATGGCGAGGCGGTCCAGCGGGTCGGTGTTGTCCGAGGTCCACACCTGGTCGGTGAGGCCGAGGATGCCCAGGTCGATCCGGCCGCCGCCGCCCGAGCAGGACTCGAAGGCGACACCGGGGTGGGCGGCGCGCAGCCGCCCCAGCAGGTCGTACAGCCCGCGGACGTGCTCGATGCCGAGCCGCTGCGGATACGGGTCGCCGGGCCAGCCGGGGTCGGTGAAGGAGCGGTTGAAGTCCCACTTCACATAGTCGATGGGGGCGCTGCTCAGCAGGGTGTCCAGCCGGTCCCACAGATACGCGCGGACGTCGGGCCGGGCGAGGTTGAGCACCAGCTGGTTGCGGAACTCGGTGCGGGTGCGGCCGGGGTGGTGCTGCACCCAGTCGGGGTGGGCGCGGTAGAGGTCGCTGTCGGCGTTGACCATCTCCGGTTCGACCCAGATGCCGAACCGCATGCCCAAGCCGTGCACCTCGTCGGCGAGGGGCTTCAGCCCGTGCGGGAAGCGGTCGGGGTTGGGGGTCCAGTCGCCGAGCCCGGCCCGGTCGCTGGTGCGGGACCCGAACCAGCCGTCGTCCACGACGAACAGCTCGACGCCGAGCCCGGCAGCGAGCCGGGCGAGGGAGCGCTGCTGCTCCTCGCTCACCTCGAACTCGGTGGCCTCCCAGGAGTTGTAGAGGACCGGCCGCTCCCGGTCGGCGCCGGGGACGACGTGGGCGAGCTGCCAGGCGTGCCATCCGCGGCTCGCGGCCCCGAAGCCGCGTTGAGTCCACAGGCCCGCGAAGACCGGGGTGGTGAAGGACTCGCCGGGCGCGAGGAGCAGCAGCCCCGCCTCGTCGTGGCCGACGCCGCCGACGGTCTGCACGGCGCCGTCGGCGAGCCGCTGGACGGCGATCCGCCAGGACCCGGACCAGGCGAGCGCGCAGCTGTGCACCTCGCCGCTCTCCTCGGTGGCCGTGCCGTCGTCGATCGCGATCCAGGGCAGATGCTGGTGGCTTGTGTGGCCGCGGCGGCTGCCGATGACCTTCTCGCCGGGGGTGAGGTCGGTGCGGGCGAGCCGGCTCTCGGCGGCCCACCGCCCGTACAGATGGCTCAGCCGCCGCCGTTCGCCGACCGGCAGCGACCAGGCGGCGGAGTCGGCGCGCAGCAGTTCCAGCGGGGCGTCGTCCGGGTCGCCGGTGTGCATGAGGGTGGTCCAGCGCTCGATGACGTCGCCGTCGTCCCGCATCCGGTAGTGGAGGGTGATGTCGAGGTGGTGGAGCGGGTCGTGGAAGCGCAGCCGCAGCTCGTCGCCGCTGACGGTGCTCCCCTCGAAGCGCCACTCGGTGCCCCGTACGCCCGCCCCGCGGACGGACAGCGCGGGGCGCACGAAACGCGGGCCGCCCTCCACCGGGTACTCCTCGCGCCCGTCGAGCGGTGATTCGAACCCTCGCTCAGCGGGCAGAGGTTCGGCGGCGAGGGCCTCGGCATCCGGAACCGTGAGGCGCGGGCCCCAGTGGAGATGGAGCAAGGCGTCCTCGTCGGTGAGGTGCAGGGCGTAGCTGCTGTGTCGCCCCGAGAGCAGCCAGAGCCGACCGTTTCCGCCGATTTCAATCATCACACGTCCCCAATTCCCCACAGGTCCCAACATCATCGTTCAGGGTGTTCCGTACGGCAATGGCCCCCGCTCACGATCCGCAGAACTGATTGCAGCAGGAACGCAATGTCGTATGGTCAGCAGAGCCCGCCTCGTCGACGAGCGGCGCGGCGGCCGATCGTGAGGAGCGCCCGTGACGCAGCCGTCGCCGCAGGTCCCGCAGGCCGAACCCGAGCTGGTGGGGGTACGGAACTTCCGCGACGTCGGCGGACTGCCGACCGCCGACGGCCGGCGCGTACGGCCGGGCGTGCTCTTCCGCAGCGGCCACCTCGCCCATGCCACCGACAGCGACGCGGCCTTCCTCGACTCGCTCGGCCTGCACACCGTCTTCGACTTCCGCAACGCGGCCGACATCAAGCTGGAGGGCCCGGACGTCTCCCTCACCGGCGTGCGGAACGTGAACCTCCCGCTGTCCGACCCGGCCGACGGCGCCGGGTTCTGGACCATGGTGCGCGAGGGCGACCTCAACACCCTGCGCGAGCTGCTGGACGACGGGCGCGCCGAGCGGCGGATGATCAACGCGTACCGGGCCATCATCACCAGCCGCATCGTCGAGCACGGCCGGGTGCTCAGCGCCATGGCGGAGGACAGCTCCCCCGTGCTGATGCACTGTTCCGCGGGCAAGGACCGGGCCGGTCTGTCGGTCGCGGTGACGCTGCTCGCGCTCGGGGTCGACCGGGAGGCCATCGAGGCCGACTACCTGGAGTCGGCCGCCGCCCACCGCCGCTACAAGATCTGGCGCAAGGGCAATCCCGCGGACGGATCCGACCCCATGTCCCCGGAGGTGCTGGCGCTGCTGAGCCCGCTCTTCGACGCGCGCTCCACCTATCTGGCGGCGGCCTTCGAGACGATAGAGGAGACCTGGGGCACCACCGAGCGCTATCTCACCGAGGGCCTGGGGCTGACCGCCCCGCAGCGCGAGCGGCTGCGGGACCGGATGCTCACCGGCTGACGCACCCGGCTCAGCGGCCCGGCAGCCCCACGGGTCGGCCCCGGCCCAGGGGGTGTCCGCACAGTCCCGCCGGGCCCGCGACGCCTGGCACGCTCCCTCAGCTACCGCTGGGAGGTGCCCCCTCTCGCTGCGTTGTCGGGCCCGTCCAAGTAGGCCCGCCCCCGGACTCCGTCCGGGAGGTGCCCCCATGAGGACGACCCTCCGCCTTGCGATCGCACGCGCCCCCAGCTACCGCTGGGAGGTGCCCCCCCCTGACGCCGCGGGCTGACCCGACGCGACTGTGCGGACACCCCCTAGGGCTCGGTGACCCACCCCGCCGTCAGCACCAGACCGCTGGCCCGGTGCACGGCCAGGAAGCCGAACGGGCGGTCGTACGTCACCGAGATCCGCTTCGCCGTACGCTGCGGCGGGCCCCCGCCCGGCGCCACGGCCATCGCGGTCACGGCCGCCGCCCAGAACCCCTCGGCGCTGAACGACGCGGTCATGGACTGCTGCGCGGAGGAGATCGCCAGCGCGGCGGGGCTGATCCCCGGGAAGTGGCCGCGGGAGGTGTCCTGGGCGCTGCGCAGCCCGAACAGCTCCGCGTGCCGCAGCAGGTCGTGCCGGGCGTTCACGGTGAACTGCGGGGTGGTGAGGCCGACCGACGGGGTGTCGTCCCAGCTCGCGACCTCCGTGACCGTGACGCCGGGCCCCGCCTCGCCGAACGGCAGCGCCGAGCCTCCCCACCCCGGGTACGCCCCGGCCACCGCGCCGATCCCGGCCTCCAGCACCTCGCCGCCCGGTGTGCCCTCGCCGCCGAGGATCAGATGCACATCGAGCCCGTTGTCGCCCGCGACCCCGGACAGGGTGAGCGGACCGGCCGGGCTCTCGGGGACCACGCGCAGCACCCCGTCGAGGTCCTGCGTCGTCCGCCGGAGACCGGCCAGCGAGCGGCCCTGCCACGGGCCGCTCTGCGGTGTCAGCATCCCCGGCTGAAAGCGCTGCTGCCAGGCCGTCTTCACCATCAGTGCCCCGGCCAGCACCAGCTGCGTGGTGGGCGCCAGCGGCACCGGCATCTCGGCGATCGCGCCCCCGGTGTGCCGGGAGGCCCACGCGTCCAGCTCCTTGCCGTCGCGCTCGGTGTCGCCGGTCAGCACGCCGCGCACGCCCCCCGGAAGCTCCGCCTCCCATTCGGGCCGCACCGGCAGGTCGTGACGGGTCCACAGTCCGGTGGCCGCCGCCACGCCGTCCATCGCGTCCATCGCCCCGACGACCTCGCGGCCGAGCGCCGTCGCGCCGTCCGCACCGACGCCGAGCGCTCCCTCCAGCTCGTCGCGCGCCGGGCCGCAGGCCGCGCCCGCGAGCAGGGCGAGCAGCGGCCAGGCCCCTGCGCCGGTGAGGACGGTGGACTCCTCGCCGCTCACGGCGGCCCGCACCCACCGTCCGGTCAGCGCGTTGACGGCCCCCACGGCGGTCGCGTCGGTCATCGCCGGTCCCCCCCTCCTCGTCAGCGGTTGGCCACCGCCTGTTTGACGAGGGTCCGGCCGAACTCCCACATCAGACCGCCGCCCCCGTGTGCGTCATCCATGACCGCCGTGAACGCGTCGACGAAGCGGTCCACTTCCCGCTCGCCGATGATCAACGGCGGAATCAGCTTAATGACCTCCAGATGGTCGCCGGAGACCTGGGTCAGGATGCGATGGCGCTGGAGCAGCGGCGCCACGACCATCTGCGCGAACAGGCCCTTCCGCGCGGCCTGGAGCATCGCCCAGCGGCTGCGCAGCCCGAGCGAGTCCGGCTTGCCGAACTCGATGCCGATCATCAGCCCGCGGCCGCGGACGTCGTGCAGCAGCTCGTACCGGTCGATGAGCGCGGTGAGCCGGTCGCGCAGCAGCTCGCCGGTGCGGCGGGCGTTCGCGACGATCTGCTCGTCCTCCATGACGGCGAGGACGGCGAGCCCCGCCGCCATGGCCTGCGCGTTGGCCCCGAAGCTGGCGGAGTGCACCAGGACCCGGTCCATGGAGGAGTAGACCCGTTTGAAGATCCAGTCCTTGCCGAGGGTCGCGCCGACGGGGACGTAACCACCGGAGAGCGCCTTGGCCACGCACACCAGGTCCGGTTCGACGCCGTCCTCGTGGGCGTAGGCGAAGAAGTCCCCGGTGCGGCCGAGCCCCGTCTGCACCTCGTCGACGATCAGCAGCGCCTTGTGGCGGTGCAGCAGCTCCTGCGCGGCGCGCAGGAAGCCCGGCGGCGCCTCGTGCACCCCCTTGCCCTGGATCGGTTCGACGACGAACCCGGCGACGTCCCCGCGCTTCAGCTCCCGCTCCAGCGCGCCCAGGTCGCCCATCGCGATCGCGGTGTCGGGCAGCAGCGGGGCGAAGCCGTCGCGGAAGCCGTCCTCGCCGTTGACCGACAGCGAGCCGGTGGTGAGCCCGTGGAAGGCGTGCTCGCAGTAGAGGACGCGCGGCTTGCGGGTCGCGTAGCGGGCGAACTTCAGCGCGGTCTCGACGGCCTCCGTACCGCTGTTGCCGAAGAAGACCCGGTCCAGGTGCGGGGCGTGGCCGAGCAGCTTCTCGGCGAGCAGCCCGGGCAGCGGCTGGCAGTCGAAGCGGGTCAGATCGGCGAGCGAGGCGTCCAGGACGTCGTGCAGCGCCTTGCGGACCACGGGGTGGTGGCGGCCCAGGCCCATCACCCCGAAACCGGCGAGCATGTCCAGGTAGTCCTGGCCCTCGTCGTCCCAGAAGTACGCGCCCTCGGCCCGGTTGTAGACCTTGTCGAAGCCGATGGTGTGCAGCATCCGCGGCAGTTGGTGGTTGAGGTACCGGGTGTGCAGGTCGTAGCGCTCGGACCCGCGCCCGGCCAGGAGCTTGCCCAGGTCGAAACCCGAGCGCTGCTCGGCTGCTGTCATGCGTCCCTCTCCTTGGCGGCGGCCTCCCCGGTGGCGGTGCGCGCATCGGCGCGGGCGAGGGCCGCACCGATGCGGCCCGCTATCTCGGCGGGGGTGAGTCCGATGTCGGCGAGCACTTCGCCGCGCTTGGCGTGCGGCAGGAACGCCTCGGGGATGCCGAAGGTCCGCAGCGGCAGGTCGACCCCGGCGTCCCGCAGCGCCTGGCCGATCGCCGCGCCCACCCCGGCGCTGCGCACGTTGTCCTCGACGACGGCCACCGCGCGGTGGCCGGCCGCGAGCGCGGGCAGTTCCGGGTCGACGGGCTTGACCCAGCGCGGGTCGACCACCGTGCAGCCGATGCCGCGCTCGGCCAGCAGCTCGGCGGCGCGCAAGCCCACCGGCGCCATGACCCCGGCCACGACGAGCAGCACGTCGTCGCCGCGGCGCAGCACGTCCATCCCGCCGATCCGTTCCAGCGCCGGGATGGGCTGCCCCACCGACTCCTTGGGGAAGCGGACGACGGTCGGCGCGTCGTCCACGTCGATCGCCTCCCTCAGCTGCGCGCGCAGCTGGTCCGCGTCGCGCGGGGCGGCGATCCGCAGGCCCGGCACCACCTGGAGGACGGACATGTCCCACATGCCGTTGTGGCTGGGCCCGTCGGTGCCGGTCACCCCGGCCCGGTCGAGGACGAACGTCACCCCGCACCGGTGCAGGGCGACGTCCATCAGCAGCTGGTCGAAGGCGCGGTTGAGGAACGTCGCGTAGACGGCGACGACCGGGTGCAGCCCGCCGGTGGCGAGCCCGGCCGCCGACACGGCCGCGTGCTGCTCGGCGATGCCGACGTCCCACACCCGGTCCGGGTACGCCTCGGCGAAGCCCGCGAGGCCCACCGGGTCGAGCATCGCGGCGGTGAGCGCCACCACGTCGGGCCGCTCGGCCCCGATCCGCACCATCTCCTCGCCGAACACCGACGTCCACGACCGGCCGCCGGAAGGGATGAGGGGCGCGCAGGTGAGCGGGTCCATCGCGGCGACGGTGTGGAAGCGGTCGGCCTCGTCCTCCAGGGCGGGCCGGTAGCCCCGCCCCTTCTCGGTGAGGCAGTGCACCAGGACGGGCCCGTGGAACCGCTTGGCGCGGCGCAGCGCCCCCTCCACGGCGTCCATGTCGTGCCCGTCGACCGGGCCCACGTACTTCAGCCCCAGGTCCTCGAACATGCCCTGCGGCGCGAAGGTCTCCTTGAACCCCTTCTTGGCGCCGTGCAGCGATCCGTACAGCGGCTGGCCGACGACCGGGGTGCGCTGGAGGACGTCCTTGCCCCAGGCGAGGAAGCGTTCGTAGCCGTCGGTGGTGCGGAGGGTGGAAAGGTGGCCGGCGAGGCCGCCGATGGTGGGGGCGTAGGAGCGTTCGTTGTCGTTGACGACGATGATCAGCGGGCGGTCGCGGGCGGCGGCGATGTTGTTGAGCGCCTCCCAGGCCATGCCGCCGGTGAGCGCGCCGTCGCCGATGACCGCGACCACGTGGTCGGTGCGGCCGCGGATCTCATTGGCCTTGGCGAGGCCGTCGGCCCAGCCCAGCACGGTGGAAGCGTGGCTGTTCTCGATGACGTCGTGCTCGGACTCGGCGCGCGACGGATAGCCGGAGAGCCCGCCCTTCCCGCGGAGCTTGGAGAAGTCCTGGCGGCCGGTGAGCAGCTTGTGGACGTAACTCTGGTGGCCGGTGTCCCACAGGATGCGGTCGGCGGGCGAGTCGAAGACGCGGTGGAGGGCTATGGACAGCTCGACGACGCCCAGGTTGGGGCCCAGATGGCCGCCGGTCCTGGCGACCGCGGTGATCAGGAACTCGCGGATCTCCTGGGCGAGCGCGGTACGTTCCTCCCCGGTCAGCGCCTTGAGGTCGTGCGGGCCCCGGATGTTCTCCAGTAGCGGCATGCTCGGTTCCCCTCCTCGTGTGTCAGCCCACGGCGCTCTCGCGGGCCGCGCGCAGCGACTCCTTGAGCGAGCCCATGGTGGCCAGGACGGCGGTGGGCTCGTAGCCGCAGTGGGCCATGCAGTTGTCGCAGCGCGGGTCCTTGCCCCGGCCGTACTTGTCCCAGTCGGTCTCCTCGATCAGCTGGCGGTAGGTGGGGACGTAGCCGTCGCTCATCAGGTAGCAGGGCCGCTGCCAGCCGAAGAGCGAATAGTTGGGGATGCCCCAGGCGGTGCACGGGAAGTCGGTCCTGCCCTCCAGGAAGTCCAGGAAGAGCGGGCTGTGGTTGAGCCGCCAGCGCCTGCGGTTGCCGCCCGCGAACGCCTTCCGGAACAGCTCGCGGGTCTGCTCCACCCCCAGGAAGTGCTCCTGGTCGGGCGCCTTCTCGTAGGCGTAGGCGGGCGAGATCATCATCTCGTCCACCTTGAGGTCGTCATTGAGGAAGTCGAGCACCTCGACGACGGTCTGCGGGGTGTCGGTATTGAAGAAGGTGGAATTGGTGGTGACCCGGAAGCCACGCCGCTTTGCCTCCCTGATCGCCTCCACCGCCTCGTCGAACACCCCCTCCTTCGCCACCGACGCGTCATGCCGCTCGCGCAGCCCGTCGATGTGCACGGCGAAAGCGAAGTACGGGGAGGGGGTGAAGTTGTCCATCTTCTTCCGCAGCAGCATCGCGTTGGTGCACAGGAAGACGTACTTCCTCCGCTGCACCAGCTGCCGGACGATCTCGTCGATCTGCGGATGCATCAGCGGCTCACCGCCCGCGATGGACACCATCGGAGCACCCGACTCCAGCACCGCGCCGACCGCCTGCGCCACCGGCATGCGCTGCTTGAGCACCCCCGCCGGATGCTGGATCTTGCCGCAGCCCTCGCACTTGAGATTGCAGGCGAACAGCGGCTCCAACTCCACGATCAGCGGGAACTTGTCCCGCCGCTTGAGCACCTTCTGGTCAAAGAGATACGTCGCGACCCGGATGGTCTGGCGGAGCGGCATGGCCATCTAGCTCATCTCCTGAGAGGAAAGAGGAACGGTGCCAATCGAAGAAAGCGGGAAGAACAGTTCGTAGTACCCGGAAAGCCGATATTCCACCGCGCAGCGTCCCGATGCGGACCAGCTCATGTTCAGGAGCGTCCACGATCACCCGGACGGCCGCAACCGGGCGTGCCCCGCCGCGCACCGCGCTGCGCAGGGTGGCGGCGGATTCCATGTCCACCGCGATGGCCCCGGTGGCGTGCAGTTCGGCCCGCTCCGCACCCCGCACCACATGGTTGGATCCGGCGACGGGCCCGATGTGAACGGTGCGCCCGGCGCCGCCGCGGGCCCGCCGGGCGTGGCGGGCCAGCGCCTCGGCGAGGAACCGGCTGCCGTGGCACGGGGTGCGACCGGCCGGGTCGCGGGTCTCGTCGGCCACCACCAGGTCCCCCGGATGCATCCCCGGCGCCAGCCCGGCGCAGAAACCGGTGGCGACGACGGCGGTACGGACGCCCCGGCCCGGCCCCCCGGCCAGCGCACGGCTCACCGCCCGCTCGGCCGCCTGGGGGCCCATGCCGGTGCGCAGCACCGTCACCGGCCCGGCGGCGGCCCCGGAACCGGCCGCGCCGAGACCGACCCCCCGCAGCGCGAACCGCTCGATGCCGAGCGCGCAGGCGATCAGCAGCGGGGCAGCGCCGGTGTCCGGGGCCGGTCCGGAGTCCATCAGGTCCTCCGGGGCCGCGCGCCGGTGGCCTCACCGCTCACATAGCGCCCGAGCGCGGTGAGCGGGAAGACCAGCCGGTACAGGTGGTAGTTGATGGAGAAGTCCCAGGGGAAGCCGGTCCCGGTGAAATACGGCTCGTCCCAGGAGCCGTCCTGGTCCTGGGTGGCCGCGAGCCAGCCGACCGCGCGCTCGACCGCCTTGCTCTCCCGCTCCCCCGCCGCCAGCAGCGCCAGCAGCGCCCACGCGGTCTGGGAGGCGGTGGAGGCGCCGTGGCCGATCCACTCGGGGTCGGGGTACGAGCGCTGGTCCTCGCCCCAGCCGCCGTCCTCGTTCTGCACGCTCTCCAGCCAGCGCACGGCCCGGCGGACGGCCGGGTGGGAGGCCGGGATCCCGGCGGCGACCAGGGCGGGGACGACGGAGCCGGTCCCGTACACATAGTTGGTGCCCCAGCGGCCGAACCAGGCGCCGCTGGGCTCCTGCTCGGCCAGCAGCCAGGCGACGGCGCGCCGGGTGCGCGGATCGCGGGCGCCGCCCTCGTGGGCCAGCATCTCCACGACGTGGGCGGTGACGTCGGCCGACGGTGGGTCGATGACCTCGCCGAAGTCGCAGAACGGCAGCCGGTTGGGCAGCGGGCTGGTGTTGTCGACGTCGAACGCGCCCCACGCCCCGTTCCGGGACTGCATGCCCAGCGTCCAGCGCACCCCGCGCCGCACGGCCGCCGCGATCCGCTCGGGCCGGGGGTGGTCGACGCGGCGCAGCGCGAGGATGACCTCGGCGGTGTCGTCGATGTCGGGGTAGTTGTCGTTGTCGAACTCGAACGCCCAGCCGCCGGGGGCGAGCCGGGGCCGCTTGACCGACCAGTCGCCGGGCCGGTCGATCTGCTCGGCGAGCATCCAGTCGGCGCTCTTGACCAGGGCGGGGTGGTCGGGCGCGAGCCCGGCGTCGGCGAGCGCGATGACGGCCAGACAGGTGTCCCAGACCGGGGACTGACAGGCCTCGATCATGCGGCTGCCGTCCTCGCGCCACACGGCGAAGCGGTCCAGCGACTCCAGTCCGGCACGCATCACCGGGTGGTCGAGGTCGTAGCCGAGGAGGTGGAGTGCGATCACGGAGTACACGGCGGGCGGCTGGATGCCTCCCCAGCAGCCGTCGTTCTCCTGCCGCTCCACGATCCAGCGGGCGCAGGAGCGCAGCGCGGCCCGGCGCAGCGGACGCAGCGCCACCTTGCGGTAGAGGTGGAGGGCCCGGTCCAGCCGCTGGAAGGCGCCGTCCCAGGAGGCGAGGGGGGCGGCGGGGCGCGGCGGATTGGGTCTTCGCGGGTCGGCGTGCAGCTCGTCGAGGGAGAACGGGGCGGGGCGCACCGGGCGCTTCGCGGAGACGATGGTGAGCGGCACGATGGTCTGCCGCGCCCAGCAGCCGAAGTCGTAGAGGTTGAGCGGCAGCCACGACGGGAAGTAGATGATCTCCGGTGGCAGCTCGGGCAGGTCCTCCCAGCGCCACCAGCCGAAGAGCGCCAGCCAGATGCGGGTGAACACGCGGCTGCTCGCGACGCCCCCGTTGTTCCGCACCCAGGCCGAGGCGGCCGCCATGTGGGGTGCGTCGGGCGCGTCACCGGCCAGCCGGAGGGCGACGTACGCCTCGATCGTGGCGGACAGCTCGGGCGGGCCGCCGTGGAAGGTGGCCCAGGTGCCGTCCGCGGCCTGCTGCGAACGGATGTAGCGGCCTGCGGCGTCGAGCACGTCGGGGTTCTGGATGCCGAGGAAGTGCCGGAGCATCAGGTCCTCGGCGTCCATGGTGACGTTGGTCTCCAGGTCGCCTTTCCACCAGCCCTGCTCGTCCTGGCGGGAGAGCAGGTGCTGGACCGCGCGGGCCGTCGCCTTGCGGGCGAGCACTAACGTCTCGGACTCGGATGACTCGGACGGTTGGACGGTTGTCGCTGTCATGGCTTCCCCTCTGCAGTGTGATCTGCCGTCGTTGGGGCCTCCGTCGGCCGGCACCGGGCTGGTGCCGGCCGGCGACTGCGAGCCTGGTCCTACTCCTACGGGCCTAGGCGCGGTCAGTGATTGATCATCTCTCCCGGACGACGACGAAGTCCGCGAGCGCCACGAACTGGTCTCGTACCTCGCCGGGCATGTCCACCTCGTCGAGGGCCTCGATGGCCGTCGCGTACTGCCGTCGGGCCTCCGCCGAGGTCCAGTCCCGGCCGCCCGCCTCCTCGATCAGCGCGGCGCGGGTGGCGAACTCCTCCTCGCTGAAGTCGGCGAACTCGTCCTCCGGCTTGTGGGCGTCGGCCGCGAGGATCTGGGCCAGGTCCTCGGATGCACGGCCCCCGGCGGCCAGGGCGGCGACCACGGGCAGCGACTTCTTGCGCTGCCGCAGATCGCTCCAGGTCTGCTTGCCGGTGGAGACCGGGTCGCCCCAGATGCCGAGCACGTCGTCCACGGCCTGGAAGGCGAGCCCCAGGTGGTAGCCGTACCGCTCCAGGGTGTCGGCGGTGCGGTCGTCGGCGCCGCCGAGCACGGCACCGATGGAGGCGGCGCAGGCGAGCAGGGCGCCCGTCTTGTTGCCCTCCATCTCCAGGCACTCCTCGACGGTGACCCGTTCCCGGTGCTCGTAGGAGATGTCCTGCGCCTGGCCGTCGATCAGCTTGCGGGTCGCGGAGGTGAGCCGCCGGGTGGCCCGGCCCGCCTCCACGGTGCCCAGCTCCAGCAGTATTTCCCCGGCGAGGGCGAAGAGCGCGTCCCCGACCAGGATCGCCTGGGCCGGTCCGTGCACCTTCCACACCGTGTCGCGGTGGCGGCGCTGCTCGTCGCCGTCCATCAGGTCGTCGTGCAGCAGCGAGAAGTTGTGCACCAGCTCGACCGCGACCGCGCCGGGCACCCCGACCTCCGGGTCCGCCCCGGCGGCCTGCGCGGACAGCAGCGCGAGCGCCGGGCGCACCGCCTTGCCGCCGTCGCCCGCGGCGGGCCGGCCGTCGGCGTCGATCCAGCCGAAGTGGTAGGCGGCGACGGTGTCCATGGGCGGAGCCAGCCGGTCCACCGCCGCGCGCAGCACCGGCGTGGCAAGCGTACGGCCGCGCTCCAGCAGCGCATGCACGCCTGCGGAGTCGACAGCTGGGGTCGCCGGGGTCACGGTCTCTCCTCTGGTTTCTGTGGTGGTGCTCATGCCGCCTCCTTGGGCGTCCCCCCGCCGACGGCGGGAAGCGGAATCACATGTGGGCGGCCCAGGCCCTGTCCGGCGGATCTTCGCGGGCCCGCGACGCCTGGTACGGCGCCTCGCTGCGTTGTCGGGCTCGTCCGAGTACGACCCGGTACGAGGACGACCCTCCGCCTTGCGATCCACCGCACCAGACGCCGCGGGCTGATCCGCGAAGATCCACCGGACAGGGCCTCGTTCTGAGAGGGCCGCACGGGCCGCGGTGAGCCCGCTGCGCACGGCGCCTTCCATGGTCGCGGGCCAGCCGGTGGCGGTCCACGCACCGGCCAGATAGAGGCCGGGCGCGTTGGTGGGGGCGTTCGGCCGCAGCCGGCCGACGCCGGGGACCGGGGCGAACGTCGCGGTGCGCTCCCGGGTGACGAAGAAGTCCCGTACCTCCGCGCCGCGGGCGGCCGGGAGCAGCCGCTCCAGCTCCGGCAGATAGCGGGCGCGCAGCTCGGCGACCGGGCGGTCGATGTCGTCCTGCGCCGCGGACTGCGACACCGCCAGGTACTGGCTGTCCCCGGCCCCCGGCGCCTCCCGCAGCCCCGAGGCGTCGGTGCGGTCGAAGACCCACTGGACGGGGCTGCCGAGCGCGGCGAAGAACGGGCGGCGCAGCACGGTGCGGTCGTAGACGACGTGCAGGTTGAGGATGGGCGCGGTGCCGATCCGCAGCAGCCGGTCCGGGTCGTCGAGGGCGCCGTCGGGCAGCAGGGCGTGGGCGTCCCGCTGCGGTACGGCCAGGACCACGGTGTCCACCGGCTCGTGCAGCGGGCCGCGGTCGGTGTGCGCGGTCCAGCGGCCCCCGTCGGCGGTGATGGCGGACACCCGGGTGCGCAGCTCGGTCGTCACGCCCGCCGCGTCCAGGGCGGCACGGGCGAGGGTGTCGTGCAGCTCTCCGAGCGGGGCACTCGCCCAGCCGATGTCGGCGGCGCCCGCCTCGGAGAGCAGCCCGGTCTTGAAGACCATCGCGGCCAGGCCCAGCGAGGCGTCTCCGGCGGTGGCGTTGAGGGTGGCCACGCCCACCAGGTCCCACAGCGCCTCGACGGCGCGCGGCGACTGGCCGTGGCGGCGCAGCCAGCCCGCGAAGTCCTCCGCGTCCAGCGCCGGGTCCAGCGGGTCGAGCCGCCCCAGGGCGAGCGCGGCGCGGCCCACCAGGGCGCGCTCGGCGAGCGAGAGGTGCGGGTAGGTGGCGAGGCTCGCGGCCAGGTGCAGCGGCACCGGGAGGCCGGTGCGGCGCAGCCGCCCGAGCCGCCGTCCGGGCCGCGCGGCGGCGTCCACGACGGGCACGTCCAGCCGGCCCTGGAGCGGGGCGAGCCGGGCGGCGCCGATCCGGTCCAGGAACCACTGGTACGCGGTGCAGCAGCGCAGGTAGACGTGCTGGCCGTTGTCGACGGTCAGCTCACCGGCCGGTGAGGGGCGGCGGAACGAGAAGGCGAGCCCGCCGAGCCGGGGGCGCCCTTCGACCAGCGTGACGCGCACCCCGGCGTCGGCGAGCGCGAGCGCCGCGGTGGTCCCGGCGAGCCCTCCGCCGATGACAAGCGCGGCCGCCCCCTCGGGGCGGCCTGCCGGGTCCGGCCCCGGCCGGTCGGCGGAGTGTGCGGTGCGGACGGTCATGTGTTCACCCCCTCGGGTGAACACGACGCGGCGCCGGGCCGCGAGGTTGCGTGGCTCACCGGATCCCCCCGGCTCCGCGGCGGACGGCGGCGCGGGTGTCGAGCCCGGCGAGGCCGCGCACCGCGACGTACGCCTTCTCGTGGCCCGGCAGCGAAACACGGCCGCGCAGGACGGCCGCCGGGTCATGGGCGATGCGCTCCAGGAGTCTGCGGTAGATGCCCGCCATGGCGGCCACGCACGCCCCGCTGCGCCGGTCCAGCATGGGCAGCAGCCGGTATCCCTCGGCGAACAGCGCCCGGGCGCGCCGGACCTCGAACTGCACCAGCCCGGTGAGGTCGGCGTCGGCCGGGGCGACCGAGGTGTGGAAGGCCGTGGTGCAGCCGAACTTGGCGAGGTCCTCGGCGGGCAGATAGGTGCGGCCGGTCGCGGCGTCCTCGCGGACGTCGCGCAGGATGTTCGTCAGTTGCAGTGCGAGGCCGAGCGTATCGGCGTATTCGGGGGCGCGGGAGGCGTCGCGCGCGCCGGGTGCGGTGCCGAAGACGCCGAGGGAGAGCCGCCCGATGGCGCCCGCCACACAGCGGCAGTAGTCCTTGAGGTCGTCCCAGGTCTCGTACGTCTCCCCGGCCACGTCCTTCAGCACGCCGTCGATCAGCTCGTCGAGCCCGCCGAGCGGGATCGGGAAGCGCCGGGAGGCGTGGGTGAGCGCGACGGCCACCGGGTCGGTGTCGTCCTCCTCGATCGCGCCGCCGCGGATCCGGTCGAGCAGAGCGCGGGTCTGGTTGAGCCGGGCCCGCTTGGCGTCCGCGGGCAGCGGGCCGTCGCCGATGTCGTCGATGCGGCGCGAGAAGGCGTAGAGCGCCGACATGGCGTGGCGCTTCTCGGTGGGCAGCAGCTTGATGCCGTAGGCGAAGTTGCGGGCCTGGTGCCCGGTCACGGCCTCGCAGTAGCGGTATGCCGCGAGCACTGGCGCGGACGCGTGCGGAAAACCGTCCACGGTCCGGCTCACCCCTCTCTTCGCAGTGTCGCCCCCACCTCGCGCAGCAGGCTGAGCTTGGTGGGCCTGGGCGGTCCAGGGAGTACGTCATGTCCCGCGGCCGCGACCGCCCGCAGGGCGGCCAGCCCCCCGGCCACGAATCCGGCGAGCAACACCTTGAGCCTGCCGTGGACGCTACCCACCAGGGGGGTGCCTTCATTCAGCAGGTCTCGGGCGCGTTCCGCCTCGTACGCGACCAGGGCACACACCGATGCGCCACCCTTCGGGGCGGCGAGGTCGGCCTCGGTCACCCCGAAGCGTTTCATGTCCTCCGCCGGGAGGTAGACGCGGTCCCTGCGGAGGTCCTCGGAGACGTCCTGGAGGTGCTCGATGATCTGGAGGGCGGTGCAGATCGCGTCGGAGCGGCGGACCCGCTCGGGGGTGGCGGTACCGGTGATGCCGAGGACGAGCCGCCCCACCGGGTTGGCGGACAGCTCGCAGTAGTCCAGCAGCTCCTGGAAGGTGGCATACCGCCGGACCCGCTGGTCCTGGCGGTTGGCCTCGATCAGCCCGCGGAAGGGCGCCGGGGTGAGTCCGTTGCGGCGGACGGTGGGGCGCAGCGCGCGCAGCAGCGGATGGCGGGGAGGCGCGGCGGAGGCGGTGTCGAAGACGCGGTCGAGGTCGGCCTCGAAGGCGTCGAGCATCGCTACGGAGTCGTCGGCGAGGGACCGGTCGAGGCCCAGCAGCTCGGCGTCGGCGCCGCCGGGCGGCAGATCGCCGTCGCCGATGTCGTCGACCAGCCGGGCGTAGCCGTAGACGGCCATGAGGTCGGCGCGCCAGGCGCGGGGGACGAAGAAGGGGGCCACGGGGAAGTTCTCGTGCGCGGCCTTGTCGAGCACGGCGCGCGCGGCGTCCTGTCCGCCGCTCAGGCTGCCCGACATGGTGGAGGACCCGCTGCGCTCGTCCTCCGCGGTCACCGTGGACAGCCAGGCGTACGGGCGAGGGTCACGACGCCGCGCGGATCCCGGTGACCGGGGCCCGTGGGCGTACTGGAGATGGGCCGTGGAGCCAATGCCGTCACATCCCCCGTTCTACACCGGTTACCAGGGCCGACACGATCCGGACACGCCGCGCCGACACGTCAACGGCGTCCGGCCGCGCACCCCCGAACAGGGGACAGCCGCACACGTCCGACATGAACCGGTTGGGCATTGCTACAGCTTACGCCCCTCGGCGCACACGCGTACGGGGCCACACCCCGAGCGGCCCCGTACCCTGCCGGACCGCCCGGCCCTGCCCGGGGACGGGGTCAGGCGGCCTCGTCGTAGAACTCGGTGATGTCGAGCATGGTGCACAGGTCGCGCAGCTCGAACTCGAAGAACGACTTCCCCTCCGACAGCCCGAACGACATGTGCCCCAGCGCCTCCATGGAGATCACCCCGTACAGCCGCGCCCAGCAGCGCAGCATGACGGCGATGGCCCCGGGCGGCATGTCGACGCCCTGGTCCTCGCTGAGCGCCCCGAGCTGGCGGGCGAGCGCCGGTTCCAGCTCGCCCTCCTCGGGGGCGGGGAAGCCCCGCACCCGCCACAGGTCGGAAACCAGGTCGGAGAAGACCGACCCGAAGACCCAGCCCATGGTGCGCTCCGGCTTGGTCTCCTCGCGCCCGAGGCCCGGGGCCCAGGGTCCGAGGATGAGCCCGAACTCATGCGGGTGCTTGATGGCCCAGACGCGCAGCGCCCGGGCGCCGCCGATCAGTCTGCGGCCGGGCTCGCCCTCGGGGAGCTGCCCGATGACCCCGCGCATGTAGCGGGCCATTTCCGCGAAGATGTCCACCCGCAGCTGAAGGATCAGCGCGTCCCTGCTGCTGAAGTAGCGATACACGGCCGGCGCGGTCATGCCCATCTCACGCGCGATGGCCCGGATGGTCACATTCTCCGGGCCCTCCTGAACCAGGAGCGTCCGGGCGACGTCCTTGATCTCGCGGATGGTCGCAATGCGCAACCGCTCGCGCCGTGAGTACGGTGCGACGTGCGCTTCCCCTGGCGACACGCGTCCCCCTCCCTCATACCCCGCCGCTCGGCAACCCGGCGTACACGCACACGATACAGCGCCTCCGTTTAGTGAACAGCGGCAGCGGCGGTACCTCCGCGTCACTCACGGTCCGCGAACGGCCCCCGGGGAGACCGCGCGACGGCGGCCGGAACCGAGGGACGGCCGGTCGGCGGCCTGCCGCGGTGCCCCGGGCCGCCCCGGACGGCCCGCCCGCACCCTGGCAGCGGGGCCAAATTGCCCCTGGTGGACGTGTGTTCACCACGTCCCTCCCCTGATGCGGAATACAGCTTCCGCTTCGCCCGCGGTGGTCAATCCCCGGCAGCGGTCGCATGCGTCACCCCCCGTAAGCCCGATGAATCTCTGACCACCACCTTAGTGGGGCGGGGTGACAGTGCGTGAGCTTTTCCACAGGTCGGGGCACGACAAGGGGCCGGGACCGCCTCGCGGCCCCGGCCCCCGGCGGGTTTTCGGCTACTTGCCGGTCTCCTTCTCGTACGCCTTGATGACCTCGTCCGTCGGGCCGTCCATCAACAGCTCGCCCTTCTCCAGCCACAGCACCCGGTCACAGGTGTCCCGGATGGACTTGTTGTTGTGGCTGACGAGGAAGACCGTTCCGGCATCCTTGCGCAGCTCGCGAATGCGGGCCTCGGAGCGCTTCTGGAACTTCCGGTCACCGGTGGCCAGGGCCTCGTCGATCATCAGGACGTCGTGGTCCTTGGCCGCCGCGATGGAGAAGCGGAGGCGGGCCGCCATACCGGAGGAGTAGGTGCGCATCGGGAGGGTGATGAAGTCACCCTTCTCGTTGATGCCCGAGAAGTCCACGATGTCCGCGTAGCGCTCGCGGATCTGCTCGCGCGACATCCCCATGGCCAGACCGCCCAGTATGACGTTCCGCTCACCGGTGAGGTCGTTCATCAGGGCCGCGTTGACGCCCAGCAGCGACGGCTGGCCGTCGGTGTAGACGCTGCCGCGCTCGGTGGGCAGGAGGCCCGCCACGGCCTTGAGGAGGGTCGACTTGCCGGAACCGTTGGAGCCGATCAGGCCGATGGACTCGCCGCGATAAGCCACGAAGGTGACGCCGCGCACGGCGTGCACCTCGCGCATGCCGGGGGCGCCCTTGCGGCGCATGATGCGGCTCAGGGCGGCGGTGGCACTGCCCTTGCCCTTGGGCCCGCCGTTGACGCGGTAGACGATGTGGACGTCATCGGCGATGACGGTGGGCACGCGCGCCCCGGCGGGCGTGGTCGGCTCGATGGTTTCGAGTGTCTGTTCAGCCACGGCCGTACTGCTCCTCCGCCTTCCAGAAATACACGAAGCCCGCCGAGCCGACCAGGACCGCCCAGCCGAGTGCGAAGGCCCAGACATGGTCCGGCAGGTTCTTTCCGGAATACCCGTCGATCAAGGCGAACCGGATGAGGTCCATGTAGATGGCCGCCGGGTTCCACTGCAGGACGTCGGTGACCCAGCCGGGCACCTGCTTGTCCGCCAGCATGTGCGGGATGCTGAACATCACCCCGGACGCGTACATCCACGTCCGCAGGAGGAACGGCATCAGCTGCGCGAGGTCCGGCGTCTTGGCCCCCATGCGGGCGACGACCAGCGCGAGACCGGTGTTGAACACGAACTGCAGCGCCAGCGCCGGGATCACCAGCAGCCACGACAGACCGGGGTAGCTGCCGAACGCGACCATGATGACGACCAGCACGATCATCGAGAACAGCAGCTGCTGGAGCTGCTGGAGCGAGAACGAGATCGGCAGCGAGGCGCGTGGGAAGTGCAGGGCCCTGACCAGACCGAGATTCCCCGAGATGGACCTCACACCGGCGAGGACCGAGCTCTGGGTGAAGGTGAAGACGAAGACACCCGTCACCAGGAACGGAATGAACACCTCGCGCGACATTCCGCGATTGGTGCCCAGCAGCAACCCGAAGATGAGGTAGTACACCAGCGCGTTCAGGAGCGGCGTCGCGACCTGCCACACCTGCCCCAGCTTGGCCTGGCTGTACTGCGCGGTCAGCTTGGCCGACGAGAAGGCCAGGATGAAGTGGCGCCGGCCCCAGATCTGGCGGATGTACGCGCCGAGGCCCACCCGGGCGCCGCTCACCGACAGCCCGTACTTCTTCGCCAGCTCGGCCGGGGACAGGCCGTCGTCGGGTGAGGGCGGAGCACTCACGGCGACCGCACTGTCGTGCGTAGTCTCGCTCACAGTTGACACTTTCGTCTTCAGGGTGCGCTGAGCGGGGCCGCGCCCCGGTCGCGCTCGATGCGTATCTGATACGAGCTTGTCAGATGACAGGAGGCCGGCCCAGTCGGGTCAGGCGCCATACCGTACGCCACTTCATGGGCCGCCGTGGACCGCAAGGGGTCTTCCAGCCTTCGCGGAACCCTCCCAACCAGGCACGAAGCGCGGTTTTGGAGGGTCGCCTGGCCAGTGTGAGCAGCAGCCAGACGCCCAGATACACGGGTACGAGCAGGGCCGGAAGGTTTCGCCGGGCCAGCCAGACCCGGTTGCGCGCGACCATGCGGTGGTAGACCGCGTGCCTGCTGGGCGCGGTGGTCGGGTGGTGCAGCACCATGTCCGACCGGTAATCGATCATCCACCCGGCATCCAGGGCCCGCCAGGCCAGATCGGTCTCCTCATGGGCGTAGAAGAAGTCGTCCGGCAACCCTCCGACCTGCTCGAAGACCGCGGTGCGGACCGCGTTGGCACCACCGAGGAAGGTGGTGACCCGCGAGGACCGCATCGGGTCGGCGGCGCGCAGCCGGGGCACGTGACGGCGCTGGGTGACGCCCGTATCGGGGTCGGCGATGCGGAACGAGATGATGCCCAGCTCCGGGTCGGCGGCGAACGCCTCCCGGCACAGCTCGGCCGTGTCGGTGCCCGGCAGCAGCCCGTCGTCGTCCAGGAACAGCAGGACGTCGACGTCGCGGCCGCCTGGTCCGAACGCCTCGATGCCGACGTTGCGCCCCGCCGGGATGCCCACGTTCTCGGGCAGCTCGATGGTCCGTACGGCCTCGGGCAGCGCCGGAAGCGGCGAGCCGTTGCCGACGACCACCACCTCGATCGGGTCGCCGTCCTGCTTGGCGACCGAGTCGAGCAGTGCGCGCAGCTCCTCGGGGCGGTTGCCCATCGTGAGGACAACCGCTCCGACCTTCATCGTGCCGCCCGTCACTTGAGCCTGCTCGACGCGAGGATGGACACCAGGTGAAGCAGGGTTTGCAGAAGGGCGATACCGGCCAGTACGGCCACGCCCAGCCGGGTGAAGAACAGGTCGCCGCGCACCTGGTCCACGACCGCCAGCGCCAGGACGAGCAGCGATGCCTCGATCCCGAGGATCAGCCGGTGGAACTGGAGCGCCGCGGCCGCCCTGCGGGCCAGCGCCACACCGGACGAGCGCGGCTCGGAAGCCGCCTCCTTGACCGGGGGAAGACCGCCCTGGTGCCGGGCGACCCCGACGAGGTCGGTCTCGGCCTTGATCAGGACGGCACCGAGCGCGGCGAGGGTGCCGAGGAACGCCCACAGCCAGTCGATCCGCCCGGAGCCCCACAGGTCGGCGGCCCGCAGGCCGAAGCCGACGAGCACCGCGGCGTCGCACAGGTACGCGCCGACGCGGTCCAGGTACACACCGCTCAGCGAGAACTGCTTCTTCCAGCGGGCTATCTCACCGTCGACGCAGTCCAGCAGCAGGTAGAGCTGGACCATCAGCACGCCGAGCACGGCGCCCGCGATCCCCGGCACCAGCAGGGCCGGAGCGGCGAGGACGCCGAAGACGGTCATCAGATACGTCAGCTGATTGGGCGTGACCCGGGTGTTCACCAGGTGCCGGTCGCAGCGCAGCGAGATTTCCCGCATGTACAGGCGCCCGGCCCAGTGCTCACCGCTCCGCCGGTCCTTCACCCCCGCGGGGTGAACGACCGGGCGGAGTTCAGCCACTGATGGCTTGACTGACTGCTTTGGCATAGTCGGCGTATGCGTCCCTGATCGCGTCGGATGAGAGGTCGAGGTGCTCGAGGATCGTGTAGCGCCCGGGGCGGGTCTTCGGCGCGTACTCCACGACCTGGACGAACTCGTCCACGGTGAAGCCGATCTCCTCGGGCAGCACCGGAAGACCGTGCCGGTGCAGCACTTCGGCCATGAACGCCGACTGCTCGTGCTCCCCGCGCAGGTACATCGCGAACGCCCCGCCGAGACCGCACTGCTCGCCGTGGCTCGCCGCGCGCTTGGGGAACATGAGGTCGAAGGCGTGGTTGATCTCGTGGCAGGCACCGGACGCCGGGCGGGAGTCCCCCGCGACCGACATCGAGATGCCCGTGAGGACCAGGCCCTCGGCCAGCACCTGGAGGAAGCCGTCGTCGCCGACGCCGCCGGGGTGGCGCAGCACGGCCTCGCCCGCCTGGCGCGCCATGGCGGCCGCGAGTCCGTCGATCTGCTCGCCCGTCTCGCGGGCGGACAGCTCCCAGTCCGCGACGGCGGAGATGTTGGAGAGCGCGTCGCCGATGCCGGAGCGGACGAACCGGACCGGTGCCTCGCGGATCACATCGAGGTCGATGACCACGGCGATCGGGTTCGGCACACCGTACGAGCCGCGGCCCGCGTCGTTGTCGAGGGTCGCGACCGGTGAGCACAGACCGTCGTGCGAGAGGTTCGTGGCGACGGCGACCAGCGGGAGACCGATGCGCGCCGCGGCGAACTTCGCACAGTCGATGATCTTGCCACCGCCGAGTCCCACGACCGCGTCGTAGTGCCCGGACTTCATCCGGTCGGCGAGCTTGATCGCGTCATCGAGGGTGCCGCCGCCCACCTCGTACCAGCTCGCGCCGGGCAGCGCCGGGGCCAGCCGCTCGCGCAGCAGGGCCCCGGAGCCGCCGCTGATCGCGACGGCGAGCTTACCGGAGGACGAGATCCGCTGGTCGGCCAGGACGTCCGCCAGGTCGTCCAGGGCGCCCGCGCGGATGTCGACGACGAGCGGCGAGGGGATGAGCCTCGTCAGTACTGGCACGCGATCTCACGGCCCTTCGCCAGGTCGTCATGGTTGTCGATCTCGACCCACTTGACGTCGCCGATCGGGGCCACGTCGACCTTGAAGCCGCGGTTGACCAGCTCCTGGTAGCCGTCCTCGTAGTAGAGGTCGGGGTCGCGCTCGAAGGTGGTCTTCAGCGCGTCGGCGAGATCGGCGGCGGCCTCGCCCTCGATGAGGGTGACGCCGATGTACTCACCGGTGGCCTCGGCCGGGTCCATGAGCTTGGTGATCTTCTGGACGCCCTTGGCCGGGTCCGCGACGACCTTCATCTCCTCGTCGGCGAGCTGCTTCACCGTATCGAGGGCGAGGATGATCTTCTGGCCGTTGCCCTGCGCGGCGAGCAGGGTCTTCTCGACGGAGACCGGGTGCACGGTGTCGCCGTTGGCGAGGATCACGGTGTGCTTGATCGCGTCACGGGCGCACCACAGGGAGTAGGCGTTGTTCCACTCCTCGGCCTTGTCGTTGTCGATCAGGGTGAGCTTGAGGCCGTACTTCTGCTCCAGGGCCTCCTTGCGCTCGTACACCGCTTCCTTGCGGTAGCCGACCACGATCGCGACCTCGGTCAGGCCGACCTCCGCGAAGTTGCCGAGGGTCAGGTCGAGGACGGTGGTCTCACCGTCGACCGGCACCAGGGCCTTGGGGAGGGTGTCGGTGTAGGGGCGCAGACGCCGTCCGGCGCCGGCCGCCAGCACGAGGCCGATCATGCGGGTTCTCCTGTTTCGTCGTGGACAGCGGGTGCTCCGGAGGACACCCAGAAGCGGATGCTCTCGATGAGCACCGTCAGCGCGATGACCACGGCGAGCGCGGTCAGCACGATGGTGAAACCTTGGTTCGGGTCGCCCTGGCCCGAGCCGAGCAGCAGCACGGCGATGGCCGTGACCACCAGGATCCGCCCCTCGTGCCCGCCGATCGCCCGCACCAGCCCGTGCGGGGGCGCCCCGGTGCCGCCGCGGATGCGGTACACCGTGTCGTAGTGATGGTAGGCGACGGCCGCCACCAGCCCGAAAGCAGCGGGCAATGCTCCGTTCACCTGCGACCGTGCCGCGAGAATGAGGACGGTCCCGTATTCGGCGGCCCGGAAGAGGGGCGGCACCAGCCAGTCGAGCGGGCCCTTCAGCGGTGCGGCGACGGCGCAGCCGGCGAGGACGGCGTAGAGCGCGGCGCCCGCGACGGCGAGCCAGGACCCGGCGGGCAGCGCGGCGGCACCGGCAACGAGGAGCGCGGCGCCGAGGGCGGCCACGACCGGGGCCAGGTAGTTGTGTGGCTTACGGGCGGCCGCCTTGGCGACCAGCTCCGCCAGCGGGCCGGAGTCCGCGAGGTCGGCGAGGGCCTGCGCGGCCCGGTCGGTGCGCCGCGCCTTGCGGGTGAGCGAGCGCAGCACGCGCCCGGCGGTGGTGTAGCAGGCGGCCAGCGCACAGCCTATGAGCAGGACGTAGAAGGTGATGCGGGGCGTGGTGAGCGCGGTCAGCACGGCGATCATCGCCCAGCGCTCGCCGATCGGCAGCACGATCATGCGCCGCACCCAGACCGTCCAGCCGACGCTGTTGAGGCGGTCGGAGAGGGCGGCGGTGGGGCTGCTGTTGCCGGTGGCGTCGTGGTTGGCCTCGTTGAAGGAGAAGTCCACGACGTGGCGGCAGGTCTGGAGCACCATCGCGCCCAGCGCGAGCGCCCAGACGTCATCGCCGTCGGCGTTCGCGGCGCCGAGGGCGAGGCCCGCGTAGTACGCGTACTCCTTGGCGCGGTCGAACGTCGCGTCCAGCCAGGCGCCGAGGGTGGAGTACTGGAGCGAGTAGCGGGCCAGCTGGCCGTCGGTGCAGTCGAGGACGAACGAGGCGATCAGCAGCACCCCGGCCGCGACGAACCCGGGCCGGGTGCCGGTCGCGGCGCAGCCCGCGGCGATGAGGGCGGTGAGGAGGGAGGCCGTGGTGACCTGATTGGGCGTCAGCCCGCGACGGGCGCACCAGCGGGCGATGTAGCGGGAGTAGGGGCTGATGCAGAAGGTCGTGAAGAAGCCGTCCCGCGCCTTCACGGCGGTGCGCAGCCGCACCTTCTCCTCGTCCACCGCGGCGGTCTCCGCCAGCGCCGCCGTCCGCCGCTCCTCGTCCGCGGGCACGGTGGCGACGAGCACGCCCAGCTCGGGCCGGTGGGGGGTGGTGCCTTCGGCGTCGAGGGCGGCCGCGATGTCGTCCACGAGCGAGGGCGTACGGGCCTCGGCCGTTTCCTCAGCCGTCTCCTCGGCGCTGCCGACCGTCGCCACCGCTCCGGCGGCGCCCGCGGGCGACGGCGCGCGGTCGGCCTGCCCGGCGGCGCCGGGGGCCGCCGCGGCGGCCGCGACGGCGCGGTCCAGCGCGGCCCGCGCCTCCGGCTGCGCCGTCAGCGCGCCGGACACGGCGGCGACGGGGAAGCGGGGGTCGGTCAGCGCCAGCCGGAGGGCGTGGCCGTGGCCGACGAAACGGTGGTCGACGAGGGCCACCCGCTCACGCGGCGGGACGGCGGCCAGCTCCGTCGCCACCCCGGCCGCGTCGATCGCCGTGCGCACGTCGAAACCCAGCGACCGCAGGTCGTCCTGGAGAGACGAGCCGGCGACCGGGGCACCGGTGAGAATCGCGGTCGACAGACGAACTCACTCCTTGGCAGCCAGTCCCGCCGGGCCCGCGACGCCTGGCACGCACGCTCGCTGCGTTGTCGGGCCCGTCCAAGTAGGCCCGCCCCCGGACTCCGTCCGGGAGGTGCCCCCATGAGGACGACCCTCCGCCTTGCGATCGCACGCACCAGACGCCGCGGGCTGACCCGACGCGACTGTGCGGACACCCCCTGGCACAGGGGCATCGCGCATCCCGGTCCCGGGTGGGGCGGGCGGCATGTCGGCAGAGGCTATCGGATCGATGGAAGCGACCGTTCACCGCACATTCACCACACGATCGGGGGAACGACCGCTTCCGCGCGCCGTCGATCATCATGGTGGATGGCGTGTCCCCTCGACAAACGGGCGCCGCCCTGACCTGTGGATAGGGTGCCGTCATGACATGGCTGATCACAGGTGGTGCCGGATATATCGGATCGCATGTCGTGCGGGCGATGGCCCGGGCCGGCGAGCGGGTGGCCGTCCTCGACGACATCTCCAGCGGAATCCCCGAGCGGCTGCCCGAGGACGTTCCGCTCGTGCGCGGCTCCACGCTCGACCGTGAGCTACTGGACCGTACGTTCGCCGAGATGGACATCACCGGCGTGGTGCATCTGGCGGCGAAGAAGCAGGTCGGGGAGTCGGTCGAGCAGCCGCTGCGGTACTACCGGGAGAATGTGCACGGCCTCACCGTGCTGCTGGAGGCCGTGGCCGCCGCCGGGATCGGCAGCTTCCTCTTCTCCTCCTCCGCCGCCGTCTACGGCATGCCGGATGTGGAACTGGTCACCGAGGACACCCCGTGCGTCCCGATGAACCCGTACGGAGAGACCAAGCTCGCCGGAGAATGGCTGGTCAGGGCCGTGGGGGCGGCGCATTCGATCTCGACGGCCTGTCTGCGCTACTTCAATGTGGCGGGTGCCACGCGGCCCGAGCTGTCCGACACCGGGGTGTCCAACATCATCCCGATGATGTTCGAGCGGATCACACGTGGGGAGGCTCCGAGGATCTTCGGTGATGACTATCCGACCCCGGACGGCACCTGCATCCGCGACTACATCCACGTCGAGGACCTGGCCTCCGCCCATCTCGCCGTGGCCCGCCGACTGGCCGCGCGGCCGGGCGCGGGCGATCTGACGGTGAACATCGGCACCGGTCAGGGCGTCTCGGTGCGCGAGATGGCCGACTTGATCGCCGAGGTCACCGGCCGCCGCGAGCGCGCCCCCGTGGTCGAGCCCCGTCGCCCCGGCGATCCCGCCCGGGTCGTCGGATCGACCGACCTGATCGCCAAGGAACTGGGCTGGAGCGCCCGGCACGACGTCCGCGCGATGGTGGAGTCGGCCTGGGAGGGCTGGTGCCTCCACCACCCCGAGGCGCGCTGACCCTCGGCCCCAGCACGGCTCGACCGGACGGCGGTATCCCTGCCCGGGGCGCGGCCCCCGCGTAGTTCACTGGGGACGGGGGCCGTCCCGGGTAGGAGGGCCGTACCGACATGGGCGCAGGTCATGACCACCGCACCGCGGGCACCGGGCATCGGTGGCGGCTGCGGATCGCGCTCGTCATCACCGTCACCGTGATGGTCGTGGAGATCGTCGGCGGGCTGCTCGCCGATTCGCTCGCGCTGCTCGCGGACGCCGGGCACATGGCGACCGACGCGCTCGGGCTGGCCATGTCGCTGCTGGCGATCCACTTCGCCGGGCGGCCGCCCAGCCCGCGGCGTACGTATGGATACGCGCGCGCCGAGATCCTGGCGGCGCTCGCGAACTGTCTGCTGCTGTTCGGCGTCGGCGGCTACATCCTCTACGAGGCGGTGCTGCGCTTCCTCGAACCCGCCGCCACCCGGGGCGGCCTGGTGATCGCCTTCGGCACGGTCGGCCTGGCCGCGAACCTGGTGTCGCTGGCCCTGCTGCGGGGCGGGCAGCGGGAGAGCCTGAACGTGCGGGGCGCGTTCCTGGAGGTGCTGGCGGACGCCCTGGGGTCGGTCGCGGTGCTGGTGTCGGCCGGGATCATCGTGGCCACGGGGTGGCAGGCGGCCGATCCGATCGCCTCGCTCGGGATCGCGCTCATGATCGTGCCGCGTACGTACACCCTGCTCCGGGAGACGCTGAACGTCCTCCTGGAGGCGGCGCCGCGGAACGTCGACATGGCCGCGGTGCGCGCCCACATCCTCGCCCTGCCCGGCGTGGAGGGGCTGCACGACCTCCACGTGTGGACGATCACCTCCGGGATGCCGGTGCTCTCCGCGCATGTGGTGGTCGGGCGACCGGTGCTCGACGCGGTGAGTCATGAGCGGCTGCTGCACGATCTCCAGGGGTGTCTGGGGGAGCATTTCGACGTCGCACACTGCACGTTTCAGCTGGAACCGGGTGGACATGCTGATCACGAAGCCCGGCTGTGCCAGTGACACGGGCATGGGTGCGGCAGACTTGGGGCCAAAGTCGGAACTATGAGGACGGTCATGCCGATCACACCCGCAAGCGGCCCCTCCGCCGAGTCCGCCGCCGCGCCCCCCGCGCCGAACGGCTCGTCGGAATCGATCATGCTCGAACTGGTCGACGAGGCCGGCACCACGATCGGCACCGCGGAGAAGCTCGCGGCGCACCTGGCGCCCGGGCAGTTGCACCGGGCGTTCTCGGTCTTCCTCTTCGACGAGCGGGGGCGGCTGCTGCTCCAGCGCCGGGCGCTGGGCAAGTACCACTCCCCCGGCGTCTGGTCGAACACCTGCTGCGGCCACCCGTACCCCGGTGAGCCGCCGTTCGTGGCCGCGGCCCGCCGCACCGGCGAGGAGCTGGGCATCGCGCCCGCGCTGCTCGGCGAGGCGGGCACGGTCCGCTACAACCACCCGGACCCGGACTCGGGGCTGGTCGAGCAGGAGTACAACCACCTGTTCGTCGGGCTGTCGAAGGAGACGCCGCGGCCGGATCCGCAGGAGATCGGCGAGACGGCCTTCGTCACGCCGGACGAGCTGGCGAAGCTGCGCGCGGAGGGCCCGTTCTCGGCGTGGTTCATGACCGTGCTGGACGCGGCCCGGCCGGCGATCCGGGAGCTGACCGGGGCGGCCGCAGGCTGGTGAGCGGCCCGCCGCCGGGCACGGGGTCGGGGGCGGGGGCGGCGGAGGTCAGCGGCAGGGCCGCCCAGACCGCCTTGCCGCCGCTCGCCGTGTGATCGACGTCGTACCGCCCGCCGGACTCCTCCGCGATCGCCTGCACCAGCAGCAGTCCGCGGCCGCCGGTCCGCCCCTGATCCGCCTCCAGCTCCAGGGGTCTGGGCCGGTACGGATGGTTGTCCTCGACGGCGACGCGCACCCAGCCCCGGCCGATCGACACCTCGACCCCGATCTGCGGGGAGAGCAGCGCGGCGTGCCGCACCGCGTTGGTGACGAGCTCGGAGACGATCAGCAGCAGATTCGGCACCAGATCGCCCTGCCCGGACACCCCCTGATGGGCCAGCAGGTCGCGCACCGCGTGCCGGGCCTGCGGTACGGAGGACTCCAGGGCCGGTGCGGTGAACCGCCACACCCCCTCGCCGACCGCCGGTCCGCGCGGCGGGGCGTGCCCCGGTTCGGAGGGGACTCTCCCGACGATCTCCATGCCCGACACCCACCCATCGCCACGGCTCGACCTCTCGGGTCGAGTGTTGGGAATGGTCTGGTACGGACCGGCGAAGTGAGCACAACTTAACGCCTATCGACCGATTTTGTTCGTTGGCGTATGCCAGGGTCACTCGCTCGACTGTTCCTGCCCGTCTGAATGACGCCCCCTGGTGCCTATGGCTTGACCCGGCCCGAAGGCCCGGTCCGAAGTCCTCGGGAGGTGGGGCCGGGCGGCCGGATACGATCCGCCGCATGGAGCCCTGCCTGCGGCACGACGTCACGGACGGCATAGCGACCGTCGTCATCCGCAATCCCGCCAAGCGCAACGCGCTGACCCCCGCCATGTGGAGCGCGCTGCCCCCGCTGCTCGACCGGCTCGCCGCCGACCCCGCCGTACGGGCGCTCGTGCTCACCGGCCACGGGGACACCTTCTGCGCGGGCGCCGACATCGGCTCGCTGAGCGCGACGTACGAGCAGTCGACCGGTCTCGCGCTGCCCGCCGAGGAGGCCCTCGCGGCCTTCCCCAAGCCGACGCTGGCCGCGGTGCGCGGCTACTGCGTGGGCGGCGGCTGCCAGCTGGCCGCCGCCTGCGATCTGCGGTTCGCGGAGGAGGGCGCGCTCTTCGGGGTCACCCCGGCCAAGCTCGGCATCGTCTACGCCCCCGGCTCCACGCGGCGGCTGGTGGAGCTGATCGGGCCCGCCAGCACCAAGTACCTGCTGTTCTCGGGCGAGCTGATCGGCACCGAGCGGGCGCTGCGCACCGGTCTGGTCGACGAGGTGCTGCCGACGGGCGAGCTGGACAAGCGGGTCGCGGAGTTCACGCGGGTGCTGGTGTCCCGCTCGCAGCTCACGCAGGCGGCGGCCAAGGAGTTCGCGGCCGGGCCCGCCGACGCGGAGCGGATCGCGTACTGGCAGGAGCAGGCGCGGGTCAGCGGTGAGGCCGGGGAGGGGATCGCCGCCTTCCTGGGGCGCCGGGCGCCGCGCTTCGCATGGACCCCGCCGGTCGCCTGACCACACCGGAACCGGCCACCCGGTCCCGGACTGCCGGACCCGGCTGCCGACTCCCCTTACCAGCCGGTAGCGTGCGCTCCATGACCACACTTCCCGAGCGCGCCGTACGGCGCTGCCACTCCGTCGTCAATCCGCTGCACTCCACCGTCTACTTCGCCCCGGACTACGCAGACGAACTGGCCGCACTGGGCCTGGAGGAGCGCGGGGCCGTCTACTTCGTGGGCCGTGCGGCGGCGTTCGGCCGGGTGGGTGCGGGGACCGTCACTGCGACCTTCTTCAACTTCAAGCACGACCTGGTAGCCCGCCACATCCCGCGCGCCTGGGACGTGGTCTCCCCCGAGGATGCCCTCGAGGCCCGGCTGCGGGCGGCCGACTCCGTGCTGCGGCGGCTGCTCGGGGACGACGCGCTCGCCTCGAAGGAGATGGCCGAGACGGCCGAGCTGGCGCTGCGCGCCACCGAGGCGTGTTCCCGCTCCGCGCGCCCCCTCTACGCCGCCCACGCCGACCTCCCCGTGCCCGAGGCCCCGCACCTGGCCCTGTGGCACGCCGCCACCCTGCTGCGCGAGCACCGCGGCGACACCCATCTGATGGCCCTCACCGCCGCCGGGCTCGACGCGGTGGAGGCCCTGGTCAGCCACACGGCGACCGGCAAGGGCATGTCTCCGAAGTGGCTCCTGGCGACCCGCGGCTGGACCGCCGAGGAGCTGGCCGCCGGACAGGACCGGCTGCGGGCGCGCGGGCTGCTGGACGAGGCGGGCGAGCTGACCGAAGCCGGACTCGCGCTGCGCGAGTCCGTGGAGGACGAGACGGACCGCCTGGACTCCGCCCCGTACGAGCACCTGGGCGCCGCGGGGGTGGCCCGGCTGACGGAGCTGGCCGGGGCGTTCACGGCGCGGGCCATGGAGGCGGGCGCCTTCCCGGCGGACCTCCTGAGCAAGCGCTGACGCTCCCCCGGGGGTCGGGGCGGGTTTGTGCGCGGTGAGGCGGGATACCCGCTTGTTGAGTGATCGGCCGCCCTTTTCACCGGGCGCCCAACCGCGCGCCGCGCACGCCGGCGAGTGCCCGTGCTCCGCGTACGTGCGGCGCCCGGCGGCGGCTGTCGTCCCGCTCCCGACCCGATGGGAGGTCTGAAGTGCTGCGAGCTGTTGCCGATGTGCTCCGCGCCATCGGATCCGCGATCGCCACGGTGGTGACGCTTCCGTTCCGTGCCGTGGCCCGGCTGTTCGGCGGGGCCGCCGACACGGCCGGCCGCGCGGGCCGCCGTAGGCACGTCTGAGCCCCGTACGTCCTGGGGAATGTCCTCCGACACCCGCCGAACACGTCGTCCGTGACCGCTTCGTCAGTGCCACCTGCCACAATGCAGATGCAGTGCAGACCGAAAGCGGAGCGTGATCGTGACGACGTCCATCGAAGGCAGGATCGCCGAAGAACTCGGCGTACGGGAACGGCAGGTCAAGGCCGCCGTCGAGCTGCTCGACGGCGGCTCCACCGTGCCGTTCATCGCGCGCTACCGCAAGGAAGCGACGGAGATGCTCGACGATGCGCAGCTGCGCTCCCTGGAGGAGCGGCTGCGCTATCTGCGGGAACTGGAGGAGCGGCGCGCCGCGATCCTCGAATCGGTGCGGTCGCAGGGGAAGCTGGACGAGGCGCTGGAGGCGCAGATCCTCGCCGCCGACTCCAAGGCCCGGCTGGAGGACATCTACCTCCCCTTCAAGCCGAAGCGCCGTACGAAGGCGCAGATCGCCCGCGAGGCCGGTCTCGAACCGCTCGCCGACGGGCTGCTCGGCGACCCGACCGTGGAGCCGACGGCGGCCGCCGCCGCGTTCGTGGACGCCGACAAGGGCGTCGCGGACCCGGCCGCCGCGCTGGAGGGCGCGCGGGCGATCCTCACCGAGCGGTTCGGGGAGGACGCCGACCTCATCGGTGAGCTGCGCGAGCGCATGTGGGAGCGCGGCCGGGTCGCCACCAAGGTGAGGGAGGGCAAGGAGGAGGCGGGCGCCAAGTTCGCCGACTACTTCGACTTCGCCGAGCCCTTCACCGAGCTGCCCTCGCACCGGGTGCTGGCCATGTTCCGCGGCGAGAAGGAAGAGGTCCTGGACCTCACCCTGGAGCCGGAGGAGCCGTCCGAGGACCCCGGCCCCACCTCGTACGAGCGGTCCATCGCGCACCGCTTCGGCATCGCCGACCGCGGGCGCCCGGCCGACAAGTGGCTGGCCGACACCGTGCGATGGGCCTGGCGCACCCGCGTCCTGGTCCACCTCGGCATCGATCTGCGGCTGCGGCTGCGGCAGGCCGCCGAGGACGAGGCCGTGCGCGTCTTCGCCGCCAACCTCCGCGACCTGCTGCTCGCCGCCCCCGCCGGTACGCGCGCCACGATGGGTCTCGACCCCGGCTTCCGCACCGGCGTGAAGGTGGCCGTCGTCGACGCGACCGGCAAGGTGGCCGCGACCGACACGATCTATCCGCACGTGCCCAAGAACCAGTGGAAGGTGTCGCTGGACCGGCTCGCCACGCTGGCCCGCGAGCACGACGTCGAGCTGATCGCCATCGGCAACGGCACGGCGTCCCGGGAGACCGACAAGCTCGCGGGCGAGCTGTGCGCCCAGCACCCGGAGCTGAAGCTGACCAAGGTGATGGTCTCGGAGGCGGGCGCCTCCGTGTACTCCGCCTCCGCGTTCGCCTCCCAGGAGCTGCCGGACCTCGACGTCTCGCTGCGCGGTGCGGTGTCGATCGCCCGACGGCTCCAGGACCCGCTGGCCGAGCTGGTCAAGATCGACCCCAAGTCGATCGGGGTCGGCCAGTATCAGCACGATCTGTCCGAGGTGAAGCTGTCGCGCTCGCTCGACGCGGTGGTCGAGGACTGTGTGAACGGCGTCGGGGTGGACGTCAACACCGCCTCCGCGCCGCTCCTCAGCCGGGTGTCCGGCATCGGCGCCGGGCTCGCGGAGAACATCGTCGCCCACCGCGACACCAACGGGCCCTTCCGGAGCCGCAAGGCCCTCAAGGACGTGGCCCGGCTCGGCCCCAAGGCGTACGAGCAGTGCGCGGGCTTCCTCCGCATCCGCGGCGGCGACGACCCGCTGGACGCGTCCAGCGTGCACCCCGAGGCCTACCCGGTGGTGCGCCGCATGGTCACCTCCGCGGGCGGTGATGTGACCACGCTCATCGGCAACACGGCCACGCTGCGGTCGCTTCGGGCGGATGATTTCGTGGACGACGCCTTCGGTCTGCCGACCGTCACCGACATCCTGAAGGAGCTGGAGAAGCCGGGCCGTGACCCGCGTCCCGCCTTCAAGACCGCGACCTTCAAGGAAGGCGTCGAGAAGATCGGCGACCTGGCGTCCGGGATGATCCTGGAGGGTGTCGTCACGAACGTGGCCGCGTTCGGGGCGTTCGTGGACGTCGGGGTGCACCAGGACGGGCTGGTGCACGTCTCCGCGATGTCCAAGACGTTCGTCAAGGACCCGCGGGATGTGGTGAAGCCGGGTGACATCGTGCGGGTGAAGGTCCTGGACGTGGACATTCCGCGGAAGCGGATCTCGCTGACGCTGCGGCTGGACGACGAGGCCGGTGGTGGCGGCCGCTCCTCCGAGCAGGGTGGTGGCGGGCGCCGTTCCGCCCCCAAGCAGCGGCAGGGTGGCGGCGGCCGTGGTGGCGGTGGCGGCGGTTCGCGGGGCGGTCAGCGTGGTGGGGGTGGCGGGCGTGATGCCGCGCCTGCCAATGGGGCGATGGCGGATGCGTTGCGGCGGGCCGGGCTGGTGGATCCGAAGCGGCGGTAGCCGTTGGGGGGTGCGGGGTGGGTTGTTCCCCACCCCGCCCCTTCCCGCAGCATTCGATATGCGGCTCCGCCGCGTGGCGGGCTCCGCCCCGGACCCCGGTCCTCAAACGCCGGACGGGCTGGGTGGTGGGCTCCGCCCCAGGCGCGGTTCCGGACGCGCGGCGGGCCGCAAGGGCCGGAGGCCGGGCGGGCTGGGTGGTGGCCCCGGAGGGCGGGTGGGCTGCGTAGGCCCCGGACGGCGGGGCCCCGGGCTGGGTGGTGGGCCACCGCCCGGGCCCGGTTACGGATGTGGGACGGGCTGGGTGGTGGGCCACCGCCCCGGCTCCGGTTCCGGACGCGCGGCGGGCCGCAAGGGCCGGAGACCGGGCGGGCTGGGTGGCAGCCCGGGAAGGCGGAGGGGCGGGTAGTAACCCCCTCAGGACTCGGTTACTTGGCCATCCGCTACCTCGAAGCGGCGGGTGGTGTGGACCGCTTCCAGCATGCGGCGGTCGTGGGTGACCAGGAGCAGCGTGCCCTTGTAGGAGGCCAGGGCGGACTCCAGTTGCTCGATCGCGGGCAGGTCCAGGTGGTTGGTGGGCTCGTCCAGGACCAGCAGGTTGACGCCCCGGGCCTGGAGCAGGGCCAGGGCCGCGCGGGTGCGCTCGCCCGGGGACAGCGTGGACGCGGGACGCAGCACATGGGCCGCCTTGAGGCCGAACTTGGCCAGCAGGGTCCGTACGTCCGCGGGCGCCATCTCCGGCACCGCCGCGCCGAAAGCGTCCAGCAGCGCCTCGCCGCCGAAGAACAGCGCGCGGGCCTGGTCGACCTCACCCACCACCACGCCCGGCCCGAGGGACGCATGGCCCTCGTCCAGCGGGAGGCGGCCGAGGAGGGCGGCCAGCAGGGTGGACTTGCCGGAGCCGTTCGCGCCGGTCACCGCGATCCGGTCGGCCCAGTCGACCTGGAGGTCGACCGGGCCGAAGTGGAAGTCGCCGCGCTGTACCTCGGCCCCGCGCAGAGTCGCCACGACCGCGCCCGAGCGCGGTGCCGCGGCGATCTCCATCCGCAGTTCCCACTCCTTGCGCGGCTCCTCGACCACCTCCAGCCGCTCGATCAGCCGATCCGTCTGGCGCGCCTTGGCGGCCTGCTTCTCGGTGGACTCGACGCGGGCGTTCCGGGCGACCTTGTCGCCGTCGGGGGCTTTGCGGCGGGCGTTCTTGACGCCCTTCTCCATCCAGGCGCGCTGGGTCCGCGCCCGGGCCTCCAGGGAGGCGCGGGTGTCCGCGTACTCCTCGTAGCGTTCGCGGGCGTGGCGGCGGGCGGTCTCCCGCTCCTCCAAGTAGGCGGTGTAGCCGCCGCCGAACAGGTTCACCTGCTGCTGGGCAAGGTCGAGTTCGAGGACCTTGTCGACGGTACGGGCCAGGAACTCGCGGTCGTGGCTGACGAGCACCGTGCCCGCGCGCAGTCCCTTGACGAACGTCTCCAGCCGCTGGAGGCCATCGAGGTCGAGGTCGTTCGTCGGCTCGTCGAGCAGGAAGACGTCGTACCGGCTGAGCAGCAGCGAGGCGAGACCGGCGCGCGCCGCCTGACCGCCGGAGAGGGCGGTCATGGGGCGGTCGAGCGATACGTCGAGCCCGAGGGAGGCGGCGACCTCGTCGGCGCGTTCGTCGAGGTCGGCAGCGCCGAGCGACAGCCAGCGCTCCAGGGCGACGGCGTACGCGTCGTCCGCGCCGGGGGCGCCGTCCGCGAGTGCCTGGGTGGTGGCGTCGAGGTCGGCCTGCGCGGCGGCCACGCCGGTACGGCGGGCCAGAAACGCCCGTACGCTCTCCCCCGCCCGCCGCTCGGGCTCCTGCGGAAGGTGGCCGACCGTGGCGTGCGGCGGGCTGATCCGGATGGCGCCCTGTTCGGGGTCGGTGAGCCCGGCCAGCAACCGCAGCAGGGTCGACTTCCCCGCCCCGTTGACCCCGACGAGGCCGATGACCTCGCCCGGTGCGACGACGAGGTCGAGCCCGGAGAAGAGGGGGCGGTCACCGTGTCCGGCGGCCAGATCCTTGGCGACGAGAGTGGCAGTCATAAGAGGCCCGATCCTAACCGTCGCCCGGCGCCCGCCACCCCCGGCGCGGATCGCGACCGCTCCGGAGCCGAGGCCACCGGCCACTGGTGCACGACTCGACGAGAGGGAGCCAGGGTCGCGCCCACCCCCGCCCGGCACCCGCCACCCCCGGCGCAGACCACGACCGCTCCGGAGCCGAGGCCACCGGCCACTGGTGCACGACTCGACGAGAGGGAGCCAGGGTCGCGCCCACCCCCGCCCGGGCACCCGCCACCCCCGCCGCAGACCACGACCGCTCCGGAGCCGGGGCCACCGGCCAGTGGTTCGCGACTCGACGGGAGGGGGTCGGGGTCGGAGGGGTGGGGTCCTGGACACCACGTGTATGTGTGGCGCCCATCGCCCGACGGTCACTTCACGCTTCCGAGCAACGGCGCCGTGAATAGACGGTCCAGGGCCCCGCCCCGGAGGCCCCGGCCCCCGCACCCACCCCTACGGCACAGCCGCCGCCGTCAGGACCGTGTCCGTCGTGCGTGCCACCAGGAAGGACTCTCCGCGGGCCGCCTTCGGCGGGAGGGGCAGGCGGTGGACGCCCGGGGGCAGGGGGGCGTCGTAGACGTCGAGGGTGTGGGGGCGGGAGAGGCGGTCCAGGCGGTGGGCGGCGAGGCGGACGCGGCACTCGGCGGCCACCTCGACGAGCGCTTCGCCGCCCCGCGCGGCGAGCCGGACCAGGCGGCGGCGGTCCGGCGGGGTGCGGTCCAGGGCCTGTTCGACCTGGGCGACGAGCAGGGGAACGATGGGGGCGAGGCCGGTGATGAAGACGGCGTCGGAGCGGGCCTTCGCGAAGGCGTCCCGTACGGCGTCGCGCTCGTCCTGACGGATCGTCCGGCCGAAGAACACCACGGCGTAGCGGCGGAGTTCGCCCGCGTGGGCGCCGGCCGCGTCGAGGGTGATCTCGGCGCCGAGGCCGGTGCGCCGCAGCGCGGCGGCGAGCTTGGCGAGGAGGGCGGCGCGTCGGCCGATGAGGAGGACGCGGCGGTGGCCGGAGAGGTCGTGGGCGTCGGCGGTGCGCAGCAGCCGGGTCAGTTCGGCGCGGTATTGGTCGCCGTGGAAGCGGTAGGGGCCGATGCCGTGGTAGCCGTCGCGTTCGGGGTCGGGGGTGGTCCGGTCGGTCTGCCAGAGGAAGTCCCGCCAGACGATGTCGGGCCCGTCCCGCTCGATGACGGCGGTGACCGCGCCGCAAGCCAGCCCTTCGCAATCGGGGCAGCCGTAGATGACGTGCCGTCCGCCGTCGAGCGGTGGCTCGGTCTCCAGCAGGAGCCTGTGGACCTGCTCGGCGAAGACGGCGTGGCCGAGGTCGGAGGTGAGCGGGGAGACGGCGTCGAGGTCGGCGAGGCGCGGCAGCAGGGGTCTGCCGTTCACCTCGAAGTCCAGGAAGTCGCGGTGCATTTGGTACGCGCCGTCGGACAGGACGCCGCCGGCGCGCATGGCCGGTACCAGCCCGAAGGTGGCGTACTCGGAGGTCATGCCCCAAGTATTCCCCCATCGGGGCAGCGTCACCGCGACTCGCCTATAACGGGAGAAAAGCGGAGTGCGCAGGGGTGACCCCCGGCGGCGCGGGGCCGGGACCGCCTCTCGCCGGAGCCCCGCTGCCCCGGGAGACCGGGGCCGGGGGTCCGGCGAGAAGGCGTCGTCCCACCGCATGGGTGGGACGGGAGGGGCTGGCTAGCGGGTCTCGCCCGTGGAGACCCGGTCCTCGCCCGCGCCGTCCTTCGCGGCGTCCGTGGTCGAGGCCTCGGCCTCGCCCGTCCCCGCGGCGCCGTCGATGTTCTCGGCGGGAGCGGCCGGGCCGATCCGGATCTCGAACTCGCCGTCGTACTTCTCGTGTCCGGCGATGACGGCCATCTCGACCGCTTCCTCGCCCTTCTCGCCGCGCACGATGAGCGGGTCGCGGCGCAGGTCCTTCAGCAGGGCCCAACACAGGCCGACCATCACCAGGGTGAAGGGTGCGGCCACCAGGATCGTCAGGTTCTGCAAGCCGGTGAGCGCGTCGTCACCGCCGCCGCCGACGAGCAGCATGACGGCCGCGACGGCGCCCGTGACGACGCCCCAGAAGATGACGACGAAGCGGCTCGGCTCGAAGGAACCCTTCTGCGAGAGGGTGCCCATGACGATCGAGGCCGCGTCCGCGCCGGAGACGAAGAAGATGCCGACGAGGATCATCACGATGACGCTCATGATGCTCGCCATCGGGTACTGGTCGAGCACGCCGAACAGCTGACCCTCCGGCGTGGTCTCCTTGCCCAGCTTCCCGGCGGCCTGGAGCTTCATCGACGAGCCGCCGAAGATGGCGAACCAGATCAGGCTGACGGTACTCGGCACCAGGATCACACCGCCGACGAACTGCCGGATGGTGCGGCCGCGGCTGATACGCGCGATGAACATGCCGACGAACGGCGTCCAGGAGATCCACCAGGCCCAGTAGAAGACGGTCCAGTCGCTCAGCCAGGTCGCGACGGTGTCGCCGCCGGTCGCCTCGGTGCGGCCGACCAGCTGCGGCAGGTCACCGATGTAGGAGCCGATGGACGTCGGCAGCAGGTCCAGGATGATGATCGTCGGACCGGCCACGAAGACGAACACGGCCAGGAACAGCGCCAGCACCATGTTGATGTTGGACAGCCACTGGATGCCCTTGGCGACACCCGACACGGCGGAGGCGATGAACGCGACCGTGAGCACCGCGATCACGGCGACCAGCAGCCCGGTGCCGACGTCGCTCTTCCAGCCGAGCACCTCGATGCCACTGCCGATCTGGAGCGCGCCGAGCCCGAGGGACGCGGCGGAGCCGAAGAGGGTGGCGAAGATGGCGAGGATGTCGATGACGCGGCCGCCCGCGCCGTTGGCGTTCCTGCTGCCGATCAGCGGGGTGAAGACGGCGCTGATGGTCTGGCGGCGGCCACGGCGGAAGGTGCTGTACGCGATGGCGAGGCCCACGACCGCGTAGATCGCCCACGGGTGGAGCGTCCAGTGGAACAGCGTCGTGGACATGGCGACCTGCATCTTCTCGGCCGCGCTGCCGGGGTCGGTCCCGGGCGGCGGGGTGACGAAGTGCGCCAGCGGCTCACTCACCCCGTAGAACATCAAGCCGATGCCCATGCCCGCGCTGAACATCATCGCGACCCATGAGACGGTCTTGAACTCGGGCTCCTCGCCTTCCTTCCCGAGCGTGATCTTGCCGTAGCGGCTCATCGCCAGCCACAGCGCGAAGATCACGAAGCCGGTGGCGGCGAGGATGAACGCCCAGCCACCGTTGTGGATCAGCCCGGACAGCATGCTGTCCGAGACAGACTCGAGCGCGCCGGTGAACACGGCTCCCCAGACCACGAACGCGAGGGTGAGGCCGGCGGATACGCCGAACACCACGCGGTCGGTCTGGGGAGCCGGAGTCGGGTCGGGACTACCGGGAAGGTCTGCCGTGACCGGAGGGTCGTTTCTTACGTCCCCCGTGTCCTTCTGTGTCTCCGTCACGCATGAACCTTTCACTGTGTTTGTTTTCACTGGGTTTACTGGAACGAATATGCGGCTACCCAGTAGTCGGATACGTATGTCAATACGACACCCGTTGTGTCAGCACGTGTTCACGGGCTGACCAGCGGTGAGGTGATAGGCTGCGCGGCCGTCCAGCAGCAGCGGGACGAGGGCGCGCAGCGGCTGCCGCAGCGGGACGAGGACCTCGTGACCCGCGCCACGGAGGGCCCGCGTCCGTATCCCGTGCAGGGCGAGTTCATCCCGTATGCCGTCGTACTGCGCGGCGTCCAGCCGGTAGCCGCACGGCGGGTCCTGGAGGACGTCGCCCTCCCCGGCCGGGTCGTTGTCCGCACCGCCGAGGTACACCGGACCCCGGTCCGCGTACCCGGCGAGCCGGGCCGCGGTCGTGGCGGCCTCGATCCGCGGACGGCGCTCCGCCACGAAGTCGAACGCGCCGTCCAGGGCGGCGAGTTGGGAGCCAACCCGGCGCTTGTTGTTGACGGCGTCGGCCTTCTCGGCGTCGGTGAGCGGGTCGACACGGGTCTCGACGAGCTGCCCGACCATGTTCTTGGTCCCGGCCGCGTTCCGCAGGATGCGCTCCTGGCCGTCGCCCGCCACCTGCTTGACCGGCTCGCCGGTCTCGGGGTCGGTCCAGATGCCGTAGACGCCGGTGGAGAAGCCCGCGGCCTCGGCGTGCGGGCGCACGTAACGGTCCGAGAGGGTACGCGCCTCGCGGTGTACGGGAGTTGCGGTGTTGAGGTTGCGCGGCCACAGGGCCAGCAGGTCCTTCATGTAGTACGGGACGGTGGCCCCGTACTCGTGCAGGTCGTACACGGTGTCCGGGCGCCAGTCGCGGATGACGCGCGCCATCGCGCGGGACTCGGCGGTGGCGAGCGTGATGTGGTCGCGGTTGATGTCCGTGCCCTCGGAGTTGCCGCGGGTGTCGGCGGCCCGGCCGTCGGGGTTGGCGGTGGGCACGACGAGGACGTTCGTACGCTCCAGGAAGCGGCGGGTCCCCGGGTCCCTGGCGTAGGCGAGGTCGCGGATGGTGGTCAGGCAGGCCTCGCGGCCTGACGGCTCGTCACCGTGCTGGGAGCAGATGAGCATCAGGGAGTTGCCACGGGCGGCCCGGGCGGCGTCGGCGGGCGCGGCGGGGGCGCCGATCCGCACCAGGTTCAGGGGGCGGCCCTGTGCGGTGGCGCCGATGGTGTCCACGGCCACGCGCGCACTGGCCTTGTCGACGGCCGCGAGGAAGTCCGCCTCCTCGTCCTGCGTCGTCCAGCGCGCACCCTTGCTGGTCTCGAACCCGGTGCGCGGCGGCGCTCCCGGCTCGGCCCGGGCGGGCGCGGCCAGGAGCGATCCGGTGAGCAGCGCGCCGAGCGCGCCGCAGGTGACGGCGGTGCGGATGAGGGGTGCGGGTGAGAACACGGTGCGGACCTCCTGTGGTCACGGTGCGGTGGTGCCCGGCGAGGCCGTCCGGGTGCGGGCGGCCTCACCGGTGCGTGCCGGGTTACGTCAGCGCAGGGGCAGGGGCGACTCGATGTGCGGGGTGCGGATGCCGCGCAGCCGCTCCGGGGTCGGGGACGGGGCGGCGTCGGACGCGGCGGCGTCGGCCCGCAGGGAGCCGACGAGCGGGAGACGGGCCGAGGTGCGGTTCAGGTCGAGGGTCACCCGGGGTGTGCTGGTGGGCGGTTCGAGGAGTCCGGCATCCGTACCGGCGATGATCAGGCCCAGCCGGTGGCCCGCCGGGACGACGTGATCGGTGGCGGCCAGGTCGAGGGTGATGGTGTACGGCTTGCCGGGAGTCAGCGGACGGCCCTTGCGGGCGTCGGCGTAGTGGCCGAGGTCGGCCCAGCCGCGGCTGAAGACGGTGTGGTCGACGGCCTCCGTGTCGGCCGCGGTCACCTTGAAGCAGGCGCTGTCGCCCGCCGTGCTGCTCCCCCAGCAGGTGCGGTCGTCGAGGGTGACGATGCCCTCGCCCGCCGCGCCGTAGTCGCGGATGGTGTCGGGGCCGAGGTCGACCAGGACCGCGCTCAGGTGGGCGCTGGTGGTGGACGGGGTGGCCGTGACCGTCACGGTGCCGGAGCCGGACAGCCGCAGGTCCTTCGTCAGCGGCGGTGTGCTGAAGCCCGCCTTGGCCGCGGTCGGGCGGTCGATGTCGGCGGCCCAGTCGGTCTCGCTCAGCCGGGGGTCGTCGGTGAAGGCCGCGGTGGCGCCGGGCCGCGCCCGCTCGGTGCCGAGGACCCCGACGCCGGGGGTCTTGCCCGGAGCCGGGCGCAGGGTGGCCTGCCGCGTACCGGACGGGGGCCAGACGCGGTCGGTGGACCACTGGTCGGGGGCGCGCTCGATGTCGGCCATGGGGGTGCGCTCGATGCCGTTGTCGATGCCGAGGAGGTAGTGGTCGAACCAGCGGTGCAGCGTCGTGACCCAGGTGCCGCGCCGGAAGTCGAACGGGTCGACGTGTCCGGTCTGGGAGAGCCAGATCTTGCGCTCCACGCCCGCGTCGGCGAGCGCGTTCCACCACTGTCCGAGGTGCTTGGTGCGGACGTTGAGGTCCTGCATCCCGTGAATGGCGAAGACGCTGGCGCGCACCGTGCGGGCGTCGGGGACGTAGTCACGCGCGCTCCACAGCCCGGTCCAGTCGCCGCTGCGCGGGGCACCGTCGACGAGACGTTTCTGTACGGCGTCGCAGCGCCCGTGCGCAGCGTCGCTCTCGACCCGGTAGGCGAGCCCGTCGGGGCCTGAGCCGAAGAGGGCGGCGCCCTTGGCGAAGTAGTAGTCGTACCAGGAGGAGATGGCGCCGATGGGCACGATGGTCTTCAGGCCCTTGACGCCGGTGGCGGCGACGCCGTTGGCGATGGTGCCGTCGTAGCTCTTGCCGATCATGCCGGTGCGGCCGTTGCTCCATGAGGCCTTGACCCGCTTGCCGCCCGCCGCGGCGCTGTATCCGGTGGCGCGGCCGTTCAGCCAGTCGACGACGGCCTTGGCGGACTGGATGTCGGAGCGGCCGCCGACGTCGACACAGCCGTCGGAGCGATTGGTTCCGGCGAGGTCGACGAGGACGGTGGCATAGCCGCGCGGGACGAAGTAGTTGTCGTAGAAGAGCGGGAACCGGACCGGTTTGCCGTGGGCGTCATAGGTCTTGGTCTGGCTCTCGTTGCCGCGTCCGCAGCAGGAGTAGTACGGACTGGCGTCCATGATCACGGGGACCTTGCGGCCCTGCCGGGCGGCTTCGCGCGGCCGCACGATGTCGACGGCGACCCGGTCGGTCCTGCCGTCCGCGTCGCCGTCGAGCTTCGTGTCCACCCATACGGATTCGCGTATGGCGTCGTCGTAGGAGTACACGGGTCTGCTCTCCCGCACCGTGGCCGCGTGGGCCGGTGAGGTGCCGAGGGGAGACAGCGGTAAGAGGGTGGCGGCCACCAGTGCGGTGACCGCCGGAGCGAGGTGCCTTACCCAGTGGATGCGGGGATTCCGCCTACGTAGCAGCACGGGCCGGACGTTAGCGCGAGTGAACTCTTGTACAGAAGAGGGCGGACGGCGCGGCGCCCTGATGAATAAGGCGGGGCCTTGTGGCGGCTGGATGTCGATTGCATGTCAGATGACCGATGGACGGGAAGTGCGCACAGGGAGTACATAGAGTCGCGAGTGATCGTTCTCCCCTACGAGTTGGAGGACTCGTGCGTCACCACAGACTCATCGTCCCGAGCGCGGCCGCGGCCTGCCTGCTGCTGGCGATCCCGGCGTCGGCGGCCGAACCGGCACCCGGCGCGCCCGGCATCGGGGACTCCTACTACGCCTCGTACGGCAACGGCGGATACGACGTCTCCCACTACGACCTGCGGCTGAAGTACCAGCCGAAGACGGACCGCCTGGAGGGCACGGCGACGATCGTCGCCAACGCCAAGCAGGATCTGTCCCGCTTCAACCTCGACTTCGCGCTCGATGTGCGCGAGGTGCTGGTGGGCGGCAAGAAGGCGGCGTTCACCAGGACCGGCGACCACGAGCTGGAGATCACCCCGTCCGCGGCGCTCGACTCCGGCCGCCCCTTCACCGTCGTGGTGCGCTACAGCGGCACGCCGTCGAAGGTGGAGGCGGGCGGCTTCACGGGCTGGCAGCGGACGCCGGACGGCGGGGTCGCGGCCAATGAGCCGGAGTCGGCGTGGTGGTGGTTCCCGAGCAACGACCATCCGCTGGACAAGGCCACGTACGACGTCTCGGTCGCGGTGCCGGACGGTACGCAGGCCATCAGCAACGGCGTCCTGACGTCGAACAGCTCGCAGCTGGGCTGGACCCGCTACAACTGGCGCTCCAGCAAGCCGCAGGCCACCTATCTGGCCACGCTCGCGGTCGGCACGTTCGACATCACGACGGACACCACCGCGAACGGGCTGCCCGTCCTCAACGCCTACAGCAAGGACCTGGGCGAGAACGCGGGCGCGGCGCGGGCCAGCATCGAGCGGACGGCCGAGATCGCCGACTGGGAGTCCACGGTCTTCGGCCCGTACCCCTTCGAGGCGCTGGGCGGCTATGTGCCGAACGTGTCCGCCGGATTCGCCCTGGAGACCCAGACCCGGCCCTTCTACGGCCCGAAGAAGTTCGCCAAGGGCTCGAACGTGTCGGTGGTCGTGCACGAGCTGGCGCACCAGTGGTTCGGCGACAGCGTCTCGGTGAAGGACTGGCGCGACATCTGGATCAACGAGGGCTTCGCGAGCTACGCGCAGTGGCTGTGGTCGGAGAAGGAGGGCGAGGGCACGGCGCAGGAGCTGGCGGACTACACGTACGACTCCTACCCGGCCGACGACCCGTTCTGGAAGGTCGAGCCGGGCGACCCGGGTGCGGAGAACCAGTTCCACGATGCGGTGTACGACCGGGGCGCGCTGGCGCTCCAGGCGCTGCGGAACCGCGTCGGCGACAAGGACTTCTTCGCGATCCTGAAGGGCTGGACGGCGAAGAATCGGTACGGCAACGCCTCGGTGAAGGACTTCGTCGCGTACGCCGAGAAGGTCTCGGGCGAGCCGCTGGCCGCGCTCTTCGACACCTGGCTGTTCACCCCGTCCAAGCCGGGGGCGACGCAGGCCCGGGCGGTGGAGCTGAGCCCGGCGAAGGCGCCGGTGCGGCCGAAGTCCTGGCAGAAGATCCAGGCGGCGCACTCCGAGCGGTGACGTCGCGTCGGCCGCCGGGCCCCTGGTGTTCTAGGGGGTCCGGCGGCGGGCGGCGCGGCGGGCCTCGCGGGCGATCGGGAGGTACCGCCACCGCTCCGGCAGCAGCGGCACCACCACCCGCACAGCGAGCCCGAACCGGCGCAGCCGCCGCTCCCGCGCCGCCGTCCACGGCAGCCCGATCGCCTCGCGGGCGTCGGGCGGCATCAGCCCTGCCGTCAGGAACGCCCGGAAGCGGTTGAACAGCGGGCGCAGCAGCGGCCAGGCGGCGCGCGGCAGCGGAGCGGCGGGCGGGGGCAGGGGCGCGTCGGCCGCGACGAGCTCCCGTACGACGGCCGTCGCCTCCAGCTCCTCGCGCAGCACCCGCCGGTAGTACGGCCAGAACTCCTCGACCGTCCCCGGCATGTCGCGGTCCTCGAGGCCGAGGATCCGGCCGACCCGGAGCAGCTCCGCGTAGAGCTGCCGCTCCTCCGCCCCGGTGAACGGGCGGCGGCCCAGATAGCGCTGTGCGTGCAGGTAGGCGGGGAAAGCGGTGGCGTGCACCCAGGCGTAGAGCGCGGGATCGAGCGCGTGGTACGGGCGCCCGTGCGCGTCCACGCCCCGGATCGGTTCGTGGGCCGTCCGCAGCCGCCGTCCCTCCCGCGCCGCCCGCTCCCCGCCGTACACCCACAACTGGACCGACTGGAGGGAGCGCTCGCCACGCCCCCAGGGGTCGGTGCGGAAGGCGGAGTGCTGGTCCACGCCCGCGCCGACGCCCGGGTGCGCCACCTGCATGGCCGTGGCGGCGGGCAGGGCGAGGACGCTGCGTATGTCACCCGCGATGGACCACAGGATGCCGCCGACGGGCGGCGGCTCCGGCGGGGTGTGGCGTGTGGTGCTCATACCTCCATCGTGACGCGCGCCGGAGAACGCGCCGGTGCCCGGGCCGCGGCCCGGGCACCGGCTGGGGGCGGTCGCTGTCAGTCCGCGGACAGGGGACGCAGCGTGAGGGTGTAGTCGTACGCCTTGTCGGCCTTGACCCGGTACTGGTCGCGCACCGGGTTCGGGGTGTCGCCGACGCCGGTGACGGCGTGGTCGGCGTGCAGGGTGTTCCAGCCGTCGTTGCGCTTCAGGAGGTGGGGGTAGGCCGCGCGGTCGAGGTCGTCGTACGCGCTCGCGCCCACCTCCAGGTCGCCCGAGACCAGCAGGCCACCGCTGCGGCCGTCGGTGAGCGAGGCCCAGCGCACGTCGTCGTGGTTGCCGTGGTCCTGCGGCTTCAGGTACTCGGTGTACTGGTCCTCGACGGAGGAGGACCAGACGCCCATGGGCGTGCCGTCCTTCCGGTCGTTGTAGTTCTCGACCGGACCGCGGCCGTACCACCGGAACGTGTCGTACCGCTCCGGCACCTTCAGCTTCATGCCCACCCGCGGCAGGTACGACAGCTTGGCCGCCTCGTCGCGCGCCTGGACCTGGTGCCGGATGCCGATCTCTCCGGAGCCGTCGACGCGGTACGTCATGGTCTGGTCGAAGGACGCGTCGGTCACCTCGGGCGGGGTCACGGTGGTGCGGAAGGCGACGGTGACAGTGCCGTCGTCGCCCGGGGTCACGTCCATGCCGACGACGGTGGCGCGCAGCCGGTCGAGGCCGAGGGAGCGCCACTGCTTGCCTTCGGCGGTGCCCCATTCGGAGCGCTCGTTGCTGATCGGGGCGCGCCAGACGTCGAGTTCGGGGCCGGAGGTGATCAGTTCTCGGCCGCCCGCGCGCATCGAGGTGAGCGTGCCCTTCTTCTTGTCGAAGGTGTAGCGGAAGTCCGGTCCGGTGACCTCGACCGTGTCGCCCTTGACCGTGGACGTGGCCTTGGCGCCGTGGTTACGCGCCCGCTCGGGCTCGGGGACCTTCGTCCCGCCGACCGCGAACTGCCCGAAGGAGACCACGTGTCCGGCCTTCGCCCAGTTCGCGTCGTGGGCGGTCACGGCCTCGACGGTGAGGTGGCGCTCGTAGCCGCCAGGGTTCGCGGGCGGGGCGGGCAGCTGGACCTCCTCGCTCGCGTCCGGCCCGACGTCCAGGCCGCGGGTGCCGCTCGCGACGGTCTTCGCGCCCTCGGTCACCTTCCAGCGCAAGCGCAGGTCGGAGGTGCCGGTGAAGACGCGCTCGTTGGTGATCTTGACCTTGCCGCCGCGGGCGTCGGCGTCGGTGATCCGGATCGGCGCCTGCACCCAGGCGAGCTGGGCGGTCTCGGGCTCCGGCGTGCGGTCGGCGGTGACCAGTCCGTCCACGCCGGACTCGTAGAGGCCGTACGACAGATAGTCGCCCTTGCGCTGGAAGGTGTCGAAGTCCAGGGCGATCAGGGCGTCCCGCTTGGGGTCCTCACCGGCGGCGAGCCGGGCCGCGCCGAGGGCCGTGTCGTAGACGCGGACCTGGTCGATGGTGCCCTTGGCGGTACGTCCGGGGTAGCCGTCCTCCATCGTGTCGGCGTTGCGGCCGACGCCGAGGTCGTAACCGGTGTAGTCCAGCGGTCCGCTCCAGGCGGTCTCGGCGAGCTGCTTGCCGTCGACGTAGAGGCGCAAGTGCCCCCCGTCGTAGGTGCCGGTGACGCGGTGCCAGGCGCCGGTCCAGCCCTGGGGGACGTCCGCGGTCACCGTGCGGGGCTTGCCCTCGCTGGTGATCGTGAACTCCAGGGTGTCGGCGTCCTTCATCCGCAGCACGTACTGGTCGCCCTTGCTGACCATGGTGAAGTCGCCGGTGAACTCCTCGGCGGGCTTGACCTGGGCGTCGAGGGTGACCTCCTTGCCGGTCAGGTCCAGCTTCGGATCGCGGTAGGTCTCCACGAAGTCGTCGAGTCCGGACAGGTACAGCGCCTTGCCGCTGTGGCCGTCGACCACCTTCGGCTTGCCGGACAGGCTCGCGGCGACGCGGTTGCCGGAGGAGTCGGGGGTGGTGATCAGGGGGCGCTTGATGTTCTGCTCGGCCCAGTCCCAGATGAAGCCGCCCTGGGCGCTGGGGTATTTCCGCATGACCTCCCAGAACTCCCGGAAGTTGCCGAGGCTGTTGCCCATCGCGTGCGCGTATTCGCCCATCACGATCGGCTTGGTGAAGGTCTTGGCCTTGTCTTCGAGCTTCGCGGGCGTCGGGTAGCGGGGCCCCGCGATGTCGGCGAAGGGGGCGTCGCCGTCGGGCCGGTTGGGCTGGTGGTACAGCGGCCGGGTCGGCTCGTTCTTCTTCGTCCACTCGGCCATGGTGTAGTGCGCCTTGCCGAGCCCGGCCTCGTTGCCGGTGTCCCACATGATGACGCTGGGGTGGTTCTTGTCGCGCTCGACCATGCCCTGGTGGCGTTCGAGGAACGCCTTCTGCCACTCGGGCTTCTCGGCGAGGCAGTCGTCCGGGCAGTTCTCGAAGCTGTGGGTCTCCACCTCCATCTCGTCGTCGATGAGGATGCCCTCACGGTCGGCGAGTTCGTAGAGGTAGGGGTCCGAGGGGTAGTGGGAGGTGCGGATCGCGTTGACGTTCAGCCGCTTCATCAGCCGGACGTCCTGCTCCATGCGCTCCCGGGTGGCGTACCGGCCGGTGGTGGGGTCGGTCTCGGCGCGGTTGACGCCGCGGATGAGGATGCGCTTGCCGTTGAGCTTGAGCTGCTTGTCCTCGACCTCGACCTCGCGGAAGCCGACGCTCTGCCGGGCGGTCTGGGTGACCTTGCCATCGGCGTCGCGCAGCTTCAGCACCAGCTGGTACAGGTTCGGCGTCTCGTCGGACCACTTGGCGGGGTTCTTCACCTCCGCCGTCAGCTCGGCCTTGCCGTCCGCTTCCTCGGCGGACAGCCGCCGCACCTCGCGGCCGCGCGGGTCGTACAGCACGCCCGTGACCCGCTGCTTGTCCTTCGTCCCGCCCTCGGTGCGCGCGATGTCGACTTCGGTGCGCAGCGTGGCGTCCCGGTAGTCGGCGTCGAGGTCGGTGGTGACGTACGCGTCCTCCATCCGGGTCTTGGGGGTGGAGTACAGCGACACGGAGCGGAAGATGCCCGCGAAGCGCCACTGGTCGTAGTCCTCCAGGTACGAACCCGCGCTCCAGCGGTGCACCTGGACGGCGACGCGGTTGTGGCCGGGCCGCAGATAGTCGGTGACGTCGAACTCGGCCGGGACGTAGCCGCCCTGGTCGTAGCCGACGTAAGCGCCGTTGACCCAGACGAACGCGGCGGAGGTCATCCCGTCGAAGCGGAGCACCTGCCGCCGCCCGTCCCAGCTCTTCGGCACCTGGACGTCCCTGAGGTACGCCCCGGTGGGGTTGACGTCGCGCGGGACCTTCGGCGGGTTCTCGGGGACGATCTCGCCGTCGATGTTGCGGAAGATCGGGTGGTCGAGGTCGTCGGTCTGCCAGGTGTGCGGGACCTTCACGCGCTGGAATCCCTGGGAAGAGGACGCGTCGTAGCCCTCCTTCCAGAAGCCCGCGGGCGCGTTCTCGGGCTTGTCGGCGAGGGCGAACCGCCAGCTGCCGTCGAGGCTGCGCTGCCACTTCTCCGCGTCCGGCCCGGTGGGCTTCAGCCGGGTGTGCGGGGGCTCCTGGCCCTCACCCGTCTTCTCCGGGTCCTCGAGGTAACGGTGCACATCGGCGGGGAACTTGCCCGCGTCCGGTGCCCTTCCGGCGGCGCTGTCCGCCGTGGTGAGGGCGGCACCGAGCGCGGTGGCCATGGCAGCCGCCACCGCGATCAGTCGTGTGCCGTATCTGCCGCGTACCGTGCCCAATCCGACCCCACCTCACATATTCGCAAGAAAACCAACACAGCTGAACAGCGATGCACGCTATGGGCCGGGTAAAGAGAGCGTCAACGGTGCGGACGGATCTCTGTGCGATCGGATAAGGCCGCAAGGTTTCACAGTGATGATGAGACAGCAATACTGATACGCCTGAGCGGGCAGCACACCGGAGAGCGAGGCGCGCCCATGAGCACCCCCGACAGCGAGGAACCGACCCTCACCGTCGACGAGCTGGCGGCCCGGGCCGGCGTGACCGTCCGTACGATCCGCTTCTACGGCACCCGCGGACTGCTTCCGCCGCCCGCCATCGGCCCGCGCCGGGTGGGGCTCTACGGGCCCGGGCACCTGTCGCGGCTGGCGCTGATCGAGGAGTTGCAGCACCACGGCATGACCCTCTCCGCCATCGAGCGCTATCTGCGGCAGCTCCCGGAGGACCTGAGCGCGGACGACCTCGCCATCCACCGCGCCCTCGTCGCCTCCTGGGCGCCCGAGGCACCCGAGGAGGCGACCCGCGAACAACTGGCCCGGCGGGCGGGGCGCGAGCTGTCGGACGAGGACGTCGACCGGCTGGCCGCCCTCCACGCGCTGGAGCGCACGGACCGGCCGGACGTCTTCCGCGTCGACCCCGGAGTGCTCCACCTGGGCCTGCGGCTGCTGGACGTCCCGATCGACCTGGAGACGATCCTGGCCGCCCACACCGTCGTGCTGGAGCACAGCCGCTCCGTGGCCCGCGAGCTGGGCCGCCTCTTCCGCGACGAGGTGTGGGGCCCGGAGCGGGAGCCGGAGTCGGGCGGCGGGGCGGAGCGGGTGGCGGCGAAGAAGTCGCTGTCGGCGGACATGCAGCCGCTGGTGGTGCAGGCGCTGGTGATCGCGTTTCAGCGGTCGATGAAGCAGGAGCTGCGCGCCTGGTACGGGACCGACTGACCCCTGTGTGCTCAGGTCCGTACGAGGGCGGCGGCCAGCTCGGCGGGGCGGACGGCGAACGGCGAATGACCGCCCGGCAGCGTGCGCACCGTGAACGGCTGGTCCGGCATCGCCGCGTCCGCCTCCGCGATCATCAGGTCCTGCACGGCGGGCGTGAGGGCCCAGTCCTCCGCGCACCGGATGAAGGTCCGCGGGATACGGCCCCACCGCTCCCGGGTGAGGGCGACCGGGGTGGTCGGTATCGCGAACGGCATGTCGGGGCTCAGGGCATGGCGCCAGCGGGCGAAGGATCCGGCGGGGACGTCGTGGTAGTAGGCCCGCCGCAGCCCCTCCGCGTACTCCGGGTCGGCGGACAGCGGATTGATGCGGAACGCGCCGATGGCCTCCGGGTCGCCCACCATCAGCCCCTGGCCGCGCGTGGTCGCGGCCTGCTCCGGGGACGTCATGTAGTCGGCGAAGCGGGGGCGTCCAGCGGGCACGACGGACGACAGGTAGACCAGCTCGTCGACCAGTTCCGGAGCCTGCTCCGCGGCCAGGGAGGCGGAGAGGCCACCGGCGCTGTGCGAGACCAGGACGACCCGCCGGTGGCCGCGCACCGCGCGCAGCGCCGAGACGACGGACCCGGCGCACTCCTCCAGGGTCAGCCCGGCCAGCGCGGACTTCTCGGTCGCGAGACCCGGCTGGCCGGGGGCGTGATAGCCCGAGGGCACCGGGGCGTCGAAGCCGTGCCCCGGCAGATCGACGGCGAGGCTCACCGCGCCGAGCCCGGCCAGGGCGCGCTGGGTGGGCGCCCACTGCCAGGAGGAGTGCCAGGCCCCGTGGACCAGGACGAAGAGGGTGCCGGTGGGGTGTTCGTTTCTCATGTTGCTCATGGGGCCAGTCCACCCGCTCGGCGCGCGCTGATGCATGGCTATATCTCGCCAACGGGGTGCCGATATCGGCCAGATATCGACACCCCGGTCCGATGAACGCCCGCTAGTCCGTGAAGCGTTCGCCGCACTCCGCCTTCTCCAGCAGCAGCGGCGACGGCGCGAAGCGCTCCCCGTACGCCGCCTCGAGTTCCCGGGCGCGGGCCACGAAGCCCGCCACGCCGCCCTCGTAGCCGTTGATGTACTGGAGCACCCCGCCCGTCCAGCCGGGGAAGCCGATGCCCAGGATCGAGCCGATGTTGGCGTCGGCGACGGACGTCAGCACGCCCTCCTCGAGCAGCCGCACCGTGTCGAGGGCCTCGCGGAAGAGCATGCGCTCCTTCATGTCCTCGAAGGGGATGCTGTTGTCGGAGGTGGTGCCGAAGTGTTCGCGCAGCCCCGGCCACAGCCGCAGGCGCTTGCCGGTGGCCGCGTCGTACTCGTAGAAGCCCGCTCCCCCGCTGCGCCCCGGGCGGCCGAACTCCTCCACCATGCGGTCGATGACTTCGTCGGCCGGGTGCGGCCGCCACTCGCCGCCCGCCTCCAGCGTCGCGCGCCGCGTCTCCTCGCGGATCCTGCGCGGGAGGGTCAGGGTGAGCTCGTCCATCAGGGAGAGCACCTTGGCGGGGTAGCCCGCCTGGGCCGCGGCCTGTTCGACCGAGGCCGGGTCGATGCCCTCGCCGACCATCGCCACGCCCTCGTTGATGAAGTGCCCGATGACGCGCGAGGTGAAGAAGCCGCGGGAGTCGCTGACGACGATCGGGGTCTTGCTGATCTGCCGCACCAGGTCGAAGGCGCGGGCCAGCGCCTCCTCCCCGGTGCGCTCGCCCTTGATGATCTCGACCAGCGGCATCTTGTCGACGGGTGAGAAGAAGTGCAGCCCGATGAAGTCACCGGCGCGCTCCACCCCCTCCGCCAGCATCGTGATCGGCAGGGTGGAGGTGTTGGAGCACAGCAGAGCGTCCGGCGCGACGATGGACTCGATCTCCTGGAAGACCTTGTGCTTGAGCGCCGGGTCCTCGAAGACCGCCTCGATGACGGCGTCACAGCCCGCGAGGTCGCGCGGGTCGGCGGTCGGGGTGATGAGCGCCAGCAGCGCGTCGCGCCGGGCCTCGGTCGTACGGCCCTTGGCGACCGCCTTGGCCAGCAGCCCTTCCGCGTACGCCTTGCCCTTGGCGGCCGCCTCGTCGGAGACGTCCTTCAGGACGACCTCGATACCGGCCTTGGCACAGGCGTAGGCGATGCCCGCGCCCATCATCCCTGCGCCCAGCACCGCGACCTTGCGGACCGTGCGCGGCTCGATCCCCTGTGGCCGGTTGGCACCGGAGTTGACCGCCTGGAGGTCGAAGAAGAACGCCTGGATCATGTTCTTGGCGGTCTGACCGACGACCAGTTCGGTGAAGTAGCGGGCCTCGATGGTCTGCGCCGTCTCGAAGTCGACCTGCGAGCCCTCGACGGCGGCGGCGAGGATGTTGCGCGGCGCCGGGTAGGGGGCGCCGTTCAGCTGCTTGCGCAGATTGGCCGGGAAGGCGGGCAGGTTGACCGCGAACTTCGGGTCCGCCGGGGTGCCGCCGGGGATCCGGTAGCCCTTCTCGTCCCAGGGCTGCCGCGACTCGGGGTGGGCGTCGATGAAGGCGCGCGCCCTGGCCAGCATCTCCTCCGGCGTGTCCACGACCTCGTGCACAAGACCCGCCTCCAGCGCCCGGCGCGGGGCGTACCGGGTGCCCTGGAGCAGCACCTTGAGCAGCGCGTCGGCCACGCCGAGCAGCCGCACCGAGCGGACGACCCCGCCGCTGCCCGGCAGCAGGCCCAGGGTGACCTCGGGGAAGCCGATCCGCGACGCGGAGGTGTCGAGCGCGACCCGGTGGTGACAGGCGAGGGCGATCTCGAAACCGCCGCCGAGCGCCGCGCCGTTGATCGCGGCGACGACCGGCTTGCCGAGGGTTTCGATGCGGCGCAGTCCGCGCTTGATGCGCAGGTTGGTCTCGAACGCCTGCTGGGCCTGGTCGGGCCCCAGCGTGACCATGTCCTTGAGGTCGCCGCCCGCGAAGAAGGTCTTCTTGGCGGAGGTGACGATGACGCCGCGGATCGCCTCCTGTTCCGCCTCCAGCCGGTCGGCGACCGCGTCGAGGGAGGCGATGAAGGCGGCGTTCATGGTGTTGGCGGACTGGCCGGGGTCGTCGAGCACGAGGGTGACGACGCCGTCGTCGCCCTGCTCCCAGCGGATGGTCGAGGCGGTGGCGTTGCTCATCTCACGGTCTCCAGAGGCGAGGGGGCGGAACGGAAGCGGGTCGGATGCGGATGCGGATGCGGACGGTGCGGGCTCCTCCCGCCCCCGGCTCCCACCGGGCCCCGCCGCGGCCCCGCCGCGCGGGCCCCGGTGAGGTCCAGGAGCGAAGCCCCGGTTGGGGCCGCGGGCGAAGCCCGGGTGGAACCCGGAGGGTCCAGGGGCGGAGCCCCGGAAGGCCCACGGGCAGAGCCCCGGTTGGGATCGGGACCGGAGCCCCGGAGGGCCCAAGGCCGAAGCCCCGGGTGGGAGCCCAGCCCCGGAGCCCGGCTCGGCCCGGGCCCGGGGCCCCGGTATGGCCCCCGGGGCCCCGTACGGCCCAGAGGCGGAGCCTGGTGAGGCCGAGCCCCAGAACCAGGCAGAGCCCGGGGGCCCGAGCCCTGGCGGTCCAGGGACGAAGCCCGGGGGTCGGGGCCAGCCCCGGCGGATCCAGAGGCGGAACCCCAACGGGCCCCAGGGCAACGCCCCGGCGAACCCAACGGCGGAAACCCCGTGAGGCCCAGGAGCGGAACCCCGGCAGGGACCAGGATCGAAGCCCCGGACCGGGCCCAGGGGCGGAACCCCGTGAGGCCGGGGCGAAGCCCGACGGACCCCAGGACAACGCCCCGGCGGACGAACCCCGTGGGGTCCACCGGCGGAACCCCATGGGGTCCAGGGGCGGAGCCCCCGGCGGGGTCGAGGGGCGGAGCCCCCGGGGGGCCGGGGCGGAGCCCCGGGGTCGGGAAGGGGCGGGGTGGGGAAAAGCCCGGCCACCACTACAGCCGTTCGACCACCGTCGCGATGCCCATGCCACCCCCCACGCACAGCGTCGCCAGCCCGTACCGCTCGCCGCGCCGTTCCAGCTCGTCCACCAGCGTGCCGAGGATCATCGCGCCGGTGGCGCCCAGGGGGTGGCCCATGGCGATCGCGCCGCCGTTGACGTTGACCTTGTCCAGGTCGAGGCCCATGTCCTCGGCGAAGCGCAGCACGACCGCCGCGAACGCCTCGTTGATCTCGACCAGGTCGATGTCGTCGATGGTCAGCCCGGCCTTGGCCAGTGCCTTGCGGGAGGCGGGGGCCGGGCCGGTGAGCATGATGGTCGGGTCGGCGCCGGAGACGGCGGCGGAGACGATGCGGGCGCGGGGGTTGAGCCCGTAGCGCTCGCCGGTCTCGCGGTTGCCGATGGCGACGAGGGCCGCGCCGTCCACGATGCCGGAGGAGTTGCCCGCGTGGTGGACGTGGTCGATGGCCTCCACCCAGTGGTACTTCTGGAGCGCCACCGCGTCGAAGCCGCCCGCCTCGCCGATCGTGGCGAACGACGGCTTGAGTCCGGCCAGGGTCTCGGGGGTGGTGCCGGGGCGGATGTGCTCGTCGCGGTCGAGGACGGTCAGCCCGGCGCGGTCGCGGACCGGGACGACGGAGCGGTCGAAGCGCCCCTCCTTCCAGGCCAGGGTCGCCCGCTCCTGGGACAGCGCGGCGAAGGTGTCCACGTCATGGCGGGTGAATCCCCCGAGCGTGGCGATGAGGTCGGCGCCGATGCCCTGGGGGACGAAGCCGGTCTCGTAGTTGGTCATCGGGTCGGCGAACCAGGCGCCGCCGTCGGAGCCCATCTTCACGCGCGACATCGACTCGACGCCGCCCGCCAGCACCAGGTCCTCCCATCCCGAACGGACCTTGGCCGCAGCGAGGTTGACGGCCTCCAGACCCGAGGCGCAGAAGCGGTTCTCCTGGACACCCGCCACGGTGACCGGGAGCCCCGCCGCGATGGCGGCGACCTTGGCGATGTCGGAGCCCTGGTCACCGAGCGGGCTGACGACGCCGAGCACCACATCGTCGATCGCGGACGGGTCCAGTTCGGGGAAACGGCGCCGGATCTCGTGGATGAGGCCCACGACGAGGTCGACGGGCTTGGTGCCGTGCAGGGCGCCGTCGGCCTTGCCGCGTCCGCGCGGGGTGCGGATGGCGTCGTACACGTACGCTTCGGTGCTCACGTCAGGCTGCCTTTCGGGGGTGGGCGGATCAGGAGGCCGAGTCGGTGGGCGTCGTCGGCAGTACGTCGGGAACGCCCCAGTCGCGGGCCACCTCGGCGGCGTGGGCGCCGGGCCGGGCGGGGCCGCCGCGCACCCGGCCGGGGGTGGCGGAGAAGCGCGGGGCGGGCGCGGGCTGGGTGATGCCCGCCTCGTCGACGAAGGTGCCGCGGGCGGCGAGTTGCGGATGGCGGGGGGCCTCGCGCAGCGACAGGACGGGCGCGACGCAGGCGTCCGACCCGGCGAACACGGCCGTCCACTCCTCGCGGGTGCGCTCCTTGAAGCGGGCGGCGATGACGGCGCGCAGCCGGTCCCAGCTGTCGATGTCCTTGCGGGCGGGCGCCTCGTCGGCGACCCCGAGCAGGTCGATGAACTCGGTGTAGAACGCGGGCTCCAACGCGCCGACCGCCATGTGGCCGCCGTCGGCGGTCTCGTACGTGCCGTAGAAGGGGCAGCCGCCGTCGAGGAGGTTGCTGCCGCGCCGGTCCTGCCAGCCGCCGGCCGCCATCATGCCGTGGAGGACGGCGGTCAGATGCGCGGTGCCGTCCACGATCGCCGCGTCCACCACTTGGCCGGTGCCGCCGGAGCGGGCGTGCTGGAGGGCGGCGAGGACCCCGATGACGAGGTAGAGCGAGCCGCCCGCGTAGTCCCCGAGCAGGTTCGCGGGCGCCACCGGCGGGCCGTCTGCCTCCCCGGTCATGCCCAGCGCGCCGGTGATGGCGATGTAGCCGATGTCGTGCCCGGCCGTTTCGGACAGCGGGCCCTCCTGGCCCCAGCCGGTCATCCGGCCGTAGACGAGCCGGGGGTTGCGCTCCAGGCAGGTGTCCGGGCCGAGGCCCAGCCGCTCGGCGACGCCGGGGCGGTAGCCCTCGATGAGGATGTCGGCCCGCTCGATCAGGCCGAGCGCGGCGTCCCGGCCGCGCGTGGACTTCAGGTCGAGCAGGACGGAGCGCTTGTTGCGGTTGGCGAGGTCGTACGCCGGGTCGACCTTCAGGCCCCCGGGGCGGTCGGGGCGGTCGACCCGTACGACATCGGCGCCCAGGTCGCCGAGGAGCATGGCCGCGAAAGGGCCGGGCCCGATTCCGGCCAGCTCCACCACCCGCACCCCGGCCAGCGGCCCGTGCCCCGTCGCTCCGCCCACGTCTGCTGCCGCCGCCATCCGGGTCCGCCCTAGCCTGAAGTATGACACCACCGCTGTAACACCGCCGATGCTAGGAACGCGCCCCCCATTCCACAAGCCCCCACCCGGAGCGGGGTGTTCAGCCCGGCGTGTCCGCCGGGAGCGGGCGGTCCCGCAGCAGGTGGTCGCCCGTGAGCTCCGGGTCCACCAGACGGCCCAGTCGACGCGGGACATCCGCTCCCACCAGCACGATCACCACCAGCGTCAGACCGGACGTCAGCACCGCCAGGGCCTGCCCGAGCGGCATGCCCTCCGCCAGGTGCGCGCCCAGCACGGGGGCCACCGCGCCGCCGAGGGCGCCGGTGTTGTAGACGAAGCCGAGCGACGCGGCGCGGCTCTCCGTGGGGAAGTGGCTCGCGATGTACTTCGGCAGGATGCCGGAGATCCCCTGGCTCAGGGCGAGCAGACAGAACAGCAGCACCCCGAGCCCCACCAGCGTGTCCCGCACCGCGAACACCGGGAAGACGAAGCACAGCGAGGCGAGCAGGGTGTACGCGTAGGCCCGCCGGGTCCCGAACCGGTCACCGGCGAACCCGGCCAGCCAGCAGCCGGCCATGGTGCCGAAGCCCGCGTAGAACATCGCGTCGGTGACCTCGGAGGGCGCGTACCCCAGCTCGGTCTTGAGGTAGGTGGGCAGCAGCGCCTGGATGGGCCAGCTGTAGAGGAAGGCGCAGAAGACGGTGCACATCAGCGCCACGTACAGCAGCCAGCCGCGCCGTCCGCCGAGCTGGGCGGCGAAGGCGAGCAGGGCGCCCGCCGCCAGCAGCGACAGCGGCCACCGCCAGCCCGCCCCCAGCGGGGTGAAGACGCAGAACAGGGCGGCGCTCGCGGCCACCGCCAGGGCCGCGTTGAGGTACCCGAGGCGGCCGGTGAACAGGGGGCGGAACGGGTTGGGCCGGGCGGCGCCGGACGCGGCCACCTCCTCGCGCCAGTCCCCCGCCTCGGGGAGCGCGCGCCGCACCCACAGCGCGACGAACACGGGCAGGACGCCGATGTAGAACATCCAGCGCCAGCCCCAGGCGGGTACGACCCACTTGTACAGCTCGGCGGCGAGGATCGTGCCGCCCGCGTAGCCGGAGATCAGGAAGCCGGAGGCGCGGTTGCGCAAGGGGGCGGGCCAGCTCTCCAGGGCGTACGTCGCGCTCGCGCTGTACTCGCCAGCCATGCCCATGCCAATCAGCAGCCGGGCGGCGAACAGACTGAAGTAGTTCCAGGCGAAGCCGCACGCGAAGGTGCCCAGGGAGTAGAGCAGAATGCTGGCGATCATCGCGGGCTTGCGCCCGTACCGGTCCCCCATCGCCCCCAGCAGCGCGCCGCCGAGCCAGCGGGTGATGAAGGCACCCGAGACCAGGCTCGCCGCCGACGCCGCGCTCACGTCGAACTCGTCGGCTATCTCGGTCAGCACGAGCGTGATGAGCACGAAGTCGAAACCGTCGAGCAGATAGCCGATCCAGGCGGCGAACAGCGACTTCCACTGCCGCCGGGAGACCTGGCGGTACCAGGGCCCGCGTAATGCCTCGGCCGTCACGGCAACAGCCCTCCCTCTTCCAGCAGTTGACGCACCGTCTTCACCGCGTCGTCCCCCAGCGGCACCTGCGGCGCGGCCGTCGCCGGGCAGGCGATGACGCCCAGCAGATGCAGCGCCGCCTTGAACGCGCCGAGCGCCGAGGAACTGCCGCCCATCGCGGCCGGATCCCCGGCGTCGGTGAGGGCGAACAGCGCCGCCAGCCGGTCCTGTTCAGCCCGCGCCCGGCCCCAGCGGCCCGCGCGGGCGTGCGCGTAGAGCCGTACGTAGCCCGCCGGGTCGACGTTGCCCAGCCCGGGGACGACGCCGTGGGCACCGGCCAGCAGGGCGCCGTCCACGGCGAGTTCGGAACCGGTGAGTACGGAGAAGGAGTCGGTGAGGCCGCGGCGGCGGGCCTCCACCAGCAGCCGCCGCAGCGCCCCGTCGTCGCCGCTGCTGTCCTTGAGCCCGGCGAGCGTGCCGTCGGCGGCCAGCGGCAGCACGATCCGCGGCGTCAGCTTGGAGTGGACGGAGGCCGGGATGTCGTACGCGAACAGCGGCAGCCCCGCACCCTCGCGCACCCGCCGGAAGTGGTCGGCGATCTCCACCGGGTGGGTGCGGGTGTAGAACGGCGCGGTGGCCACGATCGCGTCCGCGCCCAGCGCGGCGGCGGTACGGGCGTGGTCCACGACCCGCTCGGTCGCCATGTCGATCGCCCCGGCGAGCACCGGCACCCGCCCGGCCGCCGCCTCGATCACCGTCTCCAGGACGGTACGGCGCCTGCCGTCGCCCAGATACGCGGCCTCGCCGCTGGAGCCGAGCGCGAACAGGCCGCTCACGCCCGCGTCGATCAGCCGCTCGGCGAGCGCGGCGAGGGAGGCCCGGTCGACCTCACCGGCGGGGGTGAGGGGGGTGCACAGGGGCGGGACGACACCGGTGAGCGGAGCCGGAAGACTCATCTGGACCCTGCCTTCCTTATGGGGCAATCCGGACGTCGGATGTCCGATGTGTGGGGAGAATCTGACGGAGCACCATCCCCCTGTCAAGTACGCCTGCCTCCAGCGCCCCGTCCGAATACCGCCAGCCATCGCGGCGCCCACGGCCGACGATGAAACGCATGAGCGACACCATGACCTACGAGATCCGGGCCATCGCACCCGAGGTGGCGAAGCGCCTACGCATCCAGGACGACGCGGGCAACCCGCCGCGCATGGTGGCGGACGAGGAGGGCAACAGCCCGCTGCGCTGCTGTCTGGGCCGGAGCCTCCCCGGCGAGACCATCGCTCTCGTCTCCTACGCCCCGCTGCGCCGCTGGGCCGAGGAGACGGGCGCCGAGCCCGGCCCGTACGACGAGCAGGGCCCGGTCTACCTGCATGCCGAGGAGTGCGACGGCTGGACCGGCCCCGGCTTCCCGTCCGGCATGTGGGGCGACCACCGGGTGCTGCGCGCCTACTCCGCGCAGGGCAATATCCTCGGCGGCCGCCTGCTGACCGGCGGCGGGCAGGAGGCGTGCGAGGAGACCCTGGCGGAGCTGTACGCGGACCCCGAGGTGGCCGCGGTGCATGTGCGCTGCGTCGAGTTCGGCTGCTTCGTGGCCGAAACGCGGCGGGTGGGTTAGGCGCGCCGCTCGACGTGTCGCCCTGTGCCCCAGGTGACGACCACGACTACCCGCGTCACCACTGAGGCATCATCGCGAGAGGCGCAGTGTCCAGCCAGCCGGGCCCTGACTGGCGTCATGTCTGACCAGACTCGGGGTGTAGGTCTCGGGGGCAGGACGGCCTGCCGCCTCCCAGTCATTCAGCCATCCGTGCAGAACGGTCAGGGACGGCGACTTGGGTCCATCGGCCAGGACGGTGCCGTCCTGCCGGATAACGGCGGCTGTGGTCCGGGTCGAGTGCCCGATAGCCCACAGGTCCGGGCTCAATCCGGCCATCGTCAGATAGGGGCTGTCGATGGCGGCGACGAAGGTTCGCCAGGACGGCCAGTCGACCTCAGGCCCCTCGTACGGCTCGGTGTACGGCTCCTTCAACAGGCGGTCCAGGGTGGTGCGGGCGCCGTCGTTCCGCCAGTCATCCTTTCCGCGCCACGCGATGGAGATCCAGGAGGGTCCCGGGACACGGTTCTCCCAGTCGACCCACCTGCCCGGCAGGTCGAGATTGCCTTTCGGCGAGGTGGTCGCCTCGATGTAGCCGCCCGTGAACACGGCCTCCACCAGGGGCTGCCTGCCACGGGCACGGATCTTGGCGACCACGGTCATGTTGGGCAGGGGCGCGATCGGCAGCGGAGCGACGATGAGGCCACCGTCGGCCACCTGCTCCACCCACGCCTGGGGCAGCAGCGACGGGGTGCACCAGGCCACCATCCGGTCGTACGGGGCGCGGTCGGGAAAGCCCGCTGTGCCATCGGCGGTGTGGCAACGGATGTTGCGCAGGCCCCGCTCCAGGTGGATGAGGTTGGCCCAGCGGGTCAGGTAGGTGTCGACGTCGAGGCTGACGACGAACCCGTGGGAGCCGACGAGTCGCGCGAGCAAGGCGCCGGAGTAGCCGGAGCCGGTGCCGAATTCGGCGACGTTCATGCCCGGCCTGACGTCCAGCGTGCCCAGCTCTCGGTGGATGACGGCGGGGTTCGAGCGGTGCGGGGTGGCGCCGCGGCCTTCGTGATGGGCGTAGTGACGCTCAGGAACCGATACGGCGGCCAGGGCGATATCGCTCACGGCTCACTCCTTAGAGGGGGGTGGGGTACGCGTATGCGTCAACTGCTCCGGGCGAGTGAAGGACACGCTGCCCGCGAAGCGGCGGCGCTCAGATGGTGAGGGCGGTGTGGTGGTGCCAGCCTGCCTCGGTGTACTCACCGACCGGGCCGTACCCCGGGAGTTCGGCCCAGGCGTGGTACTCAACCGGCGGCGGGGAGAACCGCACGCCGAGGCACCAGTGCAGACGGCGGCCGAGCAGCCCGGCGGCCAGGACCGCGCCGAGCGAGGCCTCCATGCACGCGACCCGGCCGGGCCACAGACGACCGGTGTGCCTGACCGCCATGACCAGTGCTTCGGCCTTTGCCGCGGTCAGCGGCCGACCACCTGCCCGCCGGGCCCAGCGGACCGCATGGACGGTGTGCCGGAACGGCAGCCGAAGCAGCACCAGGGCCAGTACAAGCCCGACGGCCGCGACGCAGCGCTCGGCGGCGGTGCCGGTGCGGACGGTGGAGTAGGTCTCCATGCTCGTCATCGCCACAGCCCCCACCGGCGGGGACAGTCCCAGCTGTTGGCCTCGGTGGCGGCGAGCCCCCGGGCAGTGAGGGCGTCAGCGACCGTGCGGACATCGGTGGCGGCGCGCTCAAGGCTGATGCCGTAGCGGACGGCGTACTGTTCAGCGGCCTGGTGCTCGGTGGTGCCGGACAGCAGGAGCATGACCGCAGCTGCGGCGGTCGGGGTCAGATGGGTCCAGCGGCCGGTGCGCTCGTCGAGGATGGCGCCGCCGTCGTCGGCGAGCACCGCGCGAGTGGTCTCACGCAGCTGCCACATAGTCGGTCACCTCCCACCATGAGGCGGGGGTGGTGGTCTCGAGCTGGCGCAGCCACACCTCGGCGCTGATGGCCAGGTGCAAGGCGCCCTGGGCTGTTGGCTGTCCGGCGGCTGCGCGCTGGAGCATGCCCGTTGCGGGTGCTCGGGTGATCAGTCCGGCGGCGGCCAGCCGGGAGGAGGGGCCGAGCAACCGGGCAAGGACCGGGGCGTGACGGGTGAGTCCCGCGTAGGCGAGTGCGTTGAAGCCGCCCTTGGTCGTACGGGACAGGACGAAGTTCGGCAGAACGTTGGTGTGGACGAATGCCTCGCTGAGCAGCGGCTTGTACCGGCCCGGGGTGCCACGTCGGTCTGCGGGCACGGCCAGGCAGGCCCGGATGACCTCGTTGTCCAGGAAGGGGGCGGCGATCTCGACGCCGTGGCGGGTAAGTGCGATCTCGCGCCACCCGGTGGTGTTCGCCCCGACTCGCGCGAGATCCTGGCGGTCCGTCCACGCCGTCAGGTGACGGGGTTCCTCGGACAGCTCGTCCAGCCGCTGACGAGACATCGAGTCCCTGCCAGGCGGTGTGGGATGCGGACAGCTGTATACGGGGATGAGTACGAAGGATGGCCGATGAAGGGGGACGTGCGGTGGAATCCATGTGCGCTGAACCGACCACGTATCACCAGGCGGGAGGATGACCGTGGCCGGGCTGACAAGCGGGGAGTCGGCGCTCAAGCGGGCACGGTTGGCGCGGAACATGACGCTGGAGGAAGCCGCCGACGCGCTCAACGCGATCACCGGCGGGGCGGCCGACGCGAGTCTGATGAGCGCATGGGAGTCCGGGCGGCGCCGGACCGGCAAGCGGAACCGGGCTGGGCTATGCCAGCTGTACCGAGAGCGCCCGGAGGTGCTGTTCGCGCATCAGGACGGCGCGGCGGCCACGAGCGTGCTGGAGACCTCCGGCACCGCGGTGGTGGTCAAGATGCTCACCCGCTGGACGGACCTGGTCGAGGCGATGGTGGACGTCGCGGCCGGAGCGCGTGAGCACTTGGTCGTCACCGGCTCCCGCAGCCGGGAGAAGGCGTATCTGGCGGCGATCGAGACGGCGGTGGCCCAACACCCGGACCTGGTCCACTACCGCGTGCTGTACGGACCGCCGCGGCACCGGGCGCTCGCCGACCACCTGGTGCGGCTGCTGGAGCTGCGCGACCCATCCGCGCGCCGCAACGGCGTCAAGACCCTCCATATCAGGATGGTGGAGCCGACCGAGGCACTGGAACGGTTCTTCGTGGCCTCGGAGACCGCCGCGGTCGTGCCGCTGCCGTCGTTCCACGGGGCGGAGGGGTTCGACTGCGGCGTCTTACTCAGCCGGGAGGCGGCCGTCGGACTGGTCCACCATGGTCGGGAGGCGTGCGCGTCCGCGCGGCCGGTAGAGACGATCGAGGCCGTCCGCGCGCTGCCGGTACGGCACAACTGAGGGGGCGAGGGAGAAACGTGATCGAGAACGTGTCGCAGGCCGCAGCCCGTACGGCGTCCGTGGTGGAGCTCGCCCGGGAGCTCATCCGGCGGCCGAGCAGGGGCGGGATCGACGATTACGGGCCCGTCCTTAGCGTGCTGGAGGACTGGCTCGCCTCCCGCGGCCTGCCGCACCGTCGACTGCACGACGCCGCCGGGGAACTGGTGGGGCTGCTGGTGGAGATTCCCGGCGGTCGTCCCGGCCCATGGTGGACGCTGGATGCGTGCGTGGACACCGCCCCGTACGGAGACGAGACCGCCTGGTCGTTCCCGCCGGCCAGCGGTGAAATCGCCGACGGCTGGCTGCTGGGCCGCGGCTCGGCGGACTCCAAGCTCGCCGCGGCGATGTTCTGCCACATCGCCGCCGACCTGGCCCCCCGCGCCGAGGCCCTGCACGGCGGGCTCGCTGTGCTGTTGGACGTCGACGAGCACACCGGCGGCTTCGGCGGCGCCCGCGCCTACCTCGCTGACCCACAGGCGGCCCGGCCGGCCGGGGTGATGATCGGCTACCCGGGCCTGGACGAAGTCGTGGTCGGCGGCCGTGGCCTGTGGCGGGCCACCCTCGTCGTGCACGCCCCCTCCGGACACTCCGGTTCCAGCAAGACCGTGGTCGGCGCGATCTCCCGGGCCGCGCACCTCGTACGCCTTCTGGACACGGCCGATCTGCCCCGTATCGACGGGGCCTCGGGGTTCCCGCTGCCGCCGAAGCTGTCGGTGACCGCCTTCCATGGCGGCCAGGGCTTCTCGGTCACCCCCGACCGGTGCGAACTCAACGTCGACATCCGCACCACCCCGACCTTCGACGGCCACGACGCCGAGACGCTCGTCAGCAAGGCCGTCGCCGAACTCGACGCGGAGGTGCCCGCCCCGAAGCCCACCGAAGTCACTCCGGTCGCCACGTGGCCGCCCTTCCGTCTCACCGAGGGCGAACAGCCCGCTGCCGCCCTGCTGGGCGCCGCCGCCGAGGCGGGGCTGACAGTGCGGGCGAAGACCGCGGGGCCGTCGAACATTGGCAACCTCCTGGCAGGCGAGGGCATCCCGGCCACCGCCGGCTTCGGCCTGCCGTACGAGGGCCTGCACGGCATCGATGAGCGCGCCCACCTCGCGCAACTCCCCACGGTGTACGCCGTCTATCAGCGCGCCGTGCTCGACCTCCTCCGGGCGGGCTGACATCCCAGGCCCGTCCCAGATTTCTCCCAGATCCACTCCCAGCAACTGCCCAACTCCGTCTCTGGGAACGGACTTTGTCTCGCGGTGACATAGAGGCAGCACCACCTCACATCCACCGATGACAAGGGAGGCCGGTCATGGCCGAGCAGACCACCGTCACCACCCAGCCCGCCGTCGAGGACAAGCCCGCCGCGGCGCCGAGCACCGGCGGCTTCGCGCCGCAGATCAGCACCCACCCGGTGGCGACCCTCACCCTGGGCCGCCAGACGTTCAACGACTCGGACAAGTCCAACTACTTCGAGGGCTGACAAGCCCGCAAGACCTGACCGAGCACCCCGGGGGCCGGCCGCTACGGCGGTCGGCCCCCGGGCGCGTCACAGGGGAGGCGAACAGATGGAACGGGAGTGGATGACCGGCGGCACCGCCGTCGTGGACGGATTGACGATCGACGGGCTCGGCGATGTCCGCCGGGCCACGGCCGCGCGGGTGCGCGCGGTCGCCGAGGGGCCGGTCGCCCTCGTCGTCGTGGGCGACTGCCCGGCAACCAAGCAGGAGCTGACCGCCGCGCTTTCGGCCGTGCGGGCGGGCCGGTGGGTCGAGCTGACCCGGTGGCCGGGCTCGTACTGGGTGGTTGCGGACGACGGGCGGCAGCGATTCGTGTGCGGCGACCTGGCAGGCATCCGGGCCGTGTACTACACGCTGCGCGGCGACGAAGGGACGGCGTGGGCGACCGAAGCCCGCCTGCTGGGACGCCCGCTCGTGCCGGACCTGCCGCACCTGGCGGCCCGGCTCACGGTGGGCGAGCACCACTGGCCGCACCGCAGCCCGTACGAGGAGGTCCGGCTGGTGCCCGGCGGGTTCGGACTGCTGCTCAGGCCCGGAGGGCCGCCGCAGCTCGTCGACATCTCCGGCGTCGAGCCCGTGGACGAGCTCCGAGAGGGCGCCGAGCTGTTCGGGCAGGCGCTCACCGACGCCGTCCAGCACCGCGTCCGCGCCGCCGGCGAGATTGTGGGGGCGGACCTGTCCGGCGGGCTGGACTCCTCGGCGGCCGTCGTGCTCGCCGCCGACGCCCAGGCCGTGCATGCGGTCACGTACACGGACGGCTTCACCAGCGCGGAGGACATGGCGTTCGCCTCACGCGTCGCCGAGCACACGGGGGTGGCGCACACGGTGGCCCGCGGAGGCGACGTGCAGCTGCCGTTCGGCTTTCCGGCCGGGCAGCCGACCGGCGTGGAGCCGGTGTTGGAGGCGGCGATGTACGGCATGGATGCCTCGTACCTGCGCCCCGTACGAGGACTGCCGCTGCACCTGACCGGGCACGGCGGCGACGTCGTGCTGGACGCATCGAGCTCCTGTTGGCTCCGCCTGCTCCAGGACGGCCGCCGCCGCGAGGCCCACCGCCAGGTCGTAGCGTTCGCCCGGCTGCGCAACACCGCCCCAGGCCCGTACTGGAAGGCCCTCAAGGACGCCGCAGCCCTCGGCCGGGCCGGCTCCCTCGAACGCTCCGCCGAGCACTTGGAGCGCGGGCCCATCACGCCGGAGGGCGCCGTGACAGGCTGGTCGTGGTGCCGCCTGGGCGCCGGAGCGTCCTGGCTGACTGGATACGGCCGCCACCAGGTCGCCGCGCTGCTGCGGCAGGCCATCCGCGACCAGCAACCGGAGCTGGCCGACGAGTTCGACCAGTGGGCCGCCCTGCGGTCGGTGGGCTCCTCGGCCCGGGGTTGGGCCCCGTACGGTGACGCGCTCGGCGTGAAGCCGGTGTATCCCTACCTGGACAACAACGTCGTCCGCGCCGCGTTCGCCGTCCCGGCCCTCGCCCGGCGTGGATTGGTGATGTACAAGCCGCTGCTGCGGGCCGGGCTGCCGCAACTGCCGGACTGGCTGACCTCCCGCCGCTCGAAGGGATCGTTCACCGCCCAGCGCATCGCCGGACTCGCCCGGCACCGGACATGGCTCGACGAGCTGATCGCTTCCAGCCCGCTCGCGGCCGGCGGGCTGATCGACCCCGTGGCCGTGCGTGCCGCCCTCGCGCAGGCGGCCCGGGGCCAGAGCGCCACGGTGATCGCCGACCTGCACCAGCTCATCGTCACGTGCTGGTGGCTGAGCGGGCAGACGACCGCGCTGGAGGCGGCATGCTGACCCCGGCCGACCACATCCACCACGCCACGGGCCCGGACGGCACGGCAGTGCTCGACGTGAAGCGGGAGACGTGGCTGATGCTCGATAAGGACGCCTCCAGGATCTGGCACGCCATCACCGTCCGCGGCGGCATCACCGGTCTCGCCGACGAGATCGCCATCCCCACCGGGCAGGACCCGCAGCAGGTCAGCAGCCAGATCGCCGCATTCGTCGACGAGCTGGTGGCCGGCGGCGTCCTCGTCGACACAGACCGGCCCCGGCGAGTGCGGCGAAGGTGGTGGCGGCGATGACGGTCATAGTCCCCACCGCCCGGCCCACCGCACCGCGGCGCGACCGCCTGGTGGCCGCGGTCGCACTCGCCTGCTCCCTGACCGTGAGCCCGCTGCCGCTGCGCTGGAAACTCGCCGCCGTGCGGCTGCTGCGCGGCCTGCCGTACGCGCGCCTGGCCCGGCTGGAAGCCCTGTATACGGCGGTGCTGGCGGTGATTCCCTCGTGGTGGCCGGGCCGGATCGCGTGTGCGGAACTGAGCCTCGCCACCGTCATCGCGACCGCGCTCACCGGCCGCCAGGCCCGCTGGGTACACGGCGCCCGCTTCCTGCCCCACGCCGCACACGCATGGGCCGAGGTCCCCGAAGGCGCGGTCGGCCGCGACATAGCCGACGCCGTCGACCGCCCCTGGATGCCGGTCCTGGCCGTTCCGTAGCGGCTCCCGTGCCGCTGTGGTCCGGGGCCAGTCCGAGCCTCCCCGGCCCTGGACCACGGCGTCACCCGTTCGGATGAAATGCTGGCAGCATCGCTGACGGGTGCGGGCTGGGTGACCAGGGGTGATCCCCGGTCCGGCGGGAACAATCCCGTTGCCCAGCCCCCTGGTTCGGCTTCCTCATGGGGCGCGTGAGTTCTTCCGTATCCGCTCCTCCCGCCACCACGGCGGGCCAGCCGCCGGTCATGCGCCTGGCGTCCGACCGGCACTTCGAGGCGAGCGTCAACCTGTCCACGTGGGCGATAGCCCGCCGACTCCCGCACACCCTCGCCCAGGCCGCCCGGCTCGGCTGGCGCACCGACCACCACGCCGTTCTGACCCTGCTCACCTGCCAGATCGGCGCTGCTGCCCTCACCGCGACCGCGCTGGCGGCCACCACCCGTGTTCTGTCTGCCGTGTTTACCGGGCCCGACATCGCCGCCGGGTTGCGCGAGAACCTGACCGCCGTGGTCGTGCTCGTCCTCGCCGCCTCCGGCCGCTACCTGCTGGACGCCGCCGCCCGCGCGTCCGCCGCTCGCCTTGCGCCGAAGGTGGTCCGCGAGGCCGACTTGGAGGTCATCACCGCGGCCACCGCCGCCGAGCTGGTGGCGTACGAGGACCCGGACTTCGAGGACGCCCACGCAGCCGCCTCCGACGGCGCCGAGAAGACCGGCGACCTCATCCTCGACGCACAGCAGCTGACCTCGGCCGCGGCCCAGATGGCCGCCGCTGCGACGGTCGTCACCGTGCTGCACCCGGTGATGCTGCCCCTGCTCGTCGCTTCGGTCATCCCCTGTGCGTGGGGCGCCGTACGGGGGGCGCGGATCGAGCACGCCGCCCACCACCGCAACCTCGCCGACTCCCGCCTGCGCAACGTCTTCCGCGCGTACACCACGGAGCGGGCCACCGCTGACGAGGTCCGCGCCGGCACCATGGCCGGGTTCCTCATTCGGCAGTACCGCATCGTCTCCGGCCGCTTGGAGGCCGAACAACTCCGCGCGACGAGGCAGGCCCTGGTCGTCCAAGGCATCGGCGACGCGCTCACGGCCGTCGGCACCGCCGCGACCTGGGGCGTGCTCGTGCTCCTGGTGGCCACGGGCCGGATGGAACTAGCCGCGGCCGGGACCGCAGCCCTGGCCGTACGCACTTCCGGCGCGGCGCTGGCCACGACGGTGCGGTCCGGCGCTCGGCTGTTCCGCACCTCGCTGTCGCTGGACGACTGGGCCCGCTTCCTGGCCGTGGCCAAGCCGTGGACGACCCGCCGTGGTTCAGCCCCGGTCGACCAGGACGGACCGCAGGTGATCACCGCCACGGACGTCTCCTTCACCTACCCCGGTGCCGACACCCCCGCGCTCGACGGCATCGACCTGGACCTCAAGCGCGGCGAGGTCATCGCGCTGGTCGGCGAGAACGGCGCGGGCAAGAGCACCCTGGCCCGCGTGCTGACCGGGCTGTTCCTGCCCACGAACGGGTCGGTGAGGTGGGACGGCGTGGACCTGGCGGACGCCGACGCGGCCGAGGTGCTGTCGAAGGTGGCGCTCGTGCCGCAGGATTACACCCGCTGGCCGCTGGCCGCCCGGGAGAACATCACCCTCGGCCAGCCCCGGCCCGAAGGCGACACGGCCGTGCACGCCGCCGCCCAGGCAGCTGGCGCCGACACCGTCATCGCCGCACTGCCGCACGGGTTGGACACCTCCCTGGCCCGCTCCTGGTGGGGAGGACACGACCTCTCCGGAGGGCAGTGGCAGCGCGTCGCCGTTGCTCGCGCCTTCCACCGCGATGCCCCCGTGCTGGTGATGGACGAGCCGACCGCCGCGCTCGACGCCCGTGCCGAGCACCGGATCTACACCCGGCTCAGGGCGCTCGCCGAAGGACGGGCGACCGTATTCATCACCCACCGTCTGGCCAACACTCGCCTCGCCGATCGCATCGTCGTGCTCCACCAGGGCCGCATCGAGCAGATGGGTACGTACGACGAACTGGCACACCAAGGGCTATTCCACGAACTCCTCAAACTCCAAGAAGACCAGTGACCCAGTAAGCCCCACGCGCAATCGAATTCCCGGCGAGGCCATGAACTGAGGAGTGCGAGCCCGACAACGCTTCAGCCCGTCCCCCCAAGGGGACGGGCTGAAGCGTTGAGCTGTGTGGACTCTACGCGAGGTGGAGGGTGTGCCGTTGCTGCCGCATCCAACTTCAACACGCAGGACTTGACAGAGAAGTCGTCGGCGGTGTCGAAGTTGTTCGTGCCCAGCGTCACCTCGACGACGTCACCGGCATCCAGAACGACCGGAGCGGTGTAGACGGGAGCGGTGGTCTGCGTGTTCATGATTCCTACCTCCGTAGTGTTCAGTCCGTCGTGCCCGGGAGTGGGCACGCGAACAGTCAACTCAGGCCGCGGCGCCAGCGGTACGGTGTCGGGCAGGGCAAGCGGTATATCGGGTATATGGGCAGGTACTCATCGCCAAGCGCACGCCGAATCACCAGCTGCGAAACCTCGTCGCCGAGTCCGGGCTGACGTACCAGTCCTTGGCCAAGGAGGTATGCGCCGTGGCCGCCGAGTGCGGGACGGCGTTACGGACCAACAAATCCACCATCGAGCACTGGATCAGCGGTGTCGTCCCCGCAGGAGATACCGGCCGCTATCTCGCCGTAGCGCTCTCCCGCCGACTCGGGCGCCTGCTGGCCCTTCACGATCTGGGCCTCGCGCCGTACGAAGAGGACGACGACAGCCTCGGCCTGTCCCTCGGCGAAGATCCACTGGATGCCCTGCTACCGATGTGGAGCCAAGAATTGAACCGGCGCCGCTTCCTCACCACGTCCGCCTACTCGGTCGCCGCTGCCAGTCTGCCGCTGTCGTACGTCCGAGAGATCGCCGACCGCACCGCCGCAGCTCGCACCGGCCAGACCATCGGGATGGCGGAAGTCGAAGCGGTCCGCGACATGGTGCGGCTATTCTCCGAGATGGATGAACGCCACGGTGGGCAGCACGGACGTAGCGCCCTGGTGCAGTATCTGCGCGATGACGTCGCGCCTCTGTGCCGCGGTCGCTTCCATAGCGACAAGATCCGCCAGCACATGCTCTCCGCCGCCAGCCGAGGCGTGCACCTGATCGGCTGGAAATCCTACGACGCAGGTCAGCAGGGTCTGGCCCAGCGCTATTACCTTCAGTCCTACGCACTCGCCGTCGAGTCCGGTATTCCCGGACACGATGGGTTCGTGATGCGCACCATGGCCATGCAAGGGCTCAAGCTGCACCGGCCCGAGCACTGCCAGGCCCTGGCCGAGACCGGGCTGAACCGTGCCAAGGGCAAGGTCGATGTGCAGACCGAAGCCCTCTTCCGCGTCGTGCACGCCCATACCCTGGCCAAGTCCCGGCAGCGACATGCAGCTGTTGCCGAGGCTGAGCGGGCGCGTACTCTCCTGGCCGCCGACTGTGGAGACGAGGTGCCGTTCTGGGCTCTCACCTGGGGTCCGCCTGCCGCATCGGTCTACTCGCGCAATGCCAAGGTCTACGAGACGTTGGGGGACCGGAAGGCCTCGGCGGAGCAGTACGCGCGCGCGGCCTCGTCACGCCCCGCGGGCTATGCACGGATTGTCGCCCTCGACCTGGTGGCGAGGGCCGAGATGCAGCTCAAGGACGGTGGCATCGAGCAGGCGTGCGCCACGTGGAACCGGGCGATGGACCACATGAACGAGGTGCGGTCGCTCCGGACCCGTGAGGCAGTGGCCCGGATGCGCAGGGATCTCGCCCGCTTCCGTGCCCGCGGCGTGCGCTGTGCGGCTGAACTGGATGAGCGAGCCGTCGAGTTTCTGCGGCTCCGGTGATCACGTGCGGTGCCGGGAACTCGACGTCAGCGGGCATCCGCCAGCGCGCGGCGGCACAGCGCGTCGGCACGGCGGGTGGTCTCGGGCTGCCGGTAGTCGCGGGCCAGGTGGAGGGTGTACGCGCAGGCCTCGTCGAGGGTCACCCGGTGGCCGACGGACACGAACACCGGCTTCACCCCGTCCCGGGTGCGCAGCGCCCGGCCGACCTCCTCGTCCCCGTCGAGCAGTGGCGCCCAGTCGCCGCGTCGCGGGCCGGGCGGGTCGTGGCGGAAGGTGAACGGGTTCTTGGCGACACCGATCGCGGGCAGCCCGGTGAGCACCCCCAGGTGGCTGGCCAGCCCGAAGCGGCGGGGGTGGGCGAGGCCGTAGCCGTCGCAGACCACGACGTCGGGGCGGTGGCCGAGCCGGTCGAGGGCGCCGAGCGCGTCCAGCACGGCCGGGATCTCGCGGAACGCCAGCAGCCCGGGCACGTACGGGAAGGTGACCGGGCCGACCGCCGTCGTCTCCCCGACGAGGGCGAGGGTGCGGGCGTCCAGCGCGACGGCGGCCGCCGCGACGACGCCGCGTTCGTCGTCGTACGCCACATCCACCCCGACGACCGCCCCGGCTCCGCCGCCGGGGGCGGGTACGACCCCGCCCTCCGCGCGGACGGATCCCCGCAGCCGCTCCTGCACGGCCGTCGCCTCGGCCTCGGTCGCGGGCCAGTCGCGCGGGAGTTCATAGCGGGGATCGATGGCGCTCGTCATGACCGGTCACGCTACCGCCCCTCACCTGCCCGGGTCGGCTCCAGGCGGGCGATGCGGCCCTTCTCGCCCGACGCCCAGCAACCGCCGTCCCCTGCGCAGTCCACCGCGTCGTACGAGCCCGGATCGAGGGCGCGCCAGGTGCGCCCGCCGTCCGCCGTCACGTCCGTGCCGGTCGGTCCGACCGCGAGAGCGGCGCGGTGGCCGTACGGGAACCAGGCGACGCCCGAACGGTAGGCGGGCGGGGGCTGGGTGGCCGGGGTCCAGGCCGCGCGCGGGGACGGCTGGTCGGGACGGTAGTCGCCGCCCACGGCGAGGCCGTGACGGGTGTCGCGGAAGGCGAGGGCGAATACGCCGCGGGCCGGGTCACCGGCGGGGAGCGGCGCGTCGGCGACGGTCCAGGTACGGCCGCGGTCGGCGGTGTGGAAGACCCGGGCGGTGGCGGCGCCTCCGGTGGCGAACCACGCGTCCCGGCGTCCGGCGCTCACCAGGCACTGCCCGCTCGCGGCGAACGCGGACTCGCTCGGCTGCGCGGCGGGCATCCCGCCGGAGGGCAGCACGCGCCAGGTGCGGCCGCCGTCACCGGTGCCGAGGATGCGGTACGTGCCGTCGACCGGGTCGCTGAGCGCGATGCCGTGGCGCGCGTCGAAGAAGGTCAGGCAGTCGTAGAAGGCGCGCGGATCGGGGTTACGGAACGTCTCGCTCCAGGTGGTGCCGCCGTCGTCCGTGACGAAGACGCGCGACGCCTCGCCCTCGCCGATGGCCAGCACCACCGCGCGCCGCGCCCCGAACGCCTCGATGTCGCGGAACTCCAGCCCCTCCGCACCGGGCGGGGACACGTTCCGCCAGCTGCGGCCCCCGTCGCGGGTCCGCAGCACCGTGCCCTTCGTTCCCGCGACCCAGGCGGTCCGGCGGCTCACGGCGGCGAGTCCCCGGAAGCGGGCGTCGGTGCCGCTGTCCTTCAGCCGCCAACCGGCGCGTAAGCCGTCCGCCGCACCGGCCGGTTCGCCCTGCGCGGGCGAGGCGAGGGCGGCGGCGAGCGCCGCCCCGCAGAGTCCGGCGGCCACCATGCGTCTCATCATGCCCATGATCCCCATGCCCGTCATGGGGCGGGAAGCTAGTCCCTGGGCGATACGCCGTCCAGAACGCGGCGGCGCCCGCGGAGAATCCGCGGGCGCCGCCGATCGGCCGTCAGCCGTGCCGGGTCACTTGTTCACGCAGAGCTTCACCAGCAGCGATACGCAGTTCTGCGAGTCGTCGGTGGGCGCCGAGGTCGGGTTGTCGGGCTGGCTCGGCGTTCCCTGCGAGTCGCTCGTGCCGCCACCGTCGCTGTCGCCGCCGCCGCCGGAACCGCTGTCCGAGCCGCCGCCGTCCGTCGGGTCCTGCGAGGGCGACGAGGGGTCGGAGGTGGGGTCGGATGTCGGAGTCGACCCGGATTCAGAGGGGTTGGGCGACTTGGTCGGCTTCGAGGATTCCGTCGGGTTCTCCGACGGCGCGTCCGACGGCGCGTCCGACGACGGGTCCGAAGGAGCGGACGACGGCGTGGACCGCGAGGGGGACACCGCGCTCGACGGCACGTCCGACGGGCCCGGCGTCTTCGTGGACGGCTTGCTCCGGGACGCCTCACGCGTGCCGTCCGTCCGCGGCGCGTCCGGCTTCCGCGACGCGGCGTCGGCCGCGCCCGTACCGGACGAACCCGACGAAGGCGAGGAGTCGGAAGGCTTGTGACTCGGCGCCGACGCCGCCGCGGGCTGACCCGCCTCCGCCGCGCCGCCATTGGTGAGGGCGAGCCCCGTCATGACCGCCGCACCCGCGACGAACAGCACCCCGGCCCCGGCCACCGCGACCGCGACCGGCCCCGCCTCGCGCACCTGCCCGTGCATCAAGTGACGCATCGACCGGCGGCTGGAGACCAGCGGGCCGTTCGCCGGAGCCGCGTGCGAAGCACCGATCGGCACGGTCGCCGGACCGCCCACCCCAGCGGTCCCGGCGCCCGCGGCCGCGGCGCCCGTCGCGGCCCAGCCGCCCGCGGCGACCAGTGGCCGCAGATACGGCGCGGTGCCCCGGTCGTACAGCGCCAGCAGCGCCGGGCCGGTCAGCGCGGCCAGTCGGCCGTCGGCCGCCACCAGCCGCTCCATCCGGGACCGGCAGTCCCGGCAGCCGTCGATGTGCACGGCGATCCGCTCGGCCTGGTGCGGGTCGTCCGTGCCCTGCACATGGCCGGGCAGCGCGTCCCAGTGGCCACCGCACGCCGCGCTCGCCGCGGTACCCGGCTGCGCGCGCAGGAACTCGCGGCGCAGGCTCTCCCGGGCCCGCTCCACGAGCGCGGCCGCGGCCTCGCCGGTCGTCCGCGTACGACGGGCCGCCTCCTCCGGCGACAGGTCCTCCGCCTCGGCGAGCCAGAGCGCCGTGACCCAGCGCTGCGGCAGCTCGCCGAGGACCCGTATCAGCGGTTCGAGCAGCGAGGACTGCTGCGGCGGGCCCCAGTTCACCGAGGCCACGGCGAGCCCGCGGATGACGCCCGTCAGTTCGCCCGGTATGGCGTCGACGTCGATGGCCTCCCCCGCGCGCAGCCGCCGCCAGACGCGGAAGTGCGCCTCGGCGACGAGGTCTCCCGCCGTCCAGGGGTTGCCGGTGAGGGTGCGGGCGTACCCGACAAGTCGTGGATATTCGGATTCGTAGAGCCGGGTGTACGCGGCCGCGTCCGGCGCCGCTGGACGTTCGGTCATGGTGGAACAACCCCTGGGGTGGGTGCCTCGGGAGAGCGGAGTGCGGCGGAAGTTTTGTAACAGCTCCGCACGGCACCCGAGACCGTGCATGGATTTCGCAAGCCTAAATGCCGTATGTCCCCCCGAAAAACCGGTCGTGACGCACGTCACGCCCCGCGCGGGTGCACTGGCCAGTGAGCCCGTACGTCTTATGGACGTAGAGACGGCGAGGACCCGCACCGATCGCAATCGCAAGGGAGCAGGCGTTGTGACCACTGTCATCGACCAAGCAGTCCAGGCCCACCTCATCGCGTCGACCCCGGAAGCACGCGCCATCCCGGCGTGCCTGCGCTACGAGCGCGACGACCCGTTCGCCGTCCGCGTCTCCTTCCCGCCCACCGCGTCCCTCGACGGTTCCGCCGTGGAGTGGACCTTCGGGCGCGAACTGCTCGCTGCCGGACTGCGCGGCCCCGCGGGCAGCGGGGACGTCCAGATGTGGCCGTGCGGAACGCAGCGCACCGTGCTGGAGTTCCACGCGCCCGAGGGCATGGCGATGGTGCAGTTCGACACCGCGGACCTGCGGCGGTTCCTGGGCCGCTCGTACGCGGTGGTGCCGGAGGGGGCCGAGGGCGGGGAGCTGGACCTGGACGACGGGCTGGCGTCCCTGCTCAGAGACTGCTCCTGAGGGAAACCCAAGGAACCCGGAGAAACCCAGAGAAACCGCGAGAAATCCGTTCGCCCGGCAACCGGGTCAGTTGGTGGTCGTGGCCGCGGCGGTGGTCGCCGCCGACAGCGCCGTGGCGACCGCGGCGGCGAGTCCCGCCCGCACATGGTCGACCACGCCCCCCAGCGCGGCCCCCGGCGCGCCGCTGCGCGCCTCCAGCTCCGCGATCCGCCTCCGGTGCGCCTTGATGTCCTTGTGGGTGACGACGGTCGTCACCCCGCCCGCCGCGGCGAGCGCGATCAGCGCGGCGTCCCGCTCGGACACCTCGGCCGCGGGCTGTGCCCCATACAGGACGCGCACCGCCTCGTCCCGCATCTCCGCGACCAGCTGCGACCGTTCCAGCCCGTACTCCTTGACCGGGAACACACCGAGCACCCGCCGTGAGGTCACGTGCACATACCCGGCCGCCCGCAGCTGGTGCCGTACCGCCTTCTCCGTCAGCTGCGCGTGATGCCCCACCCAGGTCCCCCAGGTGCGCGGCCGGGACTCCTCGATCACCTCCAGCAGCCCGTCCAGCGCCGGGTCCCCGGTCCGCGCGTCCGGCAGCGGCTTCGGACAGCCCTCCGCGTCGACGAGCAGCTCGCGCTGCGCGAGTTCGGTGAGCGCCCCGGCCTGGACGAGATAGCCCAGATGGGTGACGGGCTTGCCGCTGCCCGGGTCGAAGGCGAGCAGGTAGAGGGTGGCGGCGAGCGAGAGCGAACCGTTCGGCACGGGATCCTCCGGGCATGATCCGGTCGGGCGGGTGCACCGACCTTAGGGCGAGTGCCCTCCCCCGGCGACGGCGACGCGCACCCCCCTGTGTGTGCGCGTCGCCCCCGCACCACCGTTACGGGTGGTACAGCTTCACGACCGCCGTGGTGGTCGTCCGCCGGAACGCGTCGACCGGAGCGTGCTCGTACGTCCCCATCTCGCCCCACGCGACGACGGTGACGGTCCGCCCGTCCCGCCCGACCCCGTACAGGTGGATGCCCGGCTCCGAGTCCGGGTACGAGGTGTGGACGCCGTACACATGGGCACCGTCCTCGGCCGGGAGCGTGCCGTAGTCCCGCCAGGACGCCGTGCCCTCGGGGAAGTCGCCCTCCCAGTCGGCGGCGCAGTTCCGCACCTTCTTCTCGGCCGCCGCGGCGAGCTTGCGCGCGGCGTCCACGGTGGCGGCCTTGACCACGATCTGGCTCGCGGACGTGTCGTACTCGGTCCAGAAGGTCCGATGGGTGGCCCCGGCCGAGGGCAGCGTGTCCTCGACGCAGAAGGGGACGTGTCCGGGCAGCCCCGGGGTGACGTCGCTCGCGTACCAGTCCGACGACGGGTGCGGCGGCAGGTCCTTCGGTACGAGGTGGCCGGGCGTGCCCGGGGCCGCGGTGGCGGTCGCGGACCCCGCCACCAGGGCGGCCGCGGTGAGGGCGCCGAGGGCGGCGGCGCGGAGGCGTTGCGAAGACATGCGCATGGAAGGTTCCCCGCTTCGTAGGAGTGCGTAGGAGTTCGCAGGAGTGCGAATCGATGCGACGAGCCTGCGCGGCGCCGCGCCGCGGCCGCTACGGCAGGCGTGGCATCCGGGACGCGGGAATGCCTCCACGTACGCTGACTTGGGGGGATGACACCACCCTGGAACGCGCCCGCGGGACGTTCCAGCGGTACGAGGAGGGGGATGGGGCCGGTGGGCAGAGCCGATGAGGTCGAGGAGTTCGCGGAGAGCCTGCGTGCGCTGAAGGAGCGTTCGGGCCGCAGCTACGGGGTCTTGGCCACACGCCTGCACGTCAGCCCGTCCACGCTGCACCGCTACTGCAACGGCGACGCGGTCCCCACGGACTACGCCCCGGTGGAGCGCTTCGCCCGCCTGTGCGGCGCGACCCCGGAGGAGCTGATCGCCCTCCACCGCCGCTGGGTCCTCGCCGACGCGCACCGGTCGGCGCACCGGTCTGCGCGGCGGACGGCTCCGGCGGACGAGCCCGACGGACCGGGCGCGGCGACGGCTACGCCCGCCGGTCCCGCCGAGGGTCGGCCGGACGCCGGAGGAGGGCCCGGGACCGGGCGGGCCAAGGCCGGGCAGACCGGGGACGGGCAGACCGGAGGGCAGATCCGGGCGGCGGCGCAGGGGCGGGTCCGGCCGCTTGCCGGGGCCGCCCGGGCCGACTCGGCGACCGGCGGCACCACGCGGGCGCACTTACGGGCCGTCTCGGCCGACGTGGCGTCAGGCCAGGCGGCGTCAGGCGGGACGGCGACAGGCGACGCGGCGTCAGGCGGGACAGCGTCAGACGGGGCGGCGTCAGGCGACGCGGCGTCAGGCGGTACGGCCCGCGCCGCGTGGCGTACCCGGCCGTGGGCGCTGGTGGCGGGCGCGGCGGCCGTCGTGGTCCTCGCCGTCACGGCCGTGGAGGTGCGGTCGTCGGGCGGTGGCGGCGCGCCGGGGCACCACGCCGCCGCCTCGCCCCCGGCATCGGCGACGCCCAAGGCCCCCGCCACGCGTCCGCCCGCCGCCGGGCCCACCGCCCGCGGCCATCTCCGTAAGGAGCTCGGCGACAAGACACCGTCGGGCGCGCCGCACAGCGGGAAGCCGGGACGGCGCGACGGCGAGGCGACGGCCACGCCCGGCGCGTCCCGCCCGCCCCGGAACGGTTCCGCCCGCCTGCCCCTCACCCTCAGCACCCGCTCCCACGTCTGGGAGAACGGCTGCGACCACCGCTACCTCATCGACCGGTCGCCCGCCGACGTCGCCCCGCCGCCCACCGAGCGGGACGCCCCGGCCTGGGCCGCCGCCCATGACGCGGTGCACGGCGGGACCACCAACGTCGAGGCGACCGTTCAGGGGCGGGCGGAGTCCGCGGTCGTGCTGCGGGCCCTGCACGTACGGGTCGTGGGGCGCCGTACGCCGCTCGCCTGGTCGTCGTTCGCCATGGAGAACGGCTGCGGCGGCGCCCTCACCCCGCGCGCCTTCTCCGTCGACCTGGACGCCGCCCGCCCGCAGGCCCGCCCCACCGACGGCAACGACGAGGGCAAGCCGATCCCCGCCGTCCGCTTCCCGTACCGCGTCTCGGCGTCGGACCCGGAGGTGCTGCTGATCAACGCCCGTACGGCGGGCTGCGACTGCCGCTGGTACCTGGAGCTGGACTGGACGAGCGGGGACCGCTCCGGGACGGTGCGGATCGACGACAACGGCGCGCCGTTCCGCACCAGCGGCATCAAGGGCCGTCCCACGTACGGGTACGACTACGGCGAAGGGGCCTGGCGCGAGGGCGGCTGAGGAGCGGCTGAAGGCCCCTACTCCCCCGCCGTCGTCAGCCGCAGCGCCGCGTCCCGCACATCCGGGTGCGGATGCCGCCGCAGGCCCCGCACCCGCTCCCGCCAGGGCTCCGCCCATTCCGTACGGGGGCCGCCGACGCCGGTGAGCACCGCGGCGAAGAGCCCGGCGGCGTGTCCGCCGTCCTCCTCCAGCTGCCACGCGGCGCGCAGCAGCCCCTCCCGCCCGCCCGGCCGGGACGCCGCGTCGAGCCGGTCCCGCAGGACGTCGGCGGTGCGGGCGGCGAGCGCGGGGCGGGAGGTGTGCAGCCGGGCGAGGCGGGCGAGCGCGGCGGTGAGCGCGCTCGGCCGGGCGTCCAGGTCGAGGGCGTGGACGAGGACCTGGGCGGCCTCGGGGACGAACGTCTCGTATCCGGCGAGGAGTTCGGCGGCGCCCAGCGCGTGGCGCCGCATCTCCCGCGGCCGCGTCCGCCCGTGCCGGGCGAGCCGGGTGGCCAGGTGGCGGATGCGCTGGCGGGCGGGCCGGTCGCGGTCCGGTTCGGCGTCGGGCATGCCGGTGCGGGCGTCGGCGGTGACGAGGGCGGCCAGCGCCCAGGCGAGCGGGTTGTCCTCGGAGGTGCCGTCGGGCGCGGCGGCCATGAGGGCGAGCAGGGCGTCGGCGGCGGACCGCCAACTGGCCCGGTTGCCGAGGTCGGTGACGGCCGCGACCAGCAGCGCGGCCGCGTCCGGTGCCCAGGGCGACCAGCGGGCGAGCGCCGCGTGGCCGGAGGCGGCCACCTCGGGGTCCTCGGTGTCGCAGACGACGCGGATGAGCTGGGCGTAGCGCTCGCGGTGGAGTTCGGGGAGGTCGAGCGGCCGGGCGTGCAGGACGGCGTGGCGCAGTTCGCGGCGCCCGCCGGCGGCGGCGGTCAGCAGTTCCCAGGCGCGTTTGGTGCCGAGCAGCCGGGTCGCGAAGCGGACGCAGACGGCCTGGACGTCGGGGTGCTGGCCGGGGAGCCCCTGGGCGTCGGCGAGGAGGGTGGCAGCGTCGGGTGCGGGGAGGTGGGTGGCGGCGATCCGGGCGGCCTCCTTGCGGCTGGTGACCTTGGCCGGGACGGACGGTACGGCGGTGGCGACGCCGTCGGGCGCGAGGACGCCGCGGATGAGCCGGTCCAGCCGGGACGGTGCGACGTACCGGGCGGCCCTGGCCGCCGCGTACACCGCCACCCGCGCGCGGTCGCCGCCCGCGTGGGCGAGCAGCAGCGGCAGGGCGTCCCCGGGGCGCCGGGTGTGGGGCAGGGCGGCGAGCGCGGCCTCGGCGAGCACCACGTCCTCGGCGGCGGCCCACGTCCTGACCAGCGGGGTGCCCTCGTCCAGCGGCGCGGCGCGGGCGATCGCGGAGGCGCGTTCGGGCTGCGGCAGAGTGGTGTCGGCGGCGGCCCTGGCCAGCAGGCGGGCGGCGGCGGTCTGTTGGCGGGGCAGCCAGCGGGCGGTGTCGCGGCCGGTGGGCGGCGTCCAGTGGGTGCCGTGGGTGAGGAAGCGGCCGTAGGGCGGGGTGTCGCCGAGCACGAGGTCGAGCAGGTCGGTGCGGCGCCGGGTCAGCACGGCCAGGACCGGGGGCAGGACGGCGGCCGAGGGCTCCTGGGCGAGGAGTTCGGCCACCCGGTCGTCCCGTTCGCGTGGCGGCTCCAGCCACCGGGCGATCGCGGTGCGGGCGGTTTCGCCGCGGCCGAAGGCGATGGCCTGCCACAGCAGTTCCTGAAGCTCGGACATGGTGTGGGCGCGCCGTCCGAGGGAGCGGGCGAGGGCGAAGGTCAGCTCGTGGTCGACGCGTTCGGCGCCCGCCTCCAGCCAGGGGCGCAGCGCCTCGAAGACGGTGTGTTCCTGGCCGCGCCGCAGCCGGTGGTCGAGGCGGCCGAGGTCGGCGGCGCCGACGCTGCCCGCGAGCCGGGTGACGGTGCGCAGCGCCCAGCCGAGCAGTTCGCGCCGCCCGGTGGCGGCGTGTTCGCGCAGCAGGGCGACGGCGAGGCGGCGCAGCGCCTGCCGGGTGGCGGTGGAGGAGTCGCGGGCCTGGATGGCGTCGGTGGCGACCCGGTCCAGGAGTTCGGCGGCGTCGTCGGTGAACAGGGCGGGCGGGGTCGCGGCGAGCGCGTCGAGGGCGGCGTGGCGCACCGGGTCCTGCTCGTTGCGCAGCCGCTCCAACTGCCCCAGCAGCGCGGTGACGGCGTCCGGGTCGCCGGAACGGGCGGCGTTGCGGATCAGCAGCGGGTAGGCGGTGGCGCGGTCGTCCGCGGCGGGGCGGCGGGTGGCCGCCAGCAGCTCCTCCCGCGCCTCCTCGACCGGCAGGTACGCGACCGCTTCGAGCACCGTGGTCCAGTGCGCGCCGCGCTCGCGCGCCTGCGTGGCCATGCGGCGCGCCTCCGCCTGGCGGCGCGGGCGCGGCAGGGCGTCGAGGACGGCGGGTGCCAGGACGGCGTGGGAGGCGTCGTGTTCGGCGGTGGCGGCGTCGAAGAAGGCGGCGCGGCGGGCGGGCGGCAGGGCGGCGAGCAGCCGCGCCAGGGCCTCCGCGTCGTGGGCCAGGGCCCGGCCCAGGGCGTCGAGTTCGGGCGGGTCGGCCCTCACCAGGCGGCGCAGTACGGCCCGTTCCAGCCCCCGGCCGCGCTGCAGCTGCGCGTGTTCGGGCGTGAGCAGCAGATCGAGCGTACGTCCGGGGTCGGCGGCCACCAGCGTGCCCAGCCGGTGCCGGAGCGGTGGGGGCAGTTGGCCGTGGCACCGCCGCTCCAGCAGGTCCAGGACACGGTGGGGTTCGGCGCGGGCGGCGAGCGCCACGCCGGGCGCGTACCGCAGCCACCAGTCGGTACGCAGCGCCACGGGCAGCGCGGTCAGCTGCCGTTCGGCCTCGTCGAGGACGGCGGCGGGGTGGCGGGTGGTGAGGGGCCGCCAGCTGCCGACCGCGTGGAACAGCGCGGGCAGCAGCCGTACGACGGTGTCCGCCCCGCAACCGGGCAGCAGCCGGGCCGCCTCGGCGTCGCCCCAGCGTTCCCGCAGCGGGTCGATCAGCCGGTCGGCGAGGGCGGTGCGGCGCTGGGCGACGACGGCGCGGATCAGCTGGCGCCGTACGGCGGCGGGCGCGTCCTCGAACGCCGCCTCCAGCGCCTCGTCCCGGACCCGCGCCCCGGACCCGGCACCTCTCAGGGCGTGACACCGCACCAGGGGGTCGGGGTCGGTGAGCAGCGTCTCCAGGTGGCCGGTCCGCCCGCCGATGGCGGCCGCGGCGGCGGCCAGCCGCTCCTCGTACGCCCCGCGCCCCGTCAACTCCCCGACGAGCCCGGCCAGTTGGCCCTGGGCGCTGGCCGCCCGCACCCGCGCGGCCAGCTCCCGCATGCGCCGCGGATAGGGCAGGGGGTCGAGGGCGGCGATCAGTTCGTCGGCGAGGGCGCGGGGCGCGTCGGGGTCGTACACCATGCGGAGGATTCTCCCCGGCCCGGTGGCCGGAGACGCGACGGGTCAGACGTCCGGCTGGTAGATGGTCTCCCAGGGGGTCCGCTGCCAGGGGCTGTCCTGGTTCATCGGGTCCACCAGCCGCTGCACCGCCCGCGCCGTCTCCTCCTGCGACACCGCCCAGTCCTCGTCCTCGGTGCCGCTGAGGGCGCGCATCCAGGCCAGTCGGCCGGTCATGAAGTCGTCCGCGTACTCCTTCCACGAGCCGTACGTGCGCGCGACCGGCGCCACGACCTCGCGCAGCAGCCGCCATGCGGTGGGCTCGTCGATGTACCCGGAGGCGAGGCCGTAGCGGGTGATGTCCGCGTAGCGGGCGATGTCCCAGGCCAGCGGCGGGTGCCCGATGGCCGCGGCCATCCGCGTCCGGTGTCCCGTGGTCGCCAGCCGGTGCAGGACGCCGTGCAGGTCCTCCGTGGTGGTGATGCCCCAGCTCTCCGAGAGCCGTCCCCGGGAGGTCGACACGTCGATGCGCTTGAGCGGGTACAGCAGGGTATGCGAGTGCCCCGGGGTGCGCTCGGCGAGGATCGCCGCGAGCGAGACCATCCACCGCTGGTGGGAGGTCAGCGGGGTGGGGTAGCGCTTCTTCGCCGACGGGCCCACGGCCATCTTGACCAGGGTGCCGCCGAACTGTATCCAGCCGGCCATAAGGCGAATGATGCTGGCAGAGCCGCCGCCCGCGGTCAACCGGGGTCCGTACGCCGTGCGGGGGCGTCCGGTGGCACTTACGCTCATGGTGTGGGTCGGCCGTGCGTCGGCCACCCCCTGGCTGGGTGCGTCCGGCGCTCGCGCGACCATGGGTGCGTCCGGTGCTCGCGCGACCCCGCCCGACCGGCCGTACAGCCCCGAAACGAGGGGGTAGACATGCCGGAGCTGTTCATCGGCGGACAGTGGACCGCCGCCCTCGACGGACACACGCGCGAGATCCGCTGCCCGGCGGACGGGTCCCTGGTGGCCACGGTGGACGAGGCCGGGCCGAAGGACGTGGCCGTGGCCGTCGCGGCGGCCCGGGACGCGTTCGACCGCGGGCCGTGGCCGGGCACTCCGGCCGCCGAGCGCGGGCGGCTGCTGCTGCGCGTGGCGGACCTGCTGGAGCGCGACAGGGCGGATCTGGCCCGCGCCGAGTCCCTGGACACGGGGAAGCGGCTGGTGGAGAGCGAGTACGACCTCGACGACATCGCGGGGTGCTTCCGCTACTTCGGCCATCTGGTCGCCACCGGTGGCGCGGACCGGGTGCTGGACACGGGCAGCCCGGAGATCGACAGCCGGGTGGTGCACGAACCGGTCGGGGTGTGCGCCCTGATCACACCGTGGAACTATCCGCTCCTCCAGACGGCCTGGAAGGTGGCGCCCGCGCTGGCCGCCGGGAACACGTTCGTCCTCAAGCCCAGCGAGCTGACCCCGCACACCGCGATCGGGCTGCTGCGACTGCTCACCGAGGCGGGGGTGCCGCCGGGCGCGGCCAATCTCGTCCTGGGGGCCGGGTCCACGACGGGTGCGCCGCTGGTCACGGACGAGCGCGTGGACATGGTGTCCTTCACCGGCGGGGTGATGACCGGGCGGTGGATCATGGCGGCGGCCGCGCCCACGGTCAAGAAGCTCGCCCTGGAGCTGGGCGGCAAGAACCCCAACATCGTCTTCACCGACTCCGATTTCGACACCGCCGTCGACTACGCGCTGACGGCCGTGTTCCTGCACTCCGGCCAGGTGTGCTCGGCGGGTGCGCGGCTGCTGGTCCAGGAGCAGGTGCACGACGCGTTCGTGGACGAGGTGGTGGCCCGCGCCCGGGCGATCCGGCTCGGCGGCCCGTTCGACGAGAACGCCCGCACCGGCCCGCTGATCTCGGCCGCGCACCGCGACAAGGTGGCCAGTTACGTGGCGGCGGGGATCGACGAGGGCGCGGTGCTGCGCTGCGGCGGCGCGCCGCCCGACGAACCGTCGCTCGCGGGCGGCCACTACTACCTGCCGACGGTGCTGGACGACTGCACACCGGACATGACGGTGGTGCAGGAGGAGTCGTTCGGCCCGGTGCTCACGGTGGAGCGCTTCCGGGACGAGGAGGAGGCGCTGGCGCTCGCCAACGACACGGTGTACGGGCTGGCGGGCGCGGTGTGGACGCAGGACGCGGAGAAGGCCCACCGGGTGGCGTCGCGGCTGCGCGCCGGAACGGTCTGGATCAACGACTTCCATCCGTACGTCCCGCAGGCCGAGTGGGGAGGGATGAAGCAGTCGGGCATCGGCCGTGAACTGGGCCCCGCGGGGCTGCACGAGTACCAGGAGGCCAAGCACATCTGGCGCAACACCGCACCCCGTCCCCAGCGGTGGTTCACGTGACGGCTGCCGGTCCCACCGAACCACCCCGTCCCGGTCCCCGGGCGGACACCGCACACGACGACGACTCGCTCGCCGAACTCGGCTACCGGCCGGAACTCAAGCACGCTCGGCAAGTTTCACACCTTCGCCGCCGGGGTCAGCTACATCTCCATCCTCACCGGCACCTTCCAGCTCTTCTACTTCGGCGTGACGCACGGCGGCCCGGCGTACTGGTGGTCCTGGCCGATGGTGTTCCTCGGGCAGCTGATGGTGGCGCTGTGCTTCTGCGAGCTGGCGGTGCGCTATCCGGTGGCGGGTCGGTGTACAACTGGTCCAAGCTGCTGGGCGGTCCGCACGTCGGCTGGCTGGGCGGCTGGATGATGATGACCGCGTCGATGGTGTCACTGGCGGCGGTGGCGCTCGCGTACCAGATCACGCTGCCGCAGATCTCCTCGTGGCTCCAGCTCGTCGGCGACGGCAGCACCGGCACCGATCGGGCGGCCAACGCGGTCGTGCTCGGCTCGATCCTGGTCCTGTTCACCACCCTGGTGAACGGCTTCGGGGCATCACCACGATGATGATCGGCGAGAAGTGCGCCGACATGCTCAAGCGCCGCCACCCGTGACGGCATCCCGCTCACCGGCGTAACTCCGGTGGCCAATCAAGGCGTTGGCACCGCGCGGCCACAGGATTCCCTTGAGCCCGCACACCCCCGGCGACCACTCTGATCGCACCTTCCGACGGGAGAATCGGATGCGATGAGGGAGGAAGCCAGCCGATGCGAAGAGTGCGTCGCCTCGTGGCCGTGGTGGGTGCCGCCGGTGTGGTGGCCGCCGCCATGGCCGCACCGGCGGTCGGCGCCCAGCCGTCCCGGTCCGCCCCGAAGGCCCCACCGGTTCGTACGCAAGAGCACACGGTCACCCTGATCACCGGTGACACGGTCACCGTCACCGGGCCGCGGACGCCCGCGACGTGGAACCGGGCCGGGGTCCGGGGGCTTGCCCCCGGTTTCGGGAAGGGGCGGGGTGGGGTGGGGAAGGCCGCCGCTAGCGCCACTGCGTGGCCGACCCGGCCGCTCTCGGGGCCACGGCCTCGATCTTTTCGCGAATCTCCCGCATCACCGCCACGATCCGCTCCTCCCGGCCCGCCGCGCCCAGGCGGGCCGTCGGCACCGAGCAGCTGATGGCGTCGACCGCCGGGTCGTCGTACCGCAGGGCGAAGCCGAAGCCCACGATGCCGGTGACGCCCTCCTCGCGGTCGACCGCATAGCCCCGTTCCCGGGTGCGGGCCAGGTCGGCGGTCAGGGCGGCCCGATCCCGGTGGGTCTTTGGGGTCAGCGGCTCCAAGGGGCCTTCCGGCAGCGGGAGTTCGTCGTCGGGGCGTTCCGCGAGCAGCGCCTTGCCGAGGGCTCCGGCGTACGAGGGGAGACGGCGGCCGACCCGGCTGAAGGGCCGCAGGTATTCGTGCGACTCGCGGGTGGCGAGGTAGACGACGTCGCCGCCGTCCAGCCGGGCGAAGTGGATGGTCTCGCCGAGGGCGTCGGACGCCTCGTCCAGATAGGGCCGTGCGGCCCGCACCCGCGGGTCGCTGTCGAGGTAGCTCGTCCCCGTGAGCAGGGCCCGGATGCCGATGCCGTACAACGAGCCGGTGACGTCGGTGCGCACCCACCCGCGGTCGATGAGCGTCTGGAGCAGCGCGTACATGCTGCTGCGCGGCACGTCCATCTCCTCGGCCAGCTCCCGGAGCCGGGCGGGCTGGTCGCCGCGGGCCGCGAGCAGTTCGAGGAGCTGCACGGTGCGGCCCGCCGACTTCACTTCGCGTACGCCTCCGGTTTCCGCCATGGGTCGCATCGTAATGCTCGGCCGCCGTGAACAATGACGACGGGAGGATGCGATGACAGATCCGAACCCACGCGGCCTCGGCCGGGTGTTCGACGAGGTGCCGGAGCTGTACGACCGGGTCCGGCCGGGACACCCCGACGAGCTGTTCGCGGACGACCGGATCGCCGAGCTGTGCGACCCCGCCCGCTATCTCGGCAGCGCGGCCACGATGGCGCGCGGCGTGGCCCGCACCGATCGACCCGGCGCACGGCCCGAGCGCTGATCGGCAGCACAAGGCCCCCGGACCCGAGTGACGGGTGCGGGGGTCTTCCGCGTAGCCGCAGCCGCGTCCCGCCTATTGACGCCCCCGCGTGCGCATTCCTAATCTCTATCTTCATACGTAGACGCCATCTACATAGGGAGACGAGTCATGACGGCCCTCACGGCCGATGCGGCGACGACGGCGGCCCGGCTGCGCGACGGGATGGCGAGCGGCGTGCTCTCGTTCCCGCTGACCAGCTTCACCGGCGGCAGGGGGGACGAGGGCGGTAAGGGGGGCGCGGGCGCGCTCGATCTGCCCGCGTTCCGCGATTACCTCGCGATGCAGATCGAGACCGGGCCGGGCGCGATCTTCCCCGCGTGCGGTACGGGGGAGTTCTTCTCCCTGGACGAGGACGAGTACCGCGAGGTCATCACCGCGGCCGTCCGCGAGGCCGACGGCCGGCTGCCGGTCGTCGCCGGGATCGGCTACGGCTGGGCCCAGGCGGCGCGGTTCGCCCGGATCGCGGAGGAGGCGGGCGCGGACGCCGCGCTCGTCCTGCCGCACTATCTGGTGAAGGGCCCGCAGTCGGGGCTGGTCGAGCAGATCCGGCAGATCGCCGCCCGCACCCGGCTGCCGCTGATCGCGTACCAGCGCGACCAGGTCGCCTTCACCATGGACGGGCTGCGCGAGCTGGTCACGATCCCGGGCGTCATCGGGCTCAAGGACGGGCACAGCGATCTGGACCGGCTCCAGCGCCTGAAGCTGGCCGCGCCGGAGGACTTCCTGTTCTTCAACGGCGCCGCGACCGCCGAAGTCCAGGCCCGCCCGTACGCCGGCATCGGCATCACCGCGTACTCGTCGGCCGTGCACGCCTTCGCCCCCGAGATCGCGAACGCCTTCTTCACCGCCCAGCGCGACGGCGACGACGCTACGGTGGAACGGCTGCTGCGTGACTTCTACGTACCCCTGGTCGAGCTGCGCGACCGCGTCCCCGGCTACGCCGTCTCGCTGGTCAAGGCCGCGGCGCGGCTGCGCGGGCGGCCGGTCGGCCCGGTGCGCGCACCGCTCGCCGACCCCGGCCCGGACGATCTGGCCGACCTCGAAGCCCTTCTGACCACCGGACTCGACCTCGTGGGAGCCACACGTTGACTCAGACGACGCAGACTCAGGCGCAGACGACGCAAGCCGAAGCCCTCGCCATCGCCGAGGTGCGGCTGACGCCCATCCTCGTCGCCGACCCGCCGCTGCTGAACACCCAGGGCGTCCACCAGCCGTACACCCCCCGGCTGATCATCGAGGTGGTCACCGAGGGCGGGGCGACCGGCGTCGGCGAGACGTACGGCGACACCAAGTACCTCGACCTGGCCCGCCCGCTGGCCGAGAAGCTCCCCGGCCACAGCGTGACCGACCTGAACGGGCTGTTCACCCTGGCCGACGAGGTCGCGGTGGACGCCTCCCGGGTCGAGAACTCGGTCGACGTCGGCGGCCTGCGCGGCGTCCAGACGGCCGACAAGCTGCGGCTGTCGATCGTCTCCGGCTTCGAGGTGGCCTGTCTCGACGCCTGGGGCAAGGCGACGGGCCTGCCGGTGCACGCGCTGCTCGGTGGCAAGGTCCGCGACCGCGTCGAGTACAGCGCGTACCTCTTCTACCGCTGGGCCGAGCACCCGGACGGCGTCGCCTGTGAGCCCGACGACTGGGACGCGGCCACAGGCCCGGCCGGAGTGGTCGCCCAGGCCGAGCGCTTCGCCCGCGACTACGGCTTCACCTCCTTCAAGCTCAAGGGCGGCGTCTTCGAGCCCGACCAGGAGATCGCCGCGATCCGCGCCCTGGCCGAGCGCTTCCCCGGTCAGCCGATGCGGCTGGACCCCAACGGCGCCTGGTCCGTGCCCACGTCGCTGCACGTGGCGGAGGAGCTGCGGGACGTCCTGGAGTACCTGGAGGACCCGACCAGCGGTACGCCCGGGATGGCCGAGGTCGCCGCGTCCGCCGGGGTCCCGCTGGCCACCAACATGTGCGTGACCACCTTCGGGGAGATCCGGGAGGCGTTCACCAAGGGCGCGGTCCAGGTCGTCCTCTCCGACCACCACTACTGGGGCGGGCTGCGCAACACCCGTGAACTGGCCGCCATCTGCCGCACCTTCGGCGTCGGCCTGTCCATGCACTCCAACACCCACCTGGGCATCAGCCTGGCCGCCATGACGCATGTCGCGGCCACCGTGCCCAACCTGGACTACGCCTGCGACAGCCACTACCCGTGGCAGACCGAGGACGTGATCACCGAGCGCCTCACCTTCCGGGACGGCCGTCTCGACGTCCCCGACGCCCCCGGGCTCGGCGTCGAGCTCGACCGTGAGCGGCTCGCCGTACTGCACCAGCGCTGGCTGGACGACGACGGCACGATGCGGGACCGCGACGATGCCGCCGCGATGCGGGTCGCCGACCCCGACTGGGTGACCCCGGCCATTCCGCGCTGGTAGTCCGCCCGCTCAGCCTTCGACCCGGTCCGGGCCGCCGAGGGGACGGCCCGGACCGGAGGTGCGCCCGAAGGTGTGCACTCCACCTTGACGTTGAACCGATCCATCGCTTCCATCGTGACCGCACCCCGCGCCTGGGAGCGCTCCCAGGCACACCCTCACCCCCCTCCGCGAGAGGATCCCCTCCCATGCGCAGACTCTTAGCGTTCGTCATGGCCACGACCTTGCTCCTGCTGGGGCTGAGCCTGAGCACCGCCACCGCCCACGCCGCGCCCGCCACCCCCGCCAAGGCCCTGGGGGACGGCTCGGTGACCGACCCGAACATCGTCTACACCGGCCGCTGGGACCTCAGTTCCGCCACCGCCGCCGTCCCCAACTGGACCGGCGGCTACCTCCGGACCGCGTTCACCGGGACGACGGTGAAGGTCAAGGCCCGGAACGCGGTGAACTTCTACGTCAGCATCGACGGCGGCGCCGATGTCTTCCACGCGGGCGTCAAGGGCACCGTCAACCTCACCCCGACGCCCCTCCCCCAGGGCACCCACACCCTCCGCGTCTCCTACCGCTCCGGCGACACCGTCTTCCAGGGCCTGGTCCTCGACGCGGGCGCGGGCACGACCGCCCCGCGCGTGCCCGGCAAGCTCGTCGAGTTCGTCGGCGACTCCATCACCGCCGGCGCCCTCACCGACCGGCTCGCGCTCGACTCGTACGGCTGGAAGACCGGCGAGCAACTCGGCATGCGCCACACCCAGATCGCCCGCGCGGGCTACTGCCTGGTCGGCAAGGACGGCTGCGTGGGCCTGGCCACGCAGTTCTTCAAGACGGGCTCCACCGGCGACCAAGGCTGGGACTTCTCCCTTTACCAGGCGAACGCCGTCGTCATCAACCTCGGTACGAACGACATCGGGCACGGCGTCACCGGGCCTGAGTTCCAGTCGGCGTACACCGCCCTCCTCCGCGACATCCGCGGTAAGTACCCGAACGCGGCCCTGTTCGCCGTCCAGACCCTCAAGAAGCGCTACCTGACGGAGACCAAGGCGGCGGTGAGCGCGCGCAACGGCGCGGGCGACGCGAAGGTGTACTACGTCGACACCACCGGCTGGCTCACCGACGGCGCCGACTACGAGGACGGCAACGGCCACCCCAACGAGGCGGGCCACACCAAGTTCGCCAACCGCCTGGCCCCGGTCATCTCCGCGAAGCTCGGCTCCGCGCCGCTGAAGGCCGCCACCGCCGCGGCTCCCGGCCAGCCGGGCGACCCCAACATCAAGCTCAGCGGCCGCTGGGACACCACGACCTCCGCCACCGCCCACACCCCCTACTGGGCGGGCGCGTACTTCCGCACCGGCTTCACCGGCCGCACCGTCAAGCTCAAGCAGCGGAACGCCATCGACCTGTGGGCCAGCATCGACGGCGGCCCCGCCGTCTTCTTCAACGAGGCCAAGGGCACGGTGAACCTCACCCCCACCCCGCTCGCCGCCGGAAACCACACCCTCCAGGTCAACTACCAGGTCGTCGCGGGCAGTTACCACGGCGACGCGGTCTTCCAGGGCCTGACCCTCGACAGCGGCGCCACCACCTTCGCCCCGCCCGCCCCGAAGAAGCTGATCGAGTTCGTCGGCGACTCCATCACCGTCGGCACCACCACCTCCCAGAACGCCCGCACCGCCTACGGCTGGCTCATCGGCGAACGCCTCGGCGCCGACCACACCCAGATCGCCCAGGGCGGCGCCGCGCTCGTCGACACGGCGGACGACCGGATGAGCCTGGAGCAGCAGTTCACCAAGCTCAACCCCAACGCCACCACGCCCGCCTGGGACTTCTCCCGCTACCAGGCGAACGCCGTGGTCATCAACCTCGGCACCAACGACGTGGGGCGCGGCGTGAGTTCCGCACAGTTCCAGGCGTCGTACACCAGCCTGCTCCGCAAGGTCCGCACCGCCTACCCGGGCGCCTGGATCTTCGCGCTGCGCACCTTCAGCGGCCGCTTCGGCACCGAGACCCAGGCCGCCGTCACCGCCTTCGGCGACGCCAGGGCCAGTTACGTCGACACCACCGGCTGGCTGGCCGCCGGTGACCTCTCCGACTCCGTCCACCCGAACGACCAGGGCCACCGCACCATCACCACCCGCCTGGCGCCCATCATCTCCGCCAGGCTCCGCAGCTGAATGCCGCCAAGCCTCCGGATCCCGGAACAACTCCCATGAGAAACTCGGCATGTGATCATCGAACGCGCGTACGCACACCTGACGTCGTACGACGAGGACACCTGGCCCTGGTCGGTGCCCTGCGTACGCGGGCTCCTCACGGACGGACTCCGCTTCACCGCGCCGGTGACCTTCCTCGTCGGCGAGAACGGCTCCGGCAAGTCCACCCTCGTCGAAGCGCTCGCGGAGGGCTTCGGCCTGGACTCCTACGGCGGCTCCCACGACTGGCGCTACGCCAGCCACCGCCCCAAGTCGCCGCTGGGCGAGCGGCTCCGCTTCGACGCGGCTCCCCGCGGGCGGCGCATGCTCGGAAGCTGGTCCGCCCGCAAGGGCTTCTTCCTGCGCGCCGAGACGGCGCTGGACGCGTTGGAGCGGGAAAGGCTCGCTCCGCACTCGGTCAGCCATGGCGAGGGTTTCCTCGCGGCCTTCCGGGAGAAGTTCCTCCAGCCCGGCCTGTACGTCATGGACGAGCCGGAGGCGGCTCTCTCCTTCACGTCGTGCCTGGAACTGCTGGGCCACCTCGACCAGTTGGCGGAAAGCGGCGGCCAGATCATCTGCGCCACCCACTCCCCCCTGCTCACCGCCCTGCCCGGCGCGGACATCATCGAGGTCGGGGAGCACGGCCTGCGCCGCACAACCTGGCAGGACCTCACCCTGGTCGACCACTGGCGCCGCTACCTCACCGACCCGCACAGCTACCTGAGACACGTCCTCGGCTGACGGTCACCGGCCGCCTGGTGGGCCAGGATGCGCAACGCGTCCGCGGACGCCGGGTCGTCCGGGGTGTAGATCTCCAGCCGGTGGTCGGGGCTGTCGGGCTGGAGCCAGACCTGGTAGGACACGTCGAGGGCGCCGACCGTGGAGTGGCGCAGGCGCATGGTGCCGGTGGTGCAGTCGGCGACGTCGCCGGTGGCCCACATCGCCGCGAAGTCGTCGCTGCGCATCGTGATTTCCCCGATCAGCTCGGCCAGGCGCGCGTCCGTGGGGTGGCGGCCCGCGGTGAGGCGCAGGTAGGCGACGTGGATACGGGCGAGTTCGGGCCAGTTGCGGTGCAGGTCGCGGGTGAGGGGGTCGAGGAAGAACATCCGGGGGATCGACGGGCGCCGGGCCGGGTCCTGGGGTGCGTCGAAGGCGATGTGCTCGGCCACGAGGGCGTTGCCGGTGCGGTTCCAGGCGAGGACGTCACCCCGTCGGCCGAGGACGATCGCCGGGGTGGCCTCGCCGAGGGACTCCAGGAGGGCGAGGACGCGCGGGTGGGGCTGCTCCGGCGGCGGTTCGCGGAGGCCGGTCTTCGCGGATTGCCGGGCGAGGTTGTGGAGGTGGATGGTCTCGACCCGGTCGAGCCGGAGCACCCGGGCGAGTGCGCCGAGGACTTGCTCGGAGGCGGTGTCGGCCTGGCCCTGCTCCAGGCGGGTGTAGTAGCCCGCGCTCATTCCGGCGAGCTGGGCCAGCTCCTCACGCCGCAGACCGGGGACGCGCCGGGAGGTGCCGTACGTGCGCAGGCCGATCTCGGCCGGGGTGATGCGGTCACGGCGGCGCTTGAGGAACGTACCCAGGTTCTCCACGCGGCCGAGCCTAGGCCGTGGTCACGGCCGGTGGGTGTACCTGCTGGGGATACCCACGGCACGGGGATGGCTGCCGCGCCCGGTCCTGGGGACGGTCGGCACCATGACTCAACAGCGTGCGCACCACTCCCCCGGCCTGCGGTCCTGGCTCGGGCTCGTGGTGATCCTCGGACCGGTGCTCCTCGTCTCCATGGACGGATCGATCCTGTTTCTGGCGATGCCACGGATCAGCCAGGCCCTCGCCCCGACCGCCGATCAGGCGTTGTGGATCCTGGACGTGTACGGCTTCGCCGTCGGCTCGCTGCTGATCGCCTTCGGCAACCTCGGCGACCGCTACGGTCGGCTGAAGCTGCTGCTGATCGGGGCGACCGTGTTCGGCGCGGGGTCCGCCGGGGCGGCGTTCGCGCCGGGTCCGGAGCTTCTCATCGTGTGCCGGGCGGTCATGGGTGTGGCGGGGGCGACGCTGCTGCCCTCGGCGCTGGCCGTGTTGAGCGAGCTGTTTCCCGACCCGCGGCTCCGGGCGCGGGCCATCGGCATCTTCGCGGCCGCGTTCGCCGCGGGGTTCGCGGTGGGTCCGATCGTCGGCGGCGCCCTGCTGGAGCGGTTCTGGTGGGGGTCGGTCTTCCTGGTCAACCTCCCGGCCATCGCCGTGTTCGTCGCGGTCGCGCCCATCCTGCTGGGCGAGGTGCGCGAGACGCGCCACGGCCGGGTCGACGGGCTCAGCCTGGTGACTTCCGCCGGAGGTCTGCTGCTCACGGTCTACGGGCTCAAGCACGTGGCCGCGCAGGGGGTGTCGGTCCCGCCGGTCGTGGCGATGGCCTTCGGCGCCGCGTCGCTGGTGTGGTTCGCCCGTCGGCAGCGGCACCTGGACCACCCGCTGATCGACTTCTCGCTCTTCCGCGACCGCGTGTTCACGATCGCGATCATCACCGGTCTGCTGCCGCTGGCGGCGTGGTCGGTGGCGGCGTACCTGACCGGTGTCTATCTCCAGTCGGTCCTGGGCCTGACCGTTCTGCACGCGGCGCTCCTGGCGCTGCCCGGCGCGGTCGTCCTCACCGTCACGTGCGTCGTCACGCCGATGGCCGTCGGCCGCTTCGGCAAGCGGGCCGCGCTCATCGTGTGCCACTTCTCCATCGCGGCCGGTGTGGTGCTGTTGCTGCCGACCACGGTCACCGGCGGGGTCGGCTGGTACGTCGCGTCGACGGCGCTCGCGGGCGTCGGCTTCGGCATCTCGTTCAGCGTCGTCGCCGACACCGCGGTCGCGGCGGTCCCCGCGGAACGGGCGGGGGCGGCGGGCGCGATCGCCGAGACCAGCAACGAGATCGGCAATGCCCTCGGGATCGCGCTCCTCGGCTCGCTCGCCACGCTGGTCTTCCGGCTCCAGGGGCCCGGCCTCGCCCCCGCGCTCGATGAAACCCTCCAGCTGCCCGGCCTCGCCCCCGCCGCGGCACGCGACGCGAAGGCGGCCTTCGTCACCGGTCTGCACACCGTCGCCGTGGTGGCCGGGTTGCTGCATGCCGCGCTGGGGGCCGTGGCCTTGCGATGGCTGCGCACCACGGGCGGTCCCCGTCGGTGAGACGCCGGGGGACAGCCTGTTGGGAGGGCTGAGAGGATGACGCGATCACAACAGAAGGAGAGTGATGTGCATGATCGTGCTCCTCTTGGTCGGTGTCCTCGTGCTCGTCGTGGGAGGGTGCGTCTGCGTCTTCTGGGCGGCGCGGGGTGACAGTCCGCGATGGGTGCGCGGGGTGTCCAGGGTGACCCTGGCGGTGAGTGAGGTGGCGAGCGCCGCCTCGAAGCGCAGCAACCGGAGTTCGGGCCAGAACTCGGGGGACGACGGGGACAGCTGAACGCGCACCATCAGGTTGCGAGAAAGGGCCGCAGCAGGCCGAGCAGCACATCGGGGCGGTGGAGCGGGATGATGTGGCCGCAGTCCTCGATGAGATGGCCGGTGAGGTCGTCGGCGAGGGGCCGCACTTGGTGTTCGAGTGCGGTGCCCACCGGGTGGGCCCCGATGGTCATCGTGGGCATGGTGAGGCGACGGCCGCTGTCCGCCTCGGCCTGGACCTGCTGTGCGCTGGTGGCCAGCGCGCGGTACGAGGAGAAGGCGCGGCGCAGGGCCTCGCTCCCGGTGTGGGCGCGGACGAACGCGTCGCGGAGGGCGGGGCGCACCCCGTGGCCGAGGGTGCCGGAGTCGAGGAACCAGTCGATGTAGCGCGCTTCGTGACCGGGCAATACGGATTCGGCGAGGCCTGGTTCGGCGTGGAAGCCGAACCACCAGGGTGCCCCATGGGCGAGGAACCCTTCGGCGCCCGGCAGTCTGCCGAGCAGCGCCTCCATGAGCACCAGTCGTCGGACGAGTTCGGGGCGGCGCATGGCGAGCAGGAAGGCGGGCGGGGTTCCCGCGTCGATGCCGACCACGGTGGCGGAGGTCTCGCCGAGGGCTTCGAGGAGCGCTTCGGCGTCGGTGGCGAGGGTCCCCGCGTCGTAGCCGTCCGCGGCGGAGTCGCTCGCGCCGATGCCGCGCATGTCCGGTGCGATCACGCGGTGGTGCGCGGCGAGGCCGTCGAGGATGTCGGTCCACAGCTCCCAGGTGTGCGGGAAGCCGTGCAGCAGCAGGACGGCGGGGCCTTCGCCGGTGAGCGCGACGTTGAGGGTGATACCGCCCGCCGTGACGCGGCGCAGTTCGACGGTGGGGTGCGGGGTGGCGGGCACGAGGACTCCCAGGCGGTTACCAATGGTGACAAGGGAACGCTAGGTTCCTAGACTGGGCCCGCCAAGACCGCACTTCTGCCTCAGGTGGTGAGCTTCAGGTGACCTCCTCCCCGTCGGGGACCGCCTCCGAGGGGGCACGCGGCGATCTGTTCTCCCCGCAGTGCCCGACCCGCCGTCTGCTCGACCGGATCGGCACGAAGTGGACGTCGATGGCCATCAAGGTGCTGGCGGAGGCGTCGCCGGACGAGGTGCGCTTCGCGGAGCTGCGGCGCCGGATGCCGGGGGTGTCACAGAAGATGCTCTCCGCCACGCTCCAGAGCCTGACCCGGGACGGCCTGGTCGGCCGCCGGGTGGAGCCGACGGTGCCGCCGCGCGTGCACTATCGGCTCACCCCGCTGGGGCTCTCGCTGGAAGGGCCCCTGGCCGCGGTCCGGGCATGGGCCGAGGAGCACATGGCCGAGATCGACCGCGCCAACCGGCTCAGCGAGGAGCCCAACGGAACGTCACCCTGACGACGCGGCGCGCAGCAGGCGGAGTTGGCCGATCTCGGTGACGTTCTTCATGAGTTCGGCGTTCACCCAGGCGACCATATGGGCGACGGTGTAGTGCGGGTCGTCCTGCCAGGGGAACGGGGCGGTGGCGTCCAGTTCGGTGTCGGCGAGCCCGTCCAGCACCGCCAGCCAGTCGTCGCGCAGCCCGCGCAGCCACGCGATGGCCGCCGTGCCGCCGCCCGGCCAGACGATCTCCGTCCGCTCCCGGGGCTCCCGGCCCCGGGCGTGGTCGATGGTCACGCTCCACCACCAGCCGATGTGCCAGCTCACCCAGCCGATGGTGGGAACCGGAACGGGATCGGGTTCGGTGTCGGCCCAGTCCGGCACCCAGGTGCCGTCGGATGCCTGACGCATCGTCCAGCAGTGGGACGCGGGCTCCCAGAGGAAGTCCCCTGGCTCCAGTCGCTCCAGGTGGTATTCGAAGAGTGACCAGGTCAGGTCGAACTGCCAGCGCAACAAGTCACATCGGGAAGCAGGGGGAACAGTCATCTGCCGACCCTGGCACGCCCGCGCGCATCCCGGGAAATGGTTATCCAACTCCTTGACGACATCCGATGTTTGCCCTAGCTTCCTGACGCCACATCAGGTCTGGACCTTTAGCAACTGGAGGGGTGGACATGCGCAGACGGACACTGCTCGGCGGCGCGGCCGCGACCGGGTTGGGGCTGACGGGCGTCGGCCTGTCGGCGGCACCCGCTCAGGCATCGCCCATCGGATCCGGCTGGACGGAGATCAACCCCGGGTACTCCGTCCACCAGCCGCCCGGCGCGACGCGCCACACGTACGACAGCTCCACCGGGGAGCACCACTTCTGGGTCTACGACTCCGACCCGAGCACCTTCCCGGGGCGGGATTCGGGGCCCCGCAGCGAGCTGCGGTTCAAGAACGACTACACCTCCGGGCAGGCGCAGTTCGAGTGCGACATGACGGTGAAGTCGTCCGCGCACCGGGTCTGCGTCTTCCAGGTCTTCGGCGCGTCGACGCAGGCGACCGCGTTCATGGCCCTGGCCATGAACAACAACAGCCTCGCCTACTACGGCAAGACCGACCAGGTCATCTACCGGCCGGTCTACGACACCACGCTGCGGCTGAACGTCGTGCACGACACCACCGCGCGCTCGGTGCACGTCTTCGTCAACCGGGAGTTCCAGGTCACCTACAAGGACCACGGCGCGGGGACGCACTACTTCAAGTGCGGCCTGTACGGTCGCGACGGGATGTCCGCGCGCTCCGACTGTTATGTGCGGAACATCCACCTTTACCGTAAGTAACCCCAGGTGGCGCGGGCGGCAACGAGGACCGGGGAGGCCGGTTTGAAAGCGGGGCAAACCGGTACCCGGGGGCCATGCGATGGGGATACACGATGATGACCGAGCAAGCCGGACCACGCCAGCTCGTGGAGGACGTGGTCCGGGCCGAGCAGGTCGGTTTCGACTTCTCGGTGACCTCCGACCACTACTTTCCGTGGCTCGATTCCCAGGGGCACTCCCCCTACGCCTGGAGTGTGCTGGGGGCGGCCGCGCAGGCCACGTCGCGGATCCCGCTGACGACGTTCGTCACCTGCCCGAGTGTCCGCTACCACCCGGCGGTGGTGGCGCAGAAGGCCGCCACGATGCAGCTGCTGTCCGAGGGCCGGTTCCGGCTGGGCCTGGGCTCCGGCGAGAACCTGAACGAACACGTCGTGGGCACGCGCTGGCCGTCGGCCGACATCCGGCAGGAGATGCTGGAGGAGGCCGTGGAGATCATCCGCGAGCTGTTCCGGGGCGGCTACGTCAACCACCGGGGCACCCACTTCGACGTCGAGTCCGCCAAGCTGTGGGACCTGCCCGACGAGGCGCCGCCCATCGGGCTGGCCGCCTCCGGAGAGGCGTCCTGCAAGCTTGCCGGGCGGCTGGCGGACATGCTGATCGCCACCGAGCCGAAGCCCGGTCTGGTGGACGCCTTCGAGCGGCACGGCGGCGGCGGGAAGCCCCGCATCGGGCAGCTGCCGATCGCGTACGACACCGACCGGGACGCGGCGATCACCCGGGCCCACGACCAGTTCCGCTGGTTCGGCGGCGGCTGGAAGGTCAACTCCGAGCTGCCGGGTCCGGCCTCCTTCGAGGGCGCCACGCAGTACGTACGGCCCGAGGACGTGGCCGCGTCCATCCCGTGCGGCGATGACGTCACCGAGTTCACGGAGAAGATCCGCCCCTTCGTCGACGCGGGCTTCACGGACGTGGCCCTGGTCCAGATCGGCGGGGGCCACCAGGCCCCCTTCTTCGACTGGGCCGAGAAGCGGCTGCTGCCCGCGCTCAGGGAGCTGTAGCCCCGGGGGGCGACGCGACCAACACCGGCTGGGCTACGGGATTCCGTGGCCCAGCCGCTTTTTTGTGTGTGTCCGGGATATGGAATCCGGGCCCGGACTTCTTGACCACCCGGACTTTCCCCTGCTTGGATCGGTGACATGAATCGACAGGACCTCACGCGGCGACGCCACGTCGACCTTGCGCGTGTCTCCAGCGCGTCCTGTTGCTGTCGGGCCTGAGCGCACGCCAACGGATCTCCGCAACGCCCTTCCGCGTCGCCGCCCCTCTCTCCTCAGCATCTCTGACCAGCGGTCCAGGGCTGTTCCGCACCGGCCGCCGCCCCTCCGCGTCGTCATCCGCCCTTCACGCATGACGTCCTGACCGCCACGCGTCGGCCCTTTTCCGCGCGCGCCTGAATTCCTCGCCAGGCGCTGATTCGCCATGCCCGTATGCACATTCCGGGAGTTCCCCATGCCCGCAGATCCCGCCACCGAATTCCGCAACGACCCGCTTCAGTTCGCCTATTGGGTGCCCAATGTCAGCGGCGGTCTGGTCACCAGCACCATCGAGCAGCGCACCGACTGGGGCTACGACTACAACCGCGAGCTGGCCGTGCTCGCGGAGAACAACGGCTTCGACTACGCCCTCAGCCAGGTGCGGTACATGGCCAGCTACGGCGCCGAGTACCAGCACGAGTCGACCAGCTTCAGCCTCGCGCTGCTGCTCGCCACCCAGCGGCTGAAGGTCATCGCCGCCGTCCATCCCGGGCTGTGGCATCCGGGCGTCCTGGCCAAGCTGGGCGCCACCGCCGATCAGCTCTCCGGCGGGCGCTTCGCAGTGAACGTCGTCAGCGGCTGGTTCAAGGGCGAGTTCACCGCGCTCGGCGAACCGTGGCTGGAGCACGACGAGCGCTACCGCCGCGCCGAGGAGTTCATCCACACCCTGCGCACCATCTGGACCGAGGACCACGCCGAAGTGGCCGGGGACTTCTACCGGATCCGTGACTTCTCCCTCAAGCCCAAGCCGCTGAACAGCACGGAACGCCCGCATCCGGAGATCTTCCAGGGCGGCAACTCCACCGCGGCCCGCGCCATGGCCGGGCGGGTCTCCGACTGGTACTTCAGCAACGGCAAGGACTTCGACGGCGTCACCGAGCAACTCCGGGACGTACGCGCCTCCGCCGCCACCGCGGGCCGCCCGGCGCCCCGCTTCGGTCTCAACGCGTTCCTCATCGCCCGCGACACCGAGGCCGAGGCCCGCGACACCCTGCGCGAGATCGTCTCCAAGGCCAACTCCGACGCCGTGCACGGCTTCCGCGACGCGGTGCAGCAGGCGGGTCAGTCCACCGCCGACGGCAAGGGCATGTGGCAGGACTCCAGCTTCGAGGACCTGGTGCAGTACAACGACGGCTTCCGCACCGGGCTGATCGGCACCCCCGAGCAGATCGCCGAGCGCATCGTCGCCTACAAGCGGCTCGGCGTCGATCTGTTCCTCCTCGGCTTCCTCCACTACCTGGAGGAGGTCGAGTACTTCGGCAAACGTGTGCTGCCGCTGGTGCGCGAGCTGGAGGCACAGCAGCCGGACACCGCGCCCGCGCCCGTCCTCATCTGATCCCCGCAACCACGCCCGGAAGGGAACACTCATGAGCACCGCCACCCGCACCGACTGGCAGACCCGCCCCCGCCCCACCGACGCCGACGGCTGGATCGGGCGCGCCGCCGAGGTCGCCGGTGTCCTGGCCACCGACGCGGCCGCCCGCGACAAGGCCGGCGCCACCCCGTACGCCGAGGTCCAGCTGCTGAAGGACTCGGGCCTGGTCACCCTCCTCGGCCCCGCCGCGCACGGGGGCGGCGGCCAGGACTGGCCGACCGCGTACCGCGTGGTCCGGGAGATCGCCAAGGCCGACGGCTCCATCGGCCAGCTGCTCGGCTACCACTATCTGTGGAACTGGGCCGCCCGGCTGGTCGGCACCCGCGAGCAGTGGGAGCAGGTCGAGGCCGACGCGGCCCGGAACCAGTGGTTCTTCGGTGGCGCCGTCAACCCGCGCGACAACGACGTGGTCGTCCGGGACGAGGGCGACAGCATCACCTTCACCGGCCACAAGTCCTTCTCCACCGGCAGCAAGGTCTCCGACGTCACCGTCCTGGAGGGGGTCTTCGAGGGCACCGACCGCCATGTGTTCGCCATCGTCCCGTCCGACAGCGAGGGCCTGACCTTCCACGACGACTGGGACAACATCGGCCAGCGGCTCACCGAGAGCGGCAGCGTCACGCTCGACGGCGTGACGGTCCCGTGGGCGGCGGCCGCCGGATACGTGGACAAGGAGTTCCAGCCCCGCGTCTACAACACCCTCAACGTGCCGACGATCCAGCTGGTCTTCGTCGCCTTCTACCTGGGCATCGCGGCCGGTGCGCTGGAGACCGCGGCCGTGTACACCCGCGACAAGTCCCGGCCCTGGCTGCACGGCGGGTTCGACGCGGCGGTCGACGAGCCGCATGTCATCGACACCTACGGCGACCTCACCGCCAAGCTGTGGGCCGCCGAGGCGCTCGCGGACACGGTGGCGGCCGAGGGGCAGCGGCTGCACGAGGACCCGGACGCGGTCACCGAGCAGGCCCGCGGCGAGTTCGAGATCAGGGTGGCCGCGGTGAAGGCGCGGGCCACCGACGTCGCCCTGGAGGTGACCAGCCGCATCTTCGAGGTCACCGGGGCCCGCTCCACTGCCTCCGCCGAGGGCCTGGACCGCTTCTGGCGCAACGTCCGCACCCACACCCTGCACGACCCGGTGGCCTACAAGCGCCGCGAGGTGGGCCGCCATGTGCTGACCGCCGAACTCCCGGAGCCCACCTGGTACTCCTGACCGCCCGCCACACCCCTCGCCACCTCCTCGAAAGGGACCACCATGGCCACCATCCTGTCCATCTCCGGCTCCCCCTCCGCCACCTCCCGCACCGGCCGGCTGCTGCGCCACCTCGACGGGCGCCTCACCGACCAGGGCCATGAGGTGATCCCGCTCGACGTCCGCACCATCCCCGCCACCGCCCTGCTCGGCGCCGACTTCGCGCATCCGGACATCGTCCGGGCCAGGACACTGGTCGAGCAGGCGGACGGGGTCATCGTCGGCACCCCCGTCTACAAGGCCGCCTACTCCGGGCTGCTGAAGTCCCTGCTGGATCTGCTGCCGCAGTACGCGCTGGCGGGCAAGACCGTGCTGCCGCTGGCCACCGGCGGCACCACGGCGCACGTGCTGGCCATCGACTACGCGCTGCGGCCGGTGCTGTCCTCGATGGGCGCCGCGCACATCGTGCAGGGCTGGTTCACGCTCGACAAGGACATCACCGCCACCCCCGACGGCGGGGTGATCGTGACCCCCGCCGCGGCCGAGGCGCTGGAGCAGGTCGTCGACCAGTTCTCCGTGGCGCTGGGCCATCAGCCCCTGCTCGCGGCGGCGAGCTGAACACCCATGACCAGGGACCCCGATACCGCCCACCGCATCACCGACGACGCGGAGGCACTGGCGGTGGCCGCGAAGCTCGCCGAGGAGTTCCGTACGGGCGCGGCCGGGCGCGACGCGGACCGCACCCTGCCGCGCGCCGAGCTGGACCGGCTGTCGGCGTCCGGGCTGCTGGCGATCAACGTGCCGGACGAACACGGTGGCGCGGACGTCTCGGCGATCACCCTCGCCGAGGTGTTCCGGCTGCTGGCGGCCGCGGACGCCAGCCTCGCCCAGATTCCGCAGAGCCACTTCGTGTACCTCAACGTGCTGCGCCGTCAGGGCACGCCGGAGCAGCAGGCGTTCTTCTTCGCGGAGGCGCTGGCGGGCAGGCGGTTCGGCAACGCCCAGTCGGAGGCGGGGACGAAGCACATCCAGGACATCCGCACCCGCCTGGAGCCACGGCCCGATGGTTCGTACGAGCTGACCGGCGTCAAGCACTACTCCACCGGCGCCCTGTTCGCCGACTGGATCCCGGTGCTGGCGCGCGGCGCCGACGAGGAGCTGTACGTGGCGTACGTGCCACGGGACGCGCCCGGGGTGAGCGTCGTGGACGACTGGGACGGCATGGGGCAGCGTACGACCGCCAGCGGCACCGTACGGCTGGAGGGCGTGGCCGTGCCCGCCGACCGCGTGGTGCCGCATCACCTCACCTTCCACGGCCCCCAACTGCACGGCGCCGTGGCCCAGTTGCTGCACGCCGCCATCGACGCGGGGATCGCCTCGGGCGCGCTCGCTGAGGCGGTGGCGTTCGTCCGCACCAAGAGCCGTCCGTGGTTCGAGAGCGGCTTCGAGACGGCCGCCGAGGACCCGCTGCTCATCCAGCGCTTCGGCGAACTGGCGATCCAGGTGCGGGCGGCCGAGGCGCTGCTGTCCACCGCCGCGCGGGCGGTGGACACCGCCCGCGCGGATCTCACCGACGACACCGCGGCCGAGGCGTCCATCGCCGTGGCCACCGCGAAGGTGTCGGCGGCCGCCACGGCGGTGGAGGCGGGCAGTGCGCTCTTCGAGGTGTCCGGCACCCGCTCGGCGCTGGACTCCCTCAACCTCCACCGCCACTGGCGGGACGCCCGTACGCACACCCTGCACGACCCGCCCCGCTGGAAGGTCCAGCACATCGGCCGCTACGTGCTGAACGGCACCCGGCCGCCCCGGCACGGCCTTCTGTAATCCCCCTCAAGAAAACCCCTGATCGGAGCCGCATCCATGTCCCTCACCTTTCACTGGTTCCTGCCCACCAACGGCGACAGCCGCCATGTCGTCGGCGGCGGCCACGGAACGCCCGTCACCGCGGCCGGTGGCGACCGTCCGCCGTCCGTCGGCTACCTCACCCAGATCGCCCGCGCCGCCGAGGACCTGGGCTTCGTCGGGGCGCTGACGCCGACCGGGGCATGGTGCGAGGACGCGTGGCTGACGACCGCGATGGTCAGCCAGAACACCGAGCGGCTGAAGTTCCTGGTGGCGTTCCGTCCGGGCTTCGTCTCCCCCACGCTCGCCGCGCAGATGGCCTCGACGTACCAGCGGCAGACGGGCGGCCGGCTGCTGCTGAACGTGGTCACCGGCGGCGAGAGCCATGAGCAGCGGGCGTACGGCGACTTCCTCGACAAGGAGGGGCGCTACCGGCGCACCGATGAGTTCCTGGAGATCGTGCGCGGGCTGTGGGACGGCAAGACGGTGGGTCATGCGGGCGAGCACCTCCAGGTGGCGGACGCCTCGCTCGCCCGGCTGCCCGACCCGGTGCCGGAGGTGTACTTCGGCGGCTCCTCCCCCATCGCCGGTGAGGTGGCGGCGCGCCATGTGGATGTGTACCTTACCTGGGGCGAGCCGCCCGCCCAGGTCGCGGAGAAGATCAACTGGATCCGGGGGCTCGCGGCCGAGGAGGGCCGTAGGATCCGCTTCGGCATCCGGCTGCACGTCATCACCCGCGACACCAGCGAGCAGGCGTGGGCGGAGGCGCGACGGCTGCTGGACGGCTTCGACCCGGAGACGGTGAAGTCCGTGCAGGCCGGGCTCGCACGCAGCGAGTCCGAGGGGCAGAAGCGCATGCTCGCGCTGCACGGCGGCGGCCGGGACGGGCTGGAGATCCACCCCAATCTGTGGGCGGGAATCGGCCTGGTGCGCGGCGGCGCCGGTACGGCGCTGGTCGGCAGCCATGAGGAAGTGGCGGAGCGGATCGCGGAGTACCACCGGATCGGGATCGACGAGTTCGTGCTGTCCGGCTATCCGCATCTGGAGGAGGCGTACTGGTTCGGCGAGGGCGTGCTGCCGCGCTTGCGGCAGCAGGGGCTGTGGTCGCACCCGGCCCGCCCCATCTCCGCCCCGCAGCCCGCCGCGCAGGTGCCGTTCGCCGCGTCCGGGAGCCGATGACGGCCCGACGACGGCGCCCGCCGCGATCACCATGACGGCAAAGAGGTCGATGTGTCCCGTGCGCTCCACCCCACCGCGGCCCGCCGACTCATCGACCGCTACCACGCCACCACCCGGCCGAAGGTCACCGCGGCCCGGGCCCGGCTGGACCGGCTCACACCGCGGGAGCGCGATGTGCTGACGCTGCTGGCCCGGGGCGACCCCAACGCGGAGATTGCGACCCGCCTCGCCATGCGGGAAAGCACCGTCAAGGCCCACGTCAGCCGCATCCTGGCCGCGCTCGACGTCGCCAACCGCGTCCAAGCCGCCCTCCTGGCACGTGACGCGGGGATCACCAACTGACCGGCCGTGCGCTCGCGAGGAGTTGGCGGGTGCGCTCCTGGACCGCCGACGGGTAGTTCTCGGCGAAGGAGGCGATGTTCAGGTCGTCCTCGCGGAGGCAGTCGAACAGGACGGTCGGGCCGCGGCCGGTCTCCCGCTCCTCGTCGGTGTAGCACACCATCAGATGCATGATGGCGGTGTCGGGGAGGACGTGGATGCCGGTGGTGGGGTGGGAGCGGGTGGCGAAGCCCCACAGGACGTCGCGCAGGTCGGTGGGGTCGATGTCGTGGTCGAGGACCATGATGCGGGTGACCCACCAGCCGCCGTGCGGAAAGGCGTCGCACGCCTCGCCGATGGCCCGGCACAGCTGCTCGGAGGAGGTGAAGCCGGTGCGTTCGCGCCAGTCGCGGTCGACGGTGACGGCCAGGACGTGGACCGCGGTCTCCGGGATCATCCAGGACGCGGCGATGGGCAGTCCGGCCTCGCGCAGGTAGTGGGTCCAGCGGGCGGAGTGGGTCAGCCCGACGAGGGTGTGGTCCTCGTCGACCGGCTTGCCCGCGCACACCACCGGCATGATCGGGTCGTCGCGGTGGGTGATGGCGGTGACGGTGTACGCGGGCAGCTCCACCTGCCAGTCGGGGACGTAGCCCGCGAACTCGCCCATCGGGCCTTCCGGTATCAGCTCGTCGTGGTTGATGTACCCCTCGATGACGATCTCGGCGGTGGCGGGCACCTCCAGGTCGACGGTCCGGCAGCGGACCAGTTCCACCGGGCGGCCGTAGTAGGCGCCGAGGTAGGCGGCCTCGTCCACCTCCTCCGGCAGCGACATGGTGGACACGAACGGGACGGCGGGCTCGGCGCCGAGGACCAGCGCGAAGGGGGTGCGCTCCCCGCGTTCGCGCCACATGTCGTCGATGACGCCGATGTGCTGAGGTGAGCCGGTGAAGGTGGCCATGCGGTGGGCGTCGTGCAGCATGGCCCGGGCGAGGCCCCAGTTGGTCCAGCGGCGGTCGGGGCTGCGCAGCACGAAGGTGCCGATGGTGTTCACGTACCGTCCGCCGTCGCCGTGGTGCAGCAGCGGGAACGGGAAGCGGGTCAGGTCGGCGTCCGCGCCGAGCAGGACGTTCTCCTGGCAGGGGCCCGACGCCACCGTGACGGGCGGGACGGGGGCGGCCGACTGGGCGGCTACCAGCCCGTCCAGCAGGCGCAGCGGCCGGGTGTCCGGGTCGAGCCCGAGGGAGAGCGCGACCCGGGCGTACGGGGTGTCGGGGACGCTGCTGTACGCGGCGGGCGCGGTGAGGACCCGGAAGCCGGGCGTGAAGCCCCGGATGCGGGACAGCAGATGGGCCGGGGCGCGGTGCTCGGTGGCGTAGCGGGCGATCGCGCCGATCTCCAGCTCGGCGTCCACCTCGTCGTCGATGACCCGCAGATCGTCGAGCTTGGCCAGGGCGTCCAGGTAGTCGCGCAGACTGGACAGGTGATTCATGGGGTTTCGTCCTCGCCTCGGAGTCAGGATCGGGGTCGGGGTCGGGCGTGCTGCCGGCCGTCGCGCATCCCGTTCCAGCGGACGGCCTTGGGCGTGTCGATGCCGAACTGGTCGAGCACGCGGGTCACGGTGTGGTCGACGATGTCGTCGGCCGTCTCCGGGTGCTGGTAGAAGGCGGGCATCGGGGGCAGGATCACCGAGCCCATGCGGGACAGCGCGAGCATGTTCTCCAGGTGGATGTCGCTCAGCGGGGTTTCCCTGGGCACCAGCACCAGCTTGCGGCGTTCCTTCAGGGTGACGTCGGCGGCGCGGGCCACCAGTCCGTCGGCGAAGCCCATGCGGATCGCCGCGAGGGTCTTCATGCTGCACGGGACGATCACCATGCCGTCCGTGCGGAAGGAGCCGGAGGAGATGGCCGCGCCCTGGTCCTCGGGGTTGTGGGTGACGTCGGCGAGCGCGGCCACCTCGCGGACGCTCATCGACGTCTCGTACTCGATGGTGGACCGGGCCCAACGGCTGATCACCAGATGGGTTTCCACCCCGCCGTGTTCGCGCAGCCGCTGCAGCAGCCGCACCCCCAGCACGGCCCCGGTGGCGCCGGTGAGGCCCACCACGATCCTGGCGGGTGCGGGGTCGTCCATCGGCAGCGCCATCACGCCTCCTGGTGGCGTCGGAGCACGAGGGCGTCGACGCGGTCGCGGTAGGTGTCGAGGAAGTGGGCGGACAGCTCGTCGACCGATTCGGCGTCGAAGAGGAGGGTGGGCGAGACGTCGTCGAAGTCCTCGCGCAGCGCGTTGGCGAGCTGGAGGACGAGGATCGAGTCCATGCCGTAGTGGATGAGCGACACCGACGGATCGATCTTCTCCGCCGGGATCTTCAGCGTGGCCGCGGCCTTCTCCTTCAGGTACGCCACCATCGTCGCGGCGCGGGCCTCGTCGGAGGGTCCGGCGGGCTCGGGCTGATGAGAGGGCGTGGGCTCTGCGGCCACGGGCGGGTTGGGTACGGGGGCGGGGCGGGCGTCGGCCACGGGCACCGGCCTGCGGGCGATGCCGTCGCTCTCGGCCGCGATGATCTGCTGTCCGAGCGCCCGGGCCTGCGGCAGGACGAGGACCACCGACGGGAACCCCTCGCCGTGGAGGACGTCCCGCCAGCTCTCGGGCGACAGCGCGGGCGAGCCGGGGATGCGCAGCGACGCGTCCTCGAACAGCCACCACCCCTCCAGCAGCCCGAAGGTGAGGTGGCTGAACACATCGAACGAGCACAGCTCGTTGAGCAGCAGCCAACCGCCGTCCCGCAGCGCCGACTTGGCGTTGCGGAGGGTGGTGCGGGTGTCCCGGGTGGCGTGCAGGACGTTGGCGGCGACGACGAGGTCGTAGGTACCGACCTCGATGCCCTGCCCGGCGAGCGGCTGTTCGGCGTCGAGGCGCGCGGTGTCCAGGTACGGGACGTCGGGCCCGTACGCGCTCTGCGCGTGGTTCAGGAACGCCTTCGACAGGTCGGTGTAGAGGTACTTCTCGATGTGGTCCTGGTACGGGCGCAGCGCCGCGAACAGCCCCACGCTCGTGCCGCCGGTGCCCGCACCGATCTCCAGGATGCGCAACCGCGCGTCGGGGTTACGGCGCAGCCGCTCGGACACGACGCCGATGGCGGCGTCGGCCATGGCGCGGTTGAAGGTGTCCGCCACGCGGTTGTTCTTGTAGCAGCCCTCGACGAGTTCGAGGGAGCCGCGCGGGAACATGATGTCGGTCGGCCGGGTGCGGCCGGTCAGGATGTCGGGCAGGGCGGCGAGCGTGGCGTCGACGAGCCGCAGTTCGGCCCGCTTGTCGGGGTCGGCGGACCACTCGGCGCAGCGCTCCTTCCACTCCTGGTTCAGGGCATCCAGCGGCGGGGCCGTGGCGGGCATCGTCCGCAGCGCGTGCTCCAGCCAGGTGGTGTAGCGGTCGAGGATGCCGCCGCGTGCGCGGAGCGCGGTGAGGTCGGACGCGGCCCCTGTGGTGTCGTCGTACGTCTCGCCGTCCCGTACGACGCCCATGGCCGTCAGGTGGCCGCGGGTCATGCGGCCGAGCAGGGCGTCGCGCTCGGCGCGCCAGTCGGCCACCGTCCGCAGGATCTCCTGGCTGTCGGCGAGGCCGGAGCGGGCCATCAGGGCGTCGGCGGGGATGCGGGCGGCCGGGTCGCGTTCGTAGACGGTGACGCGGGTGGCCGGGTCGATCGGCCGGAGCCCGTCCGGTTCGGTGAGCTTGACGTAGCTGAGCTGCTGCTGCGGGCCGCCGAGCAGGGTGTCGAGCGCGGCCATGGCCTCCGGCGGTTCGATGGACAGCAGCCCCCAGCGGGCCATGCGCTCGCGGTGGAAGTCGGAGGCGACGCTGCCGATGCTGCCCCACCAGCCCCAGTTCATCACCTTCACCGGGCCCGGCCACTGCCCGGACAGGGCGTGGGCGTAGGCGTCGGCGAAGGTGCACCCCGACGCGTAGTTGCTCTGCCCGGCCGCGGTCGTGAACGACTGGATCGAGGAGAAGAAGAGGGCGAAGTCGAGGTCGTCGTCGGCGAACACCGCCGCCATGGCCGCGCTCACGTCGACCTTGGCCGCCAGGCTCGCGCGGAACGTGTCCTCGTCCATGGTGGCGAGGCCCTGGTCGCGGAGCACCAGGGCCGCCTGCACGACTCCGTCGATCCGCCCGTACCGTTCGACGACCTCGGCGTGGGCGCGGGCCAGGGCCGCGGGGTCGGTGGCGTCGGCGGCGAGGTAGCCGACCTCGCCCCGGATGCCACGCAGCCTGGCGTCGATCTCCGCGTCGCGCTCACGGCGTCCGATCCACACGACCCGCGCGCCGTAGCGCTCGACCACATGCTCGGTCCAGGCCGCGCCCAGGCCGCCCGCGCCGCCGATGACGACGTAGACGCCGCCCTCGCGGTAGCGCTGCCCGGTGGCGGTGGCCGCCGCGTCGCACGGGGCGAGTCGGCGGCCGAGCCACTGGCCCGCGCGGCGCACCCAGGTGTCGCCGTGCGAATGCGCGGGCAGTGCGGTGAGATCCGCGGGCCACGCGGTGTCGCCGTCCAGGTCGAGCCGGCGGACGGTCCAGTTCGGGTACTCCTGGCCGAGTGAGCCGAAGAGACCGTGCAGCCCGGCGTGGACGGGCCGGATCTCATCGGCGGCATGGGCCGGAACGGCGCGCCGGGTGACCAGGGTCAGGCCCAGCGGCCGGGCGTCGTGCCGGGTCCGCAGCAGCGCCTTGACCATGCGGAAGGCCGCGAGGACACCGTCCCGTTGGGCGGCGACGAGACCGGCCGCGTCGGTGGTTTCCAGCTCGGTGTCGGGCGCGATCCACACCAGGTGGCCGAGCGGACCGGCGGCTTGCAGCGCGTCGGCCACCTCGTCGATCGACGCGTCCGGCGTGAGGCTCCACACGGTGGTGTGCGGGCACTGCGCGGTGATCGCCGCCTGCTGTTCGGCGGTGCCGCCGACGACCAGGACGCGGTCCGCGGCGGACGGTACGGGCGCGCCGAACGCGGCGGGCGCGAGCGGCTCCCACACGGGCGCGTACAGCGACGGCACCGGCTCGGGCACCCGGCGCGAGGTGTAGCCGGTCATGGCCACGCACACCGCGCCGGTGTCGTCCACGAGGTCGATGTCGAGCCTGCTGAGGGCCGTGACCGGCTGCGCGCCGTCCGCGACGCGGACGACGGCCCACATCGCCGAGGTGCACGGGGCGAAGAGTTCGAGCCGGTCGAGCGCGAAGGGGATCGCGGTGTCCCGGGGCCCCTCCCCTTCCGCCAGGTGCAGCGCCATCGACGCCTGGATGGCGGAGTCCATCATGGCCGGGTGCAGGACGTACGGTCCGTCAGGGTGCTCGGCCGCGTCGGGGAGGGCGAGCCGGGCGACGACGACGCCGGGGCCGACGTACGCCTCCTCGATGGCGCGCAGCGACGCGCCGTGCACGATGCCCATGGTCCGCAGCGCACCGGCGACACGCGCCGCGGACACCGTGGTCGGGCAGTCGGCTCGCAGGGACGCGAGGTCGAGGGGCGCCGGTCGCGGGGTGTCCGAGCGCGCGACGCGGCCTTCGCTGTGGACGGACGACTCGCCGGTCCGGGAGGCGACTTCGAAGGAGACACCGCCGTCCTGGACCGGCCTCACCCGGACCTCGACGTCCACGGGTGCCCCCTCGACGGCGAGCGCCTGCACCCAGGTGACGTTGCGCATCCGCAGCGGGGTGGTGGCGTCCGCGCCGAGCGCGTGGACCGCGGTCTCCCGCGCCATTTCGAGGTGGGCCACCCCGGGCAGGATCCGGCGGCCGTGGACCGTGTGGTCGCGCAGATAGGATTCGTCCCCGGTCAGCGTGGCGGTGGCGCGGTGGCCGTCGTCCGCGTCGGGTGCGGGCCGGGGGATCATGGGGTGGCGTACGGCGGGGACTTCGGGGGCCGGGGCCGCCGCCTCGGCCGTCGTCGGCCAGTGGCGCTCGCGGGCGAACGGGTACGTCGGCAGCGGCACCCGGCGCCGCGCGCCCTCGGGGAACACCGCGGCGTAGTCGAGCGCCACGCCCTGGACGAACAGTTCTGCGAGCAGTTCGAGATCCGTGCGGTAGGCGAGCGGTGCGTCGGTGTGCGCCGTACCGCCGGAGCAGCGCCGCAGGCTCTCCTCGCCGAGCCGGGTGCCGTCCGTGCCGTGTCCCGTACCGCTCGCCGCCACCGCCTCCCCCGTGAACGCGCGCGCCCCGCCGAGCCCTTCGTCCAGGACCCGGACCAGCTCCTCGCGGTCGCGGACGACGCAGGCGAAACGGTACGCGAAGTGTTCGCGCCCGGCGATGAGCGTGTGCGCGATGTCGCCGCAGTCGAGCCGGGGTTCGCGGCGGAGGTGGGCGGCCAGTCGGGTCAGCGCTTGAGCGAGCTGGTCGCGCGAGTGTGCCGAGAGGACGACGAGGTACGCGGGCCGCGGCGCCGGGACGCGCGCGGGCGCGGGCCCTTCGTCGATGACGAGGTGCGCGTTGGTGCCGCTCGCGCCGAACGAGCTGACCACGGCGCGCCGCGGCACCCCCGGGGCCGTGTCCCAGCGGTGGGTGCGGGTGCTCACGTAGAACGGGCTGCCGTCGAGCGCCACCGCCTCGTTGGCGGTCTCGAAGTGCAGCGAGGCGGGGATCTGGCGGTGCTTCAGCGCCAGCAGCACCTTGACGACACCCGCGACGCCCGCCGCGTGCTGGGTGTGGCCGAGGTTCGTCTTCACCGAACCCAGGGCGCAGTAACCCGCCTTGTCGGTGTGCTCGCGGAACGCCCGGGTGAGCGCCTGGAACTCGATCGGATCGCCCAGCTTGGTGCCCGTGCCGTGTGCCTCGACGAGCTGGATGTGCTCCGCGTCGATGCCGTACGCGTCGTACACCTCGCGCAGCAGGCTCTCCTGGGACGCGGAACTGGGCGCGGTGATGCCGTTGGTCGCGCCGTCGTGGTTGACGCCGGAGGCGCGGATCACGCCGTAGACGTGGTCCCCGTCGGCGAGGGCGTCGTCCAGCCGCTTGAGCACCAGCGCGCCGACCGCCTCGCCCGGTACGAAACCGTCGGCGCGGTGGTCGAAGGTGTGGCAGCGGCCGGTCGGCGAGAGCATCCCGGCGCGCCCGGCCAGGTCGTACAGCCGCGGTGTCGACTGGACGTACACACCGCCCGCGAGCGCCATCGCGGTCTCGCCCGACGCCAGGTCCTTGCAGGCCAGGTCGATGGCGACGAGGGAGCTGGAGCAGGAGGTGTCCACCGCGATGGCGGGGCCCTTGAGGTTGAGGAAGTAGGAGATCCGGCTGGGGATGAACGAGGCCGTGTTGCCCCAGAACGCCTGGGCGGGCGCGTCCTCGCCCAGCAGCTCCTGGTAGTCGCCGTCCCAGCAGCCGACGTAGACGCCGCAGCGGACGTCGCTCATCCGGTGGCCCGCGTAGCCCGCGTCCTCCAGGGCCTTCCAGGATTCCTCGAGCAGCAGCCGCTGCTGCGGGTCCATGATGGCGGCCTCGACGCCGGAGATGTTGAAGAACAGCGGGTCGAACTCATCGATGCGGTCGAGGAAACCACCGCGTGTGCAGCGCTTCGCCGCACCGTTGCCCGTGGCCTTCAGATCCCAGCGGGTGGCCTCGCCGACGAGGTCGTGGCCCGCCGCGAGGTGTTCCCACAGGTCGGCCGGGGAGTCGGATCCGGCGAACCGGCCGCTGATGCCGACGATGGCGATCGGCGGCCGTGGCGCCGCGGGTGGTGTCGGTGTCGTGGCGACGCCCGGGACCGGCCGGGGCTCGGCGCGGGTGACGACGGGACGGTGGGCGCCCAGGATGTGGGCGATGAGGCGGTCCGCCGTGCTGTGGTCGTAGATGACGCTCGTCGGGAGGTCGAGCGCGAGGGTTTCGTTGAGTTCGTGGACGAGGCGGACGCCGAGGATGGAGTCGAGTCCGTAGTCGGCGAAGGCGTGGCCGCCCTCGACCTCGCTCTCCCGCATCGCGAGCGCCTTGGCGAGCTTGTCCCGCACCACGCGGGCCACCTGCGCTGCGAGCGGCTCCTGCGGGGCGGCCGCGGCCGGTTCGGCGGGTTGCTCGGTGGGTTGCTCGGTGGGTTGCTCGGTGGGTCGTTCGAGGGCCACGGGTGCCGTGTCCGCCACCGGATCGAGGTCCCCGACCCAGTACCGGTCCTTGGCGAACGGATACGTGGGCAGCGCGATCCGCCGCGGCGCCGCCGGGGCGTGCAGCGCATGCCAGTCGGGCTCCAGGCCCTCGACCCACAGGGCCGCGAGCTTGGCCGTCTTCCCGGCCTTGGCCCAGCGCTGGACCAGGAGTTCCCGGAGGTCGTCGTCGGCGGCGATCTCGGCGAGGGCGCCCTGCGCGCGGCCCACGGTGGCCCGGTACACGCCCGGCACCCCGTCGGCCCCGCCACCGCCGTCCACGTCACCGTCGACGTACGCACGCAGCGCGTCGCGCAGCTCCGGCACCGACGCCGCGACCACCGCGAGCCGTTCCTTCATGGCTTCGCGCCCGACCTGGAGGGTGAAGGCGAGATCGGCCAGCCGGACGTCCTGGGTGTCGAGGAACGCGGCGAGGCGCCCGGCCGAGGCGTGCAGCTGCTCCGGCGTACGGGCCGAGAGGACGACGATGTGCTCGGCGCCGTCGGCCGCGCCCGCGGGAGGCGGCTGCTCGGTGGCGTACTCCTCCAGGATCACATGCGCGTTGGATCCGCCCGCGCCGAACGACGAGACGGACGCGATACGGGGGCCGTCCGGCTCCCACGCCGTCAGCTCGCGCTGGACGAGGAACGGGGTCCGCTCGAAGGCGATGTTGGGGTTCGGCTCCTCGGCGTGGAGGCTCGGCACGAGCTGCCCGTGGCGCAGCTGGAGTACGGCCTTCGTCAGCCCGGCGATGCCCGCCGCGGCCTCCAGGTGGCCGATCGCCGACTTCACCGAGCCCAGTGCGCAGTACTGCGTGTCCGACGTGTCCTCTCCGAAGGCGAGCGTCAGCCCCTTCACCTCGATCGGGTCGCCCAGCTCCGTACCGGTGCCGTGCGCCTCGACGTAGCCCACCTCGCGGGCGGAAACCCCGGCGCGGGTCATCGCGTCCCGGATCAGCTCGGCCTGGGCGGCGGGGTTCGGCACGGTGTAGCCGTTGGAGCGGCCACCGTGGTTGATGCTCGTGCCGCGGATCACCGCGAGCACACGGTCCCCGTCGGCGAGGGCGCGCGACAGCGGCTTCAGCAGGACACAGCCGACGCCCTCACCGGGTACGAAACCGTCGCCACCGCTGCCGAAGCTCCGGCACCGCGCGTCGGACGACAGCATGGTGGAGCCGGACAGTTCGATGTAGTCCTGCGGATGCAGATAGAGGTTGACGCCACCGGCGATGGCCAGCTCGCACGCGCCCTGGTGCAGATGCTCGCACGCCTCGTGGACGGCGGTGAGCGACGCCGAGCACATCGTGTCGAGCGTCAGACTCGGCCCGCGCAGGTCGAGGACGTACGAGGTACGGGCGCTGAGCGAGGCGAAGGAGACCACCGGGGTCGTCGTCTCGCCCGACGGCAGCCGCCGCACACCGTGGCGGGCGTGGCCCGTCTTGGTGACGCCCGCGAACACACCGACGCGGCGCCGGTGGCGGCGCGCCAGCTCCTCGCGTGCGTACCCGGCGTCCTCCAGCACCTCCCACGACGCCTGGAGGAACAGCCGCTCCTGCGGGTCCATGGCGTACGCATCGCGCGGCGCGATCTGGAACAGGAGCGGGTCGAACGCCGCGAAGTCCTCCAGGAAACCGCCCCACTTGCTGTAGCTGCGGCCGGTGGCGACGGCCGTCGCGCGGTCCGGCTCGTAGAAGCCGTCCAGCGACCAGCGGTCGGCCGGGATCTCGCCGACGCAGTCGCGGCCCGCCGTCAGGTTCTCCCAGAAGGCGGTGATGTTCTCGGCCTGCGGGTAGCGGCCGCTCATGCCGATGATGGCGATGGGCTCCCGCGGCCCGGGCGAGGGGGCTGGAGTCGCGGGTCGCGGTGCGGGGTCGGGTGTCACGGTGGTCTCCACGGGGGCGGTGTCCACAGGGGCGGTGTCCTCGGGGGTGGTGTCCTCGGGGGTGGTGTCCTCGGGGGCCGGTGACGCATGCTCCGTCGCGAGGTGTCCGGCGACCGCGCGCAGCGTCGGGTGTTCGTAGAAGAGGGTCTTCGAGACATCGCCGTACCGGGCGGCAAGCTCCTTGTTGAGCTGCACGACCATGATCGAGTCGAGTCCCGTCGCACCGATCGGCTCGTCGGCGTCCACGGCGTCACGCGGAACCTTGGTGACGCGGGCGAAGAGGTCGAGGAGGTGGTGCAGCGCCTCGCGCCCGGCACGCTCGGGGGCGGCGCGCCTCGGCCGTGGCCACGGGGCGGGGGCGGTGTTCCGCGTACGGGCCGGTGTGCCCGGTGCGCTGAACGTTGCCGAGTGCAGCGCCTGGTCCGGGTCGCCGTAGTGCACCCACACCCGCTCCGCGCCGAGCCGCCACGCGCGGACGAGGGCGGCGAGCCCGTCGGCCGACTCCATGGGGACGAGGCCGCGGCTGTGCCAGAGGTACGCGAGCGTCGCGTCGTCCACCGCCATCCCGCCGTCCTTCCACAGCGGCCACGCGATCGACAGGGTGCGCCCGGAGCGCTCCCCGGCGGCCACGCGGGCGGTGCGGAGCGTGGCGAAGGCATCCAGGAAGGCGTTGGCGGTGGCGTAGTCCGCCTGGCCGGGGTTGCCGGTGAGGGCGGAGCCGGAGGAGAAGGTGAGGACGAAGTCGAGCGGTTCGGCCGCGGTGGCCCGGTCGAGGTGGACGAGGCCGTCGGCCTTGGGCGCGAGGACGTCGTCCCACTCCTCCGCCGTCTTCTTCGCGAGCGCCGCGTCACGGATGACACCGGCGGAGTGCACGATGCCGTGCAGCTCGCCGACTTCCCCGCGGACGTGGGCGACCAGGTGGCGGACCTCCTCCCAGCGCGAGAGGTCGGCGCGCTCGTAGCGGGCCACGGCACCGGCGGCGCGCAGCTCGTCGAGGAGCGTGTCGATGCGGCCGTTCTTCGGCCGCCTGCCGACCAGGACGAGGGTCGGGCGCTCCACACCGTGGGCGATGTGGCGGGCGACGATGGCGCCGATGCCGCTCGCGCCCCCCGTGATGAGGTACCTTCCGCCCGCGCGCCACGGGATGCCCGCCGCCGCGTTCGGGGCCGGGACGTCCCAGGTCTGGACGGTGCGTACGCCGTCGTCGTAGCGGATCATATCGCCGTCCGTGGCGGGTGCGTTGTCCGCGACGACGGTGGCCACGGTGTCGTCGTCCGTGGCCGCGCCGTCCAGGCCGATCACCTGGCCCATGAACCGGGGGCTTTCGAGCGCCGCCGTGCGCAGCAGGCCCGCGAGGGCCAGCTGGGTCGCGTCGTCGCCGTCCGTCGAGACCACCACCTGCACGAGGGTGGCGCCACTCGACGGCTCGGCGGCGAGGTCGCGGACGGCCTCGAAGACCTGCCGTGAGACGTCCGTGAAGCGGCTGTCGAGGCGCTGCTTGGCCGTGGTGACGGTGTGGCAGCGGGCGCCCGGGACGCGTCGCTCGACGGCGGCGCGCGCGGTGGCGGTCGCCCCGCACAGGATCACCAGGTGGCGGGCGTAGGTGTGCTCGCCCGGCGCCGACGGTGCGGGCTGCGGGGTCCACCGGGGCACGAGCAGGGTCGTCCCGATGACGGGCAGGAGACTCTGCGCCGATGCGTCGGAGTCGGTATCGGTCTGAGTAGGGGTTTCGGTGCCGGGAATCCAGTAGCGCTCGCGGGCGAAGGGGTACGTGGGCAGATGGGCCCGGAGCGGGGTGTCCGCGCCGTACAGCGTGCGCCACTCGACGGTGCCGCCCTCGGTCCAGCGGGTGAGCAACCGCCCGAGGTCACCGTCCGGCGCGCCGCCGCGTTCGCCGCGCTCCACGAACGCCCGTAGCCTGTCGGCGAGTTCCTCCCGCGACGCCACCACCCAGGCGGCGCGCCGCTCCATCGCCTCGCGCCCGGTTTGCAGCGTCCAGGCGATCGAGGGCAGCGCGTCGGACCGGCCGGGATCGCTGAGGTGCGCGAGGAGTCGGCTCGCGACCTGCCGGAGCTGTTCGTCCGTACGGGCCGAGAGCGGAACGATGACGCTCGCTCCCTCGGACGGCCCGGCGTCGCCGCGTGCGTCGGCCTTGGGCACGTACTCCTCCACCACCACATGGCAGTTGGAGCCGCCGAAGCCGAAGCTGCTGACGCCCGCGCGGCGCGGCGTGACCGCGCCACGGCCACCGCCATCACCGCCGTCGTCCGGGCGCGGCCACGGCTCGTTCTCACGCACGATGTGGAAGGGGCCGTCGTCCAGCTGGATGAACGGATTGATCTCCGCGCAGTGGCGGGTTGCCGGGAGCACCCCGTGGCGCAGGGCCAGGATCACCTTCAGCAGACCGGCGATGCCCGCGGCGGCCTCCAGATGGCCGATGTTCGACTTCACCGAGCCGAGACCACAGCTGGCCGTGTCCCCGGCGCCCAGTCGCCGGAAGGCGCCTTGCAGCGCCCGTACCTCGACGGGATCGCCGAGCGCGGTGCCCGTGCCGTGCGTCTCGATGTAGCCGATGGTGTCCGGGTCGAGGTCGCCCAGCGCCGCCGTGACCAGCTCGGTCTGGGCGTCGGCGTTGGGCGCGGTGAGCGAGTTGGCCCGGCCGCCGTGGTTCTCGGCGCTGCCGCGCAGCACCGCGAGGATCGCGTCCCCGTCCCGCTCCGCGTCCGCCAGGGGCTTGAGGACGACGGCGCCGACGCCCTCGCCGCGTACGTAGCCGTCCGCGTCCCGGGCGAAGGTCTTGCACCGGCCGTCCGGGCTGAGCATGCCCGCGCGCTGCGCGCTCACGAACGTGTCGACGCTGAGCAACAGGTTCACCCCGCCCGCGATCGCCACATCGCAGGCGCCGGAGCGCAGGGCGTCGAGGGCGCGGTGGACGGCGATGAGGGAGCTGGAGCAGGCGGTGTCGACGGGCTGGCTCGGGCCGCGGATGTCGAGCACGTACGACACGCGGTTGACGAGCATCGAGTGCGCGTTGCCGGTGGAGGTGAACGCGTCCGGCTCCACGCCGTACGTGGTGAGCAGCGTGGCGTAGTCCGTCCCCGACACGCCCAGGAACAGCCCGGTGTTGGTGGGGAGGTCGGCGCGGGTGTACGCGCTGTCCTCCAGCGCGCCCCACACCGTTTCGAGGGCCAGCCGGTGCTGCGGGTCCATCAGCTCGGCCTCGCGCGGATAGATCCGGAAGAAGCCCGCGTCGAACGCGTCCACGTCGTCGAGGACGCCCGCGTGGCGCGGGAAGTCGGCCTCGTCCACGATGCGTGCGTAGGTGGCGTCGTAGCGGTGGGCCGGGAACTCCGCGACCGAGTCCTTGCCCTGGAGGAGATTCGCCCAGTAGGTGTCGAGGTCGGGCGCGCCGGGGAAGCGTCCCGCCGCGCCGATGACGGCGATGGGCATCGGCGTGTCGTCCTTACGCCGGTCCGGGACAGGGCTCGCCACGGGCGCGGCGGCGCTCGCCACCTCGCGGCGCGGCGCCTGTGCCGCTTGTGCCGCCTGTGGTGCCTGTGGTGCCTGTGCCGACTGTGGTGTTCGCGTCGCCTCGTGCGCGGCGCGGACCGGCTGCTCGTACTCCTCGGCGAGGTGGCGGCCCAGCGCGTCGAAGGTGCGGACGTCGAAGAAGACCGCGGGGCTCACGTCGATGCCGAACCGCTCGTGGATGCGCTTCGAGAAGGTGACCAGCGAGATCGAGTCGAAGCCGAAGGCGTCGAAGCCCGTGTGGACGTCCAGCTCGTCCGCGTCGAACTTGAGGATGCCCGAGGCGATGCCGCGGAGTTCGTCCACGACGAAGGAGACGATTCCGCCGTCGTGCGGTGTGTCGTGCCTGGGTGCCTCGTGCCGGGGCACGTCCTGCCCGGGTGCGTCGTGGTCCCCGTAACGCACGCCCGTCAGCTCCACCCCGACCTCGCCGCCGGGTCCCAGCAGGGTGATGCTCCCGGACAGGGCTCCGCCCTCGGCGGCCAGGTCGAGCACGGCGTACGCCACGTCCGGCGCGCCGGTGTGGAGGCGGACGTCGGCGGCGTGCCGCCAGGTCTGCCGCTCCCAGTGCGGCATCCCGGCGCTCTTCGCCGCGAGGTGCGCGCCCTGGTCGAGGGCCGCGAGGACATGCGGGGCGAGGGTGACATGGGGCTTGGTGTGATCCCGCTGGAGCTCGGGGGCGGTGAGCGTGAGCACCAGCCGTCCGTCCCGCAGCCAGAGCGCGCTGTCGATCCCGCACAGCATGGGCTCGTAGTCGAGCCCGCCCTCGGCGAGTTCGGCGAGTGTCTGCGGCTGGTCGAGGGTGCGTACGGCGTCGAAGCGGAGGGAGGCGCGGGGCATCGCCGCGCCGGGCGTGCCGTCCGCGCCGAGGTCGAACTCCACGACCCGCGTACGTGTCCCCGACGCGTCCTCGGCGAACACCGCGCCCCGGGCCGCCTCGGGGCGTGTCGTGTCCAGCGTGGTGATCAGACGCTCCGTGGCGGTCCACTCGACGGGGCCGAGGACACGGAGATCGCGGACCCGCACGGCGGCCGGATCGGCGGCGAGTCCGGAGATCCGCGCGGCGGCGAGCGCCACGTCCAGCGCGAACGCCGGGACGATGTCCCGGTCCCTGCCCCGCTGGTATCCGTAGTCGAGCAGGTCGTCGAGGTGGACGTCGAGGGTGTAGCGCAGCCCCTCGACATCGGACGCGTTGCGGCCCAGGAACGGGTGGAGCTTGTCGCGGAGGGCGAGGGGCGCGAGCACGCTCGGCGCGCCGGGCTCCGGGGTCACCCAGCACGACACGCGGTCGAAGGGATAGGCGGGGAGCGAGACACGCCGCAGTCGCCGCGGATCGCCGAGCCGCGCCCAGTCGACGCTCTTGCCGCCCGCCCAGACCGTACCGAGGTCGCGCGCGGCCGCCGCTCGTGGGTCGTCGCTGCTCAGCGCGGTGGTGAGGTCGCGATCGCCCGCGAGGTAGCGGTCGATGGCCTCGATGGCGCCGCGGATGTCGGACGCGAAGAAGGCCCACCGCCGCGGGAGTTCGTTCTTGCCCACGCGCAGCGTGAACGCGATCGACGGCAGATCGGACTCGTCCGCCTCGGTCAGATACGCGCGGAAACGGGCGAGGGAGGTGTCCAGCGCGGCATCCGTCATCGCCGAGAAGACGAACAACTCGTCGCGCCCGTCGCGGACATCGTGCGCGTCGCCGGGCCGTCCCGCGTACTCCTCCAGAATCATGTGCGAGTTCATGCCGCCCGCGCCGATCGAGGTGATTCCGGCGCGTCGGGGAGGGGTGACGACACGCCCGTCGGCCGCCCTGACCGCCGCCGGATCCCATGGGGCGAGGGTGCGCTGAACGCGGAACGGGGTTCCGTCGAAGTCGATGTCCGGGTTGAGTTGGTCGCTGTGCAGCGAGGGCGCCAGCTTGCCCTTCTGGAGCTGGAGGATCACCTTCGCGAAGCCGATCATTCCGGCCGCGTGCAGCAGATGCCCCAGGTTCGACTTGACCGAGCCGAGGGCGCAGAACTGGGTGTCCTCGGTGTGTTTGCGGAACGCGTCGGTGAGCGCCTTGACCTCGATCGGGTCACCGAGCGACGTACCCGAGCCGTGCCCCTCGACGTAGCTGATCGTCCGCGGGTCCACGCCCGCGTCGTCGATCGCCTTCTCGATCGCCCGCGCCTGCGCGTGGGGGCTGGGCACGGTGAAGCCGTTGCGTACGCCCGCGTTGGTGAGCGCGGTGCCCTTGATGACCGCGTACACCTGGTCGCCGTCGCGCTCGGCCTCGACCAGCGGCTTGAGGACGACGGCTCCCACACCCTCGCCCAGGATCGTGCCGTCCGCGCCGAGCCCGAAGCTGCGGATCACATCGGAGGTCGCGGTGGTGAAGTGCTCCTGGGAGGAGGAGATGAGGTTGTACGGGTGGAGGAGGAGGTTCACTCCCCCGGCCACGACCATCGGGCACTCGCGGGCGCGCAGCATCTGCACGGCCTGGTGGATGCAGGCCGAGGACCCCGAGCACATGGTGTCCAGGAAGATCGACGGCCCGGTGAGCCCGTAGAAGTACGAGAGCATGTTGGGGAGCGTGCCGGTGTAGCTGCCGCTCGCCGCGGAGCCCCGGGTCAGGCTGTTCTGGAAGCCGTAGAGGCCGTAGTGGTTGCTCATCGCGCCGACGAGCACACCGACGTCGCCGCCGTACTGCCGCTGGATGGTCTCGCGCGAATACCCGGCGTCCTCCAGCGCCTCGACGCCGGTTTGGAGGAACAGCCGGACCTCCGGCGACATGTGCTCGGCGTCGCGCTTGGAGATGCGGAAGTAGCGGGGGTCGAAGGCGTCGATGCCGCGCAGGAACGTGCCGGTGCGGATGGAGCTCTTGCCGAGGACGGCGCGGTCGCGGCTGTAGATCGCGTCGTGGTCCCAGCGGTCGCGCGGGACCTCTTCGAAGCCGTGCCGTCCCTCTTCGAGCAGCGACCACAGCTCGTCCATGGTGTCGGCGCCGGGGTAGGTGCCGGAGATGCCGATGACGGCGATGTCGTGGTAGTCGTCGTCATCGCGGCGCGGGCGGGGCTCGGGGGCTGCGGGCGCCTCGGCCGGGGCTTCGGCGACGGCTACGGCCTCGGTCGAGGTCTCAGCGGGGGCTTCGGCCTGGGCCTCCCCGCCCAGGATCGTGTCCAGCGTCGCGCGGTGCGAGGCGAGGAAGTAGCCCGCGACGCCTTCGATGGTGACGTACTCGAAGAAGATCGTCTTCGGTAGCGGACCGAAGAGTTCCTCAAGGCGCGCGGTGGTCTCCAGGATGGCGAGCGAGTCGATGCCGTACTCGACCAGGTTGACCGTGGCGTCCATCGCGGCGGGATCGTGGTGCAGCACCTCGCCGAGGATCCGCGTCAGCAGTTCCTCGGTCTGCTCCGTCGGGTCACCGCCCGCCAGGTCACCGCCCGCCGGTGCGACGGCCGGTGCGACAGCCGCCGTTGCGGGTGCGGCGGGCCGCTGCTCGTCGCGCCGCGCGGGCGAGAGCGTGGCGTCCGAGCCGTACGCGACGACGACATGCCCGGGCGCCTCGCCCAGCACGCGGCCGAACACGCGCAGTCCGTCCTCCGTCGGCAGTGGTTCCCAGCCGCGCTGTTTGCGCATCGATTCGCGGGTCACGGCGTCGACCGTCATCCCGCCGTCCGCCCACAGCGGCCAGCTGACGGCGACGGTCCGCCCGGCCCGCTCCCCCACGTCCACCAGCGCCTGCCGATGGTGGGCGAAGGCGTCCAGGAAGGCGTTCGCCGCCGCGTAGTCGGCCTGCCCGGCGTTGCCGTACACCCCGGCGACGGACGAGAAGACGGCGAAGAAGTCGAGCGCGAGGTCGCGCGTGGCGGCGTCGAGGTGCACCGCGCCCCGCACCTTCGGCTCCAGCACGGCGGGCAGCTCGGCCGCGTCCTTGGTGAGGAGGTAGCCGTCGCGCAACACGCCCGCGGCGTGCACGATCCCGTCGAGCGAGCCGTGGTCGCGGGTGATGGCGCGGACTGCGTGCTCCACGTCCTCCCGGCGGCCGACGTCGACGGCCCGGTAGTGCGCGTCCACGCCCGCTGCCCGCAGCTCGCGCAGCGCCGCGTCGCTCGCGGCCCCGGCCGCCGACCGCCCGCTCAGGACGACGGTGACCCGGCCGGATCGCGCGAAGTACCGCGCGACGTGCCGTCCCAGTCCGCCGAGTCCGCCCGTCAGCCAGTACACCCCGCCGTCCTTCAGCGGCGGGACCCGCGGTCCCTCGCCCAGGTCGACGTCCACGGGCCGCCACTCCTGGCGGGAGCCGTCGTGGGCGTACCGGACCTCGCCGGCTCCCGCGGGGTCGGCCGCCTCGGCGGCCACGATGGCGGCGACACGCTCGGGCGTGGCGGTGTCGAGCCCGGCGATACGCACGACACGCCCGGAGACGAGAGGGTTCTCGGTGGCTGCGGTTCGGAGGAGACCGGCGAGCGGGGCGTGGAAGTGGCGGGGGACGCGGCCGTCGACGAGGACGATGACACGGTGCGCGTGTCGCGGGCGCGACCGCATCAGTTCCTGAACGCGGCCGAAGACGACGCCCAGCACGGCATCGATGCCGTCGGCGACGCGGTCGCGGGGGATGTCCGGCAGCCGCGTGAGCGAGCCGCCCGCCACGTCTGTGGCCAAGCTGTCCCCAGCGATGAAGCCGTGCACGGCCGGACCGTGCCCAGCCATGCCATCCGCGGCGGTGCCGCCCCCGGTCGGGACCTGTACGTCTGCGCCACCACCCGTCGAGGCATGCGCGGCGGGGCCGCCTTCACCCGGCCCCGCCGTCGCCACGAGCGGTGCGTCGACCCATCGGCAGGTGGCCGTGACGACGTGTCCCGTGGTGCTGCGCTCGCCAGGCGCGTGAGCGCCGGACGCAACGCCGCGAGGGGCCACGGCGCCGGGCGCGCCCTCATGTGCCGCGCCCGCCCCGGCACTCGACGCCGCCCGCGCATCGGCGACCGGGGCCCGGCGCTGGACCAGGCCGCGCAGCCGTACGGCGACGACGCCCTCCGCGTCGCACAGGTCGATGTCGAACGTGTCCAGGGAAGCGGCCGCCGCGCGGCGGCGGACCCAGGCCCAGGTGTCGTCCGGGCAGGGGGCATGGACCTCCAGCGCCTCCAGGGCGAACGGGAGCGCCGGGCCCTGGGGCCGTACGTCACCGCCGGCCGCCTCGTGCAGCAACAGCACCGATCCCTGAAGCGCCGCGTCCAGGACGCTCGGCGGCAGGACGCCGCCCGCCCCCGGGCCCGGTCGGGCGATGCGGGCGACGAGTTCGTCCGTCCCGACGGAGATCTCGGCCAGTCCGCGCATCGCGGCGCCGTACTCCAGACCCTGGTCATGGAACGCGGCGTAGACGTCGTCGGGCATGCGCCGCGCCGAACACGCCGCGCGCCGCGCCGCCAGATCGACCGGCTCGGGTGTGTCGAGCCCGCCCACCTCGGCGGTGCCACGGCTGTGGATCACGCACGACGGGTCGTGCGCCGACGCGCCCGTGTAGACCTGGTAGCCGAAGCCGCGCCCGTCCCCGGGGACGAGGCCCAAATGGACGTCGAGCGAGCCGTCGTCCGCCACCACGGGCCGCAGGAAGGTGACATCGCGCAGCCGCAGACCAGTTGTGCCCGCGCCCGCCGCATCGTGCACCGCCGCCCGCGCCAGCTCCAGATGGGCGGCGGCGGGCAGCACCCGGGCGCCCCGCACCTGGTGCGCGGCGAGGAAGGGTTCGTCTCCGGTGAACGTCGAGCTGTAGCGCTGCTCGTGCGCGTCGGAGGTGTTCCGCTGGACGAGCGCGGAAGGGGGCAGGAGCGCACCGGCACCGCCCTCCCTCGACGCCTCACGCCCCCGGAACCAGTGGCGCTCCCGCGCGAAGGGGTACGTGGGAAGCCGGACGCGCCGCCGCTCCCCGTACCCGTCGTGCACCGCGGCCACGTCGATCGTCTCCGTCTCGCCCTCGACCCAGCGGGTCGCCGCGCGCAGCAGCCCCGGCGTGTCGTGGGCGTCCCCGTGCACCGCCGACGCGGCGAGCGCGCCGTCCGCGAACCCGGCGAGCGACGCGCCGAGTTCGGACAGGTTCGCGACGACGAACGCGACACGCGCGGGCATCGGCTCGCGGCCGACCTGAAGGGTGTACGCGATGTCGGCGAGCCGCCGCGCCGCGCCGTCACCGGTGTGCGGGGTGCGCAGATGGTTCCGCAGCTCCCGGGCGACCTCGCGCAGTTGCTCGGGCGTCCGGGCGGAGAGCGGCACGACCTCCGCGCCCGCCACGTCATCGACGCGCTCGTCGTCGTCCCGTGGGCGTACGTACTCCTCCAGGACCACATGGGCGTTCGTACCGCCGAAGCCGAACGAGCTGACGCCCGCCCGCAGCGGCCCGTCCTGCCCCCCGGGGTCGCCCCACGGCTGGGTGTCGCGCACGATGAAGAAGGGGCTGCCGTCCAGCTTGATGAGCTTGTTCTGCGCCTCGAAACCGGCGGTCGCGGGCAGGGTCCGGCCCGCCAGGGAGGCGATCACCTTGGCCATTCCGGCGACGCCCGCGGCCCCCTCCAGGTGGCCGATGTTGGTCTTGACCGAGCCGACCCCGCAGGTCGCCGGGCGCGCCTCGGTGCCCTGAGCCGCGTGCAGGTTCTGGAACGCCCGCTTGAGCGCGATGATCTCGATCGGGTCGCCGACGGGCGTACCCGGCCCGTGGGCCTCGATGTAGGTGACGGTCTCCGGGCGGATTCCGGCGCGGGTGTACAGCCCCTCGATGAGCTGGGCCTGGGCGACGGGGTTGGTGACCGTGAGGGAGCTGGTCCGGCCGCCGTGGTTGGTCGCGATGCCCTTGATGACGGCGTGGACGGGGTCCCGGTCCTCGATGGCCCGGGCGAGGGGTTTCAGCAGCAGGACGGCGCCGCCCTCGCCGCGCACATAGCCGTCCGCGTCCTGGTCGAAGGCGCGGCTGCGGCCGGTGCGGGAGAGCATCCCGGCCTGGCTGAAGGCGATGAAGTGCTTGGGCGACCAGCACAGGTTGACGCCCCCGGCGAGGGCGAGCCCGCATTCGCCGCGCTGGAGGGCGGACACCGCCTCGTACACGGACACCAGCGAGCTGGAGCAGGCGGTGTCGTTGGTGATGCTCGGGCCCTGGAAGTCGAAGAAGTAGGAGACCCGGTTGGCGATGATGGAATAGGCGGTGCCGGTGGGGAAATAGGCGTCGGTTTTCGCCCGGTCGCGTTCCATCAGCTCCGCGTAGTCCGCGTGGCACACGCCCATGAAGACGCCGGTCGAGGTCCCGGCGAACTCGCTCGCCCGGTATCCCGCGTCCTCGATGGCCTTCCAGGCGAGTTCGAGCGCGAAACGCTGCTGCGGGTCCATGCTCTCCGCCTCGCGCGGGGAGATGCGGAAGAACGCGGCGTCGAAGCAGTCGGCGTGGTCGATGAAGCCGCCCCAGACGCTGCTGGTCTTTTCGGCGCCGCGCCGCGGATCGCCGAAGTGGCGCTCCTTCGACCACCGCTCGGGCGGCACTTCGGAGATGAGCGAGCGGCCCGCGGTCAGATGCCCGAACAGCTCGTGGAGGGTGTCGGCTCCGGGAAGCCGCAGCGCGAGACCGATGACGGCGATGTCTTCAGCAGAAACGGGCGGCGTGGCGGCGGGATTCATCGCGTTCCTCCGACGGACAGCCGGGACAGACGGTGGTCGACAGCGGTCCGTATCTCCATGCGCGCCGCGGGCTCCGCGCTCACGCGCTCCTCCTGGTTCCGCACGTACTGGTGATTGAGCACGGCCGTGGAGAGCAGATAGACGAACGCCTGATCCTCTTTGGTGCTGATCTCGGGATCGGGCGTCGACATGACCTTGTTGACGAGCTTGCGCGCGAAGACCGGGTCGACGCAGTCGAGATGGCCGAGTTCGGTGTCCGAGAGCAGCAGTTCCATGTAGTCCGGGCGCCGGTCCTTGAACGCGGCGGCGCCCGGTGCGCGATACGGCTGTTTGGGCCGGGTGAGGCTGGATTGGGGCAGTTCGCCGTGGAACGCCTTCTTGAGGATGGCCTTCTCCTGGAATCCGTCGTCGTAACCGAGATTCACGGACGCCGCCGCCCGCACCACGGCCGGATCGAGGAACGGGCAGCGGTTCTCCACGCTGTGCGCGAGGCTCATCCGCTCGCCCTGCGTGGACAGCAGATAGCCCGCGAGGAGCGTCTTGTATTCGAGCCACTGCGCCTTCTGGGTAGGCGACAGCGCGGCGTAGCCGGGGGTGGTCCGGACGAGGTCGAGGACGTCCCCGAACGGCTCGTCGCGGTCTTTCAGCAGTCGTACCGCGAACCGGCCGTTCTGGTAGCGGAGTTCGTGCGAGAAGAGGCCCGGCAGCCGCTCGGTGGAGAACTGGCTGAAGAGTCCGGTCAGATGCTTACGGTGACCGGGTCCGAAATGGCCGAGTTCGGGGTAGAGGCTGCCGAGCTTGGCCGCCTTCTCCTCGTCCGACAGCTCGTTCCACGACGTACGCAGCAGGGTCTCGCGGAACAGCGAATAGCCGAGGAACGCCTCGTCGGCCCCCTCGCCGCTCAGGATCACCTTGATTCCGCTGTCCCGCACATGGCGCGACAGCAGATACATCGGGACGAACGCGGTGCGGAAGGCGGGGACTTCGGCGTGATAGACGGCTGCGGGGAAGTTCTCCGCGATGTCGGCGCTCGATATGGCGAGCGAGGAGTGGAGCGTGCCGAGGTGCGCGGCGACGCTGCGCTGGCTGCCCGACTCGTCGAAGGTCTTGTCCTCGAACTCCACCGAGAAGGTGCGCACCTGGTTGCGGGAGAGGTCGGTGGCGAGCTTGGTGACGATGGACGAGTCGAGTCCGCCGCTCAAGTAGACGCCGACCTCGACATCGCTGCGCAGCCGCAGCCCGACGCTCTTGCGCAGCTCCTCGCGGACGAAGGCGGCCGCGTCCTCCTCGGTTCCGGTGAACGGCGGCGCGTCGACGCGCAGCTGTTCGTACGTGCTCAGCGTGCGCCGCTCCCCGCGGACGGTGAGGAGGCCGCCCACCGGGACCTGGCGGATGCCGCGGAACGGGGTGCGGTCGGGCAGCGGCGTCCAGACGGCGAAGATCGACGCCAGCTCCCGGGGATCCAGCTCGAAGCGGAAGCCGGGGAACGCGCGGAACGCCTTCATCTCGGAGGCGAAGAGGAACGCGTCGGGGCGGTCGGCGTAGAAGAGCGGGCGTTTGCCGTACCGGTCGCGGGCGAGGAAGAGTTCGCCGGTGGCCGCGTCCCGGACCGCCAGGCCGAAGGCGCCGTTGAAGCGGGTGAGGCAGGCGGGCCCCCACTGGATCCACGCCTGGAGCACGACTTCGGTGTCGGAGTGGGTGCGGAACGTCCGGCCGAGCCCGCGTAACTCGTCGCGCAGCTCGATGTGGTTGTACAGCTCGCCGTTGAAGCAGATCCAGTACCGCCCGGTACGGTCCGCCATCGGCTGTGAGCCCCCGGCGAGATCGATGATCGACAGGCGGACGGCCCCCATCGCGATGCCGTCGTCGAGGTAGTACCCCGCCTCGTCCGGGCCGCGGTGGTGAATGAGTGACAGCATCGAGGTGATGACCCGCGGCACGGCATCACCCTGGAGTTCAGCGGAAAGGAAACCGGCAAGTCCGCACATGGCAGTGGCAGTCCTCTTACGGGGTCGGGGGCGGGCTCGGCGCGTTACCGGCGGTTCGGCTCGGCGAGCTTGCGGGCCACGAAGTCGTCGATCGAGGAGAGCGAGACGAAGACATCGGTGAGGATGTCGGCCTCGTCCATCTGGAACGCGAACTCGTCCTCCAGGAAGTTCATGAGCTGGATGTAGCCGAAGGAGTCGATGACCCCGGCCTTGAAGAGATCGGTGTCGGCGTCCAGCTCGCCGCCGAACTCGACCAGAAAGCGTTCCTCGATGTACTGCTGGATCTTCTCTGTCCTGCTCATATCAGGGCCCTGATTTCTCGGTCGGGGACGGGGCGGGGAGTGCGGCCGCACGGATCTTTTCCACCATGCGAAGGAGGGATTTTCCGCCCACTTCCTCGCAGGCGAACCGGGGGTCGCGGGCGAGCAGATGGCGGACGCTGTCCGTCCAGCGCACCGGTTCGACGAGCTGCTGGCTCAGCGTCGCCACGATCGCGCCCTTTTCGTACGGGCGCCCGCTGACGTTCGCGACCACCTCGACCGTGGGCTCGGCGAAGGTGAATTCCTTGAGGTAGCGCTCGAACTCCGCGCGGGCCGGCTCCATGTACCGGGAGTGGAACGGGGCGCTGACCCGCAGCGGGGCGAAGCGGATGCCGCGTTCCCTGAACGCGGCGTGGGCGGCGCGCAGCGCCTCGGCCGGACCGGCGATGACGAGCTGGGCGTCGGTATTGAAGCCCGCGATGTCCAGGCCTTCGACACCGTCCTGCCCGAGGATGTCGAGGAGTTGCGGCGCCGGTGTGTCCATCACGGCCGTCATGCCGCCGCCGGAGGCCGCCGCCATCAGCTCGCCGCGCTTCTTGACGAGCCTGAGGCCGGTCTCGAAGTCGAACACCCCAGCCGCCAGCAGGGCGTTGTATTCGCCGAGGCTGTGCCCGAGATAGCAGTCGGCGGGTCGTTCCTCGCGCCGTGCGCGCTCGAACATCTGTAATGCGTTGACGGTGTAGAGCGCGGGCTGGGTGTATTCCGTGCGGGACAGCGCGTCGTCGGGGTTGTCACGGCACAGGGCGACGAGGTCGTAGTCCAGCACGTCACAGGCGAATTGGGTGAGTCCGGGATAGCACTCGAAGGCATCCTTACCCATTCCCCGGAATTGCGAACCCTGCCCGGGAAAAAGAATCGCGAAAACCATGGCGCCTTTCGGGTGGACACCAGAAGAAGAGCCGGTTAATGAGGTCGGCCCTAAATCAGCATCGAGGAAACGCATCGACGCATGCAAGGGGCACTCATGTGGTGAACGTTACACTGTCGCATTTTGCCAAACTAGGGATGCCCCTAGTTCTCCCTGGACAGCGACGGAATTGAGACTGCCCTGACTAATTCGCGTACTTGACAGCCACCGCGCATCACAGGATTACTGAATTCCCGCCCCGCGCCCCCGCCATCACGTCACCCCGCCATCGGACGACTTCACGCGCACCCGCCACCGGAAGGTCCCACCATGAGCGCCCCGATCACCGACCCCTGGCTCCAGCCGCTGCGACCCCCCGCTCAGTCCGCCGCGGTGGCTCCGGAGCGCCGGGACCGGCTGGTGTGCTGGCCGCCCGCGGGCGGCTCCGCCACCTTCTTCCACGCCTTCGCCGCCGCACTCCCGGAGGCCGACGTCTGGGCCGTGCAGCCCCCGGGCCGGGCCAACCGCCGCCGTACACCGGCCGTCACCGTGCCCGAGGAGGCCGTGGACGGCGTCCTCACCGCGCTCGACAAGCTGCCGCCCACCGACGGTCGGCTGATCTTCATGGGCCACAGCATGGGCGCCGCCATGACCCACCTCCTGGCCACCCGTGCGCCCGCGCCCCCGGATCTCGTCGTCCTCTCCGCATGGCCGGTTCCCGGCCGGTTCGTACGGCAGCCCCTCGGCAAGCCGGCCGCCGAACTCGACACCGACGACCTCTTCGCCTTCCTGCGCTCCCTGGACACCCCCGGGCTGGCCGAACTGGACGACGCCCTGGTGGCCGAATACCTCCTCCCGCCCCTGCGGTCCGACCTCCTCCTGGGCGAGGGCCTCGCCGCCATGACCGACCGCGCCTGGACCAAGTCCCCGGTCGTCCTCGTCGCCGCGGACGACGACCCGGTCTTCTCCCCCGCCGAGGTCGCTGCCTGGGGCGATGTCGTCGACGTCCGCGACCGCGTCCACCTGAGCGGCGGTCATTTCGCGCTCTCCGCACACGTCGACACGGTGGCGGAGGCCATCCGGCGCGCGCTGTAGCCGCGGGGTCGGCCGACGGCCGAGATAGGACGCTCCGCCCCCGGAGCGGGGCTGCCAAGATGAGCGAATGATCTACCCAGCCGATACACAACGGTCGACTGCGGATCAGACACGGCTGTTACTGGTCGAGGACGACCGGGAGACCGCAGACATGCTGGCCGAATTGTTCGTCTCAGAGGGCTACGCCGTCGATGTGGCATTCGACGGCCACCGGGGGCTCCATCTCGGGCTCGGCCGCCGCCATCAGGTGATGATCGTCGACCGGATGCTGCCCGGCCTCGACGGCCTGGACCTGGTGAAGCGATTACGGCGGGTCGGTGTCACCACCCGGGTCCTGGTGCTGACCGCGCTGGGTGAGCTGGGCGACCGGGTCACCGGCCTCGACTCCGGAGCGGACGACTACCTGGTCAAGCCCTTCGAGGTGGACGAACTGCTGGCCAGGGTGCGGGCGCTGCACCGGCGCGACCTCGCGGACGCCGAAGTCCTGCCGCTCGGCGACGGGGACGGCGGACAGCTGGACCTGCGGCGCCACGAGGTCTGCCTCGCCGACGGCAGCCGCGTCGAGCTGTCGTTGCGCGAGTTCGGCCTGCTGCACGCGCTCGCGGACGGCCCCAAGCGGGTGCACGACCGCTCCCACCTGCGCGAGCGCGTGTTCCCCGATACCTCGGCGGAGTCCATCGTCGATACGTATGTCTACTATCTGCGGCGGAAACTGGGCCGTGATGTCGTCCGTACCGTGCGGGGGCGCGGCTACCAGATGGGCACGCTGTGATCTCCCTTCCGGTCCGCATCCCGCGCCGTACGGCCCGGAGCCCCGAGCGGCGCAGGCTCGCCTCCGCCCAGTGGTCGATCACCTGGCGCATCTCGCTGGTGATGTCGGTGATCATGCTGCTGGTCGTGGCCATCGTCTACTCCGTCGTGCTGTTCGCCCAACGCGCCGACGCCGAGCGCGAGACGCGGTGGGGCATCCGGCACAACACCGTCGACAGCCCGCCGGTCTGCATGTGGATCACGGTGGAACGGGACGGGGTGGTCCGCAGCACCCGCGGCCTCCCGGACGGCCTGCCCGTGCAGTCCAGCCTGACCGCGGTCCGCGCGGGCGCGCCCCCGGTGCTGGAGCGGGTGGAGCGCGGCGGCGAGCAGTACACGGTGCGCACCGCGTGGCGCGGCGACGCGGTCGTACAGGCGGCGTACGGCGAACGGTTCCAGCGCGCCGACCGCGAGCATCTGCTGCTGGCCTTCGCGACGGCCGAGTCGATCGGCCTGCTGCTCGTCGCCGCGGCGAGCGGCATGCTCGCGCGGCGGGCGATGACGCCGCTGTCCGACGCCCTGGACCGGCAGCGGCGGTTCGTCGCGGACGCCAGCCATGAACTGCGCACCCCGCTCACCCAGTTGCACACCCGCGCCCAGCTGCTGGCCCGCCGCTGCTCCGGTGCGGAGCACCCGCAAGCGCTGACGGCCGAGCTCCAGCGCCTGGTGACCGGGACCCGGCAGCTCGGTGACGTCATCGACGACCTGCTGCTGTCGGCGCGGCTGTCCCAGTCGCCGGGGTCGCGCGATCCGGTGGACGTCGCCGCGCTCGCCGAGGAGGCGGTGGCCGCCGAGGACGCGCGGGCCCAGTCCATGGGGCTGGTCGTGCGGCTGCGGCAGGGCCAGGGGACGCATGTGGTGATGGGCACCGCACCGGCGCTGCGCCGGGTGATCGCCGCGCTGGTCGACAACGCGATGGGGCACACCCCGCCCGGCGGGGAGGTCGTGGTGTCCGTGGACGCCCCGCGTGCCGGTGTCGTATCGCTGTCCGTACGCGACACCGGGGTGGGGTTCGCGCCCGAGGAGGCCGATCGCCTCTTCGAACGGTTCGCCCGGGGGACGGCCGGGCAGGGCAGGCGGTTCGGGCTCGGTCTGGCGCTGGCCCGGGAGGTGGTCGAGAGCCATCGGGGGCGGATCACCGCCGGCGGGCGGCCGGGGCACGGCGCGCTGTTCACCGTCGAACTCCCGGCGGCGCGGACGGCGGACGTGACGGGCGACGCGGCGGGTGACACCACCAGTGACGCCATTCCGCGGCAGCGGTCGATCTCGGCGTGCCTGTCCGTGGTCGCCCGCCAGCCGGGCGGCCCGGGGCGCTGAGCCCCGTCCCAACGCACCGCCGACGGCACTAGGGGGTGTCCGCAAAGTCGCGTCGGATCAGCCCGCGGCGTCAGGGGGCACCTCCGAGCGGTAGCCGGGACCCCGACAACGCAGCGAGAGGGGGCACCTCCCAGCGGTAGCTGGGGGAGCGTGCCAGGCGTCGCGGGCCCGACGGGACTTTGCGGACACCCCCTAGGCACGCCCGCGCTCACGACACCCGCGGGCGGCACCAGTCGAGCGCGCCGCCGTCGATGTCCTCGGCGAGCCCGGCCAGCGGAGAGTCCGCCGCCCACGCCAGCCGGGTCCGGCGCCACAGCCGCCCGCCTGCCGGCCGCTTCAGGGCGATGCCCGGGCAGCGGTCGCCCGGTCCGACGAAGACGCCGACCGCGTCCCCGGCGCCGACGATGGCCGCCGCGGTGGTCTGGTCGGCGCCGAAGTACCGGAACCGCGGGGTGAACCCGGCCCGCTCGCAGGCGATCCGCAGGCTCAGGCCGAGGCCGTCGGAGCGGTCTCCGGGGGCGACCCAGATCTCGTCGGCCAGCTCTTCGAGGGTGATCAGCTGCCGGTGGGCCAGCCGGTGGCCGGGGGCCAGTCCGATGAGCACGGGTTCGGTGCCGAGGTCGCGCACGGTGAACTCGCGGACCACGGGCGGCCCGACGTCCGGGAACTCGCTGATGACCGCGAGCGCGATCTTCTCGGTGCGCAGCAGCTCCAGCACGGCCTGGGAGGAGGGTTCCAGGTAGGTCAGCTGTTCGTGGTGCGGCAGCCGCTCCCGGATGAGGGCGGCGATCCGCGGCACCCAGGGGTTGTCCACGCCGCCCAGCGCGACGGCCTGCGGCGGTTCGGCCGGCTGGGCGAGCGTACGCGCCGTGGCGAGCAGATTCCCGAACTCGTCGAGCAACTCCCGGGCCCGGCCCACCACATGGACGCCCAGCTCCGTCGGTACGACACCCTGCGGGCGGCGCCGGAACAGCGGCCCGCCCAACTCCTGCTCGATCCGTCTGAGTTGGGTGGAGAGGCCGGATTGCGCGATTTTCAGCGTGGCGGCCGCGCGGCTGATACTGCCGGATTCAGCCACGGTGAGCACGATCCGCAGGTGGCGCAGACCCATATCCACTTCCTGCCTCCGTCGGTGATGGTCGTGGCCGGAAATAGCCGATGACGAGCACGGCACCCGCCAGGGACAGCAGCGCCGTCCAGGTGGCGGTGACGTACAGGGCGTGCAGATAGGCCCGGTCGGCGGCGGCGAGGAGATCGGGCCGGTGCAGCGACGCCGCCACCGCCCGGGTGGCCTCCGCGGAGTCCAGCGCCCGGTCCCGCGCCCCGGGGGACAGCCCGTCGAGCGCGGGCCGGACCTCCCCGCGGTAGGAGGTGGCGAGCACCGAGCCCAGGACCGCGACCCCGAGCGTGCTGCCCACGGGCCGGGTGGCGGCGCTGATGGCGGCGCCCGCGCCGGTGTACCGCGCGGGCAGGACGGCCATCATCTCCGCCGTCATCGGCGCCACCACCAGCCCGATACCGGCGCCCTGCGCGAGCAGCACCCCGGCGATCGCGGCCACCGGGGTGCCGGCGTCGAAGAACACGTAGGCGCCGAAGGTCGCGCTCGACAGGAGGACTCCGGCGACCGCGCACCAGCGGACGGTCAGCAGCCGCGCCAGCCCCGGGGAGATCTGATTGCCGAGGACGATGCCGCCCGCGGCGGATGCCATCACGGCCCCGGCGGCCAGCGCCGACAGGCCGTGCACCCCTTGCAGGTAGAAGGCGCAGTAGAAGAGCTGCCCGGCCAGGCCGAAGAAGAGCAGCAGGAGGGTCACGCTGCCGCCCGCGAAGCGCGGCTCGGTGAACAGGCGCACGTCGAACCCCGGCGCCTCGCGGCGGCTCTGCGTCGTTACGAACACCGCCAGCAGGGCGAGCCCCGCCACCAGTGGCGGCAGCGCGGCCGGGCTCGACCAGCCGGACGGGCGGCCGCCCTGGATGACGCCGTACACCACCAGGCCGAGCCCCAGGACGGAGAGCAGCAGCGCCACCGGGTCGAGCACCCTGCGCTCGGCGTACCGCAGCTCGGGCACCAGCAGCGCCACCCCGGCCAGGCACACGGCCACCACCGGCAGGTTGACGAGGAACACCGAGCCCCACCAGAACCGGGTCAGCAGCGCACCGCCCACCACCGGCCCGAGCGCGACGGCCGCGCCGCCCGCGGAGGCCCACACCGCGATGGCCCGGGTGCGGTGGGCGGGCGCGGTGCCGCGGGTGACGAGCGCCAGCGTGGCCGGGGTGATGAGCGCGCCGCCCGCGCCCATGAACCCGCGGGTGACGATGAGTTCGGTGGCGCCGGGCGAGAACGCGGCCAGTGTGGAGGCGACGGCCAGGAGCAGCAGCCCGGCGGTCAGGGTGCGGCGCGGCCCGTAGCGGTCGGCGAGGGCGCCACCGGCGAAGCTGCCCGCGGCGAAGACCAGCGAGTACGAGGCGTTGGCCCACGCCAGCTCCGCGGAGGAGGCGCCGAGGCCGCGTACCGGATCGGCGAGGGTTTCCATCGCCACGTTGAGGACCGTGTTGTCCAGCAGGACCAGCGTCTGCGCCAGGACCGCCACGGCCACGGTCCACCACGGGCGCGTGGACCGGTGTGTCACGGTGTCAGCGCTCGTCTGCCCGCGACGAGCGTCCGGGTGACCTCCGCGACCCGCTGGCCGAGGTGTTCCGCGGTGGCGAGGTCGGACGGGTGCACCGTGCCCGACCGGTCGTCCACGGGGGACTGCGCGCCCGCGCCCTGGTAGAAGCCGAGCCGGTTCAGGTCGGATGCGCTGCCGCGGGTGGAGTTCCAGCCGGAGGGCAGGCCGAGGGTGACCCAGAGCATGCCGTGCTGGGCGGCGAGGGTGGCGAAGTAGCCGAGGGTGCCCGCCTTGTCCCCGGCCATGGAGCCGGAGTTGGTGAATCCCGCCGCCACCTTGTCCTGCCAGCGGCGGGTGAGCCAGCGCCGGGCGCTGGCCTCGGCGAAGGTGTGGAACGCGGCGGAGGCCGTGCCCATGTACGTCGGCGCGCCGAAGACGATCGCGTGGGCGTCGTCGAGCAGTTGCCAGTCCTCATCGGTGGTCCGGTCGACCCGGACGGGGGTGACCTTGGTGTCCGGGGCCCGGCTCGCCCCGGCGCGTACGGCCTCTCCCAGCGTGGCGGTGTGTCCGCGTCCGCCGTGGCAGGCGATGGCGATGTGTACCGGGTCGGTCAGGGCGGTCAAGCCGGCCTCCTCGAAAACGCCGTTCCGGGTCCGGTTCCAGGGGTGTCCGCAGATTCCACGGGTGTCCGCAGAGCGTCGGCCAGCCTGCCACAGGAGTCTCAGAGGTTTCTCAGAGCCGCATAACCGCGGAGTGATGGAGATTCGATATCTGCTCGCCTTCGCACGGGCGTGCCATTCTGACTCGGCAATCCCGAAGCACCGTCCACCCGTTGGAAGAGGTGTTCCCGGCACATGACCGATGTGGGTAAATCACTCCGGATGCGGAGGCTCTCCGCCGTGGGGGACGGGAGATATCTCTTCGTCCCGCTCGACCACAGCGTGTCCGACGGGCCGGTGGTGCCCCAGGCCCGCTGGAACGGGCTGCTGAGCGCGCTGGTGGACGGCGGCGCGGACGCGATCATCGTCCACAAGGGCCGGGCGCGCACGATCGCACCGGGTGTGCTGCGCCACTGCGCACTGGTGGTGCACTTGAGCGCCGGAACCGTGTACGCGGCCGACGCCGACGCCAAGGTGCTCGTGGGCGAGGTGGAAGAGGCGGTACGGCTGGGCGCGGACGCGGTGAGCGTGCACGTGAACCTCGGCTCGGACACCGAACACCGGCAGCTCACCGACCTCGGCACCGTCGCCGCCGCGTGCGACACATGGAACATGCCGCTCCTCGCGATGATCTATCCGAGGGGCCCGCGGATCGCCGATCCGCACGACCCGGCGCTGCTCGCCCACGCCGTCAACATCGCCGCTGATCTCGGCGCCGACCTGGTGAAGACCTCGGTGGCGCTGCCGCTGGAGCGGATGGCCGAGGTGGTGGACAGCAGCCCGCTGCCGGTCCTCGCCGCGGGCGGCCCGCCCGACGGCTCGGACCTGATCGGCCACGCGACCTCGTTGATGCTCGCAGGCTGCCGGGGCCTCGCCGTCGGCCGCCGGATCTTCACCTCGCCCTCCCCCGCCTCGCTGGTGTTACGGCTCGCGGCCGTCGTCCACGCCGCCGACACCGGAACGGCCCCCCATCCCCCGACGATTGCGACAGGTGCCGCATGAAGTTCGCCTGGATCGACCTCAGAACCGTTCCGCAGGACAAGCTGGAGTCCGTCGTGGACGCCGCCATCCACACCCGGATGCGGGGCGTGCTCAGCGACGACGAATCCGTCCTCAAGGCGCTGCCGCCGACCGTCACCGGCGTCACCACCACCCCGGTGACCGACGAGAAGCAGCTGCACGGCCTCGACGCCGACACCGCGGGCTGGGTCGACGTCCACGACGAACCGTCGCTGCGGCTGGCGTGCGCCGCCGCCGTCGCGCTGCCCTTCACCGTGGTCCGCTTCGCCGACCCGACCAAGATCCCGCTGGAGATCGTGCTCGCCGCCGCGGACCGCTCCGAGGGCAGGCTGATCACGGTGTGCGCGGACCTGGAAGAGGCCGCCACCGTCCTCGACGTGCTGGAACGCGGCTCGGACGGCGTCCTGTTGGCCCCTTCGGATGCCGGTGAGGTGTTCGCGCTGGCCCGGCTGCTGGAGGCCGGTACGGCACCGCTGAACCTGACCACGCTGACCGTCGACGGCATCGAGCACCACGGCCTCGGCGACCGGGTGTGCGTGGACACGTGCAGCCACTTCGCCGAGGACGAGGGCATCCTCGTCGGCTCGTACTCGACCGGCTTCATCCTGTGCTGTAGCGAGACCCACCCGCTGCCGTACATGCCGACCCGCCCCTTCCGGGTCAACGCGGGCGCCCTCCACTCCTACGTCCTCGGCCCGGACAACCGCACCAACTACCTCAGCGAACTGCGCGCGGGCCGCACCACGTTGGCCGTCGACGCCGAGGGCCGGACCCGGCCCGTCCTGATCGGCCGCGCCAAGCTGGAGTCCCGGCCGCTGCTGACCATCACCGCGCGCTCCCCCGAGGGCACCGTGGTGAGCCTGACCGTCCAGGACGACTGGCACGTGCGGGTGCTCGGGCCCGGCGGATCGGTCCACAACGTCACCGAGCTGCGGCCCGGCGACGAACTGCTCGGATACCTGGCCACCGACCAGCGCCATGTGGGCTTTCCCATCGGCGAGTTCTGCCGGGAACAGTGATGGGCGGCGGCATGCGCACACTTGTGGAGACGCTGTTCGACGCCCACCCCGGCGACCTGCCCTACCTCGTACACGGCGACCACCCCGTGAGCCGCGCCGAGGTACGCGCCGCCGCGGCCACCGAGGCGGACGTCTTCGCCGAGTACGGCATCGGCGAGGGCACCACGGTGATGCTCCGGATACCGCCGAGCTTCACCCAGATCGAGGTGCTGCTCGCGCTGTGGCGGCTGGGCGCCCAGGTGATGCTGATCGACCACCGGCTCAAGCCGTCCGAGGTGGAGGCCCTGCGAGCCCTGTGCCATCCGCAGTTCCTGGTCAGCGCGGGTACGGCGGACCGCCCACCGCTGCGGTTCGAGCCCCGGTACGAGGTGGTCACCTCCCGGTTCCCGGACGGCCGGACCGCGGCGACCGACCACCGGCTGGTGCAGTTCAGCTCCGGCTCCACCGGCCTGCCCAAGGTGATCGGGCGCACCCCGGCCTCCCTGGCCGCCGAGATCGAACGCTTCACCCGGATCGACGGCATGCCCACCCTCGGCGAGCGGGTGCTGCTGCTCAGCTCCACCGCGCACAGCTTCGGGCTGATCGCCGGAGTGCTGCACTCGCTCACGGCGGGTGTCGCGGCCGTGTTCGCCCGCCGGGTGTCGGCCAAGGACATCCTCGCCGCCGCCGGGCGCCACGATGTCCACGCGATATTCGGCACTCCCTTTCACTACGAACTGCTCAGCACCGCAAGGGAGTTGCCCCCTCTCCCCTTGTTGCGGGCGGCGGTGTCCGGCGGCGAGATCATGCCCCCGGAGACGGCCGCGCGGTTCGCCGACCGGTTCGGCATCGGAGTCGGCGAATCGTACGGAACCACCGAGACGGGCGTCATCGCGATGGAGGTCAGCGGCGCCTCGCGGCCCACGGTCGGGCGGGCGGCCCCCGGTGTGCAGTTGCGCATCCACGACGGCGAGCTGGACGTCCTGCTACCGGACGGCTCCCCGTATCTGCACGCCTCCGGCGGCGGCCGGTACGCCGACGGCTGGCTGCACACCCGCGACCGCGCCTCGCTGGACCCCGACGGCGGTGTGCGGCTGCTGGGCCGCGGCGACTCCCTCGTGGTCATCGGCGGCCTCAAGGTCGACCTGACCGAGGTGGAGGACGTGCTGCGCCACCACCCCGGGGTCAGCGGGGCCGTCGTCGTCCACGCCGGTGCCACCGAGGCGTACGTGTCCACCGAACCGGACGGGCCCTCGTCCGGGGAGCTGCTGCGCTGGTGCCGGGACCGGCTGGCCGACTACAAGGTGCCGCGCGTCATCCAGGTCCTCCCGGACCTGCCCCGCACCTCCAACGGCAAGCTCATCCGCCGCCGCGACGCCCTGCTGGCCCGCTCCCCCGGCCGCTGACCACGTTTGCCCATCCGCCTGCCACAGAAGGGTTTCGCACCATGCAGACGACGTTGGAGAAGGAGATCCGTCAGTTCGTGCTGAGCACGATCAGCGACGACATGAACCACCCGCTCGACGCGGACACGATCACCGATGACAGCCCGCTGGGCACCGGTGGCATCGACATCGACTCGCTGAGCCTGATCGAGCTGGTCCTGCGGATCGAGCGCCGGTTCGGCGTGAAGTTCCCGGACACCGATTTCGAACCGGTCGGCGCGATGAACCTCGGCGATCTGGTCGACGACGTCATCAAGCGGGGCGCCACGGCATGACCGCGGAATCCGAGGCCCGACCGCGTATCACCGTTGACGTGGTACGGGAGCTGCTGTCCGACCCCAAGATCTTCGCCGCCCTGCCGGACGCGATGGACGACGACGCCGACCTGGCGCTGGACTCGCTCGGCCTGGTGTGGTTCCTGCACCAGCTGGAGCTGCGCTACGGCGTGGAGATCGAACCGGCCGAGGCGTTCCTCGCCGAGTTCACCTCGGTACGGCGGATCACCGACTACCTGAACGACCATCACCTGGCGGACCGTCCATGACCCACGAGGTGCTGCTGACGGGCTTCGGCGTACGCACGGCCTTCGGCCCCGGGGCGGACGCGCTGCGGGAGGGCGTATTCGACGGAAGCCCCGCGTTCGCCCCGATCACACGTTTCGACCCCGCCCCGTACCGTACGAACCTGGCCGCGGCGAGCGGCCCGGCCGCCCCGCTACGGGACGTTCTGGCCGAGGTGGCGGGCGCGGCGGTAGGAATGGCCGGCCTGCGCCCGGGCACGGAGGCAACCGTCCTGGTAGGCACCGCGGGCGACTTCACCGCCCTGACCCACTTCTGGCGCGCGACGGCATCGGGCGACGGCGCCGCACCCGACCCGCTCGACCGGGCCGTCGAGACCGTGCCCGCGTGGCAGGCCGAGGCGCTGGGCGATGTGCTCGGGGTGCGGGGGCCACGGCTGGCGTTCACCAACGCGTGTGTCGCCTCCGCCAGCGCCATCGCGCACGGGTGCCAGATCATCGCCTCCGGGCGGGCCGACATCGTGATCTGTGCGGGGGCTTACCTGGTGGAGGAGGAGAACCTGGCCAAGTTCGGCTCCGGGTTCGCGCTCTCCCGCGACGGGGTGGTGCGGCCGTTCTGTGCCGACCGCAGCGGGCTGCTGCTCGGGGACGGGGCCGCCGCCGTGGTGCTCGAATCGGCCGAGAGTGCCCGGCGCAGGGGCGCGCGGGTGCTCGGGGCGGTGACCGGGTGGGGTGGCGCGTCCGACGCGCACCACATCGCGCGGCCGCACCCCGACGGCAACGGGCTGGTCACCGCCGCGCGGCGGGCGCTGCGGCGGGCGGGCGGTCCGCGCATCGACTACGTCAACGCGCACGGCACCGCGACCAAGTCCAACGACCCCGCCGAGACGCGCGGACTGCACACGCTCTTCGGCCCGGACGCGCCCCACGTGCCGGTCAGCTCGACCAAGAGCACGACGGGACACCTGCTGGAGGCGTCCGGAGTGGTGGAACTCGTGATCACCCTGCTCGCGCTGCAAGACGGCGTTCTGCCGCCCACCGCCGGGTTCACCGAACCTGACCCGGCCTGCGACCTCGACTACGTACCGCATCGCCCCCACAAGGCCGACATCCGGCGGGCGCTCACCGTCAACGCCGCGTTCGGCGGTGCCAACACCGCGCTGATCCTGGAGCGGGCATGATCGCCGCGATGTCCGGGCCGGAGGCCGCTCCGCCCGTCGCCGGTTTCGTGGAGTCCGCGTTCAATCCGCTCGTGCACCAGGCCGTCGAACGGTGTCTGAGCGCCCACCCCGGGGACGGCTCCCGGACCGCGATGGTGCTGGCCAGCACGATGGGCGATGCCGCCACCCTCGACCTCGGCAGCCGTCGCCTCGTGTCCGGGCAGGTGCACAATCCGCTGCTGTTCATGCAGAGCACCGCCAACGCGATCCTCGGCCAGCTCAGCCGGGACTTCGCCATCACCGGGCCGCTGCTCTGTCTGTCCACCGTGGCGGACCTGGCCGGGGCGCTGCTGGCGACGGCCGAACTCCTGCTGGAGGACGAGGAGTTGGACCGCGTCGTACTCGTCGGCGTCGAGCTGAGTGGCACCGGGCGCACCACCGCGGCGTACCGCAACCTGCGCAGCCCAGGCCCGCCCGCCACCGACCAGGCCGTGGCCCTCGTGCTCGACCGGAACGAACCGCACCCCCGTCCCCCGTCCGTCCACTCCACCGAGCACGGCACCCTCCGCGGCCTGGTCGAGCTGGCCGCCCGAATCCAAGGAAACAACCCATGATCACCAAGGAAGAACGCGCGCAGATCGGCGAGGACGCCGCCTTGGGTGCCGGAAACGTGATCCACCGGCTGAAGGCGTACGGCAGACCGCTCGACGAGCAGGTGCTGTGGACCGACACCATCTGGCAGGCCCCGGACGGCGACCACCCCGAGGTGCTGACCCTGGGTGAGCTGCACGAGGTCGTGGCCACCTACGCGGCCTGGTACCACGCACACGGCGTGCGGCCGCGGGATCCGGTGGCGATCCAGACGTACTCCAGCACCGAGTTCGCCATCAACTTCCTCGCGCTCACCTCCCTCGGCGCCATCCCGTCCTTCGTCAACGGCAACCTCCGCCCCGAGATCGCCCGCGAATACGTGCGCCGCCAGGGCGCGGTGGGCGCCCTCACCGATCAGGCCCACCGCCCGGTCATGGCTCCCCACCGGGCCGAACTGGGCCTCGGCTTCTGCGCCACCGCGGCCGACATCCGCGCGGACACGGCCCGCGGCCCGCTCCCGGCGTCGTACCCGTACGCCCACCACCCCACCGACCCGATCATCATCTCCCACTCCTCGGGCACCACCGGCATGCCGAAGGCCGTCCCGCACACCCATGAGACTCTGCTGTACGCGCAACTGCACCGGCTGAAGCTGTCGGTGGGCTCCGCGATGGGCAGGCTGCTGGTCGCGATGCCCGGCTCGCACAACGCGTCCATCTCGGTCATGCTGTTCGGCTTCCTGCTGCGCTCGCCCGTGCTGCTGCTGTCCAGCCAGCGCGGCGTCGACGTCCTGGACGCGATGGAGTCGTTCCGCCCCACCACGGTGTTCGCGTTCGCCGGAACGTACGGGGAGATGGCGGCGCAGGACCTCTCCGCGCGCGATCTGTCCAGCGTCGAGGCCTGGTACAACACCGGCGACGCGGCGCACGAAGCACACATCAGGGCACTCATCGCGCAGGGCAGCCACGATACGGTCGGCCAGGACCTCAAGCGCTGCCGCGTCCCCGGTTCCGTGTTCACCGACGGGCTCGGCTCCTCCGAGACCGGCTACTCGCTCTTCCACAACGGCCACAAGCCCGGCCGCTCGTCGTTCTCCCGCTGCGTCGGCAAGCCGATGAGCTTCGCCGAGGCCGCGGTGCTCTCCGAGGACGGCACCCCGCTGCCACCCGGCGAGGTGGGCCGCCTCGGCGTACGGTCGCCCACCCTGACCCCCGGCTACTGGAACGACTCGCTGACGTTCCACCGGCTGCGGCTCAGCGGCTACTGGCTCACCGGCGACCTCTCCTACCGGGACGAGGAAGGCAACTTCTACCACCTCGACCGCGCCCCCGACGCCATCCGCACGGCCGCGGGGCTGGTGTTCAGCACCCGCACCGAGGAGTTGCTGCTGCGCGAGCTGCCCGAACTCGACGACTGCACGGTGGTGGCCGTCGCCCCCGAGGGCGTGACGGCCGACTGGGACGGCGACGGCACCGCCGACGCGTACGTCCTGCTCCAGGTGCGCCCGGGCGCGGCGGACACCGACGACTGGACGGTCAAGGTCAACCGGGCCCTCGCCACCGAGGGTTTCCCGCCCCTCACCGGTGCGCTCCGGATGGACGCGAACGACGTGGTGAAGGGAGCCACCGGCAAGGTGCTCAAACGGGAGATGCGCGAACGCTTCCGGGCCCGGCTGGCAGGCGGGCGCGCGCTGGGAGAGGCGGGACGATGACGACTCCCCGCCCCCAATCCATGGATGTGTACCGCCAGTGGTGGCTGCACGACGCCCGCTGGTACCAGGGCGTGGCGAAGCGCTTCGGCCATGCGGTGGCCAACGAGATCAACGCCGAGGCGCTGCGCTACGTGGCCGTCCAGGTCGGCAAGCGCATCGCCCGCCAGCACGGCGGAAAGCCCGCCGCCGACCTCGAAGAACTCCGGCAACGGTACGACGACTGCTCGGAGTGGATGTTCCCGAGCGAACTCCGCGACGGCGGCACCGCCGTGCTCCCGGACGGCGACATCGAGCTGACCATGCGGCAGAACTTCGCCGTGACCATGGTCCGCATGGCCGGTTCGCTGGACGGCTACGACTGCCCGTGTACGGACATCCACGCGGGCTGGTCGGAGGGGCTCGGCGTCGAACTCACCCGCAACTGCGCCACCGCGTGCCTGCGCAACGGCGACCCCGCCTGCCGGTTGCTGATGCGTGTCGGCTGACGCACATCAGCAACGGGCGGCCGAGCCCCCTCCGCCGGGCTCGGCCGCTCACGGCACTACGCGTCGCCGACCATCATCCGGGCGATGCCCTGGGCGCTGAAGACCTCTCGGGTGGCGAGGGCGGCTGGCTGACGGTCGTCGTCACGGGATGCCTCCGTCAGGCGTCGGCCGGATAGAACTGGGCGTACCAGCGGCGCAGCGCCCTGATGCCCTTCTCGTGCGGGAGCAGGACGGGGCGCGGCTGGTGCACTTTGTGATCCCAGATCCGTACCTCCTCCCGCACCTCCCTCAGGGCTTCCGCACGGAAGACCAGCTTCAACACCGGTGCCAGGAACGGCAGTCGGGCGGGCTTGCGGACGTAATACAGCATCCGCATCTCGCTCGTACGGTCGTCGATGGGGGTGGTGAGGGCAACGGCGGTCACCGACAGAACAGGGCCGAGGACGCGTACCACCATCACGCCCGGCCCGTACATGAACACATCGAAGGTGTTGTTGATGTCCCGGCCGAGAACACGCCGGTGGATCCGGCCACGGACCTCGGCGAAGGGGCCGTCCGGCCGCAGCTCCTGGACCGGGGGTTCACTCTGGCCGTGGATGAAGTGGAAGTGGGACTCGTCCACGATGTTCTCGCGCATCTCCTGGATGTGGATGCGCGCCCGGCACACGTCGTCGATCGGGGCCGCGAAGTCCCGGGCGGTCGTCTCCGGGATGTCCGGCACCTCCCACGAGGGCGCGGTGGGGCCGTAGTACACGAAGACGAGTCCGCTGTGCTCGCGTACCGGGAACCCTCCGAGGGACACCTTGGGGGTGCGGACGGCGAACGGCGCATGGGTGCACTGGCCGTCCACCCCGAAGCGCCACCCGTGGAACGGGCACTCCACGGTGCCGCCGACGACCTTCCCTCCGGCGCCCAGATGCGCGCCGTAGTGCGGGCAGTGGGCGTCGCGCACCGCCGCCCGCCCGTCCGCTCCGCGGAACGCGATGAGGGCGCGCCCGAAGTAGTGCAGGCTGACGACCTTCCCCGGCCGCAGCTCGCCGCTGCGGAGCACGGCGTACCAGCCGTGGGGAACGGGCGGCATCGGGTACGCGTCGGCGCGCGGGTCGCGCGGCAGGTCGGCGAGCTTGTCATGGCTGCGGCGTAATGGCATGCGCCGATGCTAGTGCCGTACCTCCGGCGCCCGGCCACGCGGTCGGGCGCCGATACCCGTCAGGTCCCCTCTCGGCCGCCACCCGGCCCTCCGCTCTGTCCAGGGGGACGTCCTCCACGGAGCCGAAGTAGGCGTCCCGCGGCAGATGGGACTGGACCATCCGCAGCTCTCCCGGGGTCGGCACGGCCACCTCGGGCGCGGGCCGCAGCTCGTCCGCGTGGTCGACGAGGTCGCGGAGCGCCGCCAGCAGCGCACCGGTGGTCGAGGCAGCTGCCGCAGGTGGAGAAGAACGTGTGCTCGGCGCGCACCGCGTCGGCCATCAGCTCCTCGGCGCGCTCCAGCACCTTGCCCGACTGGAGCCGGTCGTCGAGCCCGCCGAAGGCGAGGACGTCGGCGCGGAACACCTCGTCGCCCAGGATCTTGCGCGCCTCCGGGTCGGCGCCCCGGCCCTGCTTGTGCCCGGGCGGGGTGAACGGGAGGAACCCCCGCTCGTGGTATCGAGCCAGGGCCTCCAGGACGGGAGCCTCGGTGTGATCCATGCGCGACGAGTGCCCCGCCGCCGGGCAGGAAAACGGCACCGTGGGGGCGCGCGGCATCAGTCGCGGGCGCTGGCCAGCGCCCGCGCCAGCGCCCGGCGCCAGTGCTCGGTGACCGAGTGCCGCAGCCGTTCGGTGTCGACGGTCTCGGGCGCGAGCAGCCGTTGCAGCCCGATTCCGCGGAGTTGCCCGACGAGGGCGATCGCGGCCTCGTCGGGTACGACCTCGGGGCGGATGGTGCCGTCGGCGACAGCGGCGGCCACGTCCTCGCGCAGACCGGCCCGGAACGCCTCGTCCCGCTCACGGAAGATCGGGGCCAGTTCGGACGCGGTGGCGGCCTCGGCCCAGAGCAGCAGGAACGCCTGATGCGCCACACCCGCCCGGCCCAGCGCTCCGACGTAACCGTCGATCAGCCGCAGGAGACGCTCCAGGCCAGGTGGCAGGCCGTCGAGCCCTACAACCTGGTCTGGTACGTCGAGGCATGCCTGAGCAACGCGCTGCGGATGGAGACGTGCATCCAGGACGCGGAGCGCGAGAAGGACACCGAGGTCGCGGAGCTGTTCCGCAAGGCCCAGGCGGACAGCCGCAAGGGTGCTGAGCTGGGCAAACAGCTACTGAAGAAGCGCATCGCCAGCTGAGCCGCCGACCGTCGGCCCCGCGCGGCCCGAGGCCCATCGGCCCCGGGCCGCGCGGGGGCCCGTGCTCACCGGTCCCCACCGAGGCGGCGCCCCTCGTCGGCCGTCGTCGGCGTTCCGTCGCATGGGCCGACCGGCGGCCGGGGGCCCTGACCGGCCGCGGGCCATGCGGGCAGCCGCCGGGCAAACCCGTGGTGGCGCCGGGTTTATCCGCCCCACCAGGGGCTACCCCTGTGCGAGTACTTCCTGCAGCGCTACCGAGGAGGTGCCGTGACTCAGGTATCGGCGGACGTCGGCGAGCTGGAGCAGGCACTGCGTGACGAGGTGGACGGCGAGGTCCGGTTCGACGTGGGCAGCCGGGGCGCGTACGCCACCGACGGGTCCAACTACCGTCAGGTGCCCATCGGCGTCGTCGTGCCCCGCACCGTGGAGGACGGCGCGCGGGCGGTGGGCGTGTGCGCCCGCTTCGGCGCGCCCGTCCTGTCACGGGGCGGGGGCACCAGCCTCGCCGGGCAGACCACGAACACCGCCGTGGTCATCGACTGGAGCAAGTACTGCCACGCCCTGATCTCGGTCGACCCCGACGCGCGCACCTGCGTGGTCGAGCCCGGAATCGTCCTGGACGAGCTGAACCGCCAACTGGCCGGGCACGCACTGAAGTTCGGGCCCGAGCCGTCCACGCACAGCCACTGCGCCCTGGGCGGCATGATCGGCAACAACTCGTGCGGCTCCTCGGCCCAGGCGTACGGCAAGACCGTGGACAACGTGCGCCGCCTGGAGATCCTCACCTACGACGGGGTGCGCATGTGGGTCGGGCCCACCTCCGCGGCCGAGCGCGCGCGGATCGCGGCCGAGGGCGGCCGCCGGGCCGAGATCTACGACGGGCTGGACCGCATCGTCGGCGCGTACCTCGCGGACATCCGGCGCGGCTACCCGAAGATCCCGCGCCGCGTCTCGGGCTACAACCTGGACTCGCTCCTGCCCGAGAACGGGTTCGACCTGGCCCGCGCCCTGGTGGGCAGCGAGGGCACCCTGGCGACCGTCCTGCGCGCCGAGGTCGACCTGGTGCCCGTACCGCCGTACCAGTCGCTGCTGGTGCTCGGCTACGACGACATCTGCACCGCCGCCGACGATGTGCCCCGGCTGCTGGAACACTGCGCGCCCACCGCGCTGGAGGCCCTGGACGGGCGGATGGCCCAGCTGATGCGCGAGGAACACGCCTATCTCGCGTCGCTCAACGCCCTTCCGGACGGCGGCAGTTGGCTGCTGGTGCAGTTCAGCGGGGACAGCCAGCGGGACGTCGACGAGCAGGGGTACGCGCTGCTGCACGCGGTGGGCCGGGACGAGAAGGACGCCACCGTGGCCTTCTCCGACGACCCCGCGCGCGAGCAGCGGATGCTCAGGGCCCGGGAGGCGGGCCTCGGCGTGACCGCGCGCCCGCCCGACGACCGGGAGACCTGGGAGGGCTGGGAGGACTCCGCCGTCCCGCCCGAGCGGCTGGGCGACTACCTCCGCGAGCTGAAGAACCTGTTCCATGAATTCGGCTATGACCACCCCTCGCTGTACGGGCACTTCGGGCAGGGCTGTGTGCACACCCGTATCCCGTTCGGGCTGAAGACCGCCGAGGGCGTGGCCGACTTCCGCCACTTCCTGGAGCGCGCCGCCGATCTGGTGTCCTCCTACGGCGGCTCCCTGTCCGGCGAACACGGGGACGGGCAGGCCCGGGGCGCGCTGCTGACCCGCATGTTCGGTGAGCGTCTGGTGGCCGCGTTCGGCGAGGTCAAGGCCCTGTTCGACCCGGACGACCGGATGAACCCCGGCAAGGTCACGAACCCGAACCCGGTCGACGGCCAGCTGCGGCTGGGCCCGGGGTGGCGGCCGTTCACCCCCGCCACCGAGTTCGACTACCCCGACGACGAACACTCCTTCACCCGCGCCGTCATGCGCTGCGTCGGCATCGGCAACTGCCGCAGCCACCACGGCGGCGTGATGTGCCCCTCGTACCGGGCCACCCAGGAGGAGGAGCACTCCACGCGCGGCCGGGCGCGGCTGCTGTTCGAGATGCTCGACGGCCACGCGGACTCCCCCGTCACCGACGGCTGGCGCTCCACCGAGGTCCGCGACGCCCTGGACCTGTGCCTGGCGTGCAAGGGCTGCGCGTCGGACTGCCCGACCGGTGTCGACATGGCGACGTACAAGGCCGAGTTCCTCTCACACCACTACGCGGGACGCCCGCGCCCGGCCGCGCACTACTCCATGGGCTGGCTCCCGCTGTGGGCCCGCCTCTCCCGTATCGCGCCCCCGCTGGTCGACGCGGCGACCCAGGCGCCGGGCCTGGCCCGCCTCGGCAAACGGCTGGCCGGAGTCGACAGCGCACGCCCGGCGCCCCTGTTCGCCCGGCAGTCCTTCCTCCAGTGGTGGCGCGCCCGCGCCACAGACGCCGCCGAGGAACCGGACCCGGCCGACCCGCACACCGTGGTGCTCTGGCCGGACACCTTCAGCACCTACTTCCACCCCTCGGTCGCCATCTCTGCCGTGCGCGTGCTGGAGGACGCCGGCTTCCGGGTCGCCGTACCGACCACACCGGTGTGCTGCGGCCTGACCTGGATCTCCACCGGCCAGCTGACCACCGCGAAGAAGGTGCTGCGCCGTACGCTCCGCGTCCTTCGCCCCTACCTCGAAGCGGGCACCCCGGTCATCGGCCTCGAACCCTCCTGCACCGCCGTGTTCCGCGCCGACGCGCCCGCACTGATGCCCGCCGACCAGGACATGCGGCGGCTGTCCGGCCAGTTCCGCACCTTCGCCGAACACCTCGTCCACCACGCCCCGAACGGCTGGCAGCCCCCCGCACTCGCCCGGCAGGCCGTCGTCCAGACCCACTGCCACCAGCACGCCGTCATGAAGGACGACCCGGACCGCGAACTCATGCGCCGCGCCCATCTCGTCGCCGACGTCCTCGACGAGGGCTGCTGCGGCCTGGCAGGCAACTTCGGCTTCGAACGCGGCCACCACGAGGTCTCCATGGCCATCGCCGAACACGGCGTCCTGCCCGCCGTCCGCGCGGCCGCCCCGGGCAGCCTGCTCCTCGCCGACGGCTTCAGCTGCCGCACCCAGATCGAGCAGGGCGACACCGGCCGCCGGGCCCTCCACCTGGCCGAAGCCCTGGCCCTGGCGCTCGGCGGATCGCTGCCCAGCCACTACCCCGAACGCCTCGCCGAACGCCCCTCCCCGCCCTCCCCCACGGCCCGCTGGACCACCACGGCCGCCACCGCCGCCCTCGCCGCGACCGCCGCGACCGCCGCCGCGGGCGCCTACGTCGCGTTCCGCGTGCGTGCCAGGTAGGGCACCATGCGGTGCCGTCCTCGGCGCCACGCCTCCCCGGCTCCGGTGCTCCGTCGGACGGCCATTCTCGCGCTACGGCGAAAGGAGCGCCGGACCCTCATCGGCTCCCGCGGCGTCCATCTCCTCCGCCACCTTCTCCGTCATGCGATCGGCGACCGCCGAGAGCAACGCGTCACGCGAGGAGAGGTGGATGACCCACGCCCACGGCATCACCCGCCCCGCCCCGGACCCGCAGGTCGCCGCCCCCTGAGCGGCGCCCCGGGCGGGGGTGTCTGTTCACCGCCGGAACGGATCTCTAACGTGGCCTCCCAGGCAGGGCGCCGGTGTCCTGCACGACCGGGAAGGACGCACTGATGGCCGACTCCGAGCACGGATTACCCCTCGACCGGCGGTTCCTCCTGGCCGGTGTCGCGGGCTCTTTGGGCGCGGCGGCGCTGCCCGGGGCCGCCGCGCAGGCGGCGCCGCCGCGGCGGGGAGGGCGGCATCCGGCGAACTGGCCGGACCCCGAGCCCTACGGGCTCGCGGACACCCGGCTGGACCTGTGGCCGCGGGAGGACAACTCCTTCGTCCTCCCGCTCGAGTTGCGCCCCCGCGACAAGGGGCAGGGCCGGGTGTGGATGCGGGACACCTACGTCAACTGCGCCACCCTCGACGGCCGTCCGCTGTACGTCGCCACCGGCACCACGCGCGCGGCCGGGCTCGATGCGGCCGGGCCGTGGAACGACGGCATCTTCGTGTGGGTGGCCCGGTCGCTGCGGGGGCCGTGGAGGCTGGTCGACACGACCGGCATCCGGCCCGGGGCCGAGCGGGGGAAGGTGTGGTCGCCGGAGTTCGTCGGCGAGAACCGGCCCGGCCGCACGGTCGTCGCCCCGTGGCAGGAGTACTGGCACGACGACCGTTTCGGCAAGCGCGGCGATGTCTGGGCGCCGGAGGTGCACCACGTCCGCGGCCGGTGGTACATCGTCGCGTGCATGGGCGACCACTCCCGGAAGGTGGGCTCGTTCCTGCTGGTGAGCGAGGGCGGGGTCGAGGGGCCGTACCGGCTGGTCGAGGGCAATCTCGACAAGCCCTTCGGCGACCTGGCCCCCGGCGGGCCGGACTTCATCGAGCCCGGCGCCTACCACCACATCGACGGCAGCCTCTACGCCGAGGGCGACGACGCGTGGCTGGTGCTGCACAACGACCTGTACGCGAAGTTCCGGGACGACATGGAGGACATCGTCCCGACGACGAACCTCCCGCGCTTCCGGCAGACGCCGTACTCCCCCGAGCCGTATCTCGAAGGCGCGTACGTGTTCAAGCACCGGGGCACGTACTACCTCCTCCACGCCGCGTGGAACCGCACCTCGGTCAACGCCGACGGCGCCACCCGCCACGCCTACGACCCGCCCGGCCCCGGCCGCGTGCAGTACCAGTACGACGCGATCGTCGCCGCCTCGGACCGCTTCGAGGGCCCGTACTCCCCGCGGTGGACGGCGGGTGTCGGCGCGGGCCACAACAACTTCTTCGCCGACCACCGCGGCGACCTGTGGGCCACGTTCTTCCGCAACCCGGCCTCCGGCTACTGGTCCGCCCCGTCGCGCGTCGCCGACGCCGCCGTGCCGGGTGTCGTACGGCTGGAATGGACCGGCCCGACGGGCAACCGCCTCTACGTCCAGCGCCGGTGACGCCCCGCACGACGGCGCTCGTCGGGCTGTCGGCCGCGCTGGTCGCGACGGCCTTGTGGGGGTTCACCTTCCTCGGCCCGGCCGCCGTCGCCCCGGTGAACATCTACTGCCTCGTACTGGGCCGGTACACGGTCTTCGGGCTCATGTCGGTGGCGGTGCTGGCGACCCGGCGGGACACGCTCCGCGCCCTCGGTGTCCGCGGCGTCCTCACCGCGATGCACCTGGGCGTCGTGGGCTACATCGGCTTCTATCTCCTGCTGTCGATGTCCGCGTCCGTCGGCGGCGGTGTTCTCGCCTCGACCATGACGGGCCTGATCCCCCTCATGGTCTCGCTGATCTCCAACGCCCTGGAGAAGGTCTTCCCGTGGCACCGTTGCCTCCTGCCCATCGGGGTCATCTCCGTCGGCCTGTTCCTGGTGAACGGCGGCGCCGACGCCTTCCGCGCGGAGGGGGACGGACGCGGACAACTCACCGCCGCCGGGCTCGGATTCGCCGCCTGCCTGGCGTGGTCCTACTTCGTCATCGCCAACCGGATCACCATGAGGCGGCGGGCCTCCGTCCTCGACAACAGCATCTGGACGGCCTGCATCGGCATCGGAGCCTTCTGCGGTTCGCTGGCCCTGCTCCCCCTGGCCGCGTCCTTTGGAGGCACGTCCCCCTTCGCCGACCCGGGCACCCTGGGGGCGTTCCTGGCCTGGTGCGCGGCGTTCGCGGTGCTGGGCTCCTGGTGCGCCACCTGGTTCTGGAACATCGCGCACCCGCGGCTGCCGTCGACGGTGATGGAGCCGATCATCGGGATGGAGGCGGTGTTCGGGGCCCTCTTCCACCTGCTCTGGGAGCAGCGCATGCCCGCGGCCCCACGAGTTCTGGGGCGCGGTGCTGGTCGTCGGCGGCGTGTTCGTCAGCTTCTCGGTCGTCGACGCGGAGAGGAGAAGCCCCCGAAGCCGCGGCGACAGACCCTCGTGCGGCTCCCGGCCAGGGGCGTCTCGCCTACCACGGTGAACCGGCGCGGTTCACGACGGGAGCACGGGCCCTGGCGGAGGCCGACCGCTGCCCTGCCACAGCACCTCCCGACCTTCTTCGCAATTGTGGTCCTGGAAGGCACCGCTTCCGGTATATAACTGGCGTCAGAATCGCCGTCTGGTCATCGACGGCGGGTGTGGCTGGGGGGCCAATGACGCATGCAAGGAATCCCTGGCGCCGGGAGCGCGCCCATCGCAAGCCCAGCGGGGCCGAAGACGCCGGCCTCGCGGATTTCCCGGTGCCGCGCGACCTGCTGCGCCGCCACGACCTGAGGAAAGTCGGCGATGAGCTCGCCCGCCGGATCACCCCCGAACAGGCCCGTCATCTCGAAGCCGTCTCGGAGAGGCAGAACTCCGCGACGGTCGTGGCGAGCGTCCCCACCGATGTGGCCCATTGCCACCCCGTCGAAGCCTTCCCGCAGTCCTCGACCGGTCCGTCCGGTACGCCCCCTGCCGGGTCGGCGGCGGCGAGCTTTCCGGGCATCCGGGCCCTGAGGTTACTGCTCAGCGATCCCGCTCTGTCGTCCCTGCCCGCCGTCGCCGCTCTTCTGGCAGGAGGAGACGCGGCGCTCGCTCTGCTCCGCGGCGCGGAGAGGGGGCCACAGACGATGCGCAGCGTCCGGGAATTCGCGAAATCGTGTATCTGGCGGGATCTGGCCATGGCGGCCGGACAGCCGAACTGCCCTTACGGCGCCTTGGCGCTGGGGCTGCTCCGCGGAGACCACGCCGCGTTCCCGGCTTCCGTCGCCGACGCGCTGAACGCGGCGTGGAAGGAAATGATCGTGTCTTTTCCCGAGCTGCCGGAGGAGCCGATCGGGTGGAGTGCGTTGGACTCCCTCGTCGTACCTCTGGGAAACCCCTCCCCGCGCAATGGCCGAACGGGCACTGGCCCTATGGGTGAGGAACTCGACGAACCGGCTCCGGCGGATTCCCCGGCGTCCGAGCCTCAGGCCCCGGAGACCACCGGCCGTCTTCTCGAACGCCTGGCCGCGTCAGTCGGTCCCGCGGCTCTCGCTGCGGAACGTGCCGCGGCCGCGCTGCACGAGAACCGATACCCACTGCCGACCGACTTGGCCATGGTCGACGAGGCCGCCCGGCTCTTCCGCACCGTGGCGGGCGAGTTGCGCACGGACCTCCCGCCGGAGGAGTGGAACCTGGCCGCCTTCCATGACACGTGGGAAAGCGCCGAACGGCTCAGTGAGACACGGGCCGAGCTCATCGCGCTGACCGGGCTCACCGGTCCCGCCTGGTGCGAGTCCAAGCTGGAGCACGTACGCCGGCGGGCCCGCGAGCTGGTCGAGGAGACCGCCTCCACGGAACAGCCGGACGCGGCCGATCTCGTAGCCCTGTCCAACTTCATCCGCCAGTCCGCGGCCGACGACGACGGCGGCCAAGCCGAGACCCAGCGGCTGATGCCGTTGCTGTCCGAACGTCTGCCGGGGACCTGGATACCGCTTCTGGCCGTCGCGGCCATGCGCCAGCTGAACCTCCCTGCCGTCCGCTCCGCGCAGCCGACCGAGTCAGACGCCCCGGGCCTCTCCGTGCCGGACGGTATCCGGCGGGCCCACGCGCCGATCGCCTCGCCCGCCGACCTCGCGGACAACCCCGGATCCGCCGATCAGGACCCCATCGCGCTGGAGACCGACGTCCACGACGTCGGCGACGTCGAGAGCGGGGAATCGGAGGCGGCCCCCGACGACATCGACCTGCTCGACCAGGACATTGCCGCAATCCTGCTCGCCGACCCGACGACGGCACCGGCGCAGGCGGACCCTGCCCCTGTGGATGACGTCCCACCGGCGCGCGAAGACCTTGCCGCACCAACGGCACCCGACGAGGAGTCGGGCGATGCCGGGTCCGGAAGCGGACAGCCGGAGGCACCGCGCCAGGACCCGGCAACGAGCGGCTCGCCGGACACCGCGGCGCTCGCCGACGAGCCCGCCGCGCACGACGACGCGCAGAAGCACCCGGCCGAGCGGGGCGGCGTCAGCACGCCTGAATCCCGGACCGCCGAGGGCGGTGTGGCGCTCCGGACCTCCGATTCGACCTCCGATCCGTCCGAAGAGACCACCGGCGCCCCGGACCGGGCGAACGCCGGGCGCCCCACCCCTGCGGATCCGATCGTTGCCACGGCACAGGACCGCAGCGACGCGACCGGTCCGGAAGCCGCCGCTCTCCGCGCCGGGCGCTTCGCGTTGGCCGCCTGGATCCGCCGGGCATCGGGAGACACGAGCGCCGCGGTGCAGGTCCGGGAGGCCGCGGCCCTCGCAAGCCACCTCAACAGCGCGACCGGTGACATCGCCCACCGCTGCCAGGTGCTGCTGGACGGGCTGACCCCGGACCACTTCGCCGACGACCGGGCCGGCGCCATCCTGACCTGGGCGGTCGCCATCCGGGTGGGCCTCATCGCGCCGAATGCCCAGATCACCGCCTTGATCCGCGACCTGTCCCCGTACGCGGCACGGGGAAGCCGGTCGGTCATCGCGCTCTCCGAGGTGCTGGCCGAGGCCGTGCAGCAGGGCACCTTCATCGTGCCCGAGATACTCGGGACCGTCCGGGACGAGGCCGAGGCCGAGGAGCAGCGGCGGACGGCGGCGCAGCAGGCGGAGGAGATCTTCCACTCCGGGCCGCAGCGCAAGATCCGCTACCAGCTTGCCACCGAAGTCTGGCACCACCTCGTCGGCGCCGGTGGAGTCGTCGGCACCCTCTGCGCCCGCGTCGCGCGGGACGACCCCGCCGAGCTGGCCGAGGTCCGCCAAGAGGTCGCCCTGCTGCGTTCCACCGACGCGGTGGAACGGGAGATCGACCAGGCCACCCGGCACGTCGCCAAGGGACGCAAGCGGGTGGACTACGGCGCCCGGGAAAAGCTGCGCTCCCTGATCGGCGAAGCGGTCACGGTGGCGGCCACCTGGGCCGACCTGACCGGACGCCTGCACTTGAAGGAGGGCTACCAGGACAGCAACGCGTGGCTGGTCCGGCGGATCAACGAGCTGCGCGGCAACGTCCAGCGGTTCCGCGAGCCGGTACGGGAGGATCTTCTGCGGACCGGTGCGACCGGCGGTGATCCCCTGGAGGCGGCCGCCGCCGAGGCCGCGCAGCTCGTCCTCCAGAGTGCGTTCAACCTGCTGGACGGTCAGCCACAACCGGTCGCCAGCGACATCGTCGATGTCGTGCTCCGCGGTGACCTCCTCCTGCTGAGCAACCTCCCGGTCAGCCGACGGTCGTTGCAGCCGCTGGTTCCTGTCGACGCCACGTTCCTGCCCGCGCTCGCCGAGCTCGCACAGACGCGCCCGGACTACGCCATGGCCTTCGAAGCGCGCGCACGGTACGGCGACCACGTGGGCACCGGCGAGATCATCCGTGTCGTACGGGTCGACGATCCCCGTCTGGCCCAGGAGCTGCGGGCCCGCCGCGAGCACCACATCAAGACCCGGCGCGAGAAGTTGCGCGGGCAGCTCCGCGCGCTGTCCGACCGCATCGACTCGGGCCTGCGCAACGGCCTGCTCCAGTCCAACGACTGGTCGGTGCTGACGGCGCGCTACCGCGACCTGGACGACCCCGACCGCTACGACTTCAACCGGATCCCCGAGGAGGCCGCGGCCCTCGCCGCCGATCTCGAGACCCACTGCGAGCGGGCGCGCCGAGACCTCCGCGAGCGACTCGACAAGGCGACGGCCAACCCCCACGTCGCCGAGGTCGCGGACCGTATCAGCGCGCGCATCGCGGCCGACGACCTGACCACGGCCGACGAGTTCCTCGCCCAGGCGGAAGCCGGGAAGGAACTGCCTCCCGACGATGACGATCCCATCGGCATCGAGAGCTTCTTCCCCGCCGTGCCGGACGCCGTCAGCAGGTATCTGGGTCCCGCCGGTTCCCAGGCCGCCGGGGTGACCGACCTCATCATCCAGGTGCGCAAGACCCTGGAGTCCGCCCACAGCAAGGTCCCCGATCAACTCGCCGGTGTCATGGCGGTGCTGGGCGACCGGGGCCGTCTCAGCACGGACCGGCTGGCCGTTACCCGCAAGGCCCTCGGCCAGCTGAGGAACCTCACACAGGGACATCGCTTCGGCACCCGCGCCGACATCACCCATCTCGACAACATCCGGCAGGTGTTCAACGCCCTGGGCGTCGAGTCCGGCACCGTACGGCCCATCCAGGACGCGGAGAACGGCGCCGGCCGGCTGTGGATGCGGCTGTCCGATCTGCGGCTCCAGGGCGAGCCGGTGCTGCCGCAGTTCGGGAGCCTCGTGAGCCCCACCGGCCGGACGCTGCGCGTGCTGCTGGTGTGGAACGCCTCCGAGCCCAGTCAGCTGCTCGACTACACCAGGTACTGCCCCGCCGAGGAAACGGTCATCGTGCTGTACCTCGGTGTTCTCCAGCCGCAGCAGTGGCGGGAGTTGGCCCAGACCGCCCGCCGCCGACGCAGCGTCGTCGCGGTCCTGGACATCGCCGCGCTGCTCCACCTCCTGCTGCGCCAGGTGCCGGACATCGGTCTGCTCACCGGGATCCTCGCGCCGTTCACGTCCGCCGACCCGTACACCCCGAAGGCGGCCGGGGACGTGCCGGAGGAAATGTTCTTCGGCCGGGACAAGGAACTCGACGAGGTGCTCGACCGGCACGGATCCTGCTTCGTCTACGGCGGACGGCAGCTGGGCAAGTCGGCGCTGCTGCGTGCGGCACGGCGCCGGGTCCGGGCCACCGCCCCGAACCGGCTGGTCATCCTGGAGAGCATCTACTCCGTCGGCAAGCAGCCGGGCTCCTCGGATCACCTGTGGAACGTGCTGTGGCCCAAGCTGGCCGACGCCGGAGTCCTGAGCGGCCAGCCGCCGATGAAGGATGTCGGCGAGGCGGTGCACCGGGGCATCCTCGCCTGGGTGGACGCGGGTGACTCCCGTCAGCTGCTCATCCTGCTGGATGAGGCGGACGACTTCCTGCGCTTCGACGCGGAAGAGCGGTCCTTCGCCAATGTGCACATCATCCGCAAGATCATGGAGGACACAGGGCGCCGCGCGAAGGTGGTGTTCGCCGGACTGCACAGCACGGTGCGTTTCGAGAAGCTGCCCAATCAGCCGCTCGCGCACTTCGGAGCGCCGCTGTCCATCGGCCCCCTGAAGCCCCGCGACGCCTACCGGCTGCTCACCCGGCCGCTGGGGGCTCTCGGGTACACCTTCCCGGACAGCTCCGTGCCGGCCCGTGTGCTCGCCCTGGCCAACAACGCCCCGGCGCTCGTCCAGCTGTTCGCCACCGCCTTGCTGGAGCGGATGCGTTCGGCCACCGTCGCACCGGACGCGCCGCCGTCCGTCATCACCCGGGCCGACATAGACGCGGTCTGGGAGGACCGCAAGCTCATGGCGGACTTCCGCGAGCGGTTCCTGTGGACGCTCAACCTGGACAACCGCTACCGGGTCATCGCCTACTGCATCGCTCGCATGGCGCTCAACGACGGCGCTGCGGCATCCGCGACCGGCCGGGAGCTGATGGAGACGTGTCGCGGCAGATGGCCGGAGGGTTTCAGCGAGTGCAGCGGGGAGGAGTTCGCCGGTCTGCTCGGTGAGTGCGTCGAACTCGGTGTGCTCGGCACCGACGGCAATCGGTTCCGGCTGCGCACCCCCAATCTGCTCAGACTGCTGGGCACCCGGGAGCAGATCGAGGAGGAACTCGATCAGGCGTCGGAGCACCTCCAGCTTCCGCGCCGCTTCGAGGGCACGTCCTACCGGGCGCCGTACGGCGGCCGTCCTTCGGAGCGGTCGCCGCTGACGACCGGGCAGATCGGTCGGCTCTTCCGGCCCGCCAACGGCTGCTTCATCGTCACCGGCTCCGAAGCCGTCCAGGTCAGCCGGGTGCCTCGCGCCCTGGAAGAGGCCCACAAGGACGGCGCCGCGGTCCGGCAGGTGCAGCGGGTCGACTGCTCCACGGCGGAACTGTCCAAGGCGCTGCTCAAACCGGCCGGAGTGGGCCACCGGGTCATGGTGGTCAACCTCCTCGACGCGGCCCCCGAGCAGGCCCGAGAGATGGTGGCGCTCGCCAGGGAGCGTGTCGGCGTACCCGAGGGAACGCGGGAGGACGACACCCGGGCCGTGGTCCTGGTGACCGGCCCGCAGCAGAGCTTCCTGTGGGCCGGTGAACCCGGGGACCACACGGAGATCGTCTCGGTGCACCGCTTCGACCCGGCCGGCATCCGGCTGTGGATGTGGGACGCGGAGCTGCCGTTCCAGGAGCCCCGGCTCCAGGCCGAGCTGCTGCAACGCACCGGAGCGTGGCCCTACCTGGTCCACCAGGTCATCGAGTCCTACGTCTCCCGCGAGGCCAAGGACCGCGACGACGCCTACGCCCGCACGGAAGCCGCACTGGCGCAGGCCCCGGAAGCGATGCTCGCGCGCTGCGGGCTGCGCGCCAACCGCTCGCTGAGCGCCGCCTGGCGCCAGCTGGTCGCGCTGGGAGAGAAGGAGGGACAGGACCCCGAGCTCTTCTGCGAGTTGCTCCCGATGTCCGAGGACCCGGACTTGGCCCCCGATGTCCTGCGGAGCGACGGCTACGGTTCCCTGCGCGACGTGGTCGAAGTGCTTCGCCTCCTCGGCGCGCTCGTGGAGGACACCTCCGGTCTGCTGATGACCGAGCCCCTGCTGACCAGACTGGAACAGGCCTGCTCCCGTACGGCGCAGCCGCAGTGACCGCCATGGAACCGGCCACGCCTCCCACCCCTGCGCAGTTGCTGCGGGCCGCCGAGATCGTGCTGTCCCGCCCGGCCATGGCGGGCGTCGCGGCCGCCACCTCGCCCGAACGGTACGCAGCCGAGCAGGAGGGGACGCTCCGCCGCCTCTGGGACGGTTCGGCCGCGTTGCGGCGGACCGTCGGAGCGTTGGGCAGCGATCGTGCCGTCCCCTCCTCGTCCTCTGCCGTGCCCGGGGCGCGTCGACCGAGCGCCGGGGAGCGGCAGGTCCAGCGCCTCAAGGGACAACTGGCCGAAGCCAAGGAACGAGCACGGCTGTACCGCGGCCGGGCCGAACGGGCCCAGGACGAGGTCGACGCGTTGCGCACGCGGCTGGAGGAGAGCGGCGAGCGGTCCCGGGAGGCGGAGGAGACCGCCACCATCGTCGCGATGGAGCGTGACATCCTGTCCGCCCGCGCGAACGACCCGGTGCGTGCCCTGCGCACGGTGCACCGTGCCCTGCGATCCGCGGCCGCCGCCCGCTCCTCCGACCCGAGGGAATCGGCTGCGCCCGGGACCGACATCCTGCGGGCCCATCCCTCGGTGCGCCCGCTGCTGGAACTGATCGAGAGCGCCGGGGGCGACCGGGAAGGCCTGCTGAAGACCCTCGACGCGCTCCTCGTCCCCGATCTGCCCGGGGCGGCCCCGGCAGGCCCGGTGGAAACGTCCGTCGTGACCGGCCCACGGGTGGTTCCCCTCGGCGGAGGAACCGAAATCGGTGGTTCGTGCATCCTGGTGGAACTCGGCGACACGCGCGTGCTCGTCGACGCGGGCATCCGGAACGACGACCGTACCGACCATGTGGCGCCCCGCCTGCTCGACACGGAACTGGCCTCCGGGCCACCGGTCACCGCCGTCGTCGTCACCCACGCCCACAACGATCACGGCGGCTGGGTACCGGCCGTCGTCCGGCGCTGGCCGGGGGCGCGCGTACTGTGCTCGTCGGCGACGGCCGAGCTCCTCCCCCTCATGTGGCAGGACACCGCCCAGCTGATGCGCCGTCGGGCCGATGAGCGCCGGAGGTGGGGCGAGCGGAGCGCCGACGCGCCGTACGGGCGGGCCGAGGTCAATGCCGCGAGCCGTGCCATCGAAGATCTGCCGTTCGGGTTCCGCGTCCCGATCGGCGACCTGGACATCGAGCTCTTCCCCGCCGGGCACATCCTCGGCTCCGCCGGGGTAGTGGTCCGCGGTGCCGGGCGACGCATCGTGGTCAGCGGTGACGTGTCGGTCGAACGCCAGCTGGGAGCCGAACCGCTGAGCCTTCCGGTCACCACCGAGGAGACCGACCTGCTGGTCATGGAGTCGACGTGCTGCGACGCCCTCCACACGTCACGCGAGGCGATGGTCGAGGATCTGGTGCGCTCGGTCCGGGACGTCTGCGAGAACGGTGGACGGGTACTCATCCCGGCCACGGCCCTCGGCCGGGCCCAGGAGATCGCGCTGACCCTCAGTTCGCGACTGCCGGACCTTCCGGTCCTCATCGACGGGCTGGCCGGGAATGTCGCCGAGACGTACGGCCGCCACGCCGAGGCGACCGCGGCGGAACGGGCGGTGCTGTCCGACCGGGTCCGACGAGTGAAAGACCGCCGGGCCGAGCAGCTCACCTTCCGTCAGGGAGTGGTCGTCTCCACCGCCGGCACACTGCGCGGCGGTCCTGCCGTCATCTGGGCGCGGGACATTCTGCCGGATCCGGCCAACGCCCTGTTCATCTGCGGCTACCAGGACGAGGACGCCCCAGGACGCCGCCTGCTCGAACTGGCCGACGGCAGCGGCACCCTGGATCTCCCGGACGGCCCGGTCGAGGTGCGAGCCGCGGTGCGTCAGTTCCAGCTCGGCGCCCACGCCGACCGGCGCGGCCTCCTCCGGGTCATCGATGCGGTACAGCCCCAGGAGATCATGCTGGTTCACGGGCGAGAGGAAGCCCAGCGGCGATTCCGCCGACTGCTGCGGGAACGCGGAGACCGCCCGGTGGATACCGCGGCCTGGAGTCCTGCGCGCGGCTGATCGTTCCTGGACGGCGTTGGGCGCCCGCGCAGCTACGATCATGGAACGCAGAAGGTGCTGGTCGAGACTCGACCAGCACCCACACGCTTCATGGTGTCCGAGGGGGTATCTGGACCAATACCCCACGGCTCGCACCCCTCACGACGGTGCTGGCGTAGCCGCAGCGGGTCCGTGGCCGCCGCTCGACTCGACGGCGAGGCGCTTGGTAAAGGTCTTGCCGCCGTCCTTCACCTCGTACACGCCGCTCTGCGTCGCGGCCAGGACGTGCTGGGCATCGACGGCGGTGAGCGCCTGAGGCTGTCCACCGGGGACGGTGGCGAGCTTCTTCCACGTGGCGCCGCCGTCGGCGCTGCGGCTCAGCACGCCGGAGGTGTCGACGCCGTAGAGGGCGTTCTTGGCCTTCCAGGAGAGGAAGGCCATCACCGGCTGCCTGGTCCCGGCGAAGGTCTTGCCGCCGTCGGTACTGCGGGCGACACCGTCCGAGGTGGTGGCGAGGACGAGGTCTGCGTCGTCCGGGTCGACCGCGATGTCGAGCGCCTGGAACGTTGCTCCGTCCTTCCAGGTGGTGCCGTCCTTGCTGGTGCGGAGCAGGCCGTTGGTGGAGTCGTAGCCGTAGATGGTGCCGTGTGCGTAGTCCAGGGCGTGGAAGTCGGACTTCCCCGAGAGGGAGAGCGATCGCCAGGTCCTGCCCGCGTCGGTGCTCTTGATCAGTCCCTTGTTGCCGGGACCGTCCGACCCGGAGGCGGGGTGGCCGCTGGCGTAGAAGGTCTTGCCCTGGGCCACCGTGAAGCCCATGAAATCGTCCTTGCTGTTGCCCACCAGCTCGGGATTGCCCTTGGAGTCGGGGGTGTAGATGCCTTCGTGGGTCGCGACGTACAGGCGCTGGCCGGACGGGTCCAGCCCGAGTCCGTGGATGTGGCTGACAGTGGTGACGGCAGCGGACGAGTCCGTGTCGCCGTCTCCGCCGGAGCAGGCGGCCAGTGTGAGGCCGAGGGTGACGGCGGTGGCTGCCTGGACGGCGCGGTGCGTCTTCATGAGTCCTCGGGAATCGTGGGGCGGGCCGGGATATGACCGGGCGCGACCCAAGTAAGGGGTGTGAGGGGGGGCGACCGCCCCGGGCCCCCGGAGTGACCGGCTGAGCCCGGAACGGTCAGCGTTGTGATCGGATCAGAGCTTGTCGAGGATGCCCTGGAGCTGCTTGACCTCAGCGGTCTGGTCCTTGACGACATCGTCGGCGAGCTTCTTCGCGGTGGCGTTCTTACCGCTCTTCTGCTCGTCCTTCGCCATGTCGATCGCCCCGTTGTGGTGGCCGATCATCATCTCCACGAACATCTTGTCGAAGTCCGTGCCCTTGGCGGCCTTCAGCTCCTTCATGTCCTTGTCGGACATCATCCCGGCCATGCCCGAGTCGTCGGAGCTGCCGGAACCGTGATCCATACCGGGCATGCTGCTGCCGGAACCGTGGTCCATGCCGGGCATGCTGCTGCCCGACTCGGGCTTGCCCCAGGCCTTGAGCCAGGACTTCATCTTCCTGATCTCGGGATCCTGCGCCTTCTCGATGTCCCCGGCGAGGGTCTTGATCTTGGCGTCCTCGGCACGCTCGTCGGCGAGCTCGGACATCTCGATGGCCTGCTCGTGGTGGGGGATCATCATCTGCGCGAATTTCACGTCCGCGTCGTTGAACGCGCCCGGTGCGGGGTTCTCCCCGCTGCTCGCGCTCGCCGAGGCGGAGCTCTTGCTTCCGTGGTCCATGCCGCTCATGTCGTCGTCGTTGCCACAGGCGGCGAGGACCAAGCCTGCGGCGGCGACGGTGCTGACGAGAGCGATGCGGCGGACGCGCGGACGGAGCGCGCTGCGCTTGATGGCAGTCATGTCGAAAACCTCGTGGTGTCTGTTCTGCGGAAAGGTGGTCGAACGGGGTGCGCGGGCAGCACGAACCGCCCACGGTGGCGTTCGGCCTAGATCCGCAGGACTGACAGTTGAGCGAGGTCAGGCGGTCTACGCGGAGGGGGATTGGGGCGCAGGGCCGCCATGGCGCCATCGCGAAGCCGCGCCAGCCAGTCCGTCCTGCGGCTCAGAACCGCGCGGAGAAGACCGGCGAGAATCCACGTGCCGAGCACGGCCACGCACAGCGAGGCCATGTCCATCCCCATGGCCGGGGAGTGGGAGGACGCCTTGCTGTCCTGATGGGAATCCGACGTGCGCGCGGAGACGGCAACGTCCCGCGGCGAGGACAATCCGCCGTCGGTGTGGGCGGTCGTGGCCGATGAGTGAGCCGCTCCCATGCTCGTGTGGGAGGCGCTGTCGGGATGGCCCATCGAGTGCATCACGAAGAGGCCCATCGCGAGCGCGACGACGAGCAGCAGGTGCCCGAGGGCACCTCCTGTGCGTACGTATCGGCTCACATGCACGTCGGGACTCCATCTGTGGTCGCTCCGCTCTCCGACGTTACCGAAGCGGACCGGATCATGCCGCGCGGGTCGGGCGCGGGAGTGACCTACTAAGCTGTTTGGTAGTGATGGTAACGGCAGAGGGCGAACGCATGCGCACCTGGACGCCACGTCAGTGGGTGGCGGCGATGGCCGGTATCGGCCCACCCGGTGTCCGGCGGGACGACCTCGCGGCCGTCCCGCGGGACAAGCTTGGAGGACATGGCACAGGCAGCACCGGAGTTCCCGCCGGGGACGGCGCTCGGAGAACACGCGTTGACCTACGGCCACTTGGTCGACGGCATCCTGCGCGCAGGCGCCGGGACCACACTGGGCGTCTGAGGCCACGAGGCCGTCGACAGGACCGTGAGGCGGATCACGTCTGACGGCGGCCAGCGGACCGTGGCCCGTGCGAAAGGGTGCCGAGGGTGGGACGACCTGCCGTTTCATAAGACCCGAAGCGTCAGCCTGATCCATCGCGTGAAATCTGTGTACCGCTGTTAACTCGGCGTTTCCGAGAGAAGTTTGCGCCGCGCCGTCGAGCAATGGTTACGATCACGGCATGGTTACGGCTTGGTCGCGCTCCGGCATGCTGCGGCCCCGCTCTGCGGGGCCGTTGCGTCTGCTGTGGCTGGCCGTTCTGGTGCTCGGTGTCCTGGTCGCGCACGGCGCGAGTGCCGAGAGCGCCCAGGGGCACACAGGGGCCGGTGCAACCGCGCCCACACACGCGTCCGCCGTGATTCATGCAGGTCACACGAGCGGATCCGGAGGAGGCTGCACTGCCGCGAGCGAGTCGCCTGACATTGCGGCAGCCGATGGCCAGCACGAGGATGATGGCTCGCACCACCCGGTCGAAGACTGCGTCTCCGGCCAGCCCCAGCAGGACCTGCACCTGGCCGCTCCCAGTCTGTCGACCTGGGGTCCTGTGCCATCGACGCACGCGTTTGCGTTGGGGAAGTCCGGCCCCTTCCGATCGGGGCCGACCGTTCCTTCGTTGACGGCTTCGAGAGTCTCCGTGGTTCAGCAGGTCTAGATTCCGGCGTCCCCCCCACTGGCCGCCGCTCTCCTGAGAAATGACAGCCCCCGTTCTGCGGGACGGGTCGGCCACATGCGGTCAGTTCCCGGCACCTTGGACGTCCGTAGCCACGCTTCCTCGCGTTGAACGGACCGCTCCCGGGCGCCTGCCTGCTCGGATGCCTGCTGATCCCGATCCGCCGCTCCCTCCCCACACCGTGGGAGCGACGGCCGCCACCCGGAGGAACCGTGCCGTTCCACCCCCTTTCCCACACTCACATCAGCCGCCCGGCTGCCAGGGCTCGGCTGCTGCGCCTGCTGGTCTTCGTCCTCGGAGTCTCACTGCTGTGGGCGTTCGACTGTTCTGCCACGCACGCTGACGACAGCCATACGCAGGGCCGACCCTCGGCCTCGGCCGATCCGGTCCCGCTCGCGTCGGCGGCAGACACCGAGCGTGCGATGCCCCATGGACCGCATCCACACTCCGGTGCACATTGCGCGCCGTACCCGGTCGGCCAAGTGGCCCCGCAAGCACGGCAGTTGTTCACGGAGACGGCGGTCATCGCCGTCTTCGCCGGAGTGGCGGCCGGAGTGACCGCCGCCGTGGCCGGCCAGCAGTGGGCCGCTCACCACGGAGGAAGCAGACCCCGGATACGGCGCTCAGGCCGGTCCACCCTCGCCGTCGTCTGCCGGTGGCGGATCTAGACGGGCCTTCGCGGCCAACGACACGGGCCGCCGTGCTGCCACCAGGTCCCGAGGCGGATGCCTCTTCCTGGGTCGGACAGCACGCCCGACGCATACCCGTCACACCACCGATGAGAGCGGAAGATGCACCCGCAGACCACAACCGAGAGCACACTTCCCACCCGCTCGGCCCTGTCCGGGCTCGTGGGCGACACCCCGGTTCTCCGGATCTCCGAGCCCCTCACCCCCGCTGACCGGGGGTTCTGGGCGAAGCTGGAGGGTTTCAACCCCGGCGGGATCAAGGACCGGCCCGGCCTGTACATGGTCGAGCGGGCCCGCGCCCGTGGTGATCTGCGCCCCGGCGCCAGGATCATCGAATCCACCAGCGGCACCCTCGGCCTGGGACTGGCCCTGGCCGGCATGGTCTACGGCCACCCCGTCGCCCTGGTCACCGACCCGGGGCTGGAGCGGTCCATGACCCAGCTGCTGACCACCTACGGAGCCCGGGTCGACGTCGTCCCCGAACCCCACCCCACCGGCGGCTGGCAGCAGGCGCGGCGCGAGCGAGTGGCTCAGCTCATGGCGCAGCACCCCGGCTCGTGGTGCCCCGACCAGTACAACAACCCCGACAACACCACCGCCTACACCCCACTCGCGCTGGAGCTGGCCTCCGAACTGGGCCACCTCGACGTGCTCGTGTGCAGCGTGGGTACCGGCGGTCACTCCGCCGGTGTCTCCCGGGTGTTGCAGGCCCTGTACCCGGAGCTGAAGCTCGTCGGCGTCGACACCATCGGCTCGACCATCTTCGGGCAGCCCGCCCGCACCCGGCTGATGCGCGGCCTGGGGTCGAGCATCTATCCCCGCAACGTCGCCTACGACAACTTCAGCGAGGTGCACTGGGTGGCACCGGCCGAGGCGGTGTGGACCTGCCGCCAGCTCGCCGCCTCCCACTACGCCAGCGGCGGCTGGAGCGTCGGCGCGGTCTCCCTGGTGGCGGGCTGGCTGGCCCGCACCCTGCCCGCGGACACGAAGATCGCGGCGATCTTCCCCGACGGCCCGCAACGCTATCTCGGCACGGTCTACGACGACGACTACTGCGCCGCCCACGGTCTGCTCGACTCCCCGCCGCCCGTCGAACCGGAGACGATCGGCCGCCTGGACGAGAAGGAAGTCAGCCGCTGGACCCGGTGCACCACCGTGGTCGACCCGCTCACCCTGTCCGATCCGGCACGGGAGAACGACGCTGCCGAGCTCCCTGAGTTCGACGCTCAGGTGGAGGGAGACCGGTGATGGACCGGCAGTCACTTTCCGGAGGAACCCTGGCGCAGCTGCGCTCCTACCCGCGCAGCGTCGAGTTGTTGATGGTGAACCAGTTCTCCATCAACCTCGGCTTCTACATGCTGATGCCGTACTTGGCCGCGCACCTGTCCGGCACGGTCGGGCTGGCCGGCTGGGCCGTCGGGCTCGTACTCGGCATACGCAACTTCAGCCAGCAGGGGATGTTCCTGGTCGGCGGAACCCTGGCCGACCGGCTCGGCTACAAGCCGCTGATCATCGCCGGGCTGATGCTCCGCATTGTCGGTTTCGCGACCCTCGGCCTGGTGGACGCGCTGCCCGCGCTGCTCGCCGCATCCGCGGCGACCGGGCTGGCGGGCGCCCTGTTCAACCCGGCGGTCAGGGCCTATCTGGCGGCGGACGCCGGGGAGCGCAGGGTCGAAGCGTTCGGGCTGTTCAACATCTTCTACCAGGCCGGCATCCTGCTCGGTCCCCTCGTCGGCATGGTGCTCACCGGTGTCGACTTCCGCGTCGCCTGCCTGGTGTCGGCCGGGATCTTCGCGCTGCTGAGCATCGTGCAGCTCCGCAGTCTGCCCGCCCGCCGGGCACACGACGCGCCGACCACCAAGGGAAGCGGCAGGCAGGACGGCGTGCTGTCCCAGTGGCGCACCATCGTGGCCAACCGGCCGTTCCTGCTGTTCTCGGTCGCCATGATCGGCTTCTACGTCATGCAGTTCCAGGTCTATCTCGCCCTGCCGCTGGAAGTGCGGCGCCTGGGCGGCGACGGAACGTCCGGGACAGCGGCGGTGGCGATGCTCTTCGCCGTTTCGGGCCTGAGCACGATCCTCTTCCAGACCAAGGTGACCGCGTGGTGCAAGGCCCGCATGGAGCCGGGCCGGGCCCTTGCCTGGGGCCTGTTCACCATGGGCGTGGCCTTCCTGCCCCTGCTGGTACCGACGGCCGTGCCCGTGCCGGAGGGCGGAGTGGCGTTGTGGCTGCTCGCGGCCGTCCCGCCCGCGCTCTCCGCTCTGCTCCTGGCGGTGGGGACGATGATCGCCTACCCGTTCGAGATGGACACCATCGTCCGACTCTCCGGTGACCGCCTGGTCGCCACCCACTACGGGCTCTACAACACCATCTGCGGCGTCGGCATCACGCTCGGAAACCTGCTGACCGGGGCCTCTCTGGACGCCGCCCGCGCGGCCGGCGTCTCCGCGCTCCCGTGGATCGTGCTCTGCGCGCTCGGCCTGGTCTGTGCCGCCGCCCTGTACGGACTGCACCGCACCGGCCGCCTCGCGCCGCCGGTACGCGATACACAGCCCGAGTCGGTGCCCACCTGACCGATGGTCCTACGGCAGGGAGGACGAGCCTTCCTTCGTCCTCCCTGCCGGCCATGCGTCGAAGCCTCCACCGAATGCGGCCGCCGGGGCGGCCGTTCCTCAACGAACCATTAGGGATGGAAATTCACCGTGAGCTCGAAACCCGTCGTACTGGTGGCCGAGAAACTGTCGCCCGCCACTGTCGGCGCCCTGGGCCCGGACTTTGAAATCCGGCTCCGCGATGGCGCCGACCGAGCCGAACTGCTCACCGCGATCGCGGATGCCGACGCGCTCCTGGTGCGCAGCGCGACCACGGTCGACGCGGAAGCCTTCGCCGCCGCCAAGAAGCTGAAGGTCGTCGCCCGCGCCGGTGTCGGCCTCGACAACGTCGACGTCTCCGCCGCCACCCAGGCCGGCGTCATGGTCGTCAACGCCCCGACCTCCAACATCGTCACCGCCGCCGAGCTCGCCTGCGGCCCGCTCATCGCCACCGCGCGGAACATTCCGCAGGCCGACGTACCCGCTACTGGCGGGTCCTTTTCTGGTTGCTGCCGCCGGTGCAGTTCCAGATCGCGGTCTGGACTCCGTTGGTGGTGTTCGCGTTCGGTATGTCCAGGCAGCGTTGGGAACCCACGCCGCGGAGCGGTCCGGTGTTACCGCCGCCACCCGCCACCACCGGAGTTGGTGCCGCTGCCGGTGAGAGAGGTGGCGGACGCCTGCCCGCTACGGTTGCCGCGGCGGGCAGGGCGACGTGTCGTTCATCGCTGTCACAGGGCCGCGACCCAGGACGTTCCGTTGCTCGTGGCGTCGCCGCGGAGGCGGTCACGGGCGGCGGTGTCGCCGTACAGGCCCCAGCGGAACCAGTCCAGGAAGGTGTTCTCCGTCTGGGCGTAGTACGGGTACTGCGGTGTCAGGAACGAGCCGTGGTCGGCGCCGTTCTGGGTGAGGAACGCCTTCGGCGCGGGGAGTTCGCTGTACGCCTGTCGCGCCGAGTTGATGGGGCAGGTCCCGTCGTTGCTGCCGTGGATGAACAGCACCTTGGCTTTGAGGCCGGCGGGGTTGCCCATGTCCACGCAGGCGACCGGGACGGCGGCGACGATGCGGTTGTCCGGCCAGGCGGTGAGCAGGCCGTGGGTGGTCATCCCGCCCATCGAGTGGCCGGAGACGCCGACACCGGTCCTGGTGTCGATGTGTCCGGCGAACGGGCTGCCCGTGTTCAGCGCCAGTGTCCGGGTGAGGACCTCGGAGACGTCCTTCGACCAGTTGCCGTTGTAGACGCTGCCGATGTTGGTGTTGTCGGAGAACGAGGGAGCGGGGCAGATGAAGCCGGCGGCGGCCAGGTCGTGGGTCTGCGAGGAGTAGCAGTCGGAGTTGCACCCCATGCCGTGGCTCCACTCGGCGATGGGGAAGACGCCGCTCGCGATGGGGGCGTCCGGGATGGGGTTGCCGCCCGGGTTGCCGGTGGCGGCCGGGTAGAAGATCTTGGTGAGGAGCTGGCGCCCGCCGCGGGACCAGTTGTACTGCCGTACCCCGATGGGGAACTTCTGGGTGGGCGCCTGCCGCGGGGAGGCCGTCCGAGGTGTGGGGGTGCCGGCGACCGCAGGGCCGCCGAGCGCGGATAAGCCCACGCCGGCCGCTGCGGCCGTGCCGAGGAAGGTGCGCCGTCGCATCGACATCGATGACTCCTGGTGGTGGATGATGGGGGGATGTGGTGGCCGGGATTCAGCCGCCCGAGCACCTCGGCGCGGCGCTACTTCGACGCTGTCGCCGCGGAGGCGGCGGTGAACCGCCACCAATTCATGTTGAGCAGATAGCCACTGCCGCCGGTGAACCTCAGGTACAGGTCCTGGGTGCCCGTCGCGCCGCTGACCGGACAGGACACCGTCGTCCAGGTCTGCCACCCACCGGTGTTCGGCACACCGCACCGGCCCGCCACGGTCCCGCTGGGGCCGCCCAGGCGCAGTTCGACGGCGCTGCCGCCGACCGTCGAGGCCACGCGTGCCGTGAAGGACGACGCACCCGCACCGAACCCGACGCCCTTGACCTTGATGTAGTCGCCGTTGTCGATGTACCCGACGTTCAGCCCTCCGTCGCCGGACGGCTCGGTCTCGACTCCCGACTCCCAGGCGATCGTCTCGGCTTCCTGACGTGTGTACGGATCGAGCGTGCCGACCTGAGGCGCCCCGGCGTTGGTCATGTTGATCGTCGGGATCGCGCCGTCGGATGTGTAGGAGAACTTCTCCACGGCGACCGAGCGCGTGTAGCCGCCCCCACCCGTGAGGGCGCCGTTGTGGTAGAAGAAGTAGGAATTCCCCTTGAAGTCGGTGATACCCGGGTGATTGGTGAAGCTGCGGCCCTGGGTGGGCATGACCGTGCCTCGGTAGGTCCACGGCCCGGTCGGGCCGGGGGCGGTCGAATAGGCGATGAACTCCGAGCAGCACTTGGCCGCGAAGACGATGTAGTACAGGCCGCCCCGCTTGTAGACCCAGGGCCCCTCTTCGAACAGGGTGGGCCGGTTGGCGTCTCCCGTACGGGTGCCGAAGCCCGCGGTGGTGAGCGGGATCTTGGTGGGGCTGCCCGCGTAGGAGGTCATGTCCGCGTTCAGCTTGACGTACCACAGGTCCGGGTTCCCCCAGTACAGGTATGCCTGGCCGTCGTCGTCGATGAAGACCGTCGGGTCGATCTGGCCGTTCTCCACCAGGGGATGGCCGAGGGCGTCACGGAACGGCCCGGTGGGGCTGTCGGCCACCGCCACGCCGATGGCCATCCGGCCGGTCGCCCGGTTCGTCATCGGCACGTACCAGTAGAACTTGCCGTTGCGGTAGACGGCCTGTCCCGCCCAGGCGTTGGAGGATGCCCAGCTGAAGGAGGACAGGCTGAGCGGGGAGCCGTGGTCGGTCCAGTTGACCATGTCGCCGGAGGACCACACCCGCCATTCCTTCATGGTGTAGTTGGTGGAGTTGTCCTCGTCGTGCCCGGTGTAGAGGTACACCCGGCCGTTGTGGACCAGCGGCGCGGGGTCTGCGGTGAAGATGGTCTGCACGATCGGGTTGTCCGCCCTTGCCGCGGTGGGCTGGACGACGGCGGGGACGGCGAGGGCGAGCATGAGGCCCACCACCCAGGCGACTGCTCGCCTGAGTCTCCTGCCGGCCGAAAACGGTAACGCTGGCGAAAGCGGTCGGGCGTAGGTCATCGTCGGCTCCAAAGGCAGTGGCTTACGCGGGAGGTGACAGCCGAGACGGCCCCGCCGCGATCAGGACGCGGGCGACGGCCGGCCTCGGCTCGGAATGAGCGGGTCAGCGGTAGCCGGCGGCGACCACGTTGGCCTGGACGGCGCTCTCCATCTGGTCGGAGGGATAGCCCGCGGCCATGGCGCCCTCGTAGAAGGTGCCGGCGCTGAGGTTGGCGCCGCCGGGCTTGCAGCAGTCGCCGCCGCTGCCCAGGACGATGGCGCCCTGCTTCTTCATGGGGCTGTAGCCGTCCGGCAGGCCGCCGTCCCACAGGGTGGTCAGGTTGCCGGTCTGGGCATCGCTGCCCTTGATGGCGAAGCGGGAGGTGCCGTTGTTCTTCAGGGTGGCGGTGACGAACTTGCTGGTGAAGGCCCGCTGGAAACGTCCAGGTGAGCGGCGGCAACTGGCCGACGGCCGCACGGCAGGTCATGGACCGGGCCGGCATCGAGCCCGGCGGGCGGCCCCCGCCGCCCGCTAGTGCCGCGTCAGCCAAGGTTCACCCCGCTCGGACCGAGTAGGCCCACTACGAGGCCGATCCGGCGCCTTGCATCTGACCGCACCAGGACGCCTCGCTACCGGGCAAACCTTGACTGACGCGGCACTAGGCCGAGCCCGAGGACACAGCATCAGTAGCCGTAGATCATCTTGTAGGCGGCCTCGGGGAGGAACTGGCCGGCCGAGGAGCCGGATCCGACGCCGCAGTTGCCGTCGGACTCGCCCGGGGTCTTGATCCACAAGAGCATCTCGGCGCCTCCGCCCAGCTGGGTGGGGGTGCCGATGCGGCGGCCCGACGGATTGCACCACTGGCCGTTGGATCCGTTGCCGTTGCGACTGGTGTCCACGACGAACGGCTTGGTGTAGCCGTAGCGGGCGTTGAGTTCGCTGTTGACGCGGTTGCCGTAGGCGGTGTTCTCGGCCGTGGTGAAGTAGTTGGAGACGTTGAGGGAGAAGCCGTGGGCCTGCCGGAGACCGGCTTCGTGGAGGCGCCGGGCCATGGTCGCCGGGTCCGCCCAGCCCGGGTTGCCGGCGTCGAGGTAGACCCAGGTGTTGGGGGCCTGACGGTTGAACTGGGCGAGGGCGCCGGTGAGCATGCCCTCGCGTTCGTCGATCTGAGCCTGGGTCATGCATCCGTAGTCCCCGAGGGAGTCCGGTTCGAGGATCACGACAGCCGGGCGGTTGGCGATCCCGCCGGCGAACTGGGCGATCCAGGTCGCGTAGGCGGACGGCGAAGCGGCCCCGCCCGCGGAGTGCCCGCCGCAGTAGTCGCGGTTGTATATGTTGTAGGCGACGAGGATGGGTAGTCTGTCCCGACTGTCCGCGGCGCCCACGTACGCGCCGGTGGCGGTGCCGATGGTGCCGCTCCAGGAGCCGAACCAGCGGGCCATCGGGGTATTGGCGATGGAGACGTTGATCGCGGACGCCCGGCCGTCGCCGGGGTTTGCGGCGACCCACCTCTTCGCGCTGGAGTCGGGGTCCGCGTAGAACCCGTTGGTCATGGTGGTCGGGTCGGCCGCGTGGGCGGACGGTGCGATGGCGAGCGCCAGCGGCAGAGCGAAGAACGCTGCCACCAGGGCGCGGAGTCCGTGGCGCATGACTGTACCTCGGTTTCCTGACAGGGATGCGCCGCACGCTCTCGGTCACGGGCGAGCGACGCGCTGAGGAAGTGCGGTGGTACGAGGCCCCCTTGCACCGGCGGCTCCCCGGCGGGGACGACAGGGTCGAGGGCGGCGGCGAACGTTGGGAGCGCTCCCATTTGGGAGCGCTCCCAGGCGCTGAGAGTACTCGGGGTGTGGGAGGTATCGTGTTGCGGGCTGGTGAAAGTGTCAAGGGTCCACGTACGACTCACCCTTCACGGGGCGAGCAGGGGGTGTGGAGTCCGCCCATGTCATTGACCGACAAGGCAATCGCACGCATCAGGGAGATGATCCAGTCCGGCGAACTGCCGCCGGGCGCCAAGCTGCCGCCCGAGCAGCAACTGGCCACAGAGCTCGGTCTGTCCAGGAACCTGATGCGTGAGGCGGTCAGAGCGCTTGTTGTCGCGCGGGTCCTGGATGTCAGGCGGGGAGACGGGACCTATGTGACGAGTCTGGAGCCCGCACTGCTGCTCGAGGGGCTGGGCTCGGCGGTGGAATTGCTCCACGGTGACACCCTGCTGGAACTGACCGAAGTGCGCAGGCTCTTCGAGCCGATCGCCACGGGGCTCGCCGCCACCCGGATCTCCGACGACGACCTCGTCGGGGTCAGGCACCACCTTGACGCGATGAGGGCCGTCCGCGACGATGCCGAGCTGCTCAACGAGCACGACGCCGCCTTCCACAGCGCGGTGATCGCAGCCGCCGGGAACAGGACCCTGGCTACGCTGCTGGAGGGCATCTCCAGCCGCACCGTGCGCGCCCGGGTCTGGCGGGGCATGGCCGACGACCATGCCGGTGACCGGACCATCGCCGAGCACGAGGCAATCTACGCCGCCCTGCTGCGCAGGGACTCCGCACTGGCCGAGGCCGCGGCGCTGATGCATGTGAGCACGACGGAGCAGTGGCTGCGTCAGCACCTCGGCCACGGCGAAACGCGGAGTGGCGCCGTACGAGAATGACCGGCAGTTCGCCTGCGGGATGGTTCAGACGCCGGTGATGGTCCATTCGTTGTTGGTGCTGGAGTTCGGAGTCCACATCACCGCGGTCGAGCCGACCGTGGTGCTGCCCCTGCCGTCAAGGGCGGTACCGGTGCCCCGATTGATGATCTGGTAGCGGTTGCCGCCGAGGCTGTTGAGTGACCACTGCTGGTTGTTGCCACCGTTCCATGCCTCCTGCCGGGCAGGAGCGCCGTTGGCGGAATCGCCCCAACTGTCGGCGGCCATGCCGTTGGTGCGGTTCATGATGCGGTAGTAGCCGTTGCCGAGGTCGATCAGCTGCCACTGGAGATTGGGACTCCCGTCGTAGTTCCACTGCTTGAGGTTGGAGCCGGATGCGACGTCGCCCCCGCTGTCGAGTACCAGTCCGCTGGTCACGTTGGCGATCTTCACCCAGGTGGTGGAGCCGCCCGGCGGGCCCAGGACGGGGATCTCACCGGAGAACGTGAGCTTGACCGTGTACGCCAGCGCACTGAACGGCGGGTTGGACGAGGGCATGGTGAGGTGCAGGCCGGAGGCATCCTGGGTCGGAGCGGGCAGGTTGATGAAGGAGCCGGCGGTGTTGTCGAGCAGTTTGGCGCCGGTCAGGCTGCTGAGGTTGATCCTGTTCGAGTTCAGCGTCGTGATGGTCATGGTGCCGCCCTGCCAGCCCAGCGCAGTGGCGTAGAGCACCTTGTTGTCCCGGCTGCGGGTGAACCGGATGTCCTGCGGTTTGCCGGCCACCGGTCCGGTGAACGAGCCTCCGCCCATCTTGGTGGGGCCCTCGCCATAACTGGCCCAGGCGCGGGTGGCATAGACCGCCTCTCCGAAGCGGCCGAGCCAGTCGCCCATGGCGAGCAGGATCGACCGCTGCCCGGAGGGGATGGTGCCGTCGGCCATCGGAGCGATGTTCAGCAGCATGCTGCCGCCCTTGCTGACCCGGTCGATCAGCGAGTGGAGCAGTGCCTGCGTCGAGTAGTAGCCGATGCCCACCGTGTAGCACCAGCTGGAGGAGGAGATGCTGTCGTCGGTCAGCCAGTAGGGGGTGAGCAGCCCTGCCGGACCGCCGCGCTCGAAGTCGAAGACCTCCCCCTTGTTGTTGAGGCCGTCCTTGTAGGTCGCGACCACGTCCTTGTTCCACGCGACGGCCTGGTTGTAGTAGTGCGCGAGGAACTCGAGCCGGTAGGACTCCTGCACCCGGTCCAGGGCGAAGTCCTGCCAGACCAGGTCCGGCTGGTAGCCGTCGATGATCTCGACCAGCTTGTCGTACCAGAGCTTGTTCTCCGCCGCCGAGCCCAGCTGGCCGTAGAGGATGCGCAGCGTCGGGTCCGACTGGGACGGCACATGGTCGTAGTAGCCGTTGAAGTTGTAGGCGTGGTGCAACGAGGCCATGAACTTCAGCCCCTGCCCCCGGATGGCCTGCGCGTGCAGTCCCACCAGGTCGAGCCTCGGGCCGCGCTGGACCGAGTTCCACGGGTTGGAGCGGCTGTTCCACATGGAGAAGCCGTCGTGGTGCTCGGCGACCGGACCGGCGAACCTGGCGCCCGCGGCCTTGAACAACCGCGCCCAGGCGTCCGGATCGAACGTGCCGCCCTGGGAGGCGAGTTTCGGCGCGAACTGCACGTAGTTGCCGGCCTTGTCGCGGGCGCCGTCGATGAAGTTGTGGTACGGCCAGGCCGAGGGGTCGCCGTAGGTGGCGATGTGGTGCCGGTTCTCGGCCGAGCCGCCGATGTACATGTTGCGCGGATACCACTCGTTCCCGAACGCGGGGACGCTGAAGGCACCCCAGTGGTAGTAGATGCCGAACTTGGCGTCCTGGAACCAGGCCGGGGCCGGGGGGTGCTGGTCCACGGAGGACCAGCTCGGGGTGTAGCTCCCGGGGCCGTCGGTCGCGGCGGCCTCGGGGGCGAATCGCAGCAGGCCGAAGGCCGTGGCCGCGCCGGCCGCCGCCAGCAGTCGGCGCCGGCTGAGCGGCAGGGAGGAGGAAGACATGGGGGGCCTCTCGGGGGAATTGACGGAGGTGGTTGCTGGAACCGGTCACCGGATCAGTCGCGCGTCCACTTCTGGTTGCTGCTGCCGTTGCAGGTCCATAGCTGGAGCAAGGTGCCGTTGGCCGTTCCCGCACCGGTGGCGTCCAGGCACAGGCCGGACTGGACACCGGCGATCGTGCCGTCGGCACGGATCGTCCACTGCTGATTGCTTGCGCCGTTGCAGTCCCAGATGACCACCTTGGTGCCGGGGCTGGTGCCCTGGCCCGAGGCGTCCAGGCAGTCGCTGCCGTAGACGCGCAGCTCGCCGGCCGAGGTGTCCGTCCACTGCTGGTTGCTTCCGCCGTTGCAGTCCCACAGCTCCACCTGGGTTCCGGGCGTCTGCGACTGGTTCGGCACGTCCACGCACCGGCCGGAGCCGACCCCGACGATCGCGCCACTCGTGCCGCCGTCGTTGCCGCCGCTGCCGGGAGTGATGGACAGGTTGTCGAACTGCGCGGTCTCGCCCTGACTGGTCCCGTAGCCGATCTGCCCGGCGGCCCAGGTGTCGGTGGACCAGAAGTTCCCGCCGCCGATCCAGCCGGGCGCTCCCCAGGCGAGTCCGTACAGCTTGATGTCAGGGTTGCGCGCCTTGGCCTGCTCCATCAGCCACCATTCGTAGCCCCGGTCGCAGTTCAGGTCGGACCGGGTGTGCTGGTGACTCGGCTCGGCCCCCGAGGTGGAGTTGGTGTCACCGCCGATCTCGGCCTTGAGGATCTGGAGGGAGGCGCCGTAGCCGGGCCGGAACAGGTAGTCGAGGATCTGGCCACGCTGGGGCTCGGGATAGTCGATCAGGAGTCTGCTGTTGCCGCCCCCGCCGCTGATCGCGCCGACGCCGTCGAAGGTCCGGCCGCCGGACGCGCCGTTGATCGTGATGGAAGTGGCGGCCTGGGCCGGTGCGGCGGCCGTACCCACGATGCCGCCGGCGGTCAGGAGGAGGCCCGCGAGCACGGCCGTCGAGGCGCGCAGGCGCCGTAACACCCGTCTCAATGCTGACACGGTGGGTTCCTTTCGCAGGTCGGAGGTGTCCCGTGGTGCCGCGGTCAGCGGAGGATGAAGGCCTGGTTCGTGCCGGGCGTGTTCTTGCACGGCCACTGGTCCAGTTGCTGCCCCGGGTTGTCGCCGGCGCCGTAGACGTCCAGGCACAGGCCGCTGTTCTTGTTCTGGAACGCGTAGGAGCCGTCGGACTGCCGCACGGGCAGCCAGAGGCGGTTGGCCGCGGTGCCGGGGGCCTGCTGGACGATGTCCGGTACGCCCGCCGCCGTGGAACTGTCGGCCACCGCCACGTCCAGGCCGGAGTTCTGGGCCCGCAGTTCGCCGTAGCCGCCCGAGGCGGTTACGAACCGGAACTGCTGGTTGCCCTGTCCGTTGCAGGCCCACTGGTCGATCGCGGCGCCCGCGCTGCCGGAGTTGCCGTACACATCCATGCACAAGTTGTCGCTGGCGACCACGAATTGGTGGTAGCCGTCAGGGAAGCCGTCGCCGCCCGACGAGGCGGGTGTCAGATAGACGGCGAACGCGTCGTGCGACCCCTGGAACGTGAACGGCACGGTGATCGAGCCGCTCGAGGTGCTCACATTCTGGTCGTATACGGTCTGTGGCGCACTCAGCGGCGCCTGGTCCGGGATGCGGTGCACGGTGACGTGCACGCCGCCGGCGTTCGCCAGCCAGGGTACGGAGGACAGCCCGTCGAAGGTCACGGACGCGGCGCCGGTGTACCCGTTGGAGTCGCCGATGACCGCCACCGCTCGCTTGGCGGAGGAGTCCTCGGCGGCCGAGATCGCCGTCGAGCCGACCTGGCCGGAGGTGTCCACGAGGGTGCCGGTCATATCGGCATAGTCCCGAAGCGCCCACCAGTTGCCGGTCGGCTGCCAGCTGCCCCCGCTCTGGGTCAGGACTCCGGTCAGGTTCGGGATGACGCAGCACACCCAATTGCCGCGCATCGCGTTGGTGTACCCGGACTGCGCGAACCGCGCCAGGTACCAGGCGGTCACCCCGGCGGTCTGCCGGTCGGCCGGCTGGTACTCGTTCGAGGAGAGCGGCAGCGGACCGATGCCCGCCGCGGTCAGGGCGCCGTTCAGGGCCCGCGAGACGGTGACCGGGTCGTCGACATCGCCCTCGTTGTGGTTGGCGATCATGTCCGGCACCGTCCCGGCCGCCTTCACATGCGCGAGCCAGGTCCGCCATTGGCCCGGGTTGCGCTCCGGGGTGAACGCGAATGACGGCCCGACGATCTGCGCTCCGGGGGCGATGCGCCGGATCTCGCGGTAGGCGGTGTCCCACATCTGGAAGTACTGGGCGCTGTTCACCCCCCGGGTCCAGAAGGCGGAGATGTCCGGCTCGTTCCAGATGTCGTAGGAGAACGTGAGCCCCGAGTCCCGCAGCGCTCCCACCGTGGAGTCGATGAAGCGGACCCAGTTGGAGCAGTCGCCGTTGTCGCACGGATACCTCGTGTTCGACGGCTGGCCGCCGTTCGCGCCGTAGATGTCGCTCACCAGCACCTGGTACTGCGCGTGATACGGCGGCTGGGTGAGCCGTTTCGCCTGCGCGACGATCGAGTCGATGTCGGCCCGGGTGGCCGAGCCGTACTGGTAGCCGTCCCTGATCCAGCCGCCGGAGAACCATCCGCCGCCGCGGAAGGCGTTGATCCCCAGCGGCTGGAGGAACTGGTCCGCCGGCCGGCTGCCGTCCTCGCTGATGCCGTAGAGGAACCCCTCACCCACGCCGGTCGACGGCCCGCGGGTCGATGCCAGGTTCACGCTCAGCGACTTGTCCGAGGCGGCCTGGCTCGTGGCTGTCGACAGCAGCGGCAGCACGAGCGCCAGCACGATGCCGGCCACCAGTGCCAGACGGCCGGGTCTCGCTCTCGTCCTCATCCGATCCTCCTGCGGTTCGGCGCTGCTGGGTTGCGGCGCGGGTGATGGACGGGGGCCGGCTTCCGGGGGCGGTGCCCCAGGCACAGGCCGGGCCGGGCGCCGGTGACCGTGCCGTTGGAGTTCAGCGTCCGCTGCTGGTCGGCCTGGCCGTTGCGGCTCCAGATCTCCGGCGGGCGGGATCCTGATGAGGTCATGGGGTGACTCTCCCTCGGGGACAGCGCGCCCGAGAGGATCCACAAAGAACTCTCAGACATCCCATGTCCCCTAGTGATTCCACCGGCCCTTTGCACTGTCAATAGACACGTCTCTCCCAATCGGGACCCGATCCATCCCATGTTTCCTTTGCGCTGGTCAATCGCCCGCACCAAGCCACCTCACGTCGGCGAAGACGCCGGTCACCGAGCGGAACCCCAGCCGGCACACGGCTGGGGTTCTCCGAAGCGGTGAGTACCGGTCAGCAGGTGGAAGTCGCCCACGCCGTCAACCCCTCGTCCACGCGCCGGTAGACCGCACCGGATCGCGATTCACCGTGGATCAGGCAGGTCAGCGCTGGAGGGTAAGGACGCCCGGCCGCCAGGGCAGTTGATCGTAGGGGCCGCCCGCGGAGGGGGACTTGCCCTGGTAGAGGAACTGCAAGTTGCAGGGGTCGATGGTCATGGTCTGGTCGGGGTTGTTGCGGACCAGGTCACCGTGGCTGATGTCGTTGGTCCACGTGGCACCGCTGTTGGCCTTGCCCGCGAAGGGGTTCCTTTCGGTGCTGGCCTGCGGGGTCCACGAACCGCTCAGGCTGGAGGCCGTGAACGAGCGGAAGTAGCGCCCATTCGCACCGATCGCCTCAACGATCATGAGGTACTGGTTCTGGTCCTGAATCTTGTAGACCTGCACCCCCTCGAACAGGTTGTTCCTCGAGTCGCTCATGACCGTCGTGTACGACGAGCCGAAGCTGCCCGGGAAGTTCGCGAGCGGCATGCTCGCTCGGTAGATCTTGCCGTTGTCACCGGCGAAGAACAGGTACATGTTCTGGCCGTCACCGATCAGGGTCTGGTCGATCGGGCCGGTGCCGGAGCCGGAGATGCTACCGGTGAACAGCGGCTGCGGTGAGGACCAGCCGTTGGGGTTGGTGGGGTCGCTCGACGTGCGGTAGATGAAGGGCCACGCACCCCACTGGTACGCCAGCACCCAGATGTTCTTGGGTGCGAAGTAGAACAGCGTGGGCGCCACCGCGGCCTGGCTCATCCCGGCCTGGCCGGCCGACGCCATGTCCGACCAGTTCGTGAAGGGGCTGAACCTCATCGAGCCGTAAGACGATCCCGACACGTTCGACGCGTAGACCAAGTGCTTGCCGTTGTACACCACGTTGGTGAAGTCCTTCAGCGAGACCCACCCGTTCGCCGGCTGCGCCAACACACCCGTCGACGTCCACCGGTACGTCGACGGGAGAGGACACGCGCTGGTGGCCGCCTGAGCCGGGTTGGCGACGAGCGTCGCCGCCAACGAAACCAGGGCGGCAGCGGCGGCGGCGAGCATCACGGACAGACGTTTGCGGCTGAAACTTCCTCTGCGCATGAGGACCTCTTGATTCTTGAGCAAGCGGTTCCGGTCGGCCCCGTCAGGGCTGTCCGGACTGTCGATACGGTGACTCGCTTGGGCGACTTGATGGGGCCATGACATATCAGCCTCTTGCGTCTCCGTCATTTCGACGGCTATGACCCGGAGATGCCCTGCTGTGCGGGTGGAGCAGCTCTACCTCGTTCGCGATGTCGAACAAAGGCCGAAGTATCGAGCAACCTGGATAGTAGGGGACCAGTGAGCCGCGTCAATACCCCTCGCAAGGTTCGCGAGCAGCGTCGAAATCTCTCGCAAGGCTCGCTTTCACCGCAACACCGGCCACGGCTCCTCCGACGGCTCGTCACACACCAGGCGCGCGGACATGGTCAGCGGTATCGCGGCACGAGCCAGGGCGAGGAAGGACTGCTCCAGCTCCTCCAGCGGCTCCGGCCCGCGGCGCCCCTTCGTCCCGGTCCGCAGCGCCGCCGCGCCCCAGGTGCCGCCGCGGCAGCGCCCGCACCACCTCACCCGATCAGACACATGTTCTTCTTATCTTTCGCACAACCTTTACCGTATCTGTGTAGTCAGCATCCACATGCGCCTTCATCGCGTCACCCGGCAACCCTGGCCGAACCGGCTCATCCCGCGGGCGGTCACGCTCGGCACTACGGGGGTCCAGCGTGCAGGCATGCGGCGCGAAGGCGCGTTCGGCGTGGCGCCGTTCACGGCCGAACGCCGGAGCCAGCGCTGCTGATGATTCGAGACCCGATGCCGTCCATCCCCTTGCGTGACGACATGGCTGCGCATAAGTTGACTCGTTGACAATGTCAACGAATCACTGAGCGGCAAATAACGTCATCGATGGTGAACGGTGACGGCTTCCACACGCTCCGCTGTGTCACGATGGCGGTTGTGTGACAGCAGGTACAGGGGGCGCGTTCTGCTGGGGAACGGCGCGAACAGAGCAATGGGGGGCGGCTGTGAGCCACGAATTGATCGATGGCCGGTTCCGCATAGGTAACGTCATCGGCAAGGGCAACATGGGGGAGGTTCACCGAGCGGAAGATCTCCAGGCCGCGGACGGCACCCCCGAACGAAGAGTCGCCGTCAAGACGATTCTGCGCCGCCGCACGGGCACCCGGATCGACACCGCCGCCGACCCCAAGGCCGTGGAGCGTTTCGCCCGCGAGGTGCGGATCATGCGCCGCCTCGACCACCGCAACCTCACGCGGCTCATCGACGGCGGAGTCGCCGAGGACAATGACGGCCTGCCCTATCTCGCGATGGAGTTCCTGGACGGCGAGACGTTACGTGACCTCGTCGAGGAGGAGCGGCAGCTCCCCATCTCCTGGGTCGCCGCCATCGGCGCCCAGATCGCGGACGGCCTCGCCGCCGCGCACACCGCCGGCATCGTCCACCGTGACCTGAAGCCCGCCAACGTCATGCTGACCCAGGGCGGCACGGTCAAGGTCCTCGACTTCGGAATGGGCCGCATCGTCGACGACCCCGACGAGACCCGGTTGACCAGTACGGGCGTCAGCGTGGGCACCGCCCGGTACATGGCTCCCGAGCAGTTCCGGGCCAACCAGGTCACTCAGGCCGCCGATCTGTACGCGCTGGGCTGCGTCCTCTACGAAATGCTCGTCGGCGTACCCCCGTTCACAAGCGAGTCCCCCTACGAACTCGCCCGTAAGCATGTGGGGGAAGCTCCGACGCCCATCGCGGTGATCCGCACGGGGGTCCCCGCCGAGCTCGCGCGTCTCGTCGACCGGCTGCTCGCCAAGGATCCGGCAGACCGCCCCGTGGATGCCGTGGCCGTCCGTGACGCGCTGCTTCCGTTAACCGGAAGGGCCGAGGGCAACGCCTCGCAGATGCCGCACTGGAGCGCTTTGGATCCGACCCGTCCCCTGCGCGAGGACGGCGCCCGGGCCCCCGCCCGTCCGGCCACCGCCCCGGAGCCCGCCCCGCAGCCCGTGCCGGTGACCGCTTCCGGAGCCGGCATGGATGTCTTCGGCGTCCATCGCACGCTCATCGAGGACTACCGCCTCTTCACCGAAGGCGGCACGGTCATCCGGGATGAGCGCATCGAGGCGTTCGTCGAGGATGACCTCAACGCCAAGTCGCAGTGGCCCAACCCCTGGCTCTCGCTCAACCCGTTCTTCAGGAGCGGCGGCACGGTCGCCGAACTGTCCGGACAGGGCGTGCTGCACGAGGAGTGCGCCCGGATCTTCCAGGCCGGGAAGACCGAAGGCGGCACGGTGTGCGACGGCCGTCCCCTGACGCTCCACCAGCACCAGCGCGCGGCCGTCGAGGCCGCCGCGTCCGGCGCGTCGTACGTGCTGACGACAGGCACCGGTTCCGGCAAGTCGCTGGCGTACATCGTCCCGATCGTGAACAAGGTGCTCCGGCAGCGGGACGCCGAAGGGCCCACGGCCCGCAAGCGAGTGCGGGCCATCATCGTGTATCCGATGAACGCGCTCGCCAACAGCCAGCTCAGGGAGCTGGAGAAGTATCTGCGCGACGGTTACGGCGCGGGACGCGAGCCGGTCACCTTCGCCCGGTACACGGGTCAGGAGGACGACGAGAAGCGCAAGGAGATCCGCGACAATCCGCCCGACATCCTGCTCACGAACTACGTGATGCTGGAACTGATGCTGACCCGCCCCGCCGACCGGGCCAGCCTCATCACGATGGCGCGCGGCCTGGAATTCCTGGTCTTCGACGAGCTGCACACCTACCGCGGCAGGCAGGGCGCCGACGTGGCCCTGCTGATCCGTCGCGTCCGCGAGGCCTGCCAGGCGGCGGACCTGCAATGCATCGGCACGTCGGCCACCATGTCGACGGAAGGGCCCCTCGACGACCAGAAGAAGGTCGTCGCCGGTGTGGCGAGCACCTTGTTCGGTACGACGGTGCGCCCCGGGCACGTCATCGGCGAGACCCTGGTCCGCGCGACCGGCGATACGCCGGGCACCGTCCCCGCCGGCCGCCTCACCTCACCCGCCGCGCCGCGCGCGTACGACGATCTGGTGCGCGACCCGCTGGCCCGCTGGATCGAGACCCGTTTCGGCCTGGCCACCGACGAGGCCACGGGGCGGCTGGTGCGCCGGCGGCCCACGAAGATCGAGGTCGCCGCGGCGGAGCTGGCCGAGGAGTCCGGGGTCGGCGAGGACGAGTGCGCCGCCGCCATCCGCGCCACCCTGGAGGCCGGTTCGCAGGCGCGGCATCCGGTGACGGACCGGCCGCTGTTCGCGTTCCGGCTGCACCAGTTCCTCTCCAAGGGCGACACCGTGTACGTCACCCTGGAAGGCAAGCTCTCCCGTCATCTCACCCGCTCCTACCAGCTCGAACAGCCGGGCAGCGGTGGCAAGCTGCTGATGCCGCTGGCGTTCTGCCGCGAGTGCGGCCAGGAGTACCTGACGGTGTGGCGCAACGAGAAGGACGGTGAGGTCCGGTACGAGGCGCGCCGTGACACCTCGGCGACCGGCGGGCGGCAGGGCGACGGCTATCTGTACGTCGACCACGAGCGCGGCTGGCCGTCCAACACCCAGTACGCGGTGGACGACCGCCGGCTGCCCGAGTCCTGGCTGGAGCTGGACGACAAGGGCCAGGAGGTGGTGAGGAAGTCGTATCGCGACCGGGTGCCGCGTGCCGTCACCGTCGATCCGCTCGGCTACGAGGGCCGGGGCGAGCTCCAAGCCGCGTTCATCCCGTCCCCGTTCCTGTTCTGCCTGCACTGCGGGGTGGCGTACGAGCAGACGCGCGGCCGGGACTTCGCGAAGCTGGCGACGCTCGACCAGGAGGGCCGGTCCTCGGCGACCTCCCTGATATCGGCGTCGGTGGTGCGGTCGCTGAAGTCGGTGCCGCGAGAAGCCCTGGACGAGGAGGCGCGCAAGCTCCTCACCTTCGTCGACAACCGGCAGGACGCGTCCCTCCAGGCGGGCCACTTCAACGACTTCGTCCAGATCACCCAGTTGCGCGGCGCGCTGTACCGGGCGGCCGCGGACGCGGGCGAGGACGGCATCCACCACGAGGATCTGGCCTCCGCGGTGACGAACGCGCTCGCCATCGACCCGGCCGACTACACCGGAGAGAGCGACCTTGCGCCGTCGCTCGCCCGCAACGCCGCCAAGACGCTCCGCGATGTGATCGCCTTCCGTCTCTATCTGGACCTGGAGCGCGGCTGGCGCATCACCATGCCCAACCTGGAGCAGACCGGCCTGCTGGAGATCGACTACGAGGATCTGACCTGGGTGGCGGACAAGCAGGACCGGTGGGAGGGAACGCATCAGGCGCTGCGCGACGCGGACCCGGCACTGCGCGCCGAGATCATGAAGGCGCTGCTCAACGAGATGCGCCGCTCCCTCGCCATCGACGTCTCCTACTTCCGCGACGACTTCGACTCGCTCCAGCGGGCGAGCGAGGAGCGTCTGGTGGACCCGTGGGTGTTGTCGGCGTCCGACAAGCCGAGGGTCGGCACCGCCTATCCCCATCCCTCGCGTCCGGGTCTGGACCGCTCCAGTCTGTTCCTGTCCGCACGCGGCAAGTTCGGCAAGTACCTGCGGCGCGCGGACCGGTCCTTCAAGGAGCTGGACACCGGCGATCTCCAGCTCGTCATCGAGGAGTTGCTGAAGGTCCTGAGCAAGGCGGGCCTGGTGAAGGAGGTCTCCGACGCTCCGCAGCGCGCGGGCCGCTACCGCAGGCCGACCGCCCCCGCCGCGACCGGCTACCGGGTGGCCGCGCAGTCGCTCATCTGGCGTGCGGGCAAGGGCGAGACGGGCACCCACGACCCGCTGACCCGCACCTACCCCAGCGGTGAAGGGCCGCGCGTGAACACGTTCTTCCGTGACCTGTACCAGGACGCCGCGCGTGCGCTGTCCGGGCTGTTCGCCCGCGAGCACACCGCGCAGGTCGCGCCGGAGGAGCGGGAGAAGCGCGAGGAGGCGTTCCGCAAGGCGAAGCTGAAACTGCTGTACTGCTCGCCGACGATGGAGCTGGGCGTCGACATCTCCTCGCTGAACGCGGTGATGATGCGCAACGTGCCGCCCACGCCCGCGAACTACGCGCAGCGCTCGGGCCGTGCGGGCCGCAGCGGCCAGCCCGCCCTGGTGACCACGTACTGCGCGACGGGCAACAGCCACGACCAGTACTACTTCCGCCGCTCGGAGCGGATGGTGGCGGGCGCGGTCGCCCCGCCCCGCCTGGACCTCGCCAACGAGGACCTGGTCCTCTCCCACCTCCAGGGCATCTGGATCGCCGAGGCCGGCCTGAAGCTGGGCCGTGCCATTCCCGAAGTCCTCGACGTGTCGTACCCGGACACCGGCGACCGCCCGGACCCCGCCCTGGAGCTGCTGCCCGACATCCTGGCGGCCTCCCGCGACGAGAGCGCCCAGCGACGCACCGTCGACGCCGCCTTACGGGTCCTGGGCCCGCTGCTGCCGGACTTCGTGGACACGACGTGGTGGCACGACGACTGGATCCAGGACAAGGTCCGCACCGTGCCGGAGCGGTTCGACGATGCCTTCGAGCGGTGGCGCAAGCTGTTCCGGGCCGCGCTCGACGACCAGTACATCCAGAACAAGCGCCGCCTCGACTACAGCCTCACCGAGAGCGACCGCAACCGGGCCAACGCCCGCCGCCGTGAGGCGGAGACGCAGCTCAACCTGCTGATGAACGAGAGCGCCGACAGCAAGTCGGTCCTCTCGGACTTCAACCCCTACCGGTACCTGGCGTCCGAGGGCTTCCTGCCCGGCTACAGCTTCCCGCGACTGCCGCTCGCCGCGTACATCCCCACGGTGGGACGCCGCCGAGGTGACGGCGACTACCTCCAGCGGCCCCGCTTCCTCGCCATCCGGGAGTTCGGTCCCGGGGCCCTCATCTACCACGAGGGCGCCCGCTACCAGGTCACGCGCATCCAGCTCCCGCCGGACTCCTCCGGCGACCTGGCCACCAGCCAGGCCCGCCGCTGCGCGCAGTGCGGTTACCACCACGACCCGGAAGAGCGCGCCGACCGCTGCGAGATGTGCGGCGAGCCCCTGGGCGCGGCGACCTACGGCCTGCTGCACCTGCACACCGTGTACACCACACGCCGTGAGCGGATCTCCTCCGACGAGGAGGAGCGGCGCCGCGCCGGCTACAGGCTGGAGACGTCGTACCGCTTCCACGACCACGGCGCCCGCAAGGGCCGGCTGAACGCATCCGTCTCCGACGCCTCCGGCGCACCGGTCGCCGAGCTGGCGTACGGGGACTCGGCGACGGTGCGCATCACCAACACCAGCCGGGTGCGCGCCAAGAACGACGAGCCGCCGGGCTACTGGCTCGACCTGGCCGACGGCCGCTGGATGAACGACAAGGACGCCGCCGAGGCGTCGGGCGACTCCGGCGAGCTGCCCAGGATCGACGCGGACGGCAACGAGCGGCGCCGTAAGAAGCGGGTCATCCCGTTCGTGGAGGACCGCCGCAACATCCTCGTCGTGACCCTCGACGAGCCGCTGCCGGAACCGGTCGCGGTGTCCGTGATGTACGCCCTCGAACGGGGCATCGAGGCCGCGTTCGAACTGGAGGACGTGGAGCTGTCCGGCGAACTCCTGCCACCGGACGACGGCCCCCGTAACCGCATCCTGTTCATGGAGGCCGCCGAGGGCGGCGCGGGTGTGCTGCGCCGTCTCCAGTCGGAGAAGGACGCACTGGCGAAGGCGGCCCGGCAGGCCCTCGCCATCTGCCACTTCGATACGGACGGCACCGACCAGGGCGGCCCGCATCCGGACCGGCCGTGCGCGCTCGGCTGCTACGAGTGCCTGCTGACCTACGGCAACCAGCTCAACCACGCCCTGATCAACCGGCACGCGGCGCGCGACCTGCTGGTGCGGCTCGCGTCGGCGACGGCGGCGAAGGAAGCGCGGAGCGAGTCCCGTTCCGAGCGGTTCAAGCGGCTCCTCGACCAGGTGCCCGCGACGCCCACGGCGGTGGAAACCGCGGTCCGCGAGGCCGTCGCGCAGGACAACCTCCTCACCTGGCTGAAGGCCCGCGGCCTCCGGCTCCCCGACGAGGGCGAAACGCTGATCACCGAGGCCAACGTCCTGGCGGACTACGTGTACCGGCTGCCCGGGGTCAACCTCGCCGTGTTCGTCGACCTGCCGGACACCGAGACGACGGCGCTGCGCGACGAGGAGGCCGAGGAGCGGCTGCTCGACGCGCGCTGGGACGTCATCCGCTTCCCGCACGACGCCGACTGGGACGACATCGTCGCACCCCACCCCCGCTACTTCGGCACGCCGTCCGCCCGCTGAACGCATCCCCCGAGGACTTGACGACCCACATGGCACCCACATACTCCGCCGGATCCCTGGTGACCGCCCGCGGCCGCGAATGGGTGGTGCTCCCGGAGAGCGAACCCGACCTGCTCGTGCTGCGCCCGCTCGGCGGCTCCGACGACGACATCGCCGCCGTGTTCCCCGCGATCGAGAAGGTGACGGGCGCCGAGTTCGCTCCCCCCGAGCCGAGTGACCTCGGCGACCAGCGCGCGGCGGGCCTGTTGCGCACGGCGCTGCGCATCGGTTTCCGCTCAGGGGCGGGCCCGTTCCGCTCCCTGGCCGGGATCGCGGTGGAGCCCCGCGCGTACCAGCTCGTGCCCCTGCTGATGGCCGTGCGCCAGCAGACCGTACGCATGCTGATCTCCGACGACGTCGGGATCGGCAAGACGATCGAGGCGGGCCTGATCGCGAGCGAACTCCTCGCGCAGGGCGAGGCGACCGGATTAGCCGTGCTCTGCTCCCCGGCGCTCGCCGAGCAGTGGCAGCAGGAGCTGCGCGGCAAGTTCGGCATCGACGCGGAACTCGTCCTCGCGTCCACGGTGTCCCGCCTGGAGCGCGGCCTGGACCTGGGCCAGTCCCTCTTCGACAAGTATCCGCACGTCATCGTCTCCACGGACTTCATCAAGTCCACGCGTCACCGAGACGACTTCGTCCGGCACTGCCCCGACCTGGTGATCGTGGACGAGGCACACACGTGCGTGGCCGCCGACGACACCTCCGCCGGGTCGCAGAACCAGCTCCGCTACGAACTCCTGCGCCGCGTCGCGCAGGACGAGACCCGGCACCTGCTCCTGGTCACGGCGACGCCGCACAGCGGCAAGGAGTCCGCGTTCCGCAACCTGCTGGGCCTGGTCAAGCCGGAACTGGCGACCGTGAGCCTGGAGTCGAAAGCCGGACGGACGCTCCTCGCCCAGCACTTCGTGGCGCGCAAGCGGGCGGACGTACGCCAGTACCTCACCAAGGAGGACGGACTCGGCGACGACAGCCTCGCCGAGCGGACCGCGTTCCCCTCGGACCGCTACTTCAAGGACGAGACGTACAAGCTGTCCCCGGCCTACCGCGCCCTGCTCGACGACGCCATCGCGTACGCGAGCGAGCGCGTCGAGGCGGCCGACAGCCAGGGCCGTCGGGAGGCGCGGATCGCCTGGTGGTCGGCCATCGCCCTGCTGCGTTCGCTGGTGTCCTCGCCCCGGGCGGCGGCGCAGACGCTGCGGACCCGCTCGGCCGCGGCGGTAGCCGCGTCAGCGGAGGAGGCCGACCGGCTGGGCGCCCCGCTGACCAGCGACTCGGCGGACAGCGACGCGCTGGAAGGCATGGACGTGGCGCCCGGCGCGGAGACGGACACCGAAGCGACGGCGGAGAACGCCGGATCGCGCCTGGCCGAACTCGCGGACCGGGCAGCGCAGTTGGAGGGCGTGAAGCATGACCTGAAGCTGAAGGCGCTCATCAAGCACCTTCAGGCGCTGCTCGCCGACGGCCACAACCCGATCGTGTTCTGCCGCTACATCCCGACCGCGGAATACCTGGCCGCACATCTGGCCAACGACCCGGAGACGAAGAAGCGGGGCCCGCTCGGCGCGAGGACCGTGGTGAAGGCGGTCACCGGCACCCTCTCCCCGCAGCAGCGCGTGGAGCGCATCGAACAGCTCGCGACGGAGGCGGGCGACGACCCGGCCGCCCGCCGTGTCCTGATCGCCACCGACTGCCTGTCCGAGGGCGTCAACCTCCAGCACCACTTCGACGCCGTCCTCCACTACGACCTGGCCTGGAACCCGACCCGCCACGACCAGCGCGAGGGCCGCGTCGACCGGTACGGCCAGAAGAAGGACCAGGTCCGCGTCGTCACCCTGTACGGCGGCGACAACGGGATCGACGGCAAGGTCCTCGAAGTCCTCATCAAGAAGCACCGGCAGATCAAGAAGGACCTCGGCATCTCCGTCTCCGTCCCCGACGAGATGTCCACCGGCGTCACGGACGCCATCGTGGAGTGGCTGCTGGTGCGCGGCCGTCAGGGCGAGCAGCAGACCCTGTTCGACTCGGACGACTTCCAGCAGAGCTTCGCGGACCTGGACAAGGACTGGAACTCGGCCGCCGACCGCGAGAAGGCGTCCCGTTCGCGGTTCGCGCAGCGCTCCATCCACCCGGAGGAGGTGGCCCGCGAGGTCGCCGCGATCCGGGACGCGCTGGGTGGCGCGGGCGAGATCCACACCTTCGTACGGGAATCGCTCGGCGCGCTCAACGCGGTGCTGCGGGGGGACGGTGACGACTTCACGGCCCAGGTGGGCGGCGCCCCCGCGGGCCTGCGGGACGCGCTGGCGCCCGTCGTCGGACCGGAGGCCATCGAGAAGGACCGCCCGATCCCGTTCCGCACCGACCCGGCGGTCGCGCGCGGCGAAGCCGCCCTGGTGCGCACCGACCCCGTCGTCGGCGCCCTCGCCGCCCACGTCCTGAACGCCGCCCTGGACACCCAGGCCGACGGCGCGCGCCCGGCCCGCCGCTGCGGCGTCATCACCACGGACGCGGTGGCGACGCGTACGACGCTGCTGCTGGTCCGCTACCGCTTCCACCTCACCCTGCCGTCCCGGCGCGGCGAGAAGCAGCTCGTCGCGGAGGACGCCCGGCTGCTGGCCTTCCAGGGCTCCCCGAAGAACGCGGTGTGGCTGCCGCCGGAGGAGGCGGCGGCCCTGCTGGACGCGACGGCCTCCGAGAACACCGATCCGCACTTCGGCGAGCGCACCATGACCCGGATACTCGCCCAGCTCCCCGACGCCTCGGGGCACCTGGAGGCATACGGCGACGAGCTGGCCGCCGAGCTGGACGCCTCGCACCGCCGGGTGCGGTCCGCCTCCGGCGAGATCGTCCGGGGCCTGTCCGTCACCGCCCAGAAGCCCGCCGACGTTCTCGGCGCGTACGTCTACCTGCCCGCCACGCCTGCCGCGCCCGCCCCGGGGCCCGCCGCCACCGGCGCCGCCACGTCCGGTTCCGCCGCTTCCGGTTCCGCCGCTTCCGGTTCCGCCGCTTCCGCTGGAGTGTCCGCCTGATGTCCGCCACCACCCGCAACCAGGTGTTCTCCGCCGTCCACACGGTCGGCGCGCTGCTCCCGGCCGACATGCTGGTCCGGATCTCCGAGGGCAAGGACGTCCCCGGCTCGAAGCCCGCCGACTACGGCCTGCCGTCGTCCCGCTCGGTACGGGACGAGGCCGAGCGCAGCTGGGAATACCTCAAGCCGCTCTGGCGCGAGCTGCGCAAGCGGCTCCCCGAGGACCCGGCCACGGGCCTCCCGGCGATCGACTCGACCGGCCTCACTGTGAGCGACTGGTTAGTCCCTCTCTGGCGCGAACTGGGCTTCGGCCCGCTGACACCGCTCGGCGCGGCAGCCATTACCGCCGACTCCGACGCCGAAAAGCGCTTCGACGTCTCCCACCGCTGGCGGCACGCCCTCATCCACCAGACGGCCTGGCAAGCCGAGCTGGACAAGCGGCCCGGCGGGGCGGGCACGGTCCCGCCGCAGTCGATGCTCCAGGAGTGCCTGAACCGGACGGAGGCGCACCTGTGGGGAATGCTCACCAACGGCCGCCAGGTCCGTCTGCTGCGCGACTCCAGCGCGCTGGCCACGGCTTCTTACGTTGAGTTCGACCTTGAGGCCATCTTCGATGGTGAGCTGTTCAGCGAGTTCGTGCTGCTGTACCGGCTGCTGCATGTGACGCGGTTCGACGTGGCGGAGGACGCGACCCCGTCGGCGTGCTGGCTGGAGAAGTGGCGCACAGAGGCGATCGCGTCGGGCACGAGGGCGCTGGACCAGCTCCGCAAGGGCGTGCAGGAAGCGATCACCGCCCTGGGCACGGGCTTTCTACGCCACCCGGAGAACGGCGCACTGCGCGAGACCATCCAGCCGAAGGCCCTTCAGTTGGCCCTGCTGCGCCTGGTGTACCGACTGTTGTTCGTCTTCGTGGCAGAGGACCGCGACGCGCTGCTGTCACCGAAGGCCGCCCCGCAGGCGCGGGACCGATACGACAAGTACTTCTCGTCCGCACGGCTGCGGGCGCATGCGAGGAAGCGACGCGGCACGGCGCACGGGGACCTGTATGAGGCATTGCGGTTGGTGCTCACAGCACTCGGAGACGAGGCCGGCCGCCCCGAGCTGGGCCTGCCCGGTCTCGGCGGCCTGTTCAACGACACTGAGGCGGACGCCCCGCTGCGCGATCTGAAGTTGTCCAATGAGGCCCTGCTGACGGCCGTTCGCCACCTCTCCCAGGTCCAGGACGGCAGTTCGCGCCGTTGGCGGGCGGTGGACTACCGCCACTTGGACGCGGAGGAACTGGGATCCGTCTACGAGTCGCTGCTGGAGCTGGAACCGAAGCACAGTGCCTCGGACCGGAAGTTCGCTCTGGTGGAGGTTGCGGGCAACACTCGTAAGACAACGGGCAGTTACTACACGCCGTCTGCCCTCATCGAGTGCTTGCTGGACACGACCCTGGACCCGGTCATCCAGGACGCGGTGAAGCGGGGCGAGGCCGCCGCCTCGAAGGCGGGTGCCATCGATCCGGCAGATTCCATCGTCAACGAGCTGCTGTCCCTGACCGTGTGCGACCCAGCGTGTGGCTCCGGCCATTTTCTGGTCGCGGCAGCGCGACGCATCGCTAAGCAGGTGGCGGCGGTCCGAGAGCACAACCCTGAGCCGACGCTGGAGGCGGTTCGCCACGCCTTGCACGAGGTGGTCGCCCGCTGCATTTATGGCGTCGACCTCAACCCGATGGCCGTGGAGCTGGCGAAGGTGTCGCTGTGGCTGGAGGCGCTGGAGCCGGGTAAGGCGCTGAACTTCCTGGATGCGCACGTGAAGCACGGCAATGCGCTCATAGGGGCTACGCCGAAGCTGCTGCGAAACGGCATACCCGACGAGGCCTTCACGCCCACAGAGGGCGATAACAAGGAGCACGCGAAGGCCCTAGGGAAGATCAACAAGCAGGAGCGGATTGGGCAGGGCAGTCTGTTCGACATCGACGACGAGGCAGTACGAGTCGCCAACACCGCCTTCGCCAACGGCTTAAGGTCCATCACCTTGGCGTCGTCGGAAGAATTGACTGACGTACGTCGCCAAGAGGCTGCGTTCAGCGAATGGACTCGTTCCTCAGCGTACCGGCGTTCCCTGTGGGTCGCCGATGCGTGGTGCGCCGCCTTCGTCTGGCTCAAGACGCCAGAAGCGCCGCGCGCGGTGACCCACTCGGTGTTCAAGGCATTGGAGGGCCCCAGCAGCGCGGGGGCCACGCCTGAGACGACGGCCGAGATAGCTCGCCTGCGCGACCAGTACGACTTCTTTCACTGGCACTTGGAGTTCCCCGAGGTCTTCTCCGTTCCGGAAAGTGGCCAGGGCGTCTCCCCAGCGACCGGCTGGGCAGGCGGATTCGACTGTGTGTTGGGCAACCCGCCTTGGGACAGCGTGGAGTTCCGTGAGCAGGAGTTCTTCGCGCAGCGGGCGCCAGAGATTGCCAAGGCATCACGCACGGCGGTGCGGAAGAAGATGATCGAGGCACTCAAGAACTCCCCAGATACTCTCCTGCTGTACGCGGAGTTCGAGGCGGCTAAGCGGGCCGTGTATGCTGAGAGCCACTTTCTTCGCCGTGCAGGCCGGGTTCCGCTAACGGGTCAGGGAAACCTCAACACCTACTCCGTCTTCACGGAGACGGATCGCATTCTGCTCGGCCCGAAGGGGCGGGCTGGGGTGATCGTCCCGACAGGAATCGCCACGGACTCGCGGACGCAGTTCTTCTTCAAGGATCTGGTGCAGAGTGGGGCAATTGCAGCGCTGTACGACTTCGAGAACCGTGCTGGCCTCTTCCCGGCCGTGGACTCGCGCATGAAGTTCAGCATTCTGTCAGTTACCGGCCGGTGCCTGCGCGAACCGGCAGCGCGATTTGCGTTCTTCCTCCACGACCCAGCCGAGCTGGACAATGCGAATAAGTCGTTCGCGCTGACTCCGGAGGAGATTGCGCTGCTCAACCCAAACACCGGGACGCTTCCGATCTTCCGTTCCCGCAGGGATGCTGAAATTACCATTGGCATCTACCGTCGGATACCAGTGCTCGTGAAGGAAGGGGACTCAAAGGGGAATCCATGGGGCCTGTCCTTTCTGCGCATGTTTGATATGTCTCACGAATCCGAGCTATTCCATAGTCGCGACAAGCTTGAGCGTGATGGGTGGACCGCTCTCGGAAATACGTTCACGAAGGCATCGGTCACTATGTTGCCGCTCTATGAGGCGAAGATGATTGATTCCTTCAATCACCGAGCAGCGGACGTTGTGAAGAGTGAGAGCGCAGCGCAACGACAGAACCAGCCGCACTACCTGACTTCTGACGATCTGAAGTCGCGAGTGCGTGTAGTTATGCCCAATAGTTGGGTGTCGGATGTGCAAGTCTCACGTAAAATCGAATCTCGAGCATGGGGTAGAGAATGGTTCATTGGATGGAGGGATGTAACTAGTTCAACAAATGAGCGAACAGTTATTGTGAGCGCAATCCCCAAGGCTGCGGCCGCAAATAGTTTGCCGGTCTCGCTCGTGCAGCCGGAAAACGTCGATCGCATAGGCGGTCTAGTGGCGTGCATGAACTCCTTCGTGCTCGATTTCGTGGCGCGCCTGAAGGTTGGTGGGCTACATCTGAACTTTTTCATCTGTAATCAGTTTCCTGTGCTTTCCCCGAAGGCACTGGATCCCCACAACGCTTTCATCGCCAGGCGAGTTGTCGAGCTGTCCTATAATGCGGACGACGTTACTCCATTTGCGCGTGATTTGGGAGACTTTGGTGCTCCATTCCACTGGAACGAGGCGCGCCGCAAGGTCATACGTGCAGAGCTCGACGCCCTGTTCTTCCACCTCTACGGAATCACCCGCGAGGATGCCGACTACATCCTCGATACCTTTCCCATCGTTCGCCGCAAGGACGAGGCCAAGTACGGCTCTTACCGCACCAAGGAACTGATCCTCGCCGAGTACGACCGCATGGCCGCAGCCGGAGTCAGTCTGGAGAACCCGTTGGTGGACGGCGAGAACTACACCTCCACGCTCAACCCGCCCCCAGGCCACGGACCTCGCCACCCGGCCTGACCCGGGGCACACGGATATCGTGGCCGCATGCCGACGACCCACCTCGTGATCATCAGCGACCGCACCGCCCTGAGTTGGGTGCTCACCGAGCAGCGCATGGCCTTCCCTCCCGGCCGGGCGCGTGCGGCGCAGGCCATCGCAGAGGGCGACGAGGTGCTGCTGTACTCCACGCGAGGCTGCTTCGGGAACCCGACGCGCGATCTGGGACGGATCATCGGCCACGCCACCGTGTCCTCACCCGTGCGCAGCCTCGCCGACCCCATCGTCTTCGGCGAGCGACGCTTCACTGAGGGATGCGAACTGACCGTCCACGGCCTCGCACCCTTCCGTGAGGGCGTCGCGCTTCGCGATCACGTAGACCGGCTCACCGTCTTCCCGGAGCCGAAGCACTGGAGTGTTCGCATGCGACGGGCCTCCCTGTCGCTCCCGGCGGCTGACGCCGACGTACTCCGGGACGAGTTGCGTCCGCTCCTCAAGCCGTACGCGGACGTGGTTGAGGCGTACCGCTGGCCCCGGTAAGGGAGGCCGAACGGTACGCCTCAATCTCAGTTCTCCGACGCGAACCGTACGAACTCTGTCCAGCCCTCACGACCGACGGTGAAGTGGGGGCGGGTCGTGTCCTTGGAGTCACGGACGTGGATGGACTGGTCGGTGACGGCCACCTCCACGCAGTCGTCGTTCTGGGCGCTGCTGTAGCTGGACTTGAACCAGTCGAGTTCAGGCATGCTCATAGGGCTCCTCGCATCCGCTCCAGCAGGCCCGTGGAGTCCTTCGGGGAGAGGGCCTGCGAGCGCAGTCTCGCATAGCGCATCTGGATCCGGCACACCTCTTTCGGGGCGGCAATCAGGCGGCCGTTCTGCTGCCCTTCGGAGTAGGCGAAGCGCCGCCCGTCCGGGGTCTCCAGTAGTCGCACAGGCCCGGCGAGGCAGGCGTGCTGTTCGGCGTTCGCGGGCATGATCTGAAGCGTGACGTTCCGCAAGGAGACGAGCTCAAGGATGAGGTCGAGCAGTTCGCGGGTCACCGCGACTCCGCCGAGGCGACGCATGAAGACGGCTTCCTCAACGATGAAGTCGAACGTGGTGTTGGGTCTTTCGTGGAGCAACCGCTGCCGCTCCACGCGTGCGGTGGCCAGTTCGTCCAGCTCATGGTCAGTCAGTGGCGGGATATCGTTCTCGTAGAGGGCCCGCACGTACCCTTCCGACTGCAACAGCCCCGGAACCAGCCGACACTCATACGTGCACAGGCTCACCGCGATCCGCTCCAGCCGTGCCCACCGACGGAACCACGCCGCGAACCCCGGGTCGCCCCGCGTCAGGAACTCGGCCGCCTTCCGCAACGCGCCCGTGTTGCCCGTGGCCTCCTCCGCCCGCTCCACGAACGACTCGTCCGGCATGCGCCGCCCCAGCTCCACCGACGCCACGGTGTGCTTCGAGAACCGGACCAGCTCCCCGAACTGCGCCCGGGTGAGGCCCGCGTGCTCGCGCAAGGCCTGGACGACGGCCCCGAAGGTCCGCAGACTGTCGGAAGGATCGGGCTCCCGTTCCCAGTCGCCGTCTCCGGCCGCACAGGCATGGTCAATCGTCATACGCGGACACCTCCAGGTGCGTACGTGCGAGGGCCCCCGCGCTCGACTCACCCAGGGTGACGGATCAACCGGCGTACCGTCCACCGAACGCGCATGTACGCTGACCCTGCGTACGCGGCGCGGTGCTGGCGAAGGCCGGTGATCAACCGCCACCGTGGCCGCATGAACGCAAGCACGTCCCAACTCCCGGCCGGTACCCGCACCTTCACCCAACGCCTGTCTTCGACCCGGCGCGGGGCCCGGCTCGCCCGGCTGCTCGCCACCGAACAGCTCCGCACCTGGCCGGTGCCGCCGACCATCGCCGAACGCGCCGAGGGGGTCATCGCCGAGCTGGCCAGCAACGCGGCGCTGCACGCGCGCGTCCCCGGCCGGGACTTCCGGCTCGGCCTCACGCTCCAGGAAGCAACGGGGACCCTCCGCATCGAGGTCACCGACACGCGCGGCGAGAAACTGCCCGCGCTCCAGCCGGTCCCGCCGCCGGACCGGGAGTCCGGGCGGGGCCTGCTCCTGGTCGTGGCCCTCGCCGACCGCTGGGGCACGGAGCCTCACGAGCCCGTGGGCAAGACCATCTGGGCCGAGTTGGACTCCACCACGCCCCCTTCCGGCCGGGCATGAGTGACGGTCAGCGGCCCCCGCCCGTGCGTCGTCGATCGCGTCCCGTACCTCCGGCGTACCCAGGCTCGCGTGCGCCTCGGCTTCGGCCCGGGTGGCGGCCTCGACGAGTGTGGGCCTGGTGGTGGGGTCGAGCACCGGCTCCCCGGCCGCCTCGGCCGCCTCGGCCGCCGCATCGTCTCTCTCGCCGCATGCCGAAGGGCAGTCCCGCCCGCCGGTCACTGCTGTAGATCCTCGGGCCGCCTGGGTATGCCTCGCAGATGACGGCCCTGCTCCGTCATGGCGTGCAGGAGACGGTGTCCTTCGTGCGCCACGACAAGCCCCTCGACCACGGCTTCCCGGACGATGTCCACGGTGTCGCGAACCGTGATCCCCTTGCGGCGGGCGAAGCGGCCGGCCTCCCCGTCGTCGGTGACCCAGACCGAGCCCGCGAATTCGGGGCGGTTTTGGATCAGCACCAAAGTCTCGGCCTCACCGAGGTGCTGGAGAGGGAGTCTTGGGTCACCGGCGAAGACCAACCGGCGTAAGCGGTCGACGAGTTCGGTCTCACGCGGGTCGTCGATCTCGATCGGTTCGCCGAGCCAGCCGTCGGCGGTGACCGCGTGCAGCCTCGGTAAGTAGCGCGCCGAACAGGCGGCCTCGTGGGCGACGGCCTGGGTCCAGCGGCCCCGGCTGTCGAGGACCTTCTCCAGGAGGCTCAGCCGGTCAACGGCGGCAAAGTTGCACAGGACCGTGTTGTCGGGGAACCACCAGGTGCGTGTCGTGACCGTCATGGCTGGAAGATCAAGTCGCCCTTCTCCGCGTCCGCGGTGGGCGCGGTGGTCGCGACTGGTTCCGGCTCCAAGGCGTCATGCAGTTCGTCGGGGTCCATGTCGAAGTAGGCCGCGAGCGGGCGCAACGTGGTGTCGCCGGCCAGGTAGCCCTCGTAGAGACCACGGGCCGGGCCGAAGGGGAGGCGGCCGGCCCGGGCGGCGGCGACACGCTTCTCGTGGAGGTCGGCGTGCTGGGCCAAGAGGTGGCAGACCTCGGTGGACACACCGCGAAGGCGGTTTCTGCTGTCGGCGGTGGCCAGGCCGAGTTGGTGCAGCCGCGCGGCGAGCGCGCTCGGAGAGACCTTGAACCGCACGACAAGAGCCCGGAAGACATCGTCGGACACAGGAGGGCCGGGCGACTCGGCGTCCACTGCCGCTCGGATCTCCCCCTCCGGCATGAGGAAGTTCGACGCGAAGACGTTGGCGCGGACCTCGGTGTAGTCCTTCTGCCTGCCGGGAGCCAGATGGGTTTCAGTGAGCATCTTCTGGGCGTCGCAGGCCAGGATGTGGCCGAGCTCATGGGCCAAGGTGAAGCGCTGACGGGTCCACACACCGGTGCGCGCGAGGAGGACGAGCCGGAAGCGGTCCGACTGCCAGGCGACCCCGTCGAGGCCTTGCGGGAGGTGCGTCTGCGCCACATCGATTCCGAAGTGCTCTTCGAGCGCGCGGGCGAGGTCGGAGGTCTCGCAGGCGACCACCGACTTCACCCCCTGGGAGGCCAGCGCCGTCAGGGCGTCCCGGGCCAGGGCTTCCCCTTGGTCGACGTAGCGGTCGAGGTCGGCCCTGGGGCGGGGCAGGGCGGGCAGCGAGCGGGAGCGGCCCATGAGGTCGAGCACGTCGTACGCGGTGGTGAACCGCTGGACGAGGCCCTTCAGAGCGACGGCGTCGTCGGCGCCGGAGAGGGGTCCGCTGGTGCGTGCCGCGAAGTCGGGGCGCCGCGGCTCGCGGCCGGTGAGCAGCCAGTCCACCGTGGTCTGCCCCAGCTCCGCGATGCGGGCCAGATCGAGCGAGGTGAAGCGGCGCGTGCCGCTCAGCGACTTGGACAGCTTGTCGGCGGTGAGCCCGATGCGCTCGGCGAACGCGGCCTGCGAGAGGGAGGCTGCGCTCATGACCTTGCGTACACGGTCGGTCACAGTCTCGTTCATGAGGGCACCGTAATCGCTGATTGCGAAAATCGCAATTGGTCGCACTCGGAAGGGTGACGAGACTCCGGGCCGGGACGTTTGTCAGTGCGAGGCCCTACCGTTGCCGTGGATCATCTGTCTGGGGAGGGCGAGCGGTGATCGACCGACAAACGGAGTATGCGGAATACCCGGAGTTCCGGCTGCGGCTGCCGAACGGAGGGCCGTACGCACGAGGGCGCGTCCTGCCGGAGAAGGGGATGAACGGGAGCCTGAAGTTCCTCGTCCTCGCCGGATCGCCGCTCCGCGCGGAGACCATGCCCGGCATCGGGCGTCACGCGGCGGCACAGCGGGAGCGGCTGTGGGGCGACGGCGGCGTCCGCCCGTCGGACCGGTGGGCCGGGTATCTGGAGGCCACGCGGGACATCGAGTGCAACTCTCCCTCCGCCGCCGGTTCGGTGGTGGCCGGGCGGAGCTCCGACGGGCTGTCCGAATGGCGCACCGAGGACGGCTTTCCCCTGGCCGACTACCTCGGCCACACCTGGCGCATCCCGCACAAGACCTGGCTGGTGCGCGGCTCCAACGTCTCGGGCCGCGACCTCGTGAAGCGGCTGTGGGTGTCCGAGGGCTGGGTCACCCTGGCGGCCTCGCACCTGCCGCCGCTGGCCGAACCGGAACCGACGAAGAGCACCCTGCGGCGGTACGTCCAGGAGGGGTACGACGCCACCACCTCGTACAGCCAGAAGCAGGCCATGGTCGATGAGCTGCACTGCTTCCTCACCCAGATGCGGCGCGGAGACACGCTGTGCACGATCTCCGATGGGCAGTTGTACGTCGGCACGGTCACCGGCGACCTCGAACAGGTCGAGTCCGACGGCGGCTTGTCCAATCTGCGGCGGAAGGCCGACTGGCGGGGCGAGGGCTTCCCCTACGACACCCTGCCCGAGGAGCTCCAGCAGAAGCTGTCCGTCCAGCACGACGTCGTCGACCTCACCTCGGTGCAGGCCCTCGTCGAAGGGCTCGGCCTGAGCGATGAGGAACTGGCCGAGGAGGCCGAGGCCACCGAGCGCGACCCGAGCGCGGCGATGTCGGCGATCACCGCCCGCCGCGACCCCGAGCTGCCCGAACCCACCGCCGGGCTGGCCGCCGAACTGCTGGTCCACGACATCGCATGGCTCCGTGAGGTGCGCGGCCTGCTGGCGGACGAGCGGCAGCTGGTGCTGTACGGCCCGCCGGGCACGGGCAAGACCTACCTCGCGCTGAAGCTCGCGGAGTTCCTGGGCGGCGGGCCCGAGCAGGTGAAGCTCGTGCAGTTCCACCCCTCGTACGCGTACGAGGACTTCTTCGAGGGGTTCCGTCCGCGGGAGGACCCCGAGACGCGGGAGGTCGCCTTCCGGCTGACCGCCGGGCCGCTGCGGGAGCTGGCGGACCTGGCCTCGCGTGAGGGCAACCGGCACGTCCCGCACTTCCTGATCATCGACGAGATCAACCGGGCCAACCTGGCGAAGGTCTTCGGCGAGCTGTACTTCCTCCTCGAATACCGGAACAAGTCCGTGCGGCTCACCTACTCCGGCGACGACTTCGCGCTGCCGCCGAACCTCTTCGTGATCGGCACGATGAACACCGCGGACCGGTCCATCGCGCTCGTGGACGCGGCGATGCGCCGCCGGTTCGCCTTCGTGGAGCTGTCCCCGGGCACCGAGCCGACCAGCGGGCTGCTGCGGCGCTGGCTGGCGAGGGAGGGGAAGGACGCCGAGCCCGCCGATCTGCTCGACGCGCTCAACTCCCGCATCGACGACGCCGACTTCCGGATCGGCCCCTCGTACCTGATGAAGAAAGGTGTCTACCGCGAGGGCGGGCTGGAGCGGACCTGGCGGACGAAGATCCTGCCGCTGCTGGAGGAGCACCATTACGGCGAGGGCATCGACATCGAGAAGCGGTACGGGCTCGCGGCGCTGCGGGAGTCGCTGGCGTGAGCTCCACGGTGCACCCCGAGGGGAACCCCGCGCCGGATCCCGCGGTACGTCCCGAGGCGCCCAGCACCGTCGAGCTGGTGGAGCACGCACCGGCCCGTTCCGTGCCGCTGCCGGACACGGTCGGCCGGGCACTGGCCGCCGCCCGGGTCGTGGACGCCGCCCCCGACCCGTACGCGCCGGGACACTGGTCGCTGCGGGCGGGCAGCAAGGTCGGGGCGGTCTCCGTCGCCGTGCCGGGTGGCGGCCTGCCGTTCACCGTCCGCGTCACGCCCAAGGTACCCATCGCCCGCCTCTTCTTCCTGCTCGGCTACAGCCTCGACCCGCGCGGCGGCTGGCGCGACGGAGAGGTGGAGGCCGCGGACCACCACGGCCTGCTGCCCGCGGTCGCGCACGCCGTGGAGCGCCAGGTGGACAGGGCGCTGCGGCAGGGACTCCTCCAGGGGTACCGGGCGACGGAGGAGACCACCTTCGTCGTCCGCGGACGCGTCCGGGAGGCCGAGCAGATCCGCCGTCACTTCGGCGCGACGCTGCCCGTGGAGGTGGCGTACGACGAGTTCACCACGGACATCGCGGAGAACCGCATCCTGCGCACGGCCGTGGAGCGACTGCTGCGTCTGCCCGGCGTACCGCGTGACGTGCGCCGCAGGCTGCTGCACCAGCGCGCCCGCCTCGCCGACGTCAGCCCGCTTCCGCGCGGCGGGCCGCTCCCCGACTGGCATCCCACCCGGCTCAACGCCCGCTACCACCATGCCCTGCGCCTGGCGCGTGCCGTCCTGGACGGTGCCTCCCCCGAGCACGCACCCGGCGGACTGCGCGTCGACGGCTTCCTGTTCGACATGAACAAGCTCTTCGAGGACTTCGTGACGGTCGCCCTGCGGGAGGCCTTCCGGGGCTCGGGCCGCGCGGCCCGCCTCCAGGACCCGCACCACCTCGACGAGGCGTCCGCGATCCGCATGAAGCCGGACTTCGTGCTGTACGGGGCGGACGGCACCCCGTCGGCGGTGGTGGACGCCAAGTACAAGGCGGAGAAACGGGACGGCTATCCGGACGCCGACCTGTATCAGATGCTGGCCTACTGCACGGCCCTGGGACTCGGGGAGGGGCATCTGGTGTACGCGAAGGGCAATGCCGCGCACGCCGCGCACCGGGTGCGGCACGCCGGTATCGTCATCCACCAGCACGCCGTCGATCTCGATCAGGAACCGGCCGGGCTGCTCATGGACATCGCGGCCGTGGCCCGGCGGATGGACACCACTCTGCGCGTGTGATCGACTGCGGAGTGTCCGTTCAGGGGTGGGGGAGGTCACTCGTGCCGCAGCTCGCGTTCGCCAACAGCTTCTGGGAGAGCTACGACGTCCTGGAGAAGCCCGTCAAATCCGGCGTGCGCAAGGCCATGGAGAAGTTCCAGCGGCTCACCGTGGCCGAACTGCGCGCGGACAAGGGGCTCCACCTGGAAAACGTCGACAAGGCGCGCGACCCACGGATGCGGACCATCCGCATCAACGACTTCTGGCGCGGCGTCGTCCTCGCGCCGGACGACGGCAGCGATGTGTTCCTGCTCGTCAACGTCGTCCCGCACGACGACGCGTACACCTGGGCGGCCAAGCGGCTCTACACGACGAACTCCGCGACGCGCGGCCTCGAGGTACGCAACGTGGCCGCGATCGAGCAGCTCACCCCCGCCCTGGAGAAGGCCGCCGCCAAGGCCCCTTCGCTGCTGTTCGCGAAGTACTCCGACACGGTCCTGCGCGAGCTGGGCATCGACGACCAGGTGATGCGGGCGGTGCGGACGATCACCGACAAACCGCAGCTGGAGGCCTTCGGCACCCTGCTGCCGGAGGACCAGTTCGAGGCCCTCCAGTACCTCGCCGAGGGGTTCAGCGCGGAGGAGGTGTACCGCGACGTGGTCGCCGTACGCCGCCCGGCCGACGCGGCGCCCGAGGCGGACGAGAGCCTGGCCATCGCGATCTCCAACACCACGAGCCGTATCACCCTGGTCACCGGCCCCCAAGAACTGACCGACATCCTGGAGAAGCCGTTCGCAGCCTGGCGGGTGTTCCTGCACCCGTCGCAGCGGCGCGTGGCCTACCGGACGTCGTACGGCGGTCCGGCGCAGGTCACGGGCGGTCCCGGCACGGGCAAGACAGTCGTGGCGCTGCACCGTGTCAAGCACCTCCTCACCCGCGCCCCCGAAACGCGCATCCTGCTCACCACGTACACAGGCGCCCTGGCCGCCGCGCTCCGCGAGAACCTGGCCCTCCTCCTCGACCACGACCCGTCGCTGCTCGGCCGGGTGGAGGTGACGACGGTCGACTCCTACGCGTACGGCCTCGTGAGCCGCCTCGACGGCAGGGCCCCCTCCCCCATCAGGGACCGGGCGGAGCGGGAGCTGTGGCAGCGGGTCGTCAAGAAGCTCGGGCTCCCCTGGACGGAACAGTTCCTGGCCCAGGAATACCGGCACGTCATCCTCGCGCAGGACATCCGCGACCTGGACGCCTACCGGGCCGCGTCCCGGCGCGGGCGCGGAAGTCCACTGCCGACCGGGCGGCGTGAGCGGCTCTGGCCCGCCGTCGAGCTGTTCGAGTCGATGCTGCGCGAACAGGGGAGGACCACGCATCTGCGGGTCTGCGCCCGCGCGGCGGAGCTCCTGGCCCGTACGGCACCGGCGTTCGACCACGTCGTGGTCGACGAGGCGCAGGATCTGCACCCCGCGCAGTGGCGCGTTCTGCGCGGCGCCGTGGCGCCGGGACACGACGACCTGTTCATCACGGGCGACCCGCATCAGCGCATCTACGACTCACGGGTCTCCCTGGGCTCGCTCGGTATCCCGGTGGCCGGGCGCACCAGCCGTCTGCGCGTCAACTACCGCTCCACGGAGGAGATCCTGTCCTGGTCGACCGGCATCCTCAGCCCCGTGTCGGTCGACGACCTGGGCGGCGAAGGCAGTGACACGCTGGCCGGCTACCGCTCGCTGCTGCACGGCCGCAGGCCGTGGGTGGACGGGTACGGTTCCGAGCAGGCGGAGGTCGCGGCGCTGGTGGAACGCGTCGAGGACTGGATCGCCCAGGGCATACGCCCGTCCGAGATCGGCGTGTGCGCCCGCTTCAACGTGCTCCTCGACAAGGCGTACGACAAGTTGACCGCGGCCGGGGTGCCGGTGGTCCGGGTCAGGGACGCCCCGGGGCCGGACGTGGCGGGGGTGCGGCTCGCCACCATGCACGCCATGAAGGGCCTGGAGTTCCGGTGCGTCGCCGTGCTCGGGGTGACGGCGAGCGCGATGCCCTTCGCCCGCGAGGTCACACCGGCGGATGTGGATGCGCTCCAGCACGATGCGGATCTGCTGCGGGAGCGGTGCCTGCTGTTCGTGGCGTGCACCCGGGCGCGGGAAGCGCTGACCGTGTCGTGGAGCGGCCGGGCCAGTTCGTTCGTACCGCGCGGCTCCGCACAGCCCGGACCAGCCGAGGGCTAACCGTCCTTGCCGCCCTCGGGAACGAGGGTGCCGTTGCCCAGCCCGTCCCTGGCGAGCGCCGCCGCGTCCCGGCTCAGCTCCGCCAGCCGCCGCGTACGCTCCTCGAACTCCTGGAGCGCGCGGAAGGCGGTTCCGTAACGGCGCTGGTCGGCGATGTCCATCCGAGGGATACGGGCGCCTCGGCCGTCGAGGCGGAAGGTGCCGCTGGCGCTCGTGGAGCGACGGTTGTTCGCCGCGCTGCGCAGGAAACCCCGCAGGTAGTCGGTGTCGAGCTGGTCCGTCACCGAGACCGGCTCAGGGTCGGTGTACGCGACGAGTCCGGCGCGAGCGAGCTCCGCGACACTGATCGTGGGCCCGTCCGGAGAGGCAGGGCCGTCGCCCGCGGTCAGCGCCGGCAGCAGCTCCTCGATCCCCTGGAGCTGCTGTGCCAGCTCCTGCCGCAGAGAGCGGTATTCGGCGGCGAGATCACGATGCGGCTCCGCGACGTGGCGGCCGGGTGTGAGGTCCACCGCGTCATCCAGCAGCTCGACGAGCGGTACGTCCACGACCTGGCCGGGGCCGGGCTCCAGGGAACCGTCCGGGTCACCCGCGGTCAGATCGGTCAGCGTTACGGACGTGGCGGCGTCATCGGGCGATGCGGGCCTGCGCAGTTGCCAGAGGTGGACGGGGAGGGCGTGGGCGGCCGAGGTGCCGGGTGGCAGGGCGATGACATGCGTGAGGATGCCACGCCGTACGAGCGCGGCGCGGATGCGGCGACCGGCCTTGCGGTAGGCGACCGAGGCGGGCATCACCATGAGAACGCGACCGCCGGGGGCCGTGTGGGCGTAGGCGTGCTGGAGCCAGGCGAGTTCGCCCTCGGCACGTGAGGGGGTACCCAGTTCCCAGCGGGAGTCGAGAAGCAGCTCCGCCCGCCCCCAGTCGGTGACACCCGCCGGGGGGTCACATACGACGAGTTCGGCCTCGATGTCCGGCCACTGGTCGTCGCGCAGGGAGTCGCCCGTGGCGACGGTGACGTCCGTTCGGCCCGTCAGGTCGGCGCGCATCCGCGCGACATCCGCGCTCCGGGGGTCCGATTCCTGCCCGTACCGCTCGCCTGTTCCCTCGGGGGCGACGGCGAGGAGGAGCGTGCCGATGCCGCAGGCCGGGTCGAAAACGGTCGCGTCACTCGCCACCTCGCCGGCGAAGTGGCGCACGGCACGGACCACACGAGGCGAGGTGACCTGGTCCGAGCCGACCCGGCGCACCGAGTCGGTGAAGCGCTCGCAGAGAGCATCGGCCACGTCGCCCGCGGAGGTACTCGCGGCGAGGTTCCGCGCCAGCCGGGCAGCCTTCTCCGGCAATCCGTGCGCCTGTCTTCCATCGGCAAGCAGGCGGAGGACGGCGGCGATTCCGCCGAGGATCTCCTCACCGTAGGCTCCGCGCAGCACTTGCCAGAGCTGGACCTCCTCGGAGACTCCCTGCCCCTTGCGCTGTCGGTCCAGCCACGCCTCCACATCCGGCAGAGCGAACAGTGGGCTGTTCGCACCGCCCCCCGCAGGCGCGGGGAAGTCGTCGTAGCGCCGTCTCCAGTTGGAGACCGCGGCTCGGGTGACCCCCGCGAGACGGGCGATCTCCGAGCCGGAGACGAGGAGATCGGCCGTGGGGGCGGCATCTTCTCTCATGGCCCCAAACGTACACGGAATGCCGGTTCACTTCCAGCAATAAACTGTTGACTATGTACACAAGCGTGTACGGGGGTCGTATGTCGACGGACGAGGGTAACGAGATGGGGAGCTCGCGGTATGCGAAGAGCCCAGGGAGGACGGATCGCTGCCTGGTCCATCGGAGTCCTCAGCCGCTTGGCCGGATACCAGCAAGCACTGCGCCGACAGCCGTGCACACTGTGGGATGTGCGGGTAGGGCCCGTACTTCCAGACGCCTTGTACTCGCGTCACCACTCGCCATGAGTGTGCTGCGGTCCGTGGCACGAGGGTCTGAACAGTCGGGTCAGGTTCCCGTGCGGGCGGTCGGTGTGGCCGACAGCGATCAGCCAGGTGGGTTGGGGTGCGCGCTGGCGGGCGAGGTCGGTCAGCTGGCGGGTGGACCAGGGCAGGTTGACGGGCTCGGCGGTGCTCCATCCGGCGGGTGGGGCACCGGTGAGGTGGTGCCAGGTGGCTGGGTCGACCTGAAGACTGGCGAGTGCCGGCCGATGAGGGCGGACTTCGGGGAACCCCGGGGTGAAGGAGAGCCGGAGGACACCGAGCGGTGGCTGCATGTGGCCTGCGCGGGGTCACAAGACGCTTACCGGGACATGGAGGACTTCATCGCCGTACTCGACGACCGGAGCCTCGCCGACGCCTTGGCCACCGCGACCAGGGGCCGGGGGTCGTTCCGCCGGTTCAAGGACGTGCTGGCCGCCTCACCGGCCGAGCAGCGCCGTTACTGGTTGTTCAGCGCGGAACGCCAGCACGGCCGGGCCCGGGCCTGGCTCGCTGATCACGACTACCGGCCTGCGCCACGTGCGGGTTCCAGTCGGGCCCGGCCCACTCCGTACGCCCCGGGGTGGTAACCAGAGGAGGGTGCGGGTCGAGAGGTCAGCGGCGGCGCTTGCGCTTCTTCGCTGTGCTGCGCCCTTGGCGGGCGCGGGCCGCGTTGAGACGTCCGAGTTGGGTCGCCTTGGCCCGAAGGGGGCCGTCGGCGAGGCGGCGCAGGGTGTCGAGTCCGGCCTGGTCGGGATGACTGGAGGCGAGTGCGGCCCCGATCGCCGTCTCGGCTTCCGCGCGGCCCTGCGCGAGCAGGGCTTCCAGGAGGGCCTCCTCACCGCCCAAGTCGAGGAGTTGGAGGAGGCTTTCGGCGACCATCAACGCGGCTTCGATGTCGGTTAGGTCCTCGTGGTCGAGGGCGCCGCGCTGGGTGAGGACCGTGAGGGCGGTGGGGGCCAGGTCCGGGTCGCCGCGCAGGGAGCGCAGCAGTTCCGTGCCGTCGGGCAGGGCGGTGGTCAGGGTGTCGAGCAGGGCGGCGGCGCGGGTGCGGAAGGGGGTGGTGCGTATCGCGTCCAGGAGTAGGCGCCGGGCGGCCTCGCGGCTGTCGTGGGCGGCGGTCCAGGCGGCGAGTTCGGCTTCGGCGTGTTCGGGGTCGTATTCCTGGGCCAGCACGCCCAGCAGCCCGGCGGCGGGCGCGTGGGTGAGCTCGCCCACCAGTGGTGCGCTGCGGCCCTGTGCGAGCAGCCGCTGCCGGACGGCGCGGGTGCCCAGATCGGTGAGACGGATCAACTCCACGGGGCCCGATGCCAGTTCCTCGCGCAGCTCCTTCGCCCGGGCGGTGGCGCCCGGGTCCGGGGCGGCCGGGAGGGGGTCCAGCAACTGGGCGAGTTCCGCGGGCATCCCGGCGGGCAGTTGCGGGCCGGTCGGAGGCTCATCGAGCGCGGTGTCCAGGAAGACGGGGTCGGCCATGCCCCGCTCGCGGGTGATCGCGCCGAAGCATTCCAGGACGTCCAGGACGCGGCGCAGGTCGTGGTCGGCGTCCAGCAGCCACGCCCGCTGCTCACCCTCCGTCGCCGCGCCGAGGTGGAAGGTCATCCGGTAGGCGAGGTGGACCGAGTCGCGAAGCCGGGGCCAGGGCATCGGGTACGGAAGGCCGTAGAGAGTGTTGAGGACGTCGGGCAGCACGTCCTGGTACACGTCGAACAGCATCGAAGTGGCGTCGTACCCGTTGGGGCCGCCCAACAGTGGGCCCCGCAGCTCGAAGAACGCCTCGAAGGCCCGCTCCCACCGCGCGAGCGGATCCGCGAGCACCGCGCACCGGAACGGTCAGCGTTGGGTGCTGCCCACGGTGCGGGCCATCCTGGCCAACCCCCGCTACACCGGCCACCAGGTCTGGAACCGCCAGCGCACCGACCACGACCTGATCGATGCGGCCAACACCACTCTCGGACACCGCGACGTGACGCGGTGGAACACCACTGCCGACTGGATCATCTCGGCCCAGCCCGCGCACCCGGCGCTGGTCAGGGAGGCCGACTTCATCGCCGTTCAACACCTCAGCACCGCCCGGGAGACGGCTCCCGGGCGCATCTATCTCCTGGCGGGGCTGCTGCGCTGCGGCGTTTGCGGGCGTCGGATGGAATCCCGCTGGGCTCGCCGTCGCCCTGCCTACCGGTGCCGCCACGGCCACACCAGCGCCACTGGGCCCATGCCCGGTCGCACTCCCAACACCTACCTGCGCGAGGACCACGTTCTGCCGCACCTGCCCGCTCTGCTCCTCCGCCTCACTCACGACGACCCGGACGGAGCCGAGCCGATGGCCCTGATCGCAAGTGCGGCGCCGCTCTCGCCGGCCGACGCTGTCGCGCACCTCCGCAGCGAGGCGATCTCGCTGACCTATGACCCGGCGGCCAGCTCCCTGACCGCGGACACCCCACGAGCAGAAAGGATCACGATCGGCTGACCGGAGCCCGACCACCGAGCCCCCGACGGAGGGAGAAGCCCAGGAGAGGGCCGAAACGAAGAACACCCGCGTCCGGCCGGGAGCCGGAGACGGGTGCCAATTCCGCCTGCCCTGGAAACGGACAGTGCGGGAGAAGGTTGTGTCCGAGGGGGGACTTGAACCCCCACGCCCGATAAAGGGCACTAGCACCTCAAGCTAGCGCGTCTGCCATTCCGCCACCCGGACAAGGTGCGCCCCGCGGTTCCCCGCGGCGACATGGACAACGATACCAAGGTTTTGGGGTGCGTTTCACCAGCGTATGCGTGCCGCCCAGTCCCGCGACGACCTGCGGTGACGTGGGGGCGGGCGGGGTGCGGACACCTATGGTTACGGAGGGTGACGAGGGGTGGGTTCCGTGGGCATCGGCCTGTGGCGACTCCCCGACCGGTGACATCACGCGCAAGCAGCTGCGCGACCTCCCGGACGTCGACTCGCTCTACTTCACGATGCTCAACTGCAACAAGCGGAGCATCACCCTCAACACCAAGTCCGAGCGCGGCAAGGAGATCCTGACCGAGCTGATCCGCCGCAGCGATGCGATGGTGGAGAACTTCGGGCCGGGCGCGGTGGACCGGATGGGCTTCACCTGGGAACGCATCCAGGAGATCAACCCGCGGATCGTGTACGCCTCGATCAAGGGGTTCGGCGAGGGCCCGTACACCAAGTTCAAGGCGTACGAGGTGGTCGCGCAGGCCATGGGCGGGTCGATGTCCACGACCGGCTTCGAGGACGGGCCGCCGCTGGCGACCGGCGCCCAGATCGGCGATTCGGGCACCGGGGTGCACTGTGTGGCGGGCATCCTGGCCGCGCTCTACCAGCGCACCCGCACCGGGCGCGGCCAGCGGGTCAACGTGGCCATGCAGCACGCGGTGCTCAATCTGTGCCGGGTCAAGCTGCGCGACCAGCAGCGGCTGACGCACGGGCCGCTCGCCGAGTACCCGAACGACAGCTTCGGCGACGAGGTGCCGCGCAGCGGCAACGCGAGCGGCGGCGGGCAGCCCGGCTGGGCGGTCAAGTGCGCGCCCGGCGGCCCCAACGACTATGTGTATGTGATCGTGCAGCCCGTCGGCTGGGAGCCGATCACCCGGCTCATCGGGCGGCCGGAGCTGGCCGAGGACCCGGAGTGGGCGACGCCGGAGGTGCGGCTGCCGAAGCTGGGGAAGATGTTCCAGCTGATCGAGGAGTGGTCCAGCACGCTGCCCAAATGGGAGGTGCTGGAGCAGCTGAACGCCCACAACATCCCGTGCGGGCCGATCCTGTCCACCAAGGAGATCGTCGAGGACGCGTCGCTGGCGGCCAACGAGATGGTCGTCCGCGTCGACCATCCGGAGCGCGGGGCGTTCACCACGGTCGGCTCCCCGCTCAAGCTCTCCGACTCCCCCGTCGAGGTCGACCGGTCTCCGCTGCTGGGTGAGCACAACGCGGACGTGTACGGCGAGCTGGGGATCGGCGACGACGAAGTGCGGCTGCTCAAGGCGAACGGGGTGATCTGACGATGAGCACATACGAGAAGGACGCCGTACGCGCGGTGCTGGACGCCGTACGCACCGAGGGGCGCACCGCTCTGACCGCGCCCGAGGGCAAGAGGATCACCGACGCGTACGGCATACCGACCCCGGCCGAGGGGCTGGCCGAGTCCGCGGACGACGCGGTGGCGCTCGCCGACCGGATCGGCTTCCCGGTGGTGCTGAAGGTCGTCTCGCCGGACATCTCGCACAAGACGGACGCGGGCGGCGTACGGGTCGGGCTGGGCTCGTCGGCCGAGGTGCGCGGCGCGTACACCGCGATCGTCGCGAACGCCCGCGCGTACGCCCCGACGGCACGCATCCAGGGCGTGCAGGTGCAGCAGATGGTGCCGGGCGGCGGGCAGGAGGTGATCGTCGGCGCGGTCACCGATCCGACGTTCGGGAAGGTGGTCGCCTTCGGGCTCGGCGGGGTGCTGGTGGAGGTGCTGAAGGACATCACCTTCCGGCTGGCCCCGGCGAGCCGGGACGACGCGCTGTCGATGCTGGACGGGATCCGGGCCGCCGAGGTGCTGCGCGGGGTGCGCGGCGGGGCCGCGGGCTCGCACACCGGGGCGCTGGCCGGGGACGACGCGGTGTACGACGACATCCTGCGGCAGGCCGGGGTGCTCAGGGCGCCGGGGCTGAACGAGATGCTGGAGTACGCGCGGACGCTGCCGGTGCTGCCCGGCGTGGGCCGCGGATTGGTGGGGTGGCTCTCGGACTACTGGGGACGCAAGACGACCCTGGTGTTCGTCATCGTGGTGCTGGGGCTGGCGCAATTCGGGGTGATCTGGGCGGGCAACATCCGCAGCGAGTGGCTGTTCCCGTTCTTCGCCTTCCTCTCCGGATTCGGCGGCGGCGCCTTCTACCCGATGTTCGCGGCGCTGACCCCGGACTATTTCGGCGAGAACGACAACGCCACCAACTACGGCCTGGTGTACAGCGGAAAGCTGATCAGCGGGCTGTTCGGCGGCGGGCTCGGCTCGATGGTGGTCGACGACTGGGGCTACGACGGGGCGTACGCGCTCGCGGGCGGCATCTCCATGCTGGCCGCCGCGGTCGCCCTGCTGCTGCGCCAGCCGGGCCGGACGCGGGTCCGGGACATCGCCCCGAACCCGCAGCCGATCAGCCGCGAGGCGGTGTGAGACCTCGAAGAGACCGCTCGGTGCTCAGTCGCCGCAGCGCCCCGTATGCAGATAGCGGGCGGAGCGACGGGCGGTGGTGAGCGAGTCGGCCGGGTTGTCGTGCTCCACCATCCAGTGGTGGTTCCGGCGCCCCCCGTGGGTCTTGCCGACCTTGCCGAGGAACCGTACGTAGTCGATGTCACCGTCCCCGACGTCCACCATGCGGTAGCCGTCGGGGACGGTTTCGTCGCGCTCGCCGTCCTTGACGTGGAACAGCGGATAGCGGTCCGGGTCGGCCAGGACGTAGTCGAGCGGTTCGAAGGGCGCCGGGGTGCCGTCGGCGCGTTTGCCGAAGCGGTGCTGGGCGACGTACGCCCAGTAGATGTCCATCTCCAGGTGGACCAGCTCCGGGTCGGTCTCGGCGAGCAGCACGTCGTAGAGGCGGACGTCCGGCCGGTCGGTGGCGAAGGAGAACTCCTCGGCGTGGTTGTGCTGGTAGAACTTCATCCCGCGCGCCTTCGCGGCCGCGCCGTAGGTGTTGAAGTCCTCGGCGCAGCGCTTCCAGCCGTCGACCGTCGTGCCGTAGCGCCAGGGGCCGGACGCGGTGCCGACGTGCGGCAGGCCGAGGGCCTGGGCGTCGTCCAGCACCTTGGTGAGGTTGGTGGCGAAGGTGTAGGCGTTCGGATCGTCGGAGTAGTAGCCGACGTGGCTGCCGATGCCGCGCAGCCCGTTGTCGCGCAGCAGCCGCTTCAGCTGCTTGAGGGTGATGGCGCCCGCCGACCCCTGGGTGTATCCGGCGAACTCCACCTGGTCGTAGCCGTAAGCCGCCAGCTCCTCGAAGACGCGGGCGAAGCCGATGGACTGCACCTGGTCGCGGAGGGTGTAGAGCTGGATGCCGAGGTGGCCGCGCGGCACGATCGGGCCGCCCTTGCCACCGCTGGTGGCGTGCGCGGTGGTGGTGCCGAGCAGGGTGGCGGCGGTGGCTCCGGCGGCGACACCGAGGAATCTCCGGCGGCGGAGGGCGGCGGCGAGTTCCGGGTGCTGGGCGCTCATGGCGTGCGTGCCTCCTGTGAATTGTCAGTCGTCAGCTGTGAGTTGTCAGCCGATATCTGCTAACTGATAGCTGATATGGGCTATCTGTTATCTGTCAGCTGTCATCGAGACCGGCGAGGTGGAGCAGCAGGGACTTGACGTCGGTGGCGGCCACCCGGCCGGGCACGGTGTCCGGCCGGGAGCAGATGAGCACCGGCCCGTCCTCGTCCCGGTCCGGCAGCCGGCCGTGGCTGCCGCGCACCGGGGACGGATCGAGCGGGACGACGGCCATCCGGTAGCGCATCCCGAGCTTCTTGCGGGCCAGCGCGGTGGCCGCCCTGACGCGCACATACGGGTCGACGGGGTCGAGGAAGAGTTCGGCCGGGTCGTAGCCGGGCTTGCGGTGGATCTCCACCAGCCGGGCGAAGTCGGGCGCGCGGTCGTCGTGCAGCCAGTAGTAGTACGTGAACCAGGCGTCCGGATCGGCCACCGCGACCAGTTCGCCCGCGCGTGGGTGGTCCAGGCCGTGCGCCTTCTTCCCCTCGTCGTCGAGGAGTTCGGCGAGCCCCGGCAGGCCGTCGAGGGCGGCCCGGGTGGCGGCCAGGTCCTCGGTGCGGCGTACGTAGACGTGCGCGAGCTGGTGGTCGGCGACCGCGAACGCGCGGGAAGCGCCCGGATCCAGGTACTCCATGCCGTCCTGGGTGTGCACCTCCAGCAGCCCGGCGCGGCGCAGCGCCCGGTTGATGTCCACGGGGCGGGACACGCGGGTGATGCCGTACTCGGACAGCGCCACGACCGTACGGCCCTGAGCCCGCGCGTCGTCCAGCAGCGGTGCGAGGGCGGTGTCCAGCGCGGTCGCGGCGGCGTGCGCGCGGGGGTCGTCGGGGCCGTGGCGCTGGAGGTCGTAGTCGAGGTGGGGCAGGTAGGTGAGGGTGAGGTCGGTGGGGTGGTGGCGCAGGATGTGGCGGGTCGCGTCGATGATCCACTGGGAGGAGACCAGATCGGCCCCCGGGCCCCAGAAGTGGAACAGGGGGAAGGTGCCGTGGGCGGCGGTGAGTTCGTCGTGGAGGGCGGGCGGCCGGGTGTAGCAGTCGGGCTCCTTGCGGCCGTCGGCGTAGTACACGGGGCGCGGGGTGACGGTGATGTCGGTGTCCGCGCCCATCGCGTACCACCAGCAGATGTTGGCGACCGTGTAGCCGGGGTGGGCGCGGCGGGCCGCGTCCCACAGCTTGTCGCCGCCGACCAGGCCGTTGTGCTGCCGCCACAGCAGGACGTCGCCCTGCTCGCGGAAGTACCAGCCGTTGCCGACGATGCCGTGTTCGGCGGGGGTCGCGCCGGTGAGGAACGTCGACTGGGCGGCGCAGGTGACGGCGGGCAGCACGGTGCCGAGCGGGGCGTACGAACCGGAGTCGGCCAGGGCGCGCAGCCGGGGCATGTGGGCGAGCAGGCGCGGGGTGAGGCCGACGACGTCGAGGACGAGGAGGGGGGTGGGCTTCCCCGGGGCGCTCACGGCAGCTCCTTGAGGCCGAGGTCGGTCAACAGGTCGCGGGCCAGGGCGAGTTCGGCCGCGATGCCGTCGGCCAGCCGGTCGCGGTTGCGGGGCCGCAGCTCGGGCGGCAGCGCCTGCCAGGTGTACGTCTCGACCTCCAGGTGGCCGGTGAGCGGCGCCGGGCCGCCGACCAGCCGGGCGAGGGCGTCCGTGAGGACGGGCAGGGTGGAGGTGAGCGGCGGCTCGGGCGGGGCGTGCAGGGGGACGTGGAAGTGGGAGCGCCAGGGGGCGGTGGTGTCGAGCCCGCCCGGCGCGAGGGCCTGGTCGAGGTCGTCGGTGCCGCGTACGCCGTCCGCGGGGGTGCGGGTACGGGTCTGGTGCAGGAAGCGCGGCTCGGCGAACGCCGCCAGGGCGGTGCGTACGGCGGGGCGGTGCGGCTCCTCGGCGTGCAGGGCGGCGGACAGCTGCGCCTTGACGACGGGAACACCGGCCGCGGTGAGGGCGGCGGTGGCGGCGTGCGGGTCCTCGAACTGCGTCGCCAGGTGACAGGTGTCCAGGCAGAGGCCGATGCGGCGGCGGGGTGCGCCCTCGGGGAGCGCGGTGAGCGCGTCGATGGCCTGGGCGGTGGTCTCGACGGTGCAGCCCGGCTCGGGTTCCAGGCCGATGCGGATCGAGCGGCCGGTGAGGTCCTGGAGCGCGTCGAGGCGCGTCGCGAGCGTGGTGAGGTGGTCGAGCGCGGCCCGCCGCCTTGTGCTGTCGAACGGCGCGCGCCAGGCGAGCGGGAGGGTCGAGACGCTGCCCTCGGTGACGTCGTCCGGGAGCAGGGCGGCCAGCAGCCGGGCGAGGTGGCCGGTGTGGGTCAGCCGTTCGGTCTCCGTCCAGTCCGGCCGGTACACGCGGTACTTGACCTCCTCGGCGCCGAATCCCTCGTACGGGAAGCCGTTGAGGGTGACGACCTCCAGACCGCGCCGGTCGAGTTCGGTGCGCAGCCGTCGCAGGGCGGCCGGGTCGGCGGTCAGGGTGCGGGCGGCGTCGCGGGCCAGCCACAGGCCGATGCCGAGCCGGTCGCGGCCCAGGCGGCGGCGTACCGGCTCGCAGTGGTGGCGGAGCTGGTCCACGACGCCGTCGAGGTCTTCGGCGGGGTGGACGTTGGTGCAGTAGGCGAGGTGGACGGTGGAGCCGTCGGGGTGGCGGAAGCGCATGGGGTCACCGGCCTTCGGTGGTGGCGGTGGTCACCGGGGCGCCGCGGAGGATGGAGTTCCCCTCGTGGGTGGCGTGGGGTGTGGTGTCCTCGACGTCGAGGTCCAGCCGCCCGCTGAGCCCGTAGAACGCCACCGGGTTGCGCCACAGCACCTGGTCGACGTCGTCGTCGGTGAAGCCCGCCGCCAGCATCGCCTCCCCCACCGCGCGGGTCTTCAGCGGATCGCTGCGGCCCCAGTCGGCCGCGGAGTTCACCAGGATGCGGGTTTTTTCGCTGGCGTATTCGCGCAGGACGCGCACCATGCGGTCCGGGTCCATCTTGGTGTCCGGGTAGATCGAGAAACCGAGCCAGCAGCCGCTGTCGGTGGCCGCCCTTACGGTGGTCTCGTTGAGGTGGTCGAGCAGGACGCGGTCGGTGGGGAGGGCGGATTCGTGGACGACGTCGAGCGTGCGGGCCAGGCCCGCGGCCTTGTCGCGGTGCGGGGTGTGCACGAGGGCGGGCAGCCCGTGGTCGGCGGCGAGCTGGAGCTGCGCGGCGAGCGCGGTGTCCTCGGCGGGGGTCATCGCGTCATAGCCGATCTCGCCGACGGCGACCACGCCGTCCTTCACGAGATAGCGCGGCAGCTCGTCCAGGACGGGGAGGCAGCGGGGGTCGTTGGCCTCCTTGGGGTTGAGGGCGAGGGTGCAGTGGTGGGCGATGCCGTGCTGCGCGGCGCGGAAGGGTTCCCAGCCGAGGAGGGCGTCGAAGTAGTCGTAGAAGCTGGCGGGCGAGGTGCGGGGCTGGCCGAGCCAGAACGACGGCTCGACGAGGGCGCGCACGCCCGCGGCGTACATGGCCTCGTAGTCGTCCGTGGTGCGGGAGGTCATGTGGATGTGCGGGTCGAAGATGCGCATCAGGGCTCCTCGGGGGTGGTGTGGGCCAGGACGCGGGTCAGATCCGCGGGCACGTCCCGCCCGGCGGCGGTGCGTTCGCGCGCGTAGTCGGTCAGCATGCGGGCCAGCTCGGCGTCGCCCCGGGCGCGGGCGGGCCACTCGGCCACGGCGTCCAGGGGCACCCCGGTGAACAGGCACTTCAGTACGGCCTGCCGCCAGCCGTGCGCGTCGAGGTGGCGCGCCGCGTACGGGCCGACCGCGGCGGCCACCAGGCGGGTGTCGTTGGTGCGCAGCGCGTCCTCGACCAGGGGGAGGGCGTCCGGGCCGATGTCTTCGACATGGGCCAGTGCGAGGAGGACGGCCCGGCGTTCGGCGGCCGTGCCGTGCGTGTAGAGGCGGGTGAGCGTGGGGATGTCGGGGCGGGCCGCGTGGAGGAGCAGGATGCGGGTGGCATCGGCGAGTTCGCTGTTCTGGCCGCGGCGGCAGTGGCGGGCCGCGGCGGCGAAGTCCGCCTCCCAGCGGGGAGTGGTCGCCGCCTCGGCGAGGGCGCGTTCCAGCCAGGCGGCGGCGTCGGGATCCAGGCGCTCGCGTACGGCCGTGCGCAGGTCAGCGATCAGCACGCGACGCCTCCCCTCGCGGCCGTGCGTTCCGCCGCCTTGAGGTACGCGAGGGAGGAGCGGGCCAGTGCGGGCCCGGCGTGCGAGTGGCGGGGCAGCTCCACGCCGACCAGGCCCCGGTAGTCCATGGCGCGCAGCGCCTCCAGCACCGGCGGGACGTCCATCTCGCCTTCCCCGAACGGCAGGTGCTCGTGCACTCCGCGCCGCATGTCCTCGATCTGCACATGGCGGATCCATGGCGCGGCGGCGCGTACGCAGTCGGCGGGCGCGGCCGGTTCCAGGCACTGGCAGTGGCCGATGTCGAGTGTCAGTCCGAGCGCGGGCGGATCGCCCAGTTCCCGGCGGAGCCGGTGAAACCCGGCGAGATCCGCCAGCAGATGCCCCGGCTCGGGCTCGACGGCCAGCGGAACGCCGGCGGACGTGGCGGCCTCCAGCACCGGTTGGAGAGCATCGCGCAACCGCCGCCACGCGGTGTCCTCCGCCGTCCCCGGCGGTCGCACCCCGCTGAAGCAGTGCACGGCGTGCGCCCCCAGCTCCGCGGCCACCCGTACGGCGCGCACCAGCAGATCCACCCGGGCGGCGCGGGCCCCGGGGTCGGGATCGAGCAGCGTGGGGTGGTGCTTGCGGCCCGGGTCGAGCACGTAGCGGGCCCCGGTCTCGATGGCCACGGTCAGCCCGAGCCGGGCCAGTCGCTGCCCGACCCGGCGGGTGCGGGCGTCCAGATCCGGGGCGAGCGGGTCGAGGTGCATGTGGTCGAGCGTCAGCGACACCCCGTCGTAGCCGAGGTCGGCGAGCAGGGCGAGGGCATCGTCGAGCCGGAGGTCGGTCAGTCCGTTGGTGCCGTAGGCGAAGCGGAGGTCGGTGGCGGCCGGTGTCGGGTTCGGGGTCGGGGTCGTCATGTCGGGCTGACCTTTCTGGACAGTCGCCGCGCGACGGGCATCAGCAGGAGCAACCCCGCTCCCGCCCGCCCCGCCCCGGCCCGCGAGGCAAGCGCCGCCTGAAGCGGAATCATGGCCCGGATGCCACCGCCGACGGCGCGCTGGAGGAGGTGGGGGGACGGGTTGAGCGCGGCGTGCGCGAGGGGGCGCGCGGCGGTGGCGAGGTACGTGGCGGCGAGCGCGGCGGCGGCGAGGGAGCGGGTGGATGGCGGGGTGGGGGGCGTGGCGCGCCGCGGCCCCGTGCGACCTGCCCCCGTCGGCCGTGGGCCGTTGGCCGGGGAGCGGTCCGATGCGGCGGCACGGGCCACCGCCGAGGCCGGACCCCGCAAGGCCGGACGGGTCGCGGGCAGGCTGCCACGGGATGCCGGGGAGCGGCTGGCTACGGGCGCGGCAGTTCGCCGGGCAAGCGCCCGGGTCCAGGTCGGCCGCGAGTGGGCTGCCGCGGCCGACCCGGCGCGGCTGTCGGCCGGGGGCTCGACGCCCGGCAGCCGCGGGCCGAGGGCCGCGACGGCGCTGCCCGGCGCGGCGGCACGGTCCACTGCCACGGGCGGTGCCGACGGGAGGCTGCTGGCCATGGCGGCGGCGCCGCGATGGGCAAGCGCCCGGGTCCGGCCCGGCCGCGAGTGGGCTGCCGCGGCCGACCCGGCGCGGCTGTCGGGCGCAACACCACGCCCCCGGAACACGGACGTGGCCGTGGGACCGTCGGCCGCCCGTGGGCGGGTGACCGGGCTGCCCGGGGCCGTGGCCTGGACGGTTGTGGTGGTTGGCGGGTGGCCGCGCCTTGTCGCAGGGGCGGGGACTCTCGTGGCCGCCCAGGCGATCGCCGCGGACGTGGCCAGGGCCGCCAGGGGGGCCTTCGACGAGCCGCCGGTCGTCTCGTGGCGGGAGACGCCGGTCACGGCGAGCGTGTGCGCGCCCAGCAGGGCGGCCGGGGCGACGGCCTGGTGGGCGGCGGGGGCGTACGTGGCCGTGGCGCCCAGGAGCAGGTCCAGCGAACGGGCCGTGGCCATCGCGTACGGGCCCGCCGGGGTGTTCTTCAGCCCCAGGTCGTACGCCCACACCGTGCCCGCCAGGGCCGCGGCCGTGGCGAGCGCCCGGCGGCCCGCCAGCGCCGCGCACACCAGCCCCGCCCCCGTCAGGCCGGTCGCGGCGGTCAGGGCGGCGGCCGGGGCGATCCGGCCCGACGGCAGGGGGCGGCCGGGGCGTTCGACGGCGTCGAGGTCGCGGTCCGCCCAGTCGTTGAGCGCCATGCCCGCCTCGTACAGGCACAGCGACGCGCCCACGGCGAGCGCGGTGCCGCGGTTCGGGGCGGTCCGGGTGGCCGCCGCGCCCGCGAGGGCGTCGCCGGGGACCGTGAACAGGGCGGAGACCCTGAGCAGTTCCGCCCAGGCGCGCACCGTCGTCACGACCGCTCCCGCAGCCGGGCGGCGAAACCGGTGAGGGCCGTGTACTGGTCGGCGAGGCCGGACGGGCCGCCGTCGGGGTCCTTGAAGTAGAAGCCGAGTTCGGTGAGTGGCCCGGTGAGCCCCGCCTCGTGGGCGCGGGCCGTGAGGCGGGCCAGGTCCAGGACGAGGGGTGCGGCGAGGGCCGAGTCGCAGCCCTGCCAGATGGTCTGGAGGACCATGCGGGAGCCGAGGAAGCCCTCGAACGCGACGTGGTCCCACGCCGTCTTCCAGTCGCCGAGCGCGGGCACGTTGTCGATGTGCAGGTCGCCGTCCGGGAGTTCGCCGAGGGTATCGGCGAGGACCCGCGCCTTGCCCGCGTTCTTCGCGGCCGCGGCGGCGGGGTCGGCGAGCGCGGCGCCGTCGCCGCCGCCCAGCAGGTTGGTGCCGGACCACGCCCGTACGGGCAGGGCGCGCTGCGCGAACATCGGCGCGAGCACGGACCGCAGCAGCGTCTGCCCCGTCTTGCCGTCGCGCCCGGCGTACGGCAGCCCGGAGCGGGCCGCCTCGGCGCGCAGCCGGGGGTGGTGCAGCCCGGTGGACGGGGTGAAGTTGACGTACGGGCACCCGGCGCGGAGCGCGGCCGAGGCGTAGAGGGAGCTGGGCGGCAGCCGGTCACCGTCGGTGGGGACGGGTTCGGTGGAGGCGACGTTGACGACGACCACGCGGGCGAGGTCGTGGTTGCGGCGGAACGCGTCGAGGTCGCGGGCGAAGGCGTCGATCAGCGCCTCGTCGCCGCGGGTGTCCCCGGGCTGCGGGCCGCCGGGGCGGATCGCGTCGTCGGCGGCGGTCAGTTCGGCGCGTACGGCGTCGGGGAGCCCGTACGGCAGCACCCCCTCGGCGGCCAGCGCCTCGGCGCGCTTGGGGAGCGGGGTGGTGGCGGTGTCGTGGCCGCCGAAGACCAGATCGCCGAGCGCGGGCAGACCGCTGTCCGCGAACGGCGCGGTCTCGGTCACCATCCCGGTCGGGGGCTGAAGCCCAGCCGCGACGGCGGCGCACCCGACGACGGCGGTGGTGGCGACCGAACCGCGCGCGCCGATGAGCCACATGCCGGTGCGGAGACCACCGCCCGGGGTGCCGGTGGGGTGTTGGCGGGGGTTCGGGGTGTCGGGGCCGGTGGTCACGGGCTGCCTCCCGGGTGTGACGGTTGCGCGGATACGCGGGTACGCGGTGGCGTGGCGGTGTCGCAGTGTGGTGCGGGCCGTGGGCCCGCGCGGCGGCGGGGAGGAGGCGGCGTACTCCTCCCCGCCGCCTGATGCCGCCCTACGGCTCCCCTCGGGCCGTTGGGCGGCCGATCAGGGCCGGTCGGGTTCGTCAGGACGGCGGGAGTTCCTTGACGCGGATGTTGCGGAAGGCGACCTCGTCGCCGTCCCCGTGGTTCTGGATGCCGACGTGGCCGCGGCGCAGGCTGCGGGCCGGATCGTGGTTGGTGAAGTCGTTGATCCGTACGCCGTTGAGCCAGACCTGGAGCCGTTCGCCGCGCACCCGGATCTCGTACGTGTTCCAGTCCCCCGGCGGGTTCAGCGCCGCGTCCCGCTTCGCCAGGTCGGCGGACTGGAAGCCGTACACCGCGCCGGTGGTGCGATCGGGGGTGTCCGTCGCGTCGATCTGGATCTCGTAGCCGCGGTCGACCGCGGACCAGGGGTCGTCGGAGGCGGGGAAGCCGACGAAGACGCCCGAGTTGTCGTCCCCCGCGGCCCCGGCCATCCGCCAGTCCAGCTTCAGGGAGTACGACCGCATTTCCCGCGCCTCGTACCAGAGCAGGCCCATGCCGCCCGCCGAGGCGAGGGTGCCGGTGGCCGGGTCGAGGGTGAAGCCGCCCGGTCCGGCCTGTTTCCAGCCCGCCACCGACGCGCCGTCGAAGAGGGGCCGGTAGCCGCGCTCCGGGCGGCAGTCCGCCTGAAGAGCCCCGGTGGCGTAGCGGATGCCGCCGAGCAGGTGCTGCCGGAAGGCGGGGTCGGCGTAGGACTCCTTGGTGTGGCCGAGGCCGGTGTAGAAGGCGCGGCCGCCGCGGTAGTCCTGGCACCAGGCGATGGGGTGGTCCTCCCCCATCCCGCCGCCGTCGTAGGAGGTTTCGTCGAGGGTGGCGAGGACGCGGACTCCGTCGCGCGGGTTGCTGCGGTAGTCGTACCACTCGTCGGTGCGCTGCCACTCCGCGCCCAGGTGCGCGGTGGCCGGGTGGGCGCGGTCCTCGACGGCGAGGGTGGCCTGCTGGATGGCGGGGTGGGTCCGGAAGTACGCGCCGACGAGGCCGCCGTAGAACGGCCAGTCGTACTCGGTGTCGGCGGCCGCGTGCACCCCGGCGAATCCGCCGCCCGCCCGGATGTAGCGCTCGAAGGCGGACTGCTGCGCGGCGTCGAGGACGTCGCCGGTGGTGGAGAGGAAGACGACGGCGTCGTAGCGGGCGAGGTTGGCGCGGGTGAAGGCGGCGGCGTCCTCGGTGGCGTCGACGGCGAAGCCGTGCCGGTCGCCGAGTTCGCGGATGGCGGCGATGCCGTCGGGGATCGCGTCGTGGCGGAAGGCGGCCGTCTTGGAGAAGACGAGGACGCGGTCACCCCGGGGCGCAGGCGCGGCGGAGGCCGCCTCCGGGGGCAGGGCCGTGGCGGCGAGCAGCAGCGCGGCCACGGCGGATGCGCGTAGGAGGGCGAGGCGGGGTCTGGAGCGGCGGGGGTGCGGGGGCATGGCCGGGTACTCCTTCCTCCGGGTGCGGACCCGGGCCCGGGGCGGACGGGCGCGCCGCCGCCCCGGGCTGCGGGCGGGCGGTCAGCCGGTGCCGATGGTGAAGTCGTCCACGTCGTACAGCGCTCCCGCCCCGCCCTTGAAGACGAGGTAGAGCGTGGTGGTACGGGCCGGGGGCTTGCGCAGCGCCGTCTTGACGTCCTGGAACGTCTCCCAGTCGCCGGTCACCGGCACGGTGGCCCGGCCCAGCAGCTGCCCGGTCGGGGAGCCGGCGCGCACTTCGAGGGTGCCGCCCGCGCCCGCGGAGGAGACGCGTGCGGTGAGGTCCTTGGCGTTGCCGAGGAGGTACGGGGTGAACGCGATCCAGTCGCCGTTGTCGATGTCGCCGACCGTCTTGCCGCCGTTGGCCGGGGCGTGGCTGATGAGGGAGACGCCCTGGGAGTCGTCGTAGTGCTCGGCCTGGCGGTGGCGGGGCTGGACGACGTTCTGGTCGTGGGTGGTCAGCGACGGCTGGCCGCCCCCGCCGTTGTCGGTGTACTCGGCGTCGAAGACCCCGAAGATGTTGGCGTTGGGGTCGTGTTCGCTGTCGGCGCTGGTCAGAAGCGTTCCGGAGCAGCCGGTGGCCGAGGTGACGGGGTGGCCGTGGCTGTCGTGGCCGAGGACGTGGGTGACCTTGACCTTGGCGCAGTCGATGGTCCCGTCCTCGGGGTCGGTCACCTTCACCTTGAACGGCACCTCGTCACCGAAGGTGAACAGCTGGCCGTCGCCGGGGAGTTGCAGCGTCACCTTGGGGGCGGTGTTGCCGACCGTGAGGTGCACGCTGGCGCTGCCGCTGCGGCCGGTGGGGTCCGTGGCGGTGACGGTGGCGGTGTAGGTGCCGTTCTTGGTGTACCGGTGGGTGGGGTTCGGGGCGGTGGCGGTGTGGCCGTCGCCGAAGTTCCAGCGATACGTGAGTGTGTCGCCGTCGGCGTCGGCGGTGCCCGCCGAGCTGAACGCGACCTTCAGGGGCGCCTTGCCGGACGTGCGGTCGGCGGCGGCCTCGGCGACCGGCGAGTAGCCGTCGGTGGCGTTCTCGATGCGGTAGAGGGCGGAGTGTTCGTCGCCGCCGAACCAGTTCAGCCCATAGTCGAGGACGTACAGCGCGCCGTCCGGGCCGAAGGCGGAGTCCATCACCTGGGTGCCGGTCCACGGGAAGTCGTTGATCTTCTCCACGGTGCCGTCGGCGCCCTGCTCGATGCGCTTGATCCACTGGCGGCCGAACTCGGTGGCGAAGAAGTCCCCGTCGTAGCTTTCCGGGAACTTGACCGGCGAGTCGAGCGAGGCGTCGTAACGGTAGACCGGGCCGCCCATCGGCGACTCGGAGCCGGTGCCGAACTCGGGGACGGAGTTGTCGTCGTACGGGATCCAGGCGGGCTGGGCGGGCGGCAGCTCGCTCAGCCCGGTGTTGTGCGGCGAGGTGTTCTTCGGCGCGGCGCAGTCGAAGGCGGGGCCGGAGGTGCCGGTGGCGAAGTCGTAGTCCCGGTACGGCTTGTTGTCGCCGACGCAGTACGGCCAGCCGAAGTTGCCGGGCTTGGTGACGCGCGCGAACTCGACCATGCCCGCCGGGCCGCGGTTCGGGTCGGCGGCGCCCGCGTCCGGCCCGTAGTCGCCGACGTAGATCGTGCCGGTCGGCTTGTCGATGTTCATCCGGAACGGATTGCGGAAGCCCATCGCGTAGATCTCGGGGCGGGTCTTCTCGGTGCCGGGCGCGAAGAGATTGCCGTCCGGGACGGTGTACGAGCCGTCCGCGGCCACCTTGATACGGAGGATCTTGCCGCGCAGGTCGTTGGTGTTGCCCGCGGAGCGGCGGGCGTCGTAGGCGGGGTTGCGGTTCGGCCGCTCGTCGATGGGGGTGAAGCCGTCGGAGGCGAACGGGTTGGTGTCGTCGCCGGTCGAGAGGTAGAGGTTGCCGTCGGCGTCGAAGTCGATGTCGCCGCCGACGTGGCAGCAGGTGCCGCGGGAGGCGGGGACGTCGAGGATCTTCTTCTCGCTGGCGGTGTTGAGGGTGCCGTCGGTGTTGAGGGTGAAGCGGGACAGGCGGTTGACGCCGTCGAACTTCGCGAAGTCGGCCGCCGTGCCCTCGTTGGGGGCGTCGCCCGCGGGGGTGTCCATCGGGGGTGCGTAGTAGAGGTAGATGGCGCGGTTCTCCGCGAACCCGGGGTCGATGCCGACGCCCTGGAGCCCCTCCTCGTCGTGCGAGTAGACCGGGAGCTTGCCGGACACCTTGGTGTCGCCGCCCGCGTCGGTGAGGCGGAGGGTGCCGTCGCGGGACGTGTGCAGCACCGAGCGGTCGGGGAGGACGGCGAGCGACATGGGCTCACCGGTCTCGGCCGCGCCCTTGGCGAGCGTGACCTGCTGGAACTTCTCCTCCGCCTGGTCCGCTCCCGCCGGTGGGGATGCGGTGAACGCGAGCCCCGCGCCCACGAGCAGGGAGCTCGTGACGAGCGCGAGGGAGCCGCGCAGTCCATGCCGTTTCCTGTGCACGCTGATCCTCCGGGAAAAGAGGGGGTGTACGGACGGGGGCCGTTGGCCGCCCGACCTGGCACAGGCGCGCGCCGTCGCGCCGTTCGGTGACCGGTTCTGGGTGAGGGGCCCATGTGACCGGTACATCTCAAGGACGGTAGCGTGGTTTGTCCGGTTCGGAAACCCCTTTGACACGAGGTGGGTTGGCTTGGTCCGCGGGGAGGACAAAGCCGGTGGGGTTGGGCGCGGGTGCGGTTTCCCCCACCCCGCCCCTTCCCGAACTGGGGGCAGGCCCCCAGCCCCCGCCCCGGCGGTGCGGTGCAACGGGCCCGGCGTCATTTCCCCACCCCGCCCTTCCCGAAACCGGGGGCAAGCCCCCAGCCCCCGGCCCGAGACGGGCGGCCCGGCGCCCGGCCCCGGCATGTGCCGAAGCCCGGCAACCACCCCCGCCGGGCCGGGGGCAGGCCCCCAGTTCCCGGCCCGGCCAGGCGGCCCGGTACCCCGACTCCGGCATGGACCCGCGATCCGGCAACCGCCCTGCCGAGCCCGTGCCCGCCCCCGGGACAGGCCTCGGCCCCGACCGGGGTAAGTAACCCGGCACCCGGACCCCGGCGTGGGCCCGAAGCCTGGCGGTCAGCTCCGCCGAACCGGGGCTCGGACCCGGCGGGAGCGGGTGCGGTGCGGCTCCCCCGGCCCCTTCCCGGTGGGGCCCTGGGCCGGGCCCGCGCCCGGCGCCGCCTCTGCTGGACCGGCACGGACTGCGGCCCGGGCGGGGGCCGGTGTGCGCGCCCTCGCGCGTACCGTCCGCGTCCGCGACGGGGGGGCTGGGGGCTTGCCCCCGGTTTCGGGAAGGGGCGGGGTGGGGGAAGAGGCGGCCCGGTCGGGGGCCTCAGTCGGTGCCGAAGGCGGCGTCGAAGGAGGACGTCGGGGGGTCGAAGTCGTAGGACTTCAGGTGGTGCAGGGCCTCAGGGGCACCCGTCAGGCGGTCCATGCCCGCGTCCTCCCACTCCACCGAGATCGGGCCGTCGTACGCGATGGAGCGCAGCATGCGGAAGACGTCCTCCCAGGGCACGTCGCCGTGGCCCGCGGAGACGAAGTCCCAGCCGCGGCGGGGGTCGCCCCAGGGGAGGTGGGAGCCCAGGCGGCCGTTGCGGCCGTCGAGGCGGCGGCGGGCCTCCTTGCAGTCGACGTGGTAGATCCGGTCGCGGAAGTCCCACAGGAAGCCGACCGGGTCGAGGTCCTGCCAGACGAAGTGGCTGGGGTCGAAGTTGAGGCCGAAGGCGGGGCGGTGGCCGACGGCTTCGAGGGCGCGGTGGGTCGTCCAGTAGTCGTACGCGATCTCGCTCGGATGGACCTCGTGGGCGAAGCGCACGCCCTCGGCGTCGAAGACGTCGAGGATGGGGTTCCAGCGCGTGGCGAAGTCCTCGTAGCCGCGGTCGATCATGCCCGGCGGCACCGGCGGGAACATGGCGACCAGGTGCCAGATGGACGAGCCGGTGAAGCCGATGACGGTGCGTACGCCGAAGGCGGCCGCGGCGCGGGCCGTGTCGGCCATTTCGGCGGCGGCCCGCTGCCGTACGCCTTCCGCGTCGCCGTCGCCCCAGATGCGGGCGGGGAGGATGGCCTGGTGGCGTTCGTCGATGGGGTGGTCGCAGACGGCCTGGCCGACCAGGTGGTTGGAGACGGCCCAGCACTGGAGGCCGTACTTGTCGAGGAGCCGGCGGCGCCCGTCGAGGTAGCCGGGCTCGCCGAGCGCGCGATCGACCTCGAAGTGGTCGCCCCAGCAGGCGAGTTCGAGGCCGTCGTAGCCGAAGTCGCGGGCGTGGCGGCAGACCTCCTCCAAGGGCAGGTCCGCCCACTGGCCGGTGAAGAGGGTGAAGGGTCTGGGCATGGGGGCCTCCTCCTCAGGCGGGCACGGGTGTGTAGACGCAGTTCTTCTCGGCGCTGTCCTCGACCGCGGCCAGCACCCGCTGCACTTGGAGCCCGTCCTCGAAGGACGGTTCGGGGTCCGTTCCGGCGGCGATGGCCGCCACCATGTCGCGCGCCTGGTGGACGAAGGTGTGGTCGTAGCCGAGCCCGTGGCCCGGGGGCCACCAGGCCTCCAGGTAGGGGTGGTCGGGTTCGGTGACGAGGATGCGGCGGAAGCCGGAGTCGGCGGCGGGGGCGGTGTGGTCGTGGAACGACAGCTCGTTGAGCCGTTCGAGGTCGAAGGCGAGCGAGCCGTGGTCGCCGTTGAGCTCGATGCGCAGCGAGTTCTTGCGTCCGGCGGCGAAGCGGCTGGCCTCGAAGGAGGCCAGCGCGCCGGAGGCGAGCCGACCGGTGAACAGGGCGGCGTCGTCGACCGTGACCGCGCCGCGCGCCGCCGCGCCACCGGAGCCCGTGGCGCCCGCGGCGCCCGGAAGCGGACGGTCCCGTACGAAGGTCTCGGTGAGCGCCGAGACGCCGACCAGCCGCTCCCCCGCCAGGTACTGCGCGAGGTCCACGATGTGCGCCCCGAGGTCGCCGAGCGCGCCGGAGCCCGCCAGTTCCCGGCGCAGCCGCCACACCAGGGGGAATTCCGGATCCACGATCCAGTCCTGGAGGTAGGTGACCCGTACGTGGCGCAGGACGCCGATCCGGCCGTCGGCCACCATGCGGCGGGCCTGCGCGATCGCGGGCGTACGGCGGTAGTTGAAGCCCACCATCGCCCGCTGTCCGCGCGCCCGGGCGCGGCGGGCGGCGGCCACCATGGCTTCCGCTTCGGCGACCGAGTTGGCGAGGGGCTTCTCGCACAGCACATGCTTACCGGCCTCCAGCGCGGCGATCGCGATCTCGGCGTGGCTGTCGCCGGGGGTGCAGACGTCGACCAGGTGCACATCGTCCCGGGCGATCAGATCGCGCCAGTCGGTCTCGGCGGCCGCCCAGCCGTGTTTGTCCGCGGCGGCCCGGACGGCGTCCGGGTCGCGGCCGCAGATGGCGGCCATGGCGGGGCGGAGGGGCAGGTCGAAGACGCGGGCCGCGGTGCGCCAGCCCTGGGAGTGGGCGGCACCCATGAAGGCGTAGCCGACCATGCCGACGCCGAGGCCATGTGTTCCGGCCTGTCGCGCTTCGGCGCCTTGCGCTTCGGGGTTTTCCATGAGGCTCCTCTCAGATCGCGGCGGATGCGAGGGGGAGATGGGGCCTAGCTGAACCCGGTAGGGAGGTACTCGTCCACGTTGTCCTTGGTCACGACGGCCGAGTAGAGGGTCAGGGACGCGGGAATCTCCAGTTCGGCCAGGCCCCCGACGCCGTTGCCCTGGCCGAGCGCGCGGGCCAGGTCGATGGCGGAGGCGGCCATCGTCGGCGGGTACAGGACGGTGGCCTTGAGGACGGTGTTGTCGGCCTTGATGGCGTCCATGGCGCGCTTGGCGCCAGCGCCGCCGACCATCAGGAAGTCGTCGCGTCCGGCCTGCTGGATGGCGCGTTCGGCGCCGACGCCCTGGTCGTCGTCGTGGTTCCACAGGGCGTCGAAGCCGGAGTGGGCCTGGAGCAGCTGGGCCATCTTCGACTGCCCGGACTCGACGGTGAATTCGGCGGCCTGGCGGCCCACCTTCTTGATGTTGGGGTAGTTCTTGAGGGCGTCGTCGAAACCGGCCGTGCGCTGGCGGGTCAGTTCCAGGTTGTCCAGCCCGGCCAGCTCCACCACCTTGGCGTTCTTCTTGCCCTTGAGCTGTTCACCGATGTAGCGACCGGCGTTGAGGCCCATGCCGTAGTTGTCGCCGCCGATCCAGCAGCGGTACGCCTGCGGGGAGGCGAAGACGCGGTCGAGGTTGACGACGGGGATGCCCGACTCCATGGCCTTCAGCCCGACCTGGGTGAGGGCCTTGCCGTCGGCGGGCAGGATGACCAGGACGTCGACCTTCTTGTTGATGAGGGTTTCGATCTGCCCGATCTGCTGGGCGGTGTCGTTGGAGCCCTCCGTGCTGACCAGCGAGACGTCCTGGTACTCCTTGGCGCGGCGCTTGGCCTGCTCGTTGATGGCGTTGAGCCAGCCGTGGTCGGCCTGCGGCCCGGCGAAGCCGATGGTGACCTTCTTGCCGCGTTTCTTGTCGGCGGCGCCGGCGGGCTGCTTGCCCTCGTCCTTGCTGTCGTTGTTCTCGTTGCTGGTGCAGCCGGCCGCGAACAGCGCGCCCGCCGCGGCGGTGCCCAGGAGGAGGTTTCTGCGGCTGGTGGTGTTTCCCGGGGTGTGGTTCATGACGTCGAACGACCCTTCTGTACCAGGACGGCGGCGACGATGATCGCGCCCTTGGCGATCTGCTGGACATCGGTCTCGAGGTTGTTCAGGGCGAAGAGGTTGGTGATGGTGGTGAAGACGAGGACGCCGAGGACGGAGCCGGTGATGGTGCCGCGGCCGCCGCTGAGCAGGGTGCCGCCGATGATGGCGGCGGCGATGGCGTCGAGTTCGTACAGGTTGCCGTTGGTGTTCTGGCCGGAGCCGGTGAGGATGACCAGCATGAACGCGGCGATGCCGCAGCACAGCCCGGACAGCAGGTACAGCAGCAGCCGCTGGCGCCGTACGTCGATGCCCGCGAGCCGGGCCGCCTCCGGGTTGCCGCCGATGGCGACGGTGCGCCGCCCGAAGGTCGTACGGCCCAGCAGCAGCCAGCCCAGGACCGTGACCGCCGCGAAGATCATCACCAGCGGCGGGATGCCGAGCACGTAGGAGTCGCGGAGCCCGAGGTCCAGGACCGGCTTGACGGTGACGACCTGCGTCTTGCCGTCGCTGATCTGGAGCGCGAGGCCGCGCGCGGACGCCAGCATGGCGAGGGTGACGATGAACGGGACTATGCCGCCGTACGCGATGAGCACACCGTTGACCAGGCCGCAGCCGAGCCCCACGAGCACGGCGCACATCAGGATGCCGCCGAACCCGTAGTCCTGGGTGGCGAGCGTGGTGGCCCACACCGAGGCGAGCGCGACGATCGCGCCGACGGACAGATCGATGCCGCCGCTGGTGATGACGAACGTCACGCCGACGGTGACGACGCCGATGACGGACGCCTGGGTGAGGACGAGTTGCAGGTTGTCTGTGCTCAGGAACGCGTCGGGCTTGGTGATGCCGCCCACGGCGACGAGGACGGCGAGCACGCCGAGGAGGGAGAGGTTACGGACGTCGGCGAGGCGTCTGAGGCCGCCGCCCTTGGCCGGTGGTCCGGCGGCGGGCCCGGGTCCGGCCGCCTTCGTGAGCGTGGCGGCGGCGCCGGGGACGGCGTCCGACCCGGTGTCGGGCCCGGTGTCGGACCCGGTGTCGGACCCGGTGTCGGCGCCTCCGGGAGAGTTCAGCACGACGGGCTCCCTTCCATCACGAGATCGAGGACGCGGTGCTCGTCCAGTTCGCCCGCGGGCGCCGTATGCACGACACGCCCCTCGCGGAGCACCAGCACCCGGTCGGCGAGGCCGAGGACTTCGGGCAGTTCGCTGGAGACCAGCAGCACCGCCATGCCGTCGTCGGCGAGGCGGCGGATCACCGCGTACAGCTCGGCGCGGGCGCCGACATCCACCCCGCGGGTGGGCTCGTCCAGCAGCAGCACCCGGCAGCCGCGCAGCAGCCAGCGCGCGAGCACCGCCTTCTGCTGATTGCCGCCGGACAGCGTGCGCACCGGCCGCTCCGGGTCGTCCGGGTGCAGCGACAGGTCGCGCACGCTGCGGCGGGCCGCGTCCCGCTCGGCGCCGCGGTCCAGCCAACCGGCCCGGGAAAAGCGGGCGAGGGAGGAGACGGAGACGTTACGGGTGACGGACTCCAGCATCAGCAGCGCCTGCGCCTTGCGCTCCTCGGGCGCCAGCCCGAGCCCGGCCCGCACGGCGGCGGACACGCTGCCGGGGCGCAGCGGGCGGCCGTCGACGAGGACGCGGCCCGCGGTGGGGCGGCGGGCACCGTAGACGGTCTCCAGGATCTCGGACCGGCCGGAGCCGACGAGTCCGGCGAGCCCCACGATCTCGCCGGGCGCCAGATCGAGGTCGACCGGCTCGAACTCCCCTGTTCTGGCCAGCCCTTGGAGGCGCAGCACGGGTTCCTGTGGTTCTCGTGTTTCTCGTGTTTCTTGCGGTTCTTGTGGTTCTTGTGGTTCTTGTGGGGCCCGGCGGGGGAACGCGTACTCGACATCACGCCCCGTCATCAGCGCGACGACGTCACGCGTGGGCGTCGTACGGGCGGGCAGCCCGCGGGCGGCGACGCGCCCGTCCTTCAGCACGGTGACGCGGTCGCCGATACGGCGGATCTCCTCCAGCCGGTGCGAGATGTAGACGACCGCCACGCCGCCGGTCGTGAGGTCGCCGACGATACGGAAGAGGTTGTCCACCTCGTCGGGGTCGAGCGCGGCCGACGGCTCGTCCATGACGATCAGCCGTACGTCGTGCGAGAGGGCGCGGGCCATGGACACGATCTGCTGTGCGGCGGCGGAGAGTTCGCCCACCAGCCGCCGCGGGTCGATCTCGGGGTGGCCGAGGCGGGCCAGCAACTCGGCGGCGGTGGCCCGGGCGGCCCGGGACCGTACGAAGCCCGCGGTGGCGGGCTCGTGGCCGAGGAAGATGTTCTCCGCCACGGACAGGCCCTCCACCAGGTCGAGTTCCTGGTAGATGGTGGCGATGCCGAGGCGCATGGCGGCGACGGGCGACTTGAGCGTGACCGGCGCGCCCTGCCAGACGATCTCGCCGCCGTCGGGTTGATGGGCCCCGGCCAGCACCTTGATCAGCGTGGACTTACCCGCGCCGTTCTGCCCCAGCAGGCAGTGCACCTCGCCCGCCTGGACGTCGAGATCGACGCCGTCGAGGGCCCGTACGCCGGGGAAGGACTTGGTGATGCCGGACATGGTGAGGAGCGGGGGCGGGTTCGTCTGACGCGGTTCGGGTGGTGCCATGGCGAGCCTCCTCGGGCGGGTCGCTGTGGCCGGTGCGGGGTGCGGTGTGCGCGGTGCGGTGGCGGGTGCGGGGTGCTGTGGCGGTGCGGGGGTGCCGTTTGCTGGTGCCGTGCGGGTGGTGCGGGTGGTGCTCTCCCCCACCCCGCCCCTCCCCGACCCCGGGGCTCCGCCCCGGACCCCGCTCCTCAAACGCCGGAGGGGCTGCCGGTGCAAAGCCCCCGGCCACCGGGGCAGGTGCCCCGGGGGAACCGGGTGCTCCGGGTCGCCCGCCGGGCACCCGGATCCGGGACCGGGACCGGGACCGGACCCAAGTCCGGGACCGGGTCCGGGCCCAGGGCCCCGGGGTGCCCGGTGTTCGGTACCTCGGTCCGAGGCACCGGGTCCCTGGGCCGGGGCCAGGCTCCGGTGCTCCGGCTCAGGGGACCTCCGGGGCTCCGGGCACGTCCCCGGTCATCCGGGTCCGGGCCCAGGCGTCCGGCTCCAGGACCAGGGCTCCGGGGGAGCCTCGGGCCCGAGGCTCCGGTCCCGGACCCGCTTTCGGGTTTCCTGGCCCGGGCCGAGACCCAGGCCCGGGTCTGGATCCAGACCCGGGACCGGGCCCAAGTCCGGGCCCAGGCCCAGGTCCGAGCCGAGCACCGGGGGCCGGGGGCCGGGGGCCGGGGTCCGGGCCCGAGTGCCGGTCCGGGTCCAGGTCCAAGTGCCGGTCCGGGTCCGGGCCCGGCGCCCGGTTCCGGGGTCCGGGGTTCCGGGGTCCGGGTCCAGGATCCGGGCCCAAGTGCCGGTCCGGGTCCAGGTCCGGTTCCGGGGTCCGAGTCCGGTTCCGGGATCCGGGCCCAAGTTCCGGTCCGGTTCCGGGGTCCGGTTCCGGAATCCGGGCCCAAGTGCCGGTCCGGGTCCAGGTCCAGGATCCGGGCCCAAGTTCCGGTCCGATTCCGGGGTCCGGGTCCAGGATCCGGGCCCAAGTTCCGGTCCGGGTCCGGGCTCCGGTTCCGGAATCCGGGCCCAAGTGCCGGTCCGGGTCCAGGTCCAGGTCCGGGTCCGGAATCCGGGCCCAAGTGCCGGTCCGGGTCCAGGTCCAGGTCCGGGTCCGGGATCCGGGCCCAAGTGCGGGTCCGGGTCCAGGTCCGGGTCCACCGCCAGGGGGCGGAACCCCTGACCCCGGAGGCCCGGGGCGGAGCCCCTACCCCGGGCCCCGGCCTCGGAGGTCGGGAGTGGGCCCCGGGCCGGGGGCCCGGGGTGGAACGGGTCGGTGGGAATCGGGAAGGGGCGGGGTGGGGAAAGGGCGCTGTGCCTCGGTACGGTCCGTTCCGCGGGGCGGGCCGTAGGGACGGGGCCGGGCGGGGCCGCCCGGTGGGAAGGGTCAGGCCGGGGAGAAGAGGTGGTCGCTGATCAGACGGGCCGCGCCGGTGACCCCCGCGGCCGGGCCCAATTCGCCCAGCACGATGGGGAGGTTGCCGGTGGCAAGCGGAAGGGACTGACGGTAGACCTGGGTGCGGATGGCGGCGAGGAGCGTGTGGCCGAGGCCGGTGACGCCGCCGCCGATCACGACCAGGCCCGGGTTGAAGAAGCTGACGAGACCGGCGATGACCTGACCGGTGCGCATGCCGCCCTCGCGGATGAGCTCGAGGGCGGCGGCGTCACCGGCGGAGGCCGCCGCCGCGACGTCCGTGGCGGCGAGGTGCCCCGCGGCCTCCAGCCGCGCGGCGAGTTCGGCGGAGCGGCCGTCGCGGGCGGCGGCCTCGGCGTCGCGGGCGAGGGCCGCGCCGCCGAAGTAGGCCTCCAGGCAGCCGTGGTTGCCGCAGGCGCAGGGGCGGCCGTCGGGCTCGGCCTGGATGTGTCCGATGTCGCCCGCGCTGCCGGTCGTACCGCGGTAGACATCACCCCCGACCACGATGCCGCAGCCGATGCCGGTGCCGATCTTGACGCAGAGGAAGTCCTTGACGGAGCGGGCGACTCCGGCTTGCTGCTCCCCCATGGCCATGAGGTTCACGTCGTTGTCGACCATGACGGGGCAGCCCAGTTCCTGGCTGAGTGCCTCCCGTACGGGGAAGCCGTCCCAGCCCGGCATGATCGGCGGCGCGACGGGCACGCCCTCGGGGTACCGGACGGGCCCCGGCACTCCGATGCCCGCGCCGTCGAACCCCTCCGCGACGCCGGAGGCGCGGAGCTTGGCGGCCATGGCCAGCACCTGTTCGAACACCGCGACCGGGCCCTCGCGGACGTCCATGGGCTGCGTGAGGTGGCCGAGAATCTCCAGTTCCGCGTTGGTCACGGCCACGTCGACGGAGGTGGCGCCGATGTCGACGCCGAGCAGCCGCAGGGCGGGCGCGAGCCGTATGTTGTGCGAGCGGCGCCCGCCCCGTGAGGCGGCGAGGCCGTCGGCGATCACCAGCCCGGTCTCCAGCAACCGGTCGATCTCGACGGCGAGCTTGGAACGCGAGAGGTCGATCTGATCGCCCAGTTGAGCCCGGGAGTTGGGGCCGCCGTCGCGCAACAGGCGGAGCAGCCGGGCCTGATGCGCGTTCGCGGGTCGTGCCGTCATGCGCCTCACGCCGCCCCTCCCGCCGTCATCGGCATGCACATGGTCGGGCTTTCACGGGGAACGTAGCAGCGGTTGTCGGGGGTGGGAAGAACTTGCGCCGCAATCCATGCGGACTTTCTCCTGTGGAAGGACAAACTAGAGGGGCGGCAGGGGCGATTTCTCGTCAGGGCCGCGCCGCTATCATTCCGGGCATGGAAATAGCCAGCTTTGCCACCCTCGTGGTCGTCGTCCTGGTGTACGGCAGCCTGGAAGCCCGCCTCAAGCGACTGGAGCGCCGGAACGCCCGACTGGAGCGCAAGGCGGACCTGATCCTCGATCACCTGGGCATCCGTCAGGAGGAGCCGGGCATGGAGCGGGTGACGGCCCTGCTGCGCGAGGACAAGAAGATCCAGGCCATCAAGGAGTACCGCGAGATCACGAACGCGGACCTCAAGGAGGCCAAGGAGGCGGTCGAGCGCATGGACGGGACCCGCGGCTGAGGCCATGGGCACGGGCCCGACCAGCGGTCAGTCGCCGGGACACTCGGCGGAGCCGGTGCGCTCGGCGGTCAGTCGCTGGGGCGCTCGTGATAGCTGCGGCGCGTGTGCTCCGTGTGCGCGCGCATGATCTCCGTGGCGCGCCGTTCGTCGCGCTCCGCGATGGCGGCGATCAGCTCGCGGTGCTCGGTCCAGGACTGCTTGCCGCGCTGCCGGGCCACCGGGGTGTAGTACCAGCGGACCCGGCGGTGCACCTGGGCGGCCAGGTCCGCCAGCACCGCGTTCCCGGCGAGCGCCATCACCGTGGCATGGAACTCGGCGTTCGCGGCCACCGCGCCGTCCACGTCGTCGTCCAGGACGGCCCGTTCACCGGTGGCGCACACCTCCTCCAGCGCCGCGACCCCCTCCGGTCCCGCGCCCGCGGCGGCCAGCCGCGCGGCCTCGGCTTCCAGCAGGGTGCGGACGGTGAGGAGCTGGTCGGCCTCCTCCTCCGTGGGCTCGTGGACGAACGCGCCCTGCGCCGGGCGCAGATCGACCCACCCCTCGGTGTTGAGCCGCTGGAGCGCCTCGCGCACCGGCTGCCGGGAAACACCGAGCTGGCTCGCCAGTTCGCTCTCGACGAGGTGCTGGCCGGGCCGGAGGGCGCGGGTGGTGATGAGTTCGAGCAGCGCCTCGTAGACGCGCTCGCGCAGCGGCCCGGGCCGCTCCAGCCTCGGCACCGCGCCCTGCGGCAGCCCCTTGGACAGCATCGCGCCCCCTGTGGATCGGTGTCGGCCGGATTCCCGGATTGGTTATTGTCTACAGTTTACGCACACCGGGGCTACGGTCTCAGGGTCACGTGCAGGACAATGAGACCTCCCAGCACGCACGCATCCCCGCACGCAATCCACGCACAGAACCGGGACTGATCGACATGGGACGGGTCACTGAGCGACGCCGCGTCATCCGCCTCCGGGACGGGGTGGTCAGCCCCCGCCCGGACACCTTGGTGGCCGAGGAGCCGCTGGAGATCCGGCTGAACGGACGGCCACTGGCGATCACCATGCGCACACCGGGTGACGACTTCGCGCTGGCCGCCGGTTTCCTGGTGAGCGAGGGCGTGCTCGGCAGCGCGGACGAACTGGCGAACATCGTCTACTGCGCGGGCGCGACCGAGGACGGCTCCAACACCTACAACGTGGTGGACGTGAAGCTCGCCCCGGGCGTACCCGTCCCCGACATCACCCTCGAACGCAACGTCTACACGACCTCGTCGTGCGGCCTGTGCGGCAAGGCCAGCCTGGACGCCGTCCGCACCACGGCGCGCTGGCGGCTGGACGACACTCACGCCCCCATCCGTATCACCCCCGAGACCCTGACCGCCCTGCCCGACCGGCTGCGCGCCGCGCAGCGCGTCTTCGACCGCACCGGCGGGCTGCACGCGGCGGCGCTGTTCACGCCGGAGGGCGAGCTGCTGGACGTCCGGGAGGACGTGGGCCGCCACAACGCGGTGGACAAGCTGGTCGGGCGAGCCGTCCAGCAGGGACTGCTGCCGCTGTCCGGGGCCGTGCTGCTGGTCTCCGGCCGGGCCTCCTTCGAGCTGGCGCAGAAGGCGGTCATGGCGGGAATCCCGGTGCTGGCCGCGGTCTCGGCGCCGTCCTCGCTGGCCGTGGACCTGGCGGACGAGGCGGGGCTGACGCTGGTCGGCTTCCTGCGCGGCACGTCGATGAACGTGTACGCGGGCGAGCACCGGCTCGCCCTGCCGACGGCGGTCGGCGGCGCCTGACGGCACTGCCCCCGTCCCTCGAAAGAGTTATTGACCGACCGTTCTGGATAGGTGCTAGGGTTTCCCCATGGCCAGAACGAAGGAATTCGATCCGGAGGCCGCACTCCAGTCGGCTCTCGAGCTGTTCTGGCGGCGCGGCTATGAAGCGACCTCGATGGCGGACCTCGTCGAGCACCTCGGCATCGGCCGCGCCAGCATCTACGCGACCTTCGGAAACAAGCGCGAGCTGTATCTGAAGGCGATGGACCGCTACGCGGAGACCCGCGACCCGTCCCTGCTGGCCGAGTTGTCCCAGCCGGGCCCCGCACTGCCCGCGGTGCGGGCGCTGGTGCACCGCTTCGCCGAGGAGGCCGCCTCCCCGGAGCAGCGGCTGGCTGGCTGCCTGGTGACCAACACCGCGGCCGAACTCGCCCCGCACGACCCGGTGATGGCCCGCCGAGTGGAAGTGAGCTGGGACCATGTGGAGACCCCGCTGCACTCCGCGTTGATACGGGCCCAGGCCCAGGGGGAGCTTCCCGAGGACCGCGACCCCCGCGCGCTGGCGCGGATGCTGTTCGTCCTGCTCCAGGGGCTCCGGGTGGTGGGCAAGGCGTCGGACGACCCCGCCCGGGTACGGGACGCGGCGGAGCAGGCGCTGGCACTGCTGGACTGAGCACTGCTGGACTGAGCACTGCTGGACTGAGCACTGCTGGACTGAGGAAAGAGCGACGCCTCGCCGCTCCTTTTTCATGTCCACATATTGAACTGATCGGTCAAAATTGGGGGACGAGGATGACCACCGCCACGGATGCCGCATGCGATACCACCACCGGCACGCGCCGGCGCCAGGCGTTCGCCCTGCTCGGCTCCGTCCAGATCACGCTGATCTTCACGCTCGCCGCGATCGCCGTGCCGCTGCCCGAGATCGGGCGCGCATTCGGCCTGGAGCGCGCCGATCTGATCCTGCTGAGCGCCGCCTACGGACTGACCTTCGCCGGGCTGCTGCTCTTCGGTGGCCGCATCGCCGACCGCTACGGCGGGCGACGAGCCCTCGGCGCCGGGCTCACGCTCTTCGCCGCGGCCTCGGCCGCCGCCCCGTTCGCCCCCGGCATCGGCACCCTCCTCGCGGCACGCTTCGCCCAGGGCGCGGGAGCGGCGCTGATCGCGCCCGCCGCGATGGCCGTGCTGCGCGCCGTCTTCCCCTCCCCCGCGGCGTACGGGAGGGCGATGGCGTCCTGGGGCGGGCTCTCGGTGCTCGGCGCGACCGCGGGCAACGTGCTCTCCGGCGTCATAGCGGAACTGCTGTCCTGGCGTTGGAGCTTCGCCATACCGTTCGCGGTGGCCGCGGCCGCCCTGGCGCTCGCGCCGAGGCTGCTTCCGGACACCGCGCCGACCCCGGGCCGGACGCTCGATCTGCCGGGCGCGCTGCTGGCCACCGCGGGGATCACGCTCGCCAGTCACGGGCTCGTCGTCACCGACGCCCTGCCCTGGTCGTCGGCCGGGGTGCTGGTGCCGCTGCTCCTCGGAGCCGCGCTGCTCACCGCGTTCTGGTACGCCGAGCGCCGGGCCGGAGATCCGCTCCTGCCGCCCCGCTTCCTGGCGGACCGGCAGCGGGCCCTCGCCCTCACGGCCATCGCGTTGAGCGCCTGCGCGACCGCGATGACCTTCGTGACGTTCTCGCTCCACCTCCAGCAGGACCGCGACTGGTCCCCGCTGCGGACCTCGGCCGCCTTCCTGCCGTTCGCCGTCGCCCTGCTCGCCTCGGGCCGGTTGGCGGGAGGGCTCATAGCCCGCTTCGGGCCACGGAAGGTCACCGCCGCCGGGCTGGCCACGGCCGCTGCCGGGCTCGTCCTGCTGGCTTTCACCGGGCTCGACCCCCACGCCCCGTACGCGTCGGGGCTGCTGCCCGGGCTGATGCTGCTGCCGACCGGTACGGCGGCCTCCTTCGCCGGGGCCGCGGTCCTCACCACCGACGGTGTGCCGCCCGGGCGGACCGGGCTCGCCGGCGGGGTGCTGAACACGGCGATGGAGCTGGGTCCGACGGTGGTCTTCGCCATCGTGCTCACCTTCGGCAGCGACTCCTTCTCCCTCGCCGCGACGGGGGCCGCGCTCGCGGCCGCCGCCGCCCTGAACCTCCGCATCCAGCGGAGCCGTCCCTCCTCCACCGCACAAGGAGCCATACGATGAACCGCTTCACCGCCAAGACCGCCCTCGTCACCGGCGCGGGCTCCGGCCTCGGCCGTGCCATCGCGCTCGCCTTCGCCGCCGAGGGCGCGTCCGTCGTGGCCGCGGGGCGCACCGAAGCCACCCTGGCCGAGACGGTCCGCCTCATCGAGGCCGCGGGCGGCCGGGCCGCCGCCGTCACCGCCGATGTCACCGACTCCGACCGACTGCGCGATCTGGTGCGCGAGGCCGTCAGCCGCTTCGGTGGGCTGGACATCGCGGTCAACAACGCCGGGATACTCCGCGGCCAGGGGCCGGTCGGCGAGGTCAGCGAGGAGGACTGGGACGCGGTGCTGCGCACCAATGTGACGGGCGTCTGGCTGGCCATGAAGCACCAGATCGCCCACATGAAGGAGAACGGCGGCGGGGCCATCGTCAACATCTCGTCCAACCTCGGCGCCCACCTCCGGGTTCCGGGCGTCGGCGCGTACAGCACCTCGAAGGCGGCGGTGTCCGCACTGACCCGGGCGGCCGCGCTCGACCACATCCACCAGGGCGTCCGGATCAACGCGGTCAGCCCCGGCGCCTCCGACGGCCCCATGTCCCTGCTGCCCGGCGAGACCGAGGCCGACCGTGCCGAGCGGATGAAGACGCAGACTCCGCTGGGCCGACTCGCCGAGGCGGACGAGATCGCGGCGGCGGTGCTCTACCTCGCCTCCCCGGCGGCGGGTTCCGTGGTCGGCACCGATCTGGTCGTGGACAGTGGCTCCTCGGCCTGATCTCACCCGTAGGGCTGCCCCCACCAGGGCCCGGGGCCTGCCCCCACCCGGGTCCGGGGGTCGTCTCCATGGTCCGGGCCCCCTCGCCCCGGCAGGCTGGGGCGACATGAACAGACGTATCAGAACAGCCCGTTTACGTCTCGCCGCGGCCGCCACGGCGGCCGCCGCCCTGCTCGTCGGCGCCGCCGCCGTCCCGGCGGCCACGGCCGATCACCGCACCGCGTCCGCCGCGGCCACCACGCTCACCTCGAAGGAGTTGCACCAGCGGGTGGCCCGGATCCTCCGGGACGCCGGATACACCGGCATCACCGTGGAGGTTCGGGACGGCCGCCGCGAGGTCCGTGCCCGCGCGGGCGTGGCCGAGCGGAACACCGGCCGCCCCATGCCGTACGGGGCGAACTACCGGGCCGCGAGCGTCACCAAGACCTTCGTGGCCACGGTCGTGCTCCAGCTGGTCGCCGAGGGGAAGCTGTCGCTGAGCGATCCGGTGGAGAAGTGGCTGCCGGGCGTGGTGAGCGGCAACGGCAACGACGGCAGCCGGATCACCATCCGCAACCTGCTCCAGCACACCAGCGGCATCTACCGCTACGACCCCACGGAGGAGACCGGGGACACGGCCGAGGCGTTCGAGCAGAACCGGTACCGCCACATCGACCCCGCGGAGATCGTCGCCGGAGCGATGAAGCACCGGCCCGACTTCCCGCCCGCCGACGAGGACGAGCCGAATCCGCGGTGGAGTTACTCCAATCCCGGCTACCTCCTCGCCGGAATGATCATCAAGAAGGTCACCGGGAAAACATGGGACAAGGAGGTCCAGGAACGGATCGTCCGCCCGCTGGGCCTGACCGGCACGTACGCGCCCGGCGACGACCCTTATCTGAGGGGTCCGCACGCGCATACGTACGAGCGCTTCCCCGGTTCGACCGAGTGGACCGACACCACCGTCCGCAATGTGAACTGGGCGGGGGCCGCGGGCTCCCTGATCAGCACCGATCGCGATCTGAGCCGGTTCTACGCCGCCCTGTTGGGCGGGAAGCTGCTGCTGCCGCCGCAGCTCGCCGAGATGCGCCGGACCGTCGCCGTCAACGCGGACTACGAGAAGGCCTTCCCCGGGATGCGCTACGGCCTCGGGCTGGCCGAGCAGCCGCTGACCTGCGGCGGATCCCGCTGGGGTCACGGCGGCGACCTGGCGGGCGGGACGATCAGGGCCACCACCGACGCCCACGGGCGGCGCTCGGTCGTGGTCATGACCACGGGCACGACGTCCGACGACGAACAGCTCCTCGCGGCCGAGCAGAAAGTCCAGGCGCTGCTCGACGACGTGATGTGCGCTCGTAAACTCTGACGGCGGAGGTCGGGAAGCCGGAGGAGAGAAGTCCATGCGCATCGGCGAGCTGTCCCGGCGCACCGGGGTGAACGAACGCCTGCTGCGCTACTACGAAGAGCAGGGCCTGCTCCGGCCCGACCGGCTGCCCAGCGGCTACCGCGTCTACCGCGAGTCCGATGTGCGGACGGTGCACCGCATCCGCGCCCTCCTCGCCGCGGGCCTGTCCACCGCGGTCATCTCCCAGGTCCTGCCGTGTGTCCGCGACGACGGCGAGCGGTTGGTCCCGACCTGTCAGGATCTGCTGGGCCAACTGCGGCGGGAGCGGGACCGGATGACGACCGCGATCGAGGATCTGGAGACATCGCGGTCGCTGCTGGACCTGGTGATCACGGCGGGTCAGTCCGCCACGGACTGACCCGCGCCCCCCACGTGCCAGGCGTCGGGAGCCCGGCATGATCGGCGAGACACCCCCTGGGCCCCTACGCCTCGCGGCACGGCTCGACCGGCTCGGCCACCCGCCGCAGCAGCGCCATCAGTTGCTCGCGCTCCGCCGCGCTCAGCCCCGCCGTCAGCTCGTCGTTGGCCTCGTCGCCCAGCCGCCGCGTCCGCACCAGCCGCCGCTCGCCCTCCTCCGAGATGGCGATCGCGTTCTTCCGGCGGTCGCGCGGATCGGGGCTGCGGGTGACGAGGCCCTCGCCCTCCAGGTCGCCGACGATCCCCACCATGTCCTTGGGGTCGATGCCGAGGCTGCGCCCCAGCTCCGCCTGCGATACGGGGCCCAGCTCCGCGACGGCGGACAGCACCGCGTGATGCATCATCCGCATCCCTTCCCGGGCCAGCGCCTCCGCCACCAGACGGTGCCCCCGGGCGGCGGCGCGACCGAGGAGCCAGCTGGGCAGGGAGCGGATGCGGGCGGGGGCGAACGGGGTCTCGGGCATGGCCTCAGCGTACCCGGCACACCATGGGAACTCCCAACGTTGGCATTCCCAATGAATCCCGCTACCGTTGGGTCGCCCAATGAATTCCCTTGCCCCAGGAGGCCCCATGCGCCGCGTCCGTTTCCACGCCCACGGCGGCCCGGACGTCCTCCGCCTGGAGAAGGCCGATCCGCCCGCGCCCGCCCCCGGCGAACTGCTGATCCGCACCGAGGCGATCGGCGTGACCCTGCCCGGGGTGCGCCGCGTCCGGGACACCGGTACGCCGCTCCCCGGGTCGTTCGGCGGCGATGTCGCGGGGCGGGTGGCCGCGCTCGGGGACGGCGTCACCGGCTTCGCCGTCGGCGACCGGGTCGCCGCGATCTCGTTCGCGGACTCCTACGCCGACCTCACCACCGCCCCCGTCGTCACCGCCTCGCCGATCCCGGACGGCGCAACCTCCGTGGAGGCGGTCGCCCTCGTCCGCGGCGGCCATGTCGCCCTCGCCGCCCTCGCCACCGCCGCGCCCTCCCCCGCCGCAGCGCTGCTCATCACGGGCGCCGCGAGCGGCGTCGGCCATCTGGCGGTCCAACTGGCGTGCGCCCAGGGGGTGCGCCGCGTCGTCGCGGCCGTCGGCGACCCGGCGAAGGCCCCGTTCCTGCGCGGCCTCGGCGCGGACGAGGTGGTGGCGTACGGGGACGAGTCCTGGGACGAACCGGTCGACGCGGTGCTCGACGGCGTCGGCGGCGACCTCCTCCCCCGCGCCCTCGCGGCCCTGGCCCCGGCCGGGCGGCTGGTCTTCTTCAACTCCGGCGGCGGCACCGTCCCCGCGCACGCCCTGCTTTCCGGCTCGACGACCATCACCGGGCTGACCATGGCTCACTTCTCCCGAACCCGACCCGAGTTGTACGAGCGACACCGCGGCGAGCTGTGGCGGCTCTTCCGCGAGGGCCGCCTGCGCCCCGCCGTGCACGCCGAAATACCGCTCGACCAGGCCTCGAAGGCCCACGCCATCATCGAGTCCCGCACGAACCGGGGAAAGGTCGTCCTCATCCCGTGACGCACGGTCCTTGTTTCCACCCGGCGCACAGCGGGACACTTCTGCGACAGTCTCCCTGAGACATGGGATGTCGTGATGTCTTGATGTCCAGATGGCACTGAAGGGCAGGTCGTGACCATGGCGTCAGATCCCCGCACACGCCCCCGGACCAGACGTTGGCGGCGCCGCGCCTCGGTGCTTCTCGCCGCCGCGGCGCTGGCCCTGGCTCCGCTTCCGGTACGGGCCGCGGACACGGACGACACCGTGTCCGCGGCCCGTACCGATTCCGGCTCCTCCGCCTCCTCCGCGGACGCGGATTTCGACCAGCAGATCCTCTTCAAGTCCGGCCAGGACGCGGGGTACTTCTGCTTCCGGATCCCCGCGATCGTGAAGTCCGAGGACGGCACCCTGCTCGCCTTCGCCGAGGGCCGCAAGGACAACTGCGGCGACGCCGGGGACATCGACCTGGTGCTCAAGCGCTCCACCGACGGGGGCCGCACCTGGGGTCCGTTACAGGTGGTGAACGAGGGCGGCGGCGACACCCACGGCAACCCGGCGCCCGTGGTGGACACGCGCACCGGCCGGATCCTGCTGGCCAGCACGTACAACACCGGCCGGGACGACTCCCAGAGCTGTGATGTGCCGTGTGACCGCACCCCGCACCTCCAGTACAGCGACGACGACGGCGCCACCTGGTCCACCCCGCGCGATCTGAGCCCCGCCCTGCTGCCCCCGGCGTGGAACTCCTGGTACGCCACCGGCCCGGTGCACGGCATCCAGCTGAAGCGCGGGCCGCACAAGGGGCGGCTGCTCTTCACCGTCAACACCGAGAGCCACGACGGCACCCGCATCACCGCCAACCACGCGGCGCTCGCCTACAGCGACGACGGCGGCAGGCGCTGGAAGGTCGGCGCGGTGGACTCGTACCCGATCGCCCGGGACGGGACGTTCCGTCAGAAGCCGTCGGAGATGACGCTGCTGGAGCGGTCCGACGGCTCGGTCTACGTCAACGGGCGCGAACAGGACGGCACCGACCTCGGCCACCGGGACTACGCCATCAGCCGCGACGGCGGCGAGAGCTTCGCCGCCCCCTTCCGCGGCATCCCCGACCTGTCCACGCCGATGGTGCAGGGCTCGGTCCTGCGGCTGCGCGACGCGGGCCGCGACGGCCCGGGGCGGGTGCTGTTCTCGGCGCCCGCCGACCCCGACCGGCGCCGCACCATGATGATCCGCTCCTCCTGGGACGAGGCCCGCAGCTGGGAGGGGACCGACCGCGGCAAGGTGGTCACCACCGACTGGTCCGGCTACTCCGACATGGCCCTCATCTCGCCCGGCACGGTCGGGCTGATGTACGAGGGCGGCGCGGTGGACGCCCGCGACGAGATCCGCTTCGCCCGCTTCACCGAGGACTGGCTGGGCCCACGCGCCGCCCCGTCCCCGGTCACGGACGACCGCGCACCCCGCGCCCGCCCCGCGACCGTCCTCGGCGACGCCACCGGGACCACCGGGGGCCGCTTCGGCGGAGCGCTCACCTTCGACGGTACGGACGACGCCGTACGCCTCCCCTACCGCTCCTCGCTGCCGCTCGGCACTCGCGACTTCACCCTCAGCCTGTGGTTCCGCTACTCCGCCGCCTCCGGGCAGCACCCCTTCCTCTGGATGGGCGGCATCGGCGGCAAGCAGGCCCAGGTCTGGGTACGCGGCGAACCGTCCTCGAACCGCGTCCGCGCCCTCATGACCACCGTCAACGGCCCCGCCACCTACACCTCGGCCTCGGTCAGTACCACCGCCGCCCACAACGACGGCGCATGGCACCACCTGGCCCTCACCCGCACCGACGGCCGCCTCTCCCTCACGGTGGACGGCACCACTCCGGTCTCCGCGCCCGACGCCCCCGGCACCATCAGCCGCTCCTCCCCCTTCGCCCTGCACCTCGGCGAGGCGGTCGACGGCCGCTCCCGGATGACGGGCGCCCTGGACGAGGTCCGCGTCTACGCCCGGGCCCTGACCGACACCGAACTCCGCCACGTCCGCGAGTTCAACGCCCCCCTCGACGCCAAATCCGCGACCGCCCATCTCCCCCTGGACCGCGTCCGGTCACCCCGCTGACACCTCGCTCGCGGCGCGGGCGGCGGGCGCCTCGCGCCGTCCGCGCCGCCAGGCGAGGGCCAGCGCGGCCGCGGAGATCGACGCGGGACACCTGGCGCCGGATGTCGCCCGGGGACGCTCAGCGGGTCACGGACTGGGGCTGAGGGATCTCTTCCCGTACCGGCTCCGGGGCGGCTTCGGGCGCCGCCTCCGGGGCGCGGGCCGCGAAGCGGCGGGCCAGGACGGCGCAGACCATCAGCTGCATCTGGTGGAAGAGCATCAGCGGGAGGACGGCCAGGCTCGCCTGGGCGCCGAAGAGGACGCTGGCCATGGGCAGGCCCGCGGCCAGGCTCTTCTTGGAGCCCGCGAAGGTGATCGTGATGCGGTCCTCGCGCGGGAAGCCCAGCTTCCGGGAGCCGTACGTGGTCAGCGTGAGCATGAGCGCGAGCAGCACCGCCTCCACCCCGAGCAGGACGGCCAGCCGGGCGGGGGTGATCTGGTGCCAGATGCCCCGGGTCATGCCCGCGCTGAACGCCGCGTAGACGACGAGCAGGACCGAGCCGCGGTCGACCAGGCGCAGGACCGCGCGGTGCCGGGTGATGAAGCCGCCGATCCAGCGGCGGAGGAACTGACCGGCCAGGAAGGGGGCCAGCAGCTGGAGGGCGATCTCGACCATCGAGTCGGCGGAGAACCCGCCGCCGCTGCTGCCGAGGAGCAGCGCGGCCAGGACCGGGGTGACGACGATGCCGATCAGGCTGGAGAAGGAGCCCGCGCAGATCGCGGCGGCGACGTTGCCCCGGGCGAGCGAGGTGAAGGCGATCGAGGACTGGACCGTGGAGGGCACCAGGCAGAGGAAGAGGAGGCCGGTGTAGAGGGGCTGGGTGAGGACGTAAGGGACCAGCCCGCGGGCGGCCAGGCCCAGCGCGGGGAAGATGACGAAGGTGCAGGCCAGCACGGTCAGGTGGAGGCGCCAGTGGCGTACCCCGTCCAGCGCCTCGCGGGTGGAGAGCCGGGCGCCGTAGAGGAAGAAGAGGAAGGCGACCGCGACGGTGGTGGCCCCGTCCGTCACGGTGGCGGCCCGGCCGCTGACCGGGAGCAGCGCGGCGAGGGCGACGGTGCCGACCAGGCCGAGGATGAAGCCGTCCAGTGGCAGCCAGGAGGGGAGGGTGATCTTTCGGGTCGTGCGGATCGTGCGGAGCGGATGGTGCGGGCGGTGCGGGCGGTGCATGAACTCTCTTTCTCGCTGTCGTGGGCCCGGGCGCCGGACGGGGCCCTCTCCAGGCTGCCCGTGTTCGGGCCCATCGGGAATCCCGCATACCGCACTGACTGCTATCGCGTTCCGTGATGGGCGTGCCTAGGGTGGAAGACGTGTTCGATCCCGCCCAGCTCCGTACGTTCCTCGCCGTCGCGCAGACGCTCAGCTTCACCCGGGCCGCGCACCGGCTCGGGGTGCGGCAGTCCACGGTGAGCCAGCATGTCCGCAGGCTGGAGGAGGCGGCCGGGCGCCAGCTGTTCAGCCGGGACACCCACGGGGTGGAGCTGACCGAGGACGGCGAGGCGATGCTCGGCTTCGCGCGGTCGATCCTGGAGGCGAACGAGCGGGCGGCGGGCTGGTTCCGGGGCACCCGGCTGCGCGGGCGGCTGCGGTTCGGGGCGTCGGAGGACTTCGTGGTGACCCGGCTGCCGGAGATCCTCAAGGGGTTCCGCCGTGAGCACCCGGAGGTGGATCTGGAGCTGACGGTCGAGCTGTCGGGCACCCTGCACCAGCGGCTGGAGGCGGGGAAGCTGGATCTGGTGCTGGCCAAGCGGTCCGAGGAGCGGCCGCAGGGGCAGCTGGTGTGGCGGGACCGGCTGGTGTGGATCGGCGCGGAGGGGCTGCGGCTGGATCCGGGCCGCCCGTTGCCCCTGATCGTCTTCCCGCCGCCCGGTCTGACCCGGGCCCGAGCGCTGGACGTGCTGGAGCGGCACGGCAGATCGTGGCGGATCGTGTGCACGAGCGGCAGCCTCAACGGGCTGGTCGCGGCGGCGCGCGCGGGGCTCGGGGTGATGGCGCACACCGATGGCCTGATTCCGCCGGGCCTGGTGCCGGTTCCGGAGCGGGCCGGACTGCCGGAGCTGGGGCCGGTGGACTTCGTCCTGCTGTACGGGGAGCGGCAGCGGGACACCGCGACCCGCGCGGCGGCGGAGCGGCTCGCGGAAGCGATCCTGGCCGGGCCGGTGCCATGACGGGCGGAGCCCATGCCATGACCGGCCGGGCCCGCGCCATGACCGGCCGGGCCCGCGCCATGACCGGCCGGGCCTGTGCCGTGATCGGAGAGATTCCGTGCAGAAAGTCGTCACATATCAGCCACACATGCGGTGCATAGGGCCAGCATGAGTACAAACCGGCCCTTGCAGTGACCGTTTGACACCCTTTCACCTCACTGGTCAGCGCACATTCCGACCATTACCCGACGAAACACCTCTCCCGCCCGGGGCTTCGGATCGGGTACGGTCGCGGCGCTGTGCGGAGCGGCTTCAAGGAGCAGGTATTGCGCGAGTTCACCGTCCCCCCGTTGGCGTCGGCGCCCCAGGCCGGAGGACTGGCGGATGCCGTCTTCGAGCATGCGGAATCCGATCCTCATCGGGTGGCGCTGGGGCGCAAGACGCCTGACGGCCACTGGGAGGACGTGACCTCGGCCCAGTTCCGGGACGAGGTGGTGGCGCTCGCCAAGGGACTGCTGGCCCAGGGCGTCCGGTTCGGCGACCGGGTCGGCATCATGTGCCCCACCCGCTACGAGTGGACGCTGTTCGACTTCGCGCTGTGGACGGTGGGCGCGCAGAGCGTGCCGCTGTACCCGACCTCCTCCGCCGAGCAGGTCTTCTGGATGCTGCACGACTCGTCCGTGTCGGCGTGCATGGTCGAGCACGAGGACCACGCCATGACGGTCGGCTCGGTGGTCGGGCGGCTGCCGCACCTCGAGCGGCTGTGGCAGCTGGACGCCGGGGCGCTGGAGCAGCTGCTGAGCGACGGCGAGTCCATCGACGACGACCTGGTCCACCGGCACCGGCTGGCGATGACCCCGGAGCAGCCGGCGACCATCATCTACACCTCGGGCACCACCGGCCGCCCCAAGGGCTGTGTGATCAGCCATGCCAATCTGATGGCCGAGTGCGACAACGTCGTCGAGCGGTACGAGGACGCCTTCCACTCCAAGCGCGGCGACGAGGCCGCCACGCTGCTCTTCCTCCCCCTCGCCCACGTCTTCGGCCGGATGGTCGAGGTCGCCGCGATCCGCGGCCGGGTCAAGCTCGGCCACCAGCCGAAGCTGGCGGCGTCCGCGCTCCTGCCGGACCTCCGGTCCTTCCAGCCGACCTTCATCCTCGCCGTGCCGTACATCTTCGAGAAGGTGTTCGCGGCGGCGCGCCGCCGCGCGGAGGCGGACGGCAAGTCCGGGCCGTTCGAGAGGGCGGTCGAGATCGCGGTGCGGTACGCGGAGGCGGTGGAGGAGAAGGCGTTCGGCATCGGCGCGGGCCCCAGCGCCTCGCTGCGCATGCAGCACCAGTTCTTCGACAAGCTCGTGTACAGCAAGGTGCGCGGCGCGATGGGCGGCCGCGTCCGGCACGGGATGTCGGGCGGCTCGGCCATGGAGCGGCGGCTCGGGCTGTTCTTCCGGGGCGCGGGCGTCACCATCTACGAGGGGTACGGACTCACCGAGTCGACCGCGGCCGCCACCGCCAACCCGCCCGAGCGGACCCGCTACGGCACGGTCGGCCAGCCGATCCCCGGCACCACGGTGTACATCGCCGACGACGGCGAGATCTGGCTGCGCGGCGGCCAGATCTTCAACGGCTACCTCGGCGACCCGAAGGCGACGGATGCCGTGCTGCGCGACGGCTGGCTGGCCACCGGCGACCTGGGCACGCTGGACGACGACGGCTATCTGACGATCACCGGGCGGAAGAAGGAGATCCTGGTGACCTCCGGCGGCAAGACCGTCTCACCGGTGTGGCTGGAGGACCGGGTGCGGGGGCATCCGCTGGTGGCGCAGTGCATCGTGGTCGGCAACGACCGCCCGTACGTCGCGGCGCTGGTCACCCTGGATCCGGAGGCCGTTTCGCACTGGCTGACGATGCGCGGCAAACCGAAGATGGCGGCAGCCGAGCTGGTACGGGACCCGGATCTGGAGACCGAGATCCGGCGGGCGGTGGTCGCGGCGAACACCACCGTCTCGCAGGCCGAGTCGATTCGTACCTTCCGCATACTTGCCGCGCAGTTCTCGGAGGAGCATGGTCTCCTGACACCGTCCCTGAAGCTGAAGCGGAAGGCGATCGAACAGGCGTACGCCGTCGAGGTCGAGGCGCTGTACCACGCATAGGCCGCGCACCGCGCCTGGGCGGACGCACGGCGCCCGGTCGGCCGAGGGGACACGCGCACTCCCTGGGAACCACCGAGCCGCGAAGGGGACACGAAATGATCGATGTCATTCTCCCCGCACTTCCCGAGCGCGAACTGACTCCGGTCTCCGAGGAGACCCCCCAGGCCCCGGCGCTGACCGGGCGCATCACCCTGGGCGGACCGGTGTCCGTCCCGGTCACCTCCGAACTGGTCGCCGCGGACCCGGAACTCCTGGCCTTCGTGGAGGCCGAGGCGCACACCGCCGTCTACCATCTGCTGCTCTGCGCGGTCAGCTGCACACAGGACCCGACGCCCTTGGGCAAAGAGCGGGTCGCGCTGCACACGGTCAACCTCGATCTGACCCTGTCGACGGAAGCGGACACCGAGGCGGCCGGGCCCGCCGCCTTCGGACCGGTCGCCTGGTCCATGGCCCCGCATCAGCTCACCGATACCGCCGATCCGTCCGCACCGGTCCGCCTCGGCCCCCGGCTGGCGCTCCGGGACGACAGCCACGCGCCGCCGCCCGGCGAGCGGGTCTGCCTGGAGGCCCGGCGCGAGCTGCGCTCCGACCCGGGCTGGGAGATCCGCCGCACCGGCACGGTCCCCATCGGCGGTACGTACCGGCTGGCCATGGTGGTGCGGGCACCGCGGGGTACGGTGAGCCTGGCGGCGGTCGCCGTGGGCGCGACGGTACGCGAGGGGCACACCCTCCACCGTTTCCGCGCGGAGATCCCGCGGCCGGTGCGGCTCGCGGACCGGGAATGCGTGGCGCCCGGTGATCGTTGACAACAGAGTACGTGTTCGCATTCCGACGTAAGGATCGACCGCTCGTGAGCAAGGTCCCCTTCATCACCCTCAACAACGACGTTCGGATCCCGCAGCTCGGCTTTGGCGTCTGGCAGATACCCGACGACGAGGCGCAGGTCGCGGTGCGTAACGCCCTGGACGCCGGATACCGCCACATCGACACCGCGGCCATCTACGGCAACGAGGAGGGCACGGGGAAGGCGCTCGCCGCGTCGGGTGTCGCGCGCGACGAGGTGTTCGTCACCACCAAGCTCTGGAACTCCGAGCAGGGGTACGACTCCACGCTCCGCGCCTTCGACACCTCGCTGACCAAGCTCGGCCTCGAGTACGTGGACCTCTACCTGATCCACTGGCCGCTGCCCGAGGTGGACAAGTACGTGGACACCTGGAAGGCGTTCGAGAAGATCTACGCCGACGGCCGCGCCAAGGCCATCGGCCTGTCCAACTTCCACCCCGCCCACACCCAGCGGCTGCTCTCCGAGGCCTCGGTCACCCCGGTGATCGACCAGGTCGAGCTGCACCCGCAGCTCCAGCAGTCGGAGCTGCGCGCCTTCAACTCCCGCCACAACATCGCCACCGAGGCCTGGTCCCCGCTGGGCCAGGGCAAGGGCCTGCTGGAGGAGCCGAAGCTCGCCGAGATCGCCGCGAAGCACGGCAAGAGCGCGGCGCAGGTCGTGCTGCGCTGGCACCTCGACCTGGGGAACGTGGTGATCCCGAAGTCCGTGACGCCGTCCCGGATCAAGGAGAACATCGACGTCTTCGACTTCGAGCTGGACTCGGAAGACCTGTCCGCGATCGGCTCCCTGGACTCGGGCAACCGCCTGGGCCCGAACCCGGACACGTTCAACCTGACCCAGGTCTGACCGACATCCGGTGAACGTCTGACGGCCGGTCGCCACCGCCCCGTCGCGCACCGCGCGGCGGGGCGGCGTCATGTCCGCGCCCGCCGAGCGCTCCCCTGCCACCGCAATTACGCTTGGCGCTCAGTAGGACACGCAGCGTGACACGCGACAGGAGAACGCACTATGCGCCGCAGACGTCGTCATGGTCTTGAGCTCGCCACGGGCTGCACCGTCGCCATAGCCGCCCTGTTCCTCGCCGGAGCGGGCATACCCGCGAGTGCCAACCCGTCCCCGCCGCCCGGTTCCCACCGGGAGATCCCGCCCGAGGTGCTCGCCGCCATGCAGCGCGACCTGGGCCTGACGGCCGACGAGGCACGGACCCGCATATCCAACGAGTACAAGGCCGGGCAGGCCGAACCCGGCTGGCGCAAGAACCTCGGCAGCAGCTACGCGGGCACCTGGGTGACCGGGAACACCGCCGAACTCACCGTCGGCACCACCGACGAGGCGCAGAGCGGCGCCATCACGGCCTCCGGTGCCAAGGTCACCGTCGTCGGCCACAGCCTGGAGAAGCTGAACGCCGCGAAGGACGCGCTGGACCGGGTGGCCGAGGAGCGCCCCCCGTCCGCCACCACCGCCTCCCTCTGGTACGTGGACGTGAAGAGCAACAGCGTGGTCGTCCAGTCGGCCCAGCCCACCGCGGCCCAGCGGTTCATCGACGCCAGCGGCGTCGACCGCGGCATGGTGCGGATCGTGGAGTCGGCCGAGCGCCCGGCTCCCCTTTATGACCTGCGGGGCGGCGAGGCGTACTACATCAATGCCACCGCCCGCTGCTCCATCGGCTTCTCCGTCGCCCAAGGCACCCAGGCCGGTTTCGTCACCGCCGGGCACTGCGGCGACGCGGGCGACACCACCACCGGCTTCAACCGCGTCGCGCAGGGCACCTTCCAGGGCTCGGTCTTCCCCCGCAGCGACTACGCCTGGGTGGCCACCAACGCCAACTGGACGCCCACGCCCCTGGTGGTCGGCCCCAACTCCACCACCATCACGGTCACCGGCTCCCAGGAGGCGCCGGTCGGCTCGTCCGTCTGCCGCTCGGGCTCGACCACCGGCTGGCACTGCGGCACGATCCAGCAGCACAACACCAGCGTGGTCTACCCCGAGGGCACCATCCGCGGCGTGACCCGCACCAACGTGTGCGCCGAGCCCGGCGACTCGGGCGGCTCGTTCGTCTCCGGCACCGAGGCGCAGGGCGTCCTCTCCGGCGGCTCCGGCAACTGCACCGTCGGCGGTACGACGTACTACCAGCCGGTGAACCCGATCCTCAGCGCCTACGGGCTCACCCTCACCACCGGCTGACGGCCGTCACTCTTCACGGGCCGCCACGTGGAAGGTCTGCGCGGCCAGCAGGAAGGCGTCCGGCCGCCGCATGATCCCGGCCTCGTCGTCCGGGTCGAGCAGCCGGTCCAGGGTGGCGAGGTCGCCGTCGTCGAGACGGTCGGCGGCGGCCTCGCGCCAACGGACCAGCTCGTTCCGCAGGAAATCGCGGGCCGCCGCGCCGAGCGGGGCGGGCAGGTCGAGCAGGAAGCTGCGGCTGGTGGCGCCGGTGAGACCGGCCGCCGTGAGCAGCCCGGGCCAGTCCTCGACGGTCGCCGTCGCGTCCGGCAGCTCGGCCCGCATCTCGGCGAACCGCTCCCCCTGGATGGCATCGAGCCGGGTCAGCAGATCGGGGCGGCCGAGCCCCGCGTCCCGGGGCAGAAAGCGGGTCGGCAGTCCGCCCTCGCCGAGCGCGAGCAGCCCGCCGGGGCGCAGGGCGGCGGCGAGGTGGCGCAGCGCGGCCAGCTGATCGCCCAGATGGTGCACGGTCTTGCTCGACCAGATCAGATCCGCGGTGCCGATCGTGGCCGGGTCGAGCCCCTCCGGCAGCTCGGCGTGCACGGTGGTGACGCGGCCGTCGAGCCCGAGCCGGGCGGCGCGCTCCCGGGCCCGCTCCAGCAGGGCGGGCGTACCGTCCACGGCCACGACCTCGGCTTCGGGGAAGGCTTGGGCGAGGAGGCAGGTCACCACGCCGGGGCCGCTGCCCACGTCGAGGACGCGGCGTACGGAGCCGTCCGACGCGGCGAACCGCCCGCGCAGCCAGGCGGTGGCCTGGTCGTAGACGGGGGTGTACAACTCGGCACCCTGTTCCAGGAGCGGGGCGAAGGCGTCCCAGTCGGGCTGTTGCGTGCCCGGGTGCGTGTGGGTGTGGCCGTGGTTGTGGGCATGTGCGCCGTGGTGTGCGGTCATGTCGTGAGCGTGCGCGCACCGGGGCCGTTTTGCCAAACATCCTTGCCGAACCAGCAAATCAGCTGATCTGACCAATCCGCACCCGCCGGGGCGACGAATGAGATACGACACCTGCGTGGTGTCGTACATGCTCATCCGGAAGGACGGCTAGTGAGAGAGCCCGTGTTCATCGGTGGACCGGCCCCCAGGGGCCCGGACCTCGAGGAGTTGCTCGGATTGGTGGCGCGGGGGGACCAGAACGCCTTCGCGGCGCTCTACGACGCCGTCAGCGGCTCCGTCCTCGGGCTGACGCGCAGTCTGCTGCGCGACCCCGCCCAGGCGGAGGAGGTCACCCAGGAGGTCCTGGTGGAGGTGTGGCGGACCGCGGCCCGGTTCGAACCGGCCCGGGGCAGCGCCATGGCGTGGATCATGACGCTCGCGCACCGGCGCGCCGTCGACCGCGTACGGTCCGCGCAGTCCGCGTCGGACCGCGAGGAGCGCGCCGCGCTGCTGAACCGCACCCCCGCCTTCGACGAGGTGACGGAGCAGGTGGAGGCCAGGCTGGAGCGCGAACAGGTGCGCCGTTGCATGCAGGGGCTCACCGAACTACAGCGTCAGTCCGTGACGCTCGCCTACTACCGAGGCCGCACCTACCGCGAGGTGGCGGAGCTGCTCCAGCTCCCGCTCGGCACGGTGAAGACCAGACTCCGGGACGGACTCATCCGGCTTCGCGACTGCATGGGGGTCGGGGTATGACCAGAGCGGACCGAGCGGATCTGCACACGCTGACCGGCGCCTACGCGGTGTACGCCCTCTCCGGGCGGGAGCTGCTGGCCTTCGAACGGCATCTGGCCGACTGCGAGGCATGCGCCCAGGAGGTACGGGAGCTACGGGCCACCGCCGCCAAGCTCGGCATGGCCACCTCGCTGACGCCGTCGCCCGTGCTCAAGGACGATGTGATGCGGCGGATCGCCACGGTCCGTCAGGACCCGCCGCGGGTGGCGAGAAGCGAACCGGAGTTCTCCGGCGGCGGCGCCCCGCCCCGGCGTTCCTCGCGCGGCCGGTGGCAGAACTTCGCCCTCGCCGCCTGTCTCGCCGGGGCGGTGGCGCTCGGCGGCGTCGCCGTATGGCAGAACCAGCAGGCGTCCGACGCGCGCGACACGGCCCGCCGCTCCGAACAGCAGGTGGCGCGGGTGGAAGCGGTGGCCGAGGTGCTGGCCGCCCCGGACGCCCACAGCCGCAACGCCAAGCTGACGAACGGGGCCACGGGCACGGTCGTGGTCTCCCACGCCCTGGACAAGGCCGCCTTCCTCGCCTCCGGCCTGCCGAAACCGCCCGACGGGCGGGTGTACCAGCTGTGGTTCAGCGACGGCGGCACGATGCGGTCGGCCGGGCTCATGGACACCGCCGGCACCGGCACCGGCCGCGGCACGGCCGCCCTGCTGAGCGGCGCGGTCGGGAAGGCGTCGGGGGTCGGGGTGACCGTCGAGCCCGCCGGGGGCTCCAAGGCGCCGACGACCGATCCGATCGGGCTGATGTCGCTCCCGGCGGGGTGAGGCAGCCCGGTGTAAGGGAAAGGGGTGACCCCACCATCGAAGCCCAGCACCGCGATCGCCGTCTTCACCTCCGACCTGCGGCTGCACGACAACCCCGTGCTCCACGCGGCGCTCCGCGCGGCCGACCGGGTGATCCCGCTGTTCGTCGTGGACCGCCGGGTGGCCGCGGCGGGGTTCGCCGTGCCCAACCGGGTGGCGTTCCTGCGGGACTGCCTGGCCGACCTCGACGCGGGCCTGCGGGAGCGCGGCGGCCGGTTGGTCATCCGTACGGGTGACGCGGTGGAGGAGATCCGCCGGGTGGCCGAACAGGTCGACGCCGGGGAGGTGCACATCGCGGGCGGGGTGAGCGCGTTCGCGGGGCGGCGGGAGGCGCGGCTGCGGGAGGCCCTGGGCGGGGTGCTGAGGGTGCACGGCGCCGTGCTCACCGCCGTCGAACCCGGCACCGTCACCCCGTCCGGGAAGGACCACTTCGCGGTCTTCACCCCGTACTTCCGCGCCTGGCAGGGCGTCGAACTGCGCACGCCCTTCGCCGCACCGCGCGGCGTGCCGGTGCCGTCCGGGGTGCGGTCCGAACCGGTCGCCGCCGTGTCCCTCCTGGGCTCCGGCAGCCCCTCCCCCGGGCTGCCCGAGGGCGGCGAACGGGCCGGGCGCCGCCGCCTCACCGCCTGGCTGCGGTCCGGGCTGGGCGCCTACGCCGACCGTCAGGACGACCTCGCGGGCGACGCCACCTCACGGCTCTCCCCCTACCTCCACTTCGGCTGCCTCTCCCCGGTCGAGCTGGTGCACCGCGCACGGCAGTCCGGCGGGCCCGGCGCCGACGCCTTCGTACGGCAGCTCGCCTGGCGCGACTTCCACCACCAGGTCCTCGCCGCCCGCCCGGACGCATCCCACACCGACTACCGCCCGCGCGGCGACCGCTGGCGCTCCGACGACGACGCCGTCGCCGCTTGGAAAGCGGGCCGCACCGGGTACCCGATCGTCGACGCGGGCATGCGGCAGCTGGCGGCGGAGGGGTGGATGCACAACCGGGCCCGGCTGCTGGTGGCGAGCTTCCTGACGAAGACGTTGTACGTGGACTGGCGGGTGGGGGCGCGGCACTTCCTCGACCTGCTGGTGGACGGGGACGTGGCGAACAACCAGCTCAACTGGCAGTGGGTGGCCGGGACGGGCACGGACACCCGCCCCAACCGCGTCTTGAACCCCCTGTCGCAAGCCCGGCGCTTCGACCCGGACGGCACGTACGTACGGCGCTGGGTCCCCGAACTGGCCGACCTCCCCGGCCGCCGAGTCCACACCCCCTGGACCCTCCCCGAACCCGAACGCACCGCCCTCCCCTACCCACCCCCGATCGTGGACCTCGCCGAAGCGACCACCCGCTTCCACCAGTCCCGCCACACCCCGGATCAGGGGTCGGCTCGGTGACGGCGGGGGAGGGGGAAGAAGCCGCTGGTGCGGGCGGCGTAGGCCGCGTAGGCGGGGCGGTCCGCCATGTGGCGTTCCAGGAGGGCCTTGCCGCTCCCCCGGATCAGGACGTAGGTCATGACCAAAGGAGAGATCAGGGAGATGAGGGCCGGGTGCCAGGCCTCGGAGGCGAGCAGGTAGAGGCCCCACCAGACGCAGAAGTCGCCGAAGTAGTTGGGGTGCCGCGTCCACCGCCACAACCCCTGGTCCATGATGCGCCCCCGGTTGCGCGGGTCGGCGCGGAAGCGCGCGAGTTGGGAGTCGCCGACGGCTTCGAAGGTGAGGCCGAGGAGCCAGAGGGCGGCGCCCGCGGCCGCGGCGGGGCCGAGGGGGCCGGTGGCGTACTGGGCGGCCTGGACGGGGAGGGAGACGAGCCAGATCAGGGCGGCCTGGAGGAGGTAGACGACGCGCAGGGCGTAGAGGTGGCGGTTGCCGGGGGCGCGGGCGAGGAGCCGTTCGTAGCGGGGGTCCTCGCCGTGTCCGCAGCGCCGCACGCCGATGTGGACGGCGAGCCGCAGCCCCCAGACGGCGGTGAGCACGGTGGTGAGCAACCGCCGGGTGCCGTCGCCGTGGCCGTCGGAGGCGGCGAAGGTGACGAGGGCGATGGCGGTGAAGCCGAACCCCCACGCCACGTCGACGATGCGGTGGACGCCCTTGGCGAGGGCGACCAGGAAGGTGACGAGCATGATGAGCAGAGCCGCGATGGCGCTGTACACGAGGCCCTCGCCGAAGGCGGGCCAGGGGAATGCGGTCATGCGGCCTCCAGCGCGGGCGCCGGGTACCAGTCCGCGGGGGTGTCGGGCATGCCGCTGACGCCGCGCGCGGTGGGCCGTACGGCGAGGATCTGGTCGATGCCCATGCGGCGTTCCTCGAAGGCGAGCGCGCCACCGGCCAGGTAGAGCCGCCACATGCGGGCGGTGTGCTCGCCCGCCAGCAGCCGGAAGGCGTCCCACTGGGCCTCCAGCGCCTCGCGCCAGGCGCCGACGGTGCGGACGTAGTGTTCGCGCAGGGATTCGGAGGTGCGCACCTCCAGTCCGGCGGCCTCCAGCAGGCCGATGGTGTCGCCGAGGGGCCGCATGTGGAGGTCGGGGGCGACGTAGGTTTCGATGAAGGCGCCGCCGCCGGGGGTTCCGGCGGCGCGGGACATCTGCTGGACGAGGGCGCGGCCGCCGGGCCGCAGCATGCCGTGGAGGGTGCGGGCGAGGCGCGGGTACTGGTCGTGGCCGACGTGTTCGCCCATCTCCACGCAGGCCACGGCCTCGTACTGGCCGCCTTCCAGGTCGCGGTAGTCGCTCAGGACGACCTCGACGAATTGGCCGAGGCCGAGTTCGTCGACCCGCTCGCGCAGGAAGTCGCGTTCCTCGGGCACCAGGGTGACGGCGGTGACCTGCGCCTTGTGGCGGTCGGCCGCGTACAGGGCGAGGGCGCCCCAGCCGCAGCCGATGTCCAGCAGCCGGGCGCCGGGCACCAGCGCGAGCTTGCGGCAGATGACCTCCAGCTTGTCGCGCTGCGCGTCGGCGAGGCCGTACGAGGGGTCGTGGCTGGTCCAGTAGGCGCAGGAGTACGCCATGGAGGGGTCGAGCAGCCGCTCGTAGAACTCGCTGAGGAAGGCGTGGTGGTGGCTGATGGCGGCGCGGGAGCGGGTCCGGGAGTACGGGGCGCCGCCGAGGCGGGCGCGGCCGCCGGGGGCGGCCGGAGGGGGGCCGATGGCGCCGATCCTGGCGACCCCGGCGGCGGCGCGGGCGCGGGCGGCGAGGGTGACCCGGGGCGGGGTGACGGAGCCCTCGCGGAGGGCACCCCAGACGGCGCGCAGCCCGTCGGTGAGGTCGCCTTCGACGTCGAGGTCGCCGCTGATGTACGCCTCGGCGAGGCCGAGTTCGCCGGGCTGCCACAGCAGCCGCCGCACGGCGCGCGGCGACCGCAGGACGACGCGGGGCGCGTCCGGCGGGCCTGCCTCGCTGCCGTCCCAGGCGCACAGCCGCACCGGGAGCGGCCCGCCGAGCAGGCGTTCGGCGATCGGGGCGAGGGTGGGGGCCGCGTCGCTCATCGGTCTGCCTCCTGGAGCAGGATCTGCTGGACGTCGAGGTAGCGGGCGCGGAAGCCCGCTTCGGAGTAGGCGAGGTAGAAGGTCCACATGCGGCGGAAGGTGGCGTCGAAGCCGAGGTCGGCCACCTGTGCGTCGCGGGCGGTGAAGCGTTCCCGCCACAGCCGCAGGGTCTGGGCGTAGTGGTCGCCGTAGCCGTCGCGCCCGGCGATGTGCAGCCGGGTGTGGCGGGCGGCGCACCGTTCGAGGGCGGTGACGGAGGGCAGGAAGCCGCCGGGGAAGATGTACTTCTGGATCCAGGTGTAGGTGTGGCGGGTGGCGAGCATCCGGTCGTGCGGCATGGTGATGGCCTGGAGGGCTATCCGGCCGCCGGGGGCGAGCAGCCCATCCAGGGTCTGGAAGTAGCGGGGCCAGTACGCCGCCCCGACGGCCTCGATCATCTCGACGCTGATGATGGCGTCGTACTGGCCCTCCAGCTCCCGGTAGTCGCGCAGCAGCAGGGTGATGCGGCCGGTGAGCCCGTCGCGCAGGGCGCGCCGCGCGGCGAGCCGCCGCTGCTCCTCGGAGAGGGTGGCGGTGACCACCTGGGCCCCGCGCAGGGCGGCGCGCAGGGCGAGTTCGCCCCAGCCGGTGCCGATTTCCAGCAGCCGGGTGCCGGGGCCGACCCGGGCGAGGTCGAGCAGCCGGTCGATCTTGCGGTGCTGGGCGGCGGCGAGGTCGTCCCAGGCGGCGGGGAGGCGGCTGAAGAGGGCGGCGGAGTAGCTGAGGGTGGGGTCGAGGAAGAGCCCGAACAGCTCGTTGGACAGGTCGTAGTGGTGGTGGACGTGTTTGGGGGCCGCCTCCAGGGTGTTGTACTGGCCGACGGGGTGGGCCGGGGCCCAGGCGCGGCGCAGCCGCTGCGCCCAGCGGGGGACGATGCGGTCGGCGTGTTCGGCGAACACGGTGAGCACGCCCACCAGGTCCTCGGCGTCCCATTCGTGGGCGAGGTAGGACTCGCCGAAGCCGATCAGCCCGTCCCGGCCGATGCGCCGTATGAAGCCGTCGGGGTCGGCGATCTCCAGCAGCGGTCCGGTGGTGCCGCGGACGGGCGCGGTGCCGTACCGCACCCGCAGCGGGAGCCGGGCCAGGGCCCGGCGGACCAGCGCCCCCGCCAGGGCGTCGCGGGGCCGGGAGGGGCGGGGCCGGTGGGCCACGGCGGGCCAGCGCGCGGCGTCGACGACCGGGTGGTGGGCGGCGCCGGTGGCGTGGTGCAGTTCGGTCACCTTGCCTCCTTCGAGGATGCCCCGGCTTTCAGGCGGGGAAGGAATCGAAACCCTGAAAAGCAGGACAAGGGGAGGTATTTCGACTCTAGGGCGAGATATCGCCCACGCGGTCGGGTAAGGTGCGTGTCGTGCGTTGCGAGAACCAAGCACGCACAACGCGCTGAGCGAGAACCAAGCCAGTGCAACTCCATGCTTTCGGGCAACCGGGCAGGTTCCGTCCCGGCTGGCACTGAGGGAGTAAGGCCTTTCAGGTCGCTGACCTGCGGGGCTTCCTGAGCCAGGAAGCCCTCCGCTTTAGCTGGGGGAGGGTTCAATCCAGGCCCTCCTGTACGGGGTGGCGGGGGCGCGGCTGGAGGGGCAGTCCGCGCAGGTACAGCCGGATGCCCCGGAGCCGGATGTGCCAGGTGACGGCGGCGGTGGCCCAGGGGTGGCGGAGGGCGGCGCGCAGCAGGGCGCGGGGCGTGGCGGGGCGGCCCCGGCCCCGTACGGTCGCGGTGAACGGCCGGGTGCCGTCCCGCTCCAGATGGACGGTCAGGGCGAGCGTCTCGGCGGGGCGCGGCAGCCGCATCCGGTAGCCGCCGTCGACGGGGAAGAACGGCGAGACGTAGAAGTCCTTGGCGGTGTCGGCCCGGCCCTCCTCGTCGGGGCGCAGCAGATAGCAGTGGCGTTCGCCGTAGGTGTTGTGCACCTCGGCGACGACGAGGACGACGGCCCCGGCGCGGTCGTGGCACCAGTAGAGGGTGAGCGGGTTGAAGACGTGGCCGAGGACGCGGGCGTGGCCGAGCATCAGCACCCGTCCGCCGGGCGGGGTGACGCCCTGGGCGGTGAGCCAGCGGTCGAGGGCGGCGCGGAGGGTGGGGCCGGTGCCCGCGAAGTGGTCGCGGGGGTGGAAGCGGGCGAGCGGGCGCAGCGGCCGGGGCAGGCGCGGCAGGTGGTCGAGGTCGACCAGCCACAGGTAGGTGCGGTGGGTGAAGGCGTGGCGCAGCGGGCGGGTGCGGACGTGGGTGATGACGCTGTCGTAGAGGGCGGGGGTGCGGGTGACGGCGGTGCCCGGCGTGGCGGGGGCGGCGGTGTCGTTTCGGACGGCGCGGGCGGCACGGGCTACGCGAGCGGCACAAGCCTCGCGGACGGCACGGGCTACGCGAGCGGCACAAGCCTCGCGGACGGCACGGGCTACGCGAGCGGCACAAGCCTCGCGGACGGCACGGGCGGCGCGAGCCAGGCGGGCAGCGCGGCCGGCGCCGGCCTCGGGTGCGGCACGGGCCTCGCGGGCCTCGCGGACGGCACGGCCCGCGCGGACAGAACGCGCGGCGTGGGTGCGGGCCCGGTCGGCGGGGCGGCGGGGGTGGGTCACCAGCGCACCCCCAGGGCGGCGGCGGCCCGGGCGCCGGAGGCGCAGCCGTCCTCGTGGAAGCCCCAGCCGTGGTAGGCCCCGGCGAAGGCGGTGACGCGGTCGTTGAGGGACAGCAGCCACTGCTGGGCGGCCACCGACTCGGGGGTGTAGACGGGGTGTTCGTACACCATGCGGGCCAGCACCCGGTCCGGGTCCACGCGGTCGCCGCCGCCCAGGGTGACGATGTGGTCGCGGGGGGCGTCGAGCCGCTGGAGGCGGTTCATGTCGTAGCTGATGAGCACCCGGCCGGAGGGGGCGGTGCAGGACGGCATCCGGTAGTTCCAGGCGGCCCGGGCGCGCCGGTTACGGGGCAGCAGGGTGGGGTCGGTGTGCAGCACGGTGTCGTTGCGGGAGTAGCGGAAGGCGCCGAGGATGTCGCGTTCCTCGTCGGTGGGGCGCTCCAGCAGCCGCAGCGCCTGGTCGGCGTGGACGGCGATCACGACGGCGTCGTACGCGGCGTGTTCACCGTCCTCGGTGACGAGGTCGACGCCGTCGGGGTGGCGGACGACGGTGCGCACGGGGGCGGAGGTGTGGAGGGCGGAGAGCTGTTTGGCGATGGCCTCGACGTAGGTGCGCGAGCCGCCGGTGACGGTTCTCCAGGGCGGGGCGCCGGTGACCGACAGCATGCCGTGGTGGTCGAGGAAGCGGAACAGGTAGTGGGCGGGGTAGCGCAGCGCGGTCTCGGCGTCGCAGGACCAGACGGCGGAGACCAGCGGGGTGACGAAGTGGGAGACGAAGTAGCGCGACCAGCCGCCGATGGTGAGGAACATGCGCAGGGTGACCGAGTCGTCCGGCACCCGGTCCAGGAACCGGCGGGCGGCCCGGTGGAAGGCCGGGACCTCGGTGAGCATGCGCAGATAGCGCACTCTGGCGGCGTTGGAGGGCCGTGCGAGCAGCCCGGGCAGGCCGCGCGCCCCGGCGTACTGGAGTCCGCAGCCCTCGCACACCACGGACATGCTCATCTCGGACTCCTGGGTGGAGACGCCGAGTTCGCGGAAGAGCTTCAGCAGCTGCGGATAGGTGCGCTCGTTGTGGACGATGAACCCGCTGTCGACCGGCCACACCCGGCCCCCGGGGGCCGTCACGTGGTGGGTGTGGGCGTGGCCCCCCAACCGGTCGTCCGCCTCGTACAGCGAGACGTCGTGCGTACGTTGCAGTACGTACGCCGCGGTCAGCCCCGCCACTCCGCTGCCGACGACGGCGATCCGCTGCCGCTGCCCGCCCATGCCCGCTCCTGTCGTTCGACACCGCCCTCTCATGGGGGTATTCGGAGCCGATCGGGGAGCGGTTTGGTCACGATTCCCGCGCGGGGGCGGCGGGTTCAGCCATGCGCGCCGTGGCCGGGGGCGGCGGCCTCGATGCGGCGGGCGAGCCCGAAGTCCAGCTCGGTGACCTTGCCGCCGACGCTGTGGGTGTTCACGGTGACGGTGACCTTGTTGTAGCCGAGGGTCAGATCGGAGTGGTGGCCCAGCTCGTCCTGGATCCGGGCGACCTCCGCGACCAGGCCCGCGGCCTGCGGATGCCCGTCGAAGACGTACGTACGGGAGAGCTGGTCGTCCGCGACCGACCAGCCGGGCAGCTGCGCCAGACGCTCCTCGATCTCCTCGCGGGCCAGCGGTTCGACTGCCATGGCGGTTCTCCCTTCATCCGGTGATGGCTCGGCCTTCCACCCTGCCACGGGCACCGTCGCGGTTCCGTTACCGGGGCTTTTTCAGGAGGCCCCGGCGTTCACGCCGGGGGTGAACGCATCTCGGGACTGTCCTGACGTGCACGTCAAAGCGCGTTGAAGCAGGAAGCCCCCGGAAGGGTCAGCCGACCCAGGCCGGAATCCCTGGACTTCAGGCCAGGGAGCACGTCAACTTCGGGGCATGACGACTACTACCACTGTCGCGCCGCCCGGGGTGGGCGCGCTGCTGCGCGCATGGCGGGACCGGCGGCGGATCAGCCAGCTGGAGCTGGCGCTGCGCGCCGACTCCTCGGCCCGCCACATCAGCTTCATCGAGACCGGCCGGTCCCGGCCGAGCCAGGAGATGGTGCTGCGCCTCGCGGACCACCTCGACGTGCCCGTGCGGGAGCGCAACGCGCTGCTGATCGCCGCCGGGTACGCCCCGCACTATCCGGAGCGGGCGGTGGACGATCCGTCGATGAGCGCACTGCGCGAGGGGATGGAGCGGCTGCTGACCGGCTACGAGCCGTATCCCGCGCTGGTGCTGGACGGGACGTACGAGGTGCTGGCGGCCAACCGGGGTATCCAGGCGCTGCTGGAGGGCGTGGCGGACCATCTGCTCACCCCGCCGGTGAACGCGATGCGGATCACCCTCCACCCGGACGGGCTCGCTCCGCGCATCCGCAACCTGAGGGAGTGGCGCGGCCATCTGCTGGACCAGATGGACCGCCAGCTCGCGCTGATGCGCTCCGCGCCGCTGCGCGAGCTGTACGACGAGGTGGCCGGCTATCCGCTGCCCGAGTCGGGCGGTCGGGAGTCGGCCACCGGCGGCGGCCACGCGCCGTTCGCGCTGCCGATGATGATCGAGCACGGCGGGCGGGTGCTGTCGTTCATCTCGACGATCGCGACGTTCAACACCCCCATGGACGTGACCGTCTCCGAGCTGGCCATCGAGACGTTCCTCCCGGCCGACCCGGAGACCGCCGCCGCCCTCAAGGGCATCACGCCGCCGTAGGGACCCGGTCCAGGAAGCCGAGGACGGAGCGGATGCGGCCGTCCTCGGCGAGGGTGATCACATCGGATCCGGCGACCGGCGCGGACCCGTCGGGCGCCACCAGCTCCCAGCTGAAGCGGGCGATGGCGTGGTGCCCGTCGACGCTGCCGAGCGGGCGGAACTCGAAGCCGGGGAACTGCTCGTGCGCCCCGGCGATGACGGCGGCCAGCCGCTCGTGTCCCCGCACGTCGGCCAGCGGGTCGGTGTAGCCGCCGTCCTCGGTCCAGGCGGCGGCGACGGCCTTGGCGAGGGCCTCCGGCCCGGTGGCGTTCCACGCCTCGAAGTAGCGGGCCACGGCGGTGGCGTAGTCGGTCATGTCGTCCCCTCCAGGGCGGTCACGGTGTCGTTGTCCGGATCCCGGGCCGGAGTGCGCCGGCCCGGAACCCGATGACCTCACTGTGCCGCCGTGGGTACGAGGCGGTCGATTACCGCCGGGGTAATGACCGGGGCGGAAGCGCCGGGTTCAGTGGCGCTGGGTCTGCGGGGACTGGGACTCGACCAGGGCGATGGCCTCTTCCTTGGTCGCGACCGAGGGCGGCGAGCCCTCCAGCGGCTTGCGGGCCGTCTCCTTCATCACGGCCGAGGCGATGATGCCGACGATCGCCGCGAGCATCGTGTAGTACGCGGGCATCAGGTCGTCACCGGTGCCGCTGACCAGGGCCTCGACGACGAGCGGGGTGGTGCCGCCGAAGAGGGAGACGGAGATGTTGAAGGCGATGGACAGGGAGCCGTAGCGCACATCGGTCGGGAAGAGCGCGGGCAGGGAGGCCGACATCACGGCGACGTAGGGCAGCAGACACATGCCCAGCAGCAGCAGACCCGCGAAGACGGGGACGACGCCGCCCTGCTTGATGAGCAGGAACGAGGGCACCGCGAGGACGAAGAAGCCGATGGACCCGGCCAGCAGTGCGGGCTTGCGGCCGACGCGGTCGGAGAGCCGCCCGACGAAGGTGATGGCCGCCATGAGCACCAGCATCACGATGATGATCGAGACGAGGGCCTTGGTCTCGCTGTAGTGGAGCGTGGACGAGAGGTACGTCGGCATGTACGACAGCAGCATGTAGTCGGTGATGTTGTACGCGGCGACCAGCGCCATGCACAGCACCATCGCGCGCCACTGGGTCCGGAACACCTGCCAGAACGGCAGCGTCGTGCGCTCGTGCGCCGCGGCCGCCTCCTCCTCCAGCTTCTGGAAGGCGGGGGTCTCGTCCAGCTTCAGCCGCAGGTACAGGCCGACGAGTCCGATGGGCGCGGCGGCCAGGAACGGGATGCGCCAGCCCCAGGACATCATCGAGTCGTCGGAGAGCGTCACGGTCAGGATGGTGACCAGTCCGGCCGCGGCGGTGTAACCGATGAGGGTGCCGAATTCGAGGAAGCTGCCGAAGAAACCGCGCCGCTTGTCGGGGGCGTATTCGGCGATGAACGTGGACGCGCCGCCGTATTCACCACCGGTGGAGAATCCCTGCAACATGCGGAACAGGATGAGGAGCGCGGGCGAGGCGTAGCCGATGGAGTGATAGCCCGGTATGAGACCGATGGCGAGCGTGCTCGTCGCCATCATGATCATGGTGAAGGACAGCACCTTCTTGCGCCCGATGCGGTCACCGAGCGGCCCGAAAAACATACCTCCCAGCGGCCGTACGAGAAAGGCCACCGCGAACGTCGCGAAGGAGGACAGCACCTGGATCGTGGCGTTCCCACCGGGGAAGAAGACCTTGCCGATGGTGACCGCGAGATAGCTGTAGATCCCGAAGTCGAACCACTCCATGGCGTTCCCCAACGCGGCCGCCTTGACCGCGCGGTGAACGTCCTTCTCCTCGGTGACCGTGATGTCAGTGCGCCGCAGAGGAGGGTTCTTGCGCCGCTTGATGGCGCGGTGGAGCATGGGGTGCCGGACTGCGGCGGGGGCATCGGAATCGGTCAGGGCAGGCACAGCTATTTTCTCTCTCTTCGTCAGACGGATTCGTGCGCCTACCCAGCGGTTCCTGGTTGATGCACATAACCGGTCTGGAGGTCTCGTGATGGAGTCAGCCGCCCGTGTGTTCGCCCGGCTCAGTACGGACGAGCCGATCACCAAAACCGAAGTCCTGATGGGCAAGGCCGTGGTGCTCGGCGGGAGCATGGCCGGAATGCTGGCGGCGCGGGTGCTGTCCGACCACGCCGAAAGCGTGGTCATCGTGGAGCGGGACGCCTTACCCGCCACCGCCGCCCCGCGCCCGGGCACCCCGCACGACGGACAGCTGCACACCCTGATGCACGGCGGCCGGATGCAGTTGCGGCGGCTGTTCCCCGGCTTCGAGGACGAGGCGGAGGCGGGCGGCGCGATCATCTCGTCCCCGTACACCATCCGGGCCTACGCCGACGGCGTCCCGAAGGTGAGCGACGGCACGATGGGGCTCATCTCCAGCAGCCGCCCGTTCCTGGAGTCGCTGGTCCGGCGGCGCACCCTGGCCCTGCCCAACGTGAAGGTCCTCACCTGCCGCGCCCGGGGCCTGGAGTTCCGCGCGGGACGGGTCAGCGGGGTGCGCTGCGGCGGGGCGGGCGAGGACGAATGGGTCGAGGAAGCGGACTTCGTCGTCGACGCCATGGGCCGGGCCAGCAAGCTCGGCGACTGGCTGGAGAAGAACGGCTGGCAGCGGCCCGCGATGCGGCGGATGGCCATCGACATCGACTACGCCACGGGCTACTTCCGGCGCACCGACGCCGACCCGGAGCTGGCCGCGGCCATCGCCTACCGGACCCCGACCGCGACCCCGCCGCGGGTGGCGAGCGGCGCGATCACCGCCATCGAGGGCGACCGCTGGCTGATCACCCTGGCCAACTACGGGAAGCAGCCGCCGATCCGGGACGTGGCGGAGTTCCGGAAGCTGTGCGGCGAGCTGCCGCCGGTCTACCGCGAGGCGGTCGCGGGCGATCAGCTCGGCGAGATCCTCCCCTACCACCAGGCCGACAGCCGCCGCCGGGACTTCCATCTCCTCACCCGGTTCCCCGCCCGGCTGATCAGCGTCGGTGACGCGGTCGCCTCGTTCAACCCGATCTACGGGCAGGGCATGTCCTCGGCCACCCTGCACGCATCGGCCCTGTCGGAGTATCTGCGCTCCCGGCCGGACCTCGACGCCCCCGCCCGGAGCTTCTTCGCCCTCCAGCGCGTCGTGGTGGACGCCGCCTGGCAGATCTCCACCTCGGCCGATCTCGCCCGACCGGACGTGACGGGCCCGTATCCGCGCGGCTACCGCCTCAGCAAGTGGTTCGCCGAGCAGATCGCCGACGCCTCGGTGACGGACCGGTCCGTCGCCGTGCGGTTCAACTCGGTGACGTACATGCGCACCCACCCCCGTTCCCTGGCCGCACCGTCCACGCTGCTGCGCGCCCTGCGGGTCAACCGCTCGCAGGGGAAGCCGCAGCGCGAGAAGGGTTAGCCGAATTGTTCGTCTCACTGGCCCGGTTCACCTGCCGCCGCAGCAAACTGGTGCTGTATCTGTCCGGAGTGCTGCTCGTCATGGCGGGCGCGCTGGGCGGCGGAGTGATCAAGGAGCTGTCCGCCGGAGGGTTTGTCGACAACTCGACGGAATCGGCGAAGACCGCGCAGGTCATGGACGACAGATTCCGGGCGGGCGCCCCGGACCTCGTCCTGCTCATCTCCGACGAGCGGGGCGTCGACTCCCCCGCCGTGGCCGCCGCCGGGGCCCGGCTGACCGAACGCGTCGCCGATGAGCCCGGGGTCGAGCAGGCCGCGTCGTACTGGTCGCTGGGCAAGGCCGCGCCGCTGCGCGCCGAGGACGGCCGCCAGGCGCTGCTGATGGCCCGGATCTCCGGCGACGAGGACCAGGTCCAGAACACCTTCAAGCGGCTGGAGAGCCACTACCAGCACGGCGCCGAAGGGCTGGACATCCGGGTGGGCGGCAACGCCCTCGCCGACAAGGAGATGTCCGAGACCACCGAGAAGGACCTCATCAAGATCGAGGCGGTGACCTTCCCGGTCCTGCTGGTGGTGATGCTGTTCGTGTTCCGCAGCGTGGTCGCCGCCCTGGTGCCGCTGATGGTCAGCGGGCTGACCATCCTGTCGGTGCTGCTGGTCATCCGCATCCTGACCCTGTTCACCGAGGTCTCGGCGCTCGCCAGCAACGTCACCACCGGCCTCGGGCTCGGCCTCGCCATCGACTACAGCCTGATCCTCATCAAGCGCTACCGGGAGGAGCGGGGCCGGGGTTCGGAGACCGATCAGGCCCTCGCCACCACCCTGCGCACCGCGGGCCGCACCGTGCTGTTCTCCGCGGTGACCGTGACCCTGGCGCTCGGGGCGCTGCTGGTGTTCCCGTTCTACTTCCTGCGCTCGTTCGCGTACGCGGGGATCCCGACCGCCCTGCTCGCCGCGTTCGTCTCGCTCACCTTCCTGCCCGCGCTGCTGAAGGTGCTGGACCACCGCATCGAGAAGGGGCGCGTCCTGCGCCGCCGCACGCCGAAGGCCGAAGACGGCTCCGGGGAGGGCTTCTGGCACCGGCTGGCCACCGGGGTGATGCGGTTCCCGCTGCCCGTCGCGGGCGCCGTCACCGCGCTTCTGCTGCTGCTCGGCGCGCCCTTCCTCGATCTGCGGCTGAGCCTGCCGGACGAGCGGGTGCTGCCCGCCGGGAGCCAGGCCCGGCAGGTCGGCAGCGACATCCGGGACGGCTTCCGGGCCCAGGAGACCCAGGCGCTCAACGTGGTCCTGGACCGCACCCCCGGGCCCGGCGACCGGAACGTGGCCCCGTACGCCGAGCGGCTGTCGAAGCTCGGCGATGTGTCCCGGGTGGACAGCGAGGCCGGGACGTTCGCCGACGGACGGCTGGTGCAGCGGCCGTCGGAGCTGTCGAAACGCTTCGGCTCCGGCCACAGCACCTATCTGTCCGTGGTGCCGAGCCACCAGTCGCTCTCGGAGGAGGGGCGCGCGCTGGTCCAGGACATCAGAGACCTCCCGGCGCCCTACCCCGTCCAGGTGGGCGGGCCCGCGGCGGAGCTGACCGACTCCATCGACTCGATGAACGCCCGGCTGCCGGTGGCGCTCGCGGTGATCGCCGCCAGTTCCTTCACCGTGCTGTTCCTCTTCACCGGCTCCCTGCTGCTGCCCCTCAAGGCGCTGATCCTCAACTGCCTGAGCCTGAGCGCCACCCTCGGCGTGCTGGTGTGGGGGTTCCAGGACGGTCATCTGGAGGGGATCGTGGGCGACTTCGTGGTCACCGACTCGATCACCTGGACCGTGCCGGTGCTGCTGTTCTGCATCGCGTTCGGGCTGTCGATGGACTACGAGGTGTTCCTGCTGTCCCGCATCAAGGAGGAGTACGACAGAACCGGGGACAACGTGGCGTCGGTCGCCCGCGGCCTGGAGCGCACCGGTTCGATGATCACGGCCGCGGCGGTGCTGATCGCCATCGTGTTCCTGGGCTTCCTGATCTCCGGCATCGTCTATCTCAAGGCCATCGGGATCGGTCTTGCGCTCGCGGTGCTGATGGACGCCACCCTCGTCCGGGGCACCCTGGTACCGGCGTTCATGCGGCTGGTCGGCAAGGGCAACTGGTGGGCGCCGAAGCCGCTGCGGGCGCTGCACGCCAAGGTGGGGCTTCGGGAGAAGTGACCGACCAACGGGAAGCGCCGGGCGCGTCCGGGGAGGTCCCGGACGCGCCCGGCGCCGTACGGCCGCTGCTCAGTCCCGGGCCCGTTGGGCCGCTCCACGCTCCGCTTCGGCCTTCAGCAGGGCGTTCGGGGTGATCTCGATGTACGCGGCCTCCTCGTACACCGTGGCCACGGTGCGGTCGTAGAGCTTCCGGCCCTTGCCGTACGAGTCCACGATGATCTGCGCGGCGCTCGGCTTCTCCTCGTCCGGCAGGATGCGCGCCGTGCACGGGATGACCGCGCCCTTGGGCCTGCCGCGGATGTTGGACGGCGCGAACAGCACCTGGTCGTTGTTGCGCATCCGCCGCACCTTCCAGGAGTCGCAGCCGGTGCGCAGATAGGCCCGGCCGTCCTTGAGGCCGAACCACATCGCCGACGGGACGGGGTCGCCGCTGCGCTTGTAGGTGACCAGGAGCGCGAACCGGCGGCGCCTGAACTGCCGCAGGTCACCTGGGCCGTTGGGGGTCGCCGTGACATGCCAGGTCACCGGGTCCCGCCAGGAGTCGTACATCCGCAGAAATCGCTGTTCCCACCATTCCTTGCTGAGCAGACGCGGCACGAAACGGCCTTCCTTTCTCTTCGGTCAGGGGATCAGCACGATGCGGCCCGGGCCACCGGCACCGCCCTCGCGGCCCTCCAGCATGCGGTGGGCGCGCGCCGCCTCGGTCAGCGGAAGCTCGGCGCGGACCCTGCCGCGCAGCCGGCCGCTCGCCAGCTCGCGGTTGATGGTCCCGGCGGCGTCCGCGAGGTCCGCCACCGAGGCGTTGCTGATGGCGAAGCCGTGGAGGCTGATGTCACGGGTGTAGACGGCGCCGACGGGCAGCACGGCGCGCGCCCCCATCCCGGCCATCAGGACGACGCGGCCGCCCAGGGCGAGCAGCGGGATCGTCGTCTCGAAGTCATGGCGCCCGGAGCAGTCCCACGCCACGTCGATCCCGTCCGGGGCGAGGCGGCGGACCGCGGCGGGGGTCTCGGGGTCGGCGCGGTCGAGGACGTGGTCCGCCCCGCAGCTACGGCACCACTCGGCGTTCTCGGCGCGGTCGACGGCGATGACGCGCGCCCCGGCCGCGGTCGCGAGCTGGACCACGGCGCTGCCCACGCCGCCGCCCGCGCCCTCGACGAGGACCGTCTCCCCCGGCCGGAGGCAGGCATCCCGGAACAGGCCGAGGTGGGCGGTCCCGGCGGTGTGCAGCACGGCCACCGCCGCTACCGGGTCGACCCCGGCGGGCAGGGAAAAGAGCCGGTCCACGGGCACGGCGGCGTACTGGGCGAAGGAGCCCTGTCTGCCGTCGTGACCCAGGCTGTTGCACCACACCCGGTCGCCGCGGGCGAAGGCCCCGGCGGGGGTCTCGACGGTGCCGACCAGATCCCGTCCGACGACGAACGGGAAGGGCAGCTCGGTGGCGTACGCGCCGGAGCGGACGAAGGTGTCCACGTGGTTGGCCGCCACCGCCTCGACCCGGACGAGCGCCTCGTCCGGGCCGGGTACGGGACGGGGCAGCGGCCCGGTCCGGATGTCGTCCGCATCGCCGAGGGCGGTGATGTAGGCCGCCGTCATATCGCCGTTCACTGCACCGCTCTCCCGTCGGGGGGCCGTTCGGGGCCGTTCATGCGAGAACGAAGGCGAGTGCCAGTCCCAGACATCCCAGATCGACCGAGCTGAGCCCGATGAAACGCGCCTTTCGCCACTCTTCCTTTCCGGCACCGTAATAGAGCTGCACGGCGTGGAGCACGACGACGGGCACGACGGTCAGCCCGAGGAGTGGATCGAAACGCGTGGTGGTGAACAGCAGGGTCAAAAGGGTGACGCTGGCGGCGAAGAGCAGGGTGAGGAATACCTTGAACCCCTTGGAGGGAAGGAGGACCGCCATGGTGTAGCGGTTCACCTCCGCGTCGCCTTCTTTGTCGGACGCGTTCCCGTAGGACACGATCAGCAGGAACCACAGGCCGACCAGGGCGCTGGCGATCAGGGATTCGGTGCTGACGTGGCCCGCGATCAGCCAGTACGGCACCAGGCCGATACAGCCGATGACATAGAAGATGGTGACTTCGAGGCCGCCGGGCAGATAGCTGAGTTTCAGTCCCATCGAATACTGCACCGAGGCGATCTGCCCCACGAGCATCACCAGGACGGCGGCCAGCGGCGCCGTGCCGTCCAGGCTGGCCACGGCCCCGAGCCCGGCGGCGATCGCGATCACCCACATCGCGATCCCGAACCGGACCGCATCGCGCTCCGTCAGCACCCCGGTGAGCAGCGGCTTCTTGGCGACGGTGGAGGCGGGGCGGCCCGCGTAGTTGCGGGCGTCGCTGCCGTCCCGGTAGCCGCCGAGGTCGTCGGCGGCGCCCCCGCTCCACTGGGTGGCGCACACCATGAGCAGGGTCAGGGCGAGCGCGGCCGCCGTGTCGCCGCCGACGCGGCCGTCGAGGCGCAGCAGGAGCAGGGCGAGGATCCAGCCGTAGGCGTGGTGGTAGATCCGGACCTTGCCGAGTTGGACGTACCCGATGAGCTTGGTGCCGAGCGGTGTCTTCGTCGCGTCGGACGTCGTGCCGGACGCGCTGGTTGCGGTCATGAGCACGCTCCCTCAGACGCTGATGGAAAGGCGCTGTTCGGCCAGCGATTTCTTCAGCTGTTCCCGCTTGATCTTTCCGGTGACGGTCCGGGGGAACTCGCTGTCGGGGATGATGACGGGCTCGGCCATGGTGGCGAGCCGGCGGGACGCGGATTCCCAGGCCTTGCGCCGGAATGCGGCGCCGGGCCGCAGGGACAGGACGGGCTGGAGGGTACCGTCCTTTTCCAGGACGACGAGTTCCAGGAATTCGGGGAACTTCTCCAGCAGGATGTCCTCGATGCCGATGCCGCTGATGGCGCCGGAGACCTTGTCGACCTGGCGGTCGATCAGGGTGATGCGTCCGGTGCGGGATTTGGTGCCCCAGTCGCCGGTGTCCCACCAGCGCTTGTCGGGGTAGTTCTTGGACGTCAGATCGGGCCGGTTGATGTATCCGGAGAACACGCCCGGGGTGTTGACGACCATGCGCCCGGGGGTGCCGGACGGTACGGGCCGCCCCGAGTCGTCGACGATGCGGACCCGGCAGAACGGGAAGCGGGGCCCGGCCGGGTGGCCGCGCAGCAGCTTGGCGCGGCGCAGCCGGCGCAGGGCGCGCAGCGGCTTCTGGGTGCCCTTGAGGTGGCTGCGGATGGCGACGGGCCCGGTCTCGTTCTGCCCGTAGACCTCGACGCAGACGGCGAAGCGGTGGTCCGAGCCCCCCAGCAGGGCGCTGACCGTGTCCGGGTGGATGACGTCGAATCCGGCGCCGAAGAAGCGGATCGAGCGGAACGCGCCGCCGGGCGCGAGGTGCTGCCAGGCGCGGAAGGTGTTGGGGTGGGTCTCCAGATAGGTGGGGCGGTGCCTTTTCAGCATCCGGTCCACGTTGTCCGGGGAGTCGTCCTCCAGGAGCAGCAGCGGCGCCTTGCGCATGAGGGCGGCGAGGATGCCGACCACGGTCCGGCCGTGCACGGGTGAGATGGCGAGGGCGAGGTGGCCGTCCAGCCGGGACAGCCAGTGGATGACGGCCTGGACGCGGGCGTTGAACTGGATGCTGGCGCTGGAGCATTCGGCCAGCTTGGGGGTGCCGGTGGTGCCGGAGGTGTGCACGACGACGTACGCGGCGTCGGAGGCGACCTCGCGGGGCCGGGATATCCGCTTGTGGTCGGGGAGTTCGGCGGCGATGTCGCGCCAGTCGATGAAGGTGCCGATGTCCGGGAAGGTCTTCTCGCTTGTCCCGAGCCGGGCGTCGGTGGAGATGACGGCGGTGATGCCGGAGACGTTCTCCACCATGGAGGCGACGACCGGTCCCGAGAGGGTCGGGCTCATCAGGATGGGCACGGCGTCGAGGGCGGTGATGGCCGCGTAGGCGATGATGATGTCGGTCGGGGACTCCAGCCAGACGATGCACCGCCGTCCCGGCTCGATGCCGTGGGACCGCAGGGCGGTCGCGCCGCGCGCGGCGGCGTCGGCGACATCGCCCGGCCGTACCTTCTCGTCCTCGGCCGTGACGGCGATCGGCTGGTGGTCGACGATCCAGGGCTCGGCGTCACTGGGCAGACTCAGCAGCTTGTCGAAGATCAAGGGTGGGCCTCTTCTCGGAATGGGCCGGGTTTCCGGATGACCGGGTTATCGCGTGACGAGTTCCAGCAGTTCGTAGACCACGGGGCCTTCCGGCTCGTCCACCGTGGTGGAGTCGAGGGTGATCAGCCGCTGTTCCTCGGCCGCCGCCAGCTCGTCCAGTTCGGGGCGCCCGGCCCGGCTGCTGAGGGCGATCAGCACCCGGCCCCCGGGCGCGAGGTGATTCCTCGCCTCGCGGAAATACCGCCGGTGTGCCTCGTATCCGGGGTCGACATAGGCCAGCTCGTGCGCGGTCAGGTCGAGTTCCGGCGGCGCCCACACATTGTTGGAATGCCAGTAGACCACGTCGAACGCGGGGGCGTCGTGGAGCGCGTCGAACAGGTCGCTGTGGACGGCGGTGAGCCGGTCCGCGACGCCGAAGCGCTCGGCGTTGAGTTCGGTGTTCTTGACCGCCGCCGGATTGAGATCGGTGGCGTATACGGCGCGGCAGCCCGCGAGCGCGGCTTCGACGGCGATCAGTCCGATGCCGGAGCCGATTTCGAGGAAGGTACCGCCGACCGGGAATTGCAGCAGGGACAGATGGGCCAGGCTGGACTTCGAATGCGCCGGGGAGAACACGTCCGGCAGCAGGGTCCATTCCTTGCCGCTCAGCTCGATGTCCGTTTGCTGCCGTACTTCGGCCCGGCTCGCCTCGCTCCGGCTCAAGGGCTGGGTGTAGTCGTACATTCAGCGCTCCGCAGGGGTCGTCGCGTAGTTCTCGATGTCGAAGCGGGCCAGGCCGTTGCGCATCCTTTTGGTGGACCATGGCCAGGTGACGAAGTTCTTGCCGTTTTCGTCGAGATAGACGCTGCTGCATCCGCCGGTGTTGTAAACGGTCGAGGCGAGGCCGCGCTGCACCTCGTCGTTGAACGAGCGGAACGGCTCGGGCCGGATCTCCAGGGCGTCGATGCCCCGTGCCTGTGCGGTGCGTATCGCGTCCACGACGTAGTCGAGCTGGGCCTCGGCGAGGGCGAGCAGCGAGTTGTACATCACGATGTTCGGGCCGAGCAGCAGATAGGCGTTGGGCAGGGCGGGCAGGGTGGTGGCCCGGTAGGCCTCCGGGCTCTTGGTCTTCCAGGTCTCGGACAGCAGCCGACCGTCGCGCCCGCGGATACGTTCGGCGATCGGTGGATGGCGCATCTCGAAGCCGGAGCCGAAGACGACGACGTCCACCTCCACGCGCTCGCCGTTCGCCGCGATCAGCTCGCTGCCGTCCGCCCCGGCGAGGGCGTGCGGCACGAGTCGGGCGTTGGGCCGGGTCAGGGCCGGGAGGTAGGTGTTCGACAGCAGCAGCCGCTTGCAGCCGACGGTGAAGTCCGGGGTCAGCTGGGCGCGCAGCTCGGGGTCGGGCACCTGGCGCCGGAGGAGTCCCTTGCCGACGGGGGTGAGCAGCCGGGCGGAGCTTCGGCGGCGCATGACCAGGGCCAGCGTCTTCAGGAAGCCGTCGCTGACGCCGCGGAACAGCCGCTGGGTGACGGGGACGTGCCGGAAGAGCCGCCGGACGGGCCTCGGGACCCGGAAGTCGAGCCGGGGTATCACCCAGGCGGCGGTGCGCTGGAAGACGTACAGCCGGCGCACCCGCGGCTGGATCTCCGGCACGAGCTGGATGGCCGAGCAGCCGGTGCCGATGACGGCGACCCGCTTGCCGGTGAGGTCCACATCGTGGTTCCAGCGGGCCGAGTGGAACGTGTCGCCGGGGAACCCGTCCAGCCCTGGCAGGGACGGGACGGTCGGCTCGTGGAGCAGACCGGAGGCGAAGATGACGTGCTGGGCGACGAAGCGCCCCCGGCTGGTGTCGAGGATCCAGCGGCGGCGGTCTCCGGACCAGGCGGCCTCCAGCAGTTCGGTGCCGAGGCGCAGCGCCGGGGCGAGGCGGAACTTCTCCACCGTGTCCTCGATGTAGGACAGCAGCTCGGGCTGTCCGACGAAATTCCTGCTCCAGCCCGGGTTGGGGTGGAAGGAGAAGGAATAGATCGACGAGGGGATGTCGACGGCGCACCCCGGATAGGTGTTCTCCCGCCAGGTTCCGCCGACCCGGTCGGCCTTCTCCAGCACCAGGAAGTCCGTGATGCCGCCGCGCCGCAGTTTGACCGCGGCGGCGATCCCCGATAATCCCGCGCCGATCACGATGACATGCGCGTGCTGTTCCCCGGCCGGGGCCGGGGTGTCGTCGTCCGCCGGTATAGCCATGGGTTTCCCCCTGTAGCGTCACTACGCGCGTTCCAGGATCTCCTTGCTCAGCCGCAGTTCCCGCTCCACCGACCCGGGGATGGTGCGCCGCAGAACCGGATCGAGCATCCAGCGGGTGAGCGGGTTGAACTGAAAGGAAATCATGCGGGTGGCCCGGATGCCGCCGTCCACCGGCACACAGGAGAACCGGGCGCTGAATTCGGCCATCCGGTGATTGAACTTGTTCAGTGGCAAGGGCGCCAGCCGGATGTCGATGCACGAGCCCGGAGTGAGCCGCATCTGGGCGATGGCTTTCGGCTCCGGAAGCTTCAGCCCGGGCAGCCTGGGCTGGAACTTGAACTCGGTGAGATTTCCGTTCCTGCGCACCCAGGAGATCGGTCCGACCTTGTCGTCGACTTCGACGTAGCGTTCGATGTCCATCACGAAGTCGAGAAAGGCTTCCGGTGTACAGGCGATTGTCTGTTCTTTCTCCACCTTGACCATGACGTCACACTACCGTCCTGCCTCGCTTTCACAGATACGCCCGCGCGTGCAGCAGCGCGAGTTCGGCGAGTTCGCCGTCGGCCGTCAGCTCCCCCGCCGCGGCGCCCCGGGTGCGCCGGGTCGCGACCCGGCACCACGCCAGCAGCGGGCCGCGCAGCACATCGGTCGCGTCGTCGGGTCCGACGGTGTGGCGGGTGCCGTCGTACGCCGTCAGCTCCAGCCGCAGGGTGCGGTCCGCGGGCGGGCGCACCCGGGCCCGGCCCAGGGCGTAGCGCAGGGTGGCGTGGCCGAGCGTCGCGATGTGGCGCAGCCGGGGCGTCTCGGCCACCGGCAGCCCCAGCGCGTCCCGGATGTCCAGGCCGTGCGCCCAGTGCTCCATGAGCCGGGCGGTGGCGAACACCTCGGTGGTCATGCCGAATCCCCAGGCCACGCGGTCGCCGGGGGCGCGTTCGGCCAGCAGCCGGCGGGTCGCCGTACCGGCCCGGTCCCACCAGGCGGTCAGGTCGCCGGGCGACAGCCCGTCGCCGCGGCGGCATCCGGCGGCGGTGAAGTCCTCGGCGGTCGGATAGGCGGGGACGGCATCGGCGAACGCGCGCGGGCCGCCCGCCAGGGTGTCGCGGGCGACCTCCTCGGTGTCGGCCAGATGGGACACCTGGTCGGCCACGGTCCAGCCGTCCGCCGCCGAGTCACGGACCCAGTCGGCGTCGGTGAGGGACCGCACCAGGGCGCCGAACTCCCGCTGTTCGTCGGCGAGATCGGCCAGCTCCTCGCGCACCGGGGTCGCGGGCTCGCGTACCGGGGTCACAGGATCGCCACCGTTCCCGCCGAGCCGTCCACCGCGACCGGGCCGCCCGCGGCCAGCCGCTCCAGCGCCGCCGCGCCGACCCCGGTCACACAGGGCACCCCGAGTTCGCGGGCGACGATGGCGGCGTGGCACAGCATCCCGCCCTCGGCGGTGACCAGGGCGGCCGCCTCCGCCATCAGCGGAACCCAGTCCGGGTCGGTCTGCTCGGCGAGCAGCACCGCGCCCGGCTCCCAGCGGGGGTCGTCGACGTCCCGCAGCCGCAGCGCTCGGGCGGTGGCCGCCCCGGCGGACGCCGCGATGCCGTGCACGACCTTCGCGTGCTTCCCGTCCTTCCCGCCCTTCCCGTCCTTCTCATCCGTCCCGTCCGTCTCGGCGGCGGGCCCCGGCGACTCCCCCAGCTCGGTGGTCATCGGCCGGAACTGAAGCCACACCAGACCGCTGTCGAGCAGGGCGAATTCCAGGTCGGCGGGCACGCCGAGCGCGTTCTGCACCGCGACGCACGCCGAGCCGACCGGCACCCCGCCGCTCTCCAGCGGCTCCGGCTCCGATCCCCCGGCGGGTCCCTCGGGCGTCCACTCCTCCCAGGCGGGGGTGACGGCGCCGGAGACCAGGGCGTCGCCGCTGCCGCGCACCCACTCCAGCCGTCCCCGGCCGGGGCCGCGGCCCAGCCACAGCCCGCTGCGCACCGGGGTGCGGAAGGGCTGGAGCAGCACCGCCATCCCGACGTCGAGCATCGGCCCGGACGCGGTGCGCTCCCGGTAGGCGGTCACCCGGCCGCTGCGCGCGGAGTCCCGTACGGCGGCGATGGCCGTGGCCAAGTCGTCGGCGGGGACGTCGAGTTCGCTGCGGAACATGCCCGCGTAGCTGAGCGCCGCCCCGTCCTCGACCGTGGCCGAGCTGCGCACCGCCCAGCGCGGGGCGACCGCCGCGAGCCGGGCGAGGTCGTCGGCGGCGGGCTCGGCGCCGACCGGCACCACCCAGGTGTCGGGGACGGTCGCCCCGGCGCGCAGCAGCGCGGCGAGCCCCACGGCCTTGCCGCCGACCGCGGTCCGGTCGCCGTCGCCGAGTTCGCCGGTGAGCCGCAGCACCGTTCCGGCGCCGGTCACGGGGATGTCCGCGCCGGTCACCGCGCCGTCCCCGCCCGTTCCTCGGCCTCCCGCTCGATCCCCAGCGAGAGCAGCAGATCGCGGTGCAGCTCCATCCAGACGTCGTGGTAGGAGTCGCACATGACGCCGGTGAACGCCTTGTGGTCGCCGTCGCGCACCCGGGCCAGGGCGCCGCCGAGGCCGTCGGCGTAGCGCCCGAACCGGCGGCGTACGGCGGCGAGTTCACCGGTCACCTCGACGGCCTCGTCGTGCACGGCGCCGAGTTCGGCCACCCGCGCCTGGTCGTAGGCGGCGTCGGTGTGGTCGTTGGTGGCGCCGTCGCGGAGCTGCCAGCGGGTGCACAGCTCCTTGAACCGGTCGTTCACCGGCAGGAAGCGCTCGTAACCCGGTCGCAGCCGGTCCCGGCCGTCGCCCGCCAGGTCGTCGGCGATCAGCGCGGTGTGCCGCTCGCGGCCCTCGGCCGTGATGCGCCACAGCCCGCGCCGCTCCATGTGGGTGGCGAGCCCGTCGGCCCGCAGTTTCTCCAGTTCGGCGAGGACGTCCTCGCGGCCGTGCCCGGCGCCCGCCACCAGCGGGTCGGCCGGTGCCATGCCCTTGATGACCAGGGTGTGCAGGACGTCGAAGGCGGCGGTGCCGGTGTCGCTTTCGGGAAGCAATGCGTCTCCCGTCGTCATGTCGTGGCGGCGTCGGCGCGCAGTTCGTCGAGGAGTCCGACGAGGTCGCCGACCGTCGTGATGGTGGCGGCCTTGGGGTTGTCGACCAGCGCCACGCCGAAGCGTTCCTCCAGGGCCAGCAGGATCTCCAGGGTGGCCAGCGAGTCGATCTCCAGGTCCTGGATGATGCGATCGGTGGGCCGCAGATCCCGCTGGACCCGCTTGACCTGGGCGTAGACCTCCTCGAGAGCGGTCAGGGTCTCGGTGTTCGCGGACGTTCGGGTGGAGTCAGGAAGGGTCAAGGATGTTCACCTCTCCGGTACTGCCGTTGATGGAGACGGCCGTGCCCGCAGGCAGCGAGGCCGCGCCGGGATAGCCCACGACGCACGGAATCCCGTACTCGCGGGAGAGGATCGCGATGTGCGACAGATCGCTGCCGCGCTCGCTGAGCACGCCCTCGGCGAAGGGCAGCAGCGGGGCGATGTCCGCGTCGGCGGACGAGCAGACGATGATCACGGGGTCGTCGGGCAGATCGCCCTCGGGGGTCATCACCGTGCCGGTGCCGATGCCGGGTGCCACCCCGCGCAGCGCCTGGGGCGTCCGGCTCAGCCACGGCCGGATCACCCCGTCGTCGCCGGTGAGGTCGAGGTGTTCGGGCATCGGGGTGGCGAGCGCCGCCCGGCAGGCCTCGATCCGCGGCCGGGCCCGCTCGATCAGCGCGGGCCGGGTGGCCAGCTCGGTGAACTCCCGGATCGTCAGATACGGCCACAGGTCCGCGTCGCCGCCCATCGAGGACGCCAGCGCGGGCAGCAGCCGCCGGTAGATGTGCAGGGTGCGCATCGCGAGGGACTTGGAGTGCTCGCGCCCGGCCATCATCTCGCCGACGGCGACCGCCAGCGACCGTACGGTGCGGCTGCGCCAGGGCGAGACCATCCCGGCCAGGGCCTCGGCCGGGTCGATCGGCGCCACGGACGCCTCGCCGCTGCCGCCCGCCACCTGCTTGTGCCGCACCGCGTAGTCCTGCCAGGGCGCCTGCCCGTCCGCGACCTCGTAGAAGGAGGAGGCCAGGAAGTCGCCGGGGCCGAACGGGTCCAGGGTGGACGCCGCGGTGTGCAGCCGGTCCCAGACCAGCTCGCGCGGCCGGGTCAGCCAGTGCGCGATCTCCTTGCCGTGCCGCAGCAGCTTGCCGTAGACGCGCCGCTGGAGCGCGGTGACCGGCACCAGCCCTGAGGTGGTCAGGATGTGCACCGCCCAGGCCTCTTCGAGGACGGGCAGCGCCTCGCGCAGCACCCCGGCCAGCGCGATGGGGCTGTCGGTGGTGGTCGCGGCACGCAGCCCCCACTCCAGCTCGGCGACCCGCTCCTCCAGCGCACGCAGCCGCGGTCCGGTGTCGCGCAGTTCGCCCAGCAGCTTGGCGCTGCCCGCGACCTGGCGGACCCGGCCGGAGCGCAGCGCGGTGAGTTCCTCCGGGGAGTCGATGCCCTCGAAGTAGGCGTCGGTGACGTCGCTCGGCCGGAGTCCCGGGATGGAGGCGGACAGATGACAGTAGGCGGCCAGGTTGTGGTACGGGCGGCAGCCGAAGTAGCCGACGAAGACGTAGTGTCCGCCCTCGGCCCAGGCCGGACGGCCCCACAGCCGCCGGGCCAGCGCCCGGGTGCCGCGCTCCATCGGGTCGCCCACCAGCGACCAGGACATGGGCGAGAGCCGCTGCGGGGCCACTTCGCCGAAGTTGCCCGCCGAGTAGACGCGGAAGTACGGATGCGGATCGGTGTCGACCGACACCTCCACGGTCCCCGGTTGCTCGGTCGCCTGCTCGGTCATACGAGGGCCCTCCTCTCCGTACCGCCGCGCAGCGCCTCACCGGTGGCCCCGAGGTAGTCGGGGTCGGGGACGGGCCAGGGCTCGGGGATCTCCTTGAGGACATCTGCGTCCAGGTCGAACCAGGGCTCGGTGTACTCCGTCAGCTCCTTCGGCGCGCCGACCCGTTCACCGATCAGCCGGGTGAACCGGCCGAGCGGCCCGGCCTCGACGATCTTCGGCACCACGCCCCAGGGGCGGCACACCTCGGTGAACACCTCGCCGAGGGTGGGCATCGCCGGGTCGAACCAGGTCCAGGTGGAGCGGCCGATGGGCGTGGTGAGCGCCTTCAGCACGATCTGCGCGGCGGAGGTGGCGTCGGTGATCCAGCAGGGGAAGTCCCCGCGCCGGGCCAGGTGCACCGGGTATCCGGCGAGCAGATGCGGGAAGACCATCGGCAGTCCATGGCGGGTGTCGGGCCGTCCGCCGCGCGGGTCGGGGCCGAGCACCGGGCCGAAGCGGACGACGCCGACGGGCAGTTCGGGGGTGTCCCGGACCAGTCGTTCGGCGCAGTACTTGCCGTACTCGTACCAGTTGCGGAAGCGCTGGCCGGTGTACAGCTCGCGGTTGGTGATCCGGCCCTCGGCGCGGCCGAGCGCCAGCAGCGAGGAGATGTGCACGGCCTGCCGCAGTGCGGGCAGCTCGCGCAGGAAGGCCAGCGCGGAGCGCATCCCGGAGCTGTGGGTCTCCAGCACCTCACCTGGTCCCGAGGTCCAGGACACCGAGCCGAAGCAGAGCACCACATGGGTGGTCTCGTCCCGGACCCGGGCCAGATCGGCGGACGACAGGCCGAGGCGCGGCATCCGTACGTCGCCGCGGACGCCCTCACCGACGGCGGAGCGGCCGCTGCGGGACAGCACCCGGACGGTGGCGCCGTCGCGTTCGCACGCCTGCGCCACGGCCGTGCCCAGGAACCCGGAGCCGCCCAGAATCAACACGTTCATGCCAGGAACCTCGACAATCCGCTGTCGGCGGGGGCCAGGGGACGCCTCGGCGCCGGGAGGTCGAACAGCAGCCGGGCGAGCAGTTCGGTGGAGGGTTCGGGCAGCGGCCCGTCCACCAGACCGGCCAGCCGGCCGCGCTCCATCACCCGGTCCAGCCCGATGTAGCGCAGTCCGGTGAGGCTGTTGCGCCACGCCTGGGACAGCGGCAGGAAGCGTTCGGCGTTGGCGGAGAGCCACAGCACCTGTTCGGCGGAGGCCGGGACCAGCCGCAGCCACTTGCCGAAGTGCAGCGGCGCGATCGCGCGCGCCACCTCCAGCAGGCCGCGGATGGAGGGGGCCCGCTCCCCGGCGGACAGATGGGTGACGACGGGCTCGGGGCGCGGTCCTGAGCGGTGCAGCCCGGCCAGCGCGTCCAGCAGGGTGCCCGCCGCCAGGTCGCGCGGCAGGACGTCGACCCGGGCGCCGCGCATGGCGGGCAGCACCCGGCCGGGCAGCTCGTCCCACCGTTCGGCCAGCAGGTACAGCGAGTTGCGCTTGCGGGTGGCGCCGGTCCGCGAGTCGCCGAGCAGGGCGGCGACCCGGCCGATGAGGACATCGGGCTCGCCGGGGCCGTGCCGCCGCGTCAGCTCCTGTTCGGCCAGCCATTTGCTGTGCTCGTACGCGGTGCGGTGGCGGTCGGGGGCGAGCGGCGTCTCGGCGATCCGGCCGAGGGTGCCGCCCGCGACGAAGATCGACGACGCGTAGCCGTAGACCACCCGGCGGCCGGAGCGGCGCTGGAGCTCGCGGGCGACCTCGTAGCCGCCCAGGGCACCCAGCACGTTGACGGCGTACAGATCGCGGCCGCTGCCCGCCCAGTTGGTGTCCCCGGCGAGGTTGACGACGGCGTCGACGTCCTGGGCCAGCTCGTCCAGCTCCGCGTCCGTCAGCCCCCACAGCGGTTCGCGTACGTCGCCGCCGACCCGGGCCGCGGCGAGCGAGGGGAACAGCCGCTCGAAGGGGACCTGGCCGGGGCGGGCGCGGCGCACCAGCGGCACGATCTCGATCCCGCGCCGCGGGGCGATCTCGGCGACCGCGGTGCCGAGTTGTCCGGTGATTCCGGTCAGCAGCACCTTCATCCGAGATCGACACCCTCGTCGTAGGCGGCGGTGTCGGGCACCAGTCCCCCGGCGACCAGCTCCCACATCATCTCGTCGGTGCCGCCGCCGAGCCGGGCCAGCCGGGAGTCGCGCCACATGCGGGCGAGCGGCGTCTCGTCCTCGAGATAGCCGGGGCCGCCGAAGAGGTGCATGCACTCGCTCATGACCTCTTCGACGAACCGCGCCGCGGTGGTCTTGAGCGCCGCGACCTCGCGGGTGCCGCACGCGCCGGGCACGGCGACGCCCTGGGCGGCGGTGTAGACGGCGTAGCGCAGCGCGATCAGCCGGGACGACAGCTCGGCCAGCCGCAGCCGCAGCGCCTGCTGTTCGATCAGCGGTTTGCCGAACTGCCGGCGGCGCTGGAGGTGGGCGGTGGCCAGCCCGATGGCGCGGGCCGCGCCGCCGACGGCCTGGGCGGCGATGGAGAGCCGTTCGTGGTTCAGCCCCCAGGTGGCGCCGAGGAGTCCGCCGCCGCGGCGGCCCACCAGGGCCTCGTCGGGGACCTCGGCGTCGATGACCATCCAGGTGGTGTCCAGCGCGGAGGTGCCCGCCTTGTCGAGCCGTTTGCGGGGGGTGAGCCCGTCGCGCGGTACGGCGAGCAGCCCGAGCCTGCCGTCGACCGGCCCCGAGCCCTCGTCCAGGCGGCACAGCAGCAGGGCGACGTCGCAGACCAGGCCGAGCGAGAGGTACTTCTTCTCGCCCGTGACCCGCCAGCCGCCGGGCGTCTTGCGGGCGACCGTGCGCACCCCGTTGAGGTCGGAGCCGCCGGTCGGTTCGGAGGCGCCGAGACAGCCGACGAGGCGCCCTTCCAGCGCCCCGGCCCGGTACTCGGCGAGCAGCGGGGAGTCCCCGAAGCGGGTGAGGATGGACAGGACCGTCTCGCAGTGGAGGCTGAGCCCGACCGACAGGCTGGCGTGCCCGAGCCGGCCGCTCTCCTCGGCGATGATCACGCCGAGCCCGGGGTCGCCGTACGGGTCGGCCGGGGACGACGCCCGCCAGCGCTCCTCGAAGAGTCCGGCGCGGCCGAGTCCGGCCAGCGCGTCGCGCGGGAAGAGCCCCTCGGCCTCGGCCTGTTCGGCGACCGGTTCGAAGGTCCGCCGCAGCAGCTCCGCGACGCTTTTACGGGTGTCCTCCACTCGCTCGCCGAACGGCCCGGCCGTGAAGAGGCGGGAGGTCTGCTCCGCGGGTGCGGTCTGCTCCTCGGTTGCGGCCACAACACTCACGAATCGTTACGCTCCTTCAGTTCACCCGCCACGTACGACAGCCACAGCGAACGGCGGCGGGGCTTGCGGCTGGAGGTCAGGGGGATGGTGCCGCGCTTGACGTACCGCACCTCGGCATGGGCCGCGTCGCCGGTGAACGACGCGATGACGGACAGCGCGTCGTCCAGCCGGTCGCCCAGGGGGCGTTCGGTGACCAGCAGCACCCTCGGTTCGCCCCCGGTGATCCCGGCGACGACGGTCGCGTACCGCCGGGAGATGGCCCCGGAGGCGACGAGTTCGAGTTCGATGTCCTCGACGAAGACGTTCTGCCCGTTGATCTTCACGCTGTCGCCGAGCCGGCCGATCACATACAGCTCGCCGTCCAGCAGGAACCCGGCGTCGCCGGTGTACAGCCTGCCGTCGTGCAGCTTGGCCACGTCCTCGGGCGCGGGGTCGGCGTAGCCGTCGGCGACCGAGGGGCCCTCGACGTAGATCTCCCCGAGCACCCCTTCGGGCTGCGGGGCGCCGTCCTCGTCCAGGATCTCCACGCGCGCGGTCTCCAGCGGCGGACCGCAACTGACCTGCCAGGTCCAGGGTTCGTCGACGGGCACGGTGCTCAGCTCGACGACCTCGCTCACGTCCAGCTTCTCCCCGAGCCGCCGCTCCAGGCCGCCCGCCCGCACCATCCGGGCGACGTGGTGCTTGCTCACGCCGGTGACCGCGAGGGTGCCCTCGGCCAGCCCGTACGCGGGCATCAGCGCCCGTACGTCGAAGCCGTGCGGGCCGAGCAGCGCGGCGAAGCGGGCCAGCACCGCGGGGTCGATCCGCTCGGCGCCGCTGACCACGGCGCTCAGTGCGGAGAAGTCCAGCCCTTCGAGGTCCTCGGGGCGGACCGCCGACAGCACCCGCTCGAAGCCGAAGTTGGGCATGCACATGTTGGAGTACGGGGTGCGTCCGTACTCGGCGATCCAGCCGCGGGTGTCCCGGATGAACTGCTCGGGCCGCATCAGCGCGTGTTCCACCTGGAGGGTCAGCGCGCCCAGCAGCCCGCCGACGAGCCCCATGTCGTGGTAGAGCGGCAGCCAGGTGACCGCACCGTAGCCCACCGGGTTCATCCAGCCCTGGATCATGCGCAGGTTGGTGGCCAGGTTGGCCATCGAGATGCGCAGTCCGCGCGGTGAGCCGCGGGAGCCGGAGGTGAACTGGAGCACCGCCAGCTCGCCCCAGGCGCGCGGCGCCTCCTCGGGGCGGTCGGCGTAACTCGGCGCCAGGACGTCGGTGCCGCCGCCGAGCCGGGCGACGTTCTCCGCGACCACGTCGTGGTAGCGCGGGTCGGCGATGGCGTGGCGCGGATGGATGCGGGCGGTGATGGCCTTCAGCTGGTTCTGGTAGCCCTCTCCCCCGCGCAGCGCGAGCGGCAGGGGCAGGACGGACGGGGTGGCGCCGATCGCGAGCAGCCCGAAGAACTGCGTGACGAAGTCCTCCCCGCCGGGCAGCACCAGCGGCACCACGTCCCCGGGCCGCACCCCCGCGTCGGCGAGCGCGGCGCCCGCGCCCAGGGTCCGCCCGGCCAGCTCCCGGTAGGTGAGCCGCTGCCAGGAGCCGTCGTCCAGCCGGAACCGCATCCCGCGCTCGTCCGACGGGTCGTCCAGCCAGCCGAACACGCGGTCGTGGTCGGGTGTTTTCCGCTGCGCGCTGCGCTGTGCCGTTCGCTGCGACGTTCGCTGCGACAAGGTGACCTTCCCCCTACTCTTCGGTCGGCCGGGTGTCCGGCCCGGGCCCGGCGGTCCGGTCCCGCAGCAGCCGCGCCAGCTCCAGCCGCTGCACTTTGGCGGTGGCGGTGCGCGGCAGTTCGTCCAGGCTCAGCTGCACCGGCGGGCGCATCGGGGCCAGCCGGGCGGCCGCCTCCTCCCAGCGGGCCACGTCCAGCGGCCCGCCGTCCCGGGTCACCACCACCGGGGTCGGCGCGCCCTCATCACCGGGCACGACCACGACCTCCAGGAGGCTGTCGAGCCGCGACATCAGCAGGTCCTCGGCCTCCAGCGCGCTGCCGAAGCCGGGGATGACGTCGACCTCGCGGTCGGAGACGTGCAGACAGCCCCAGCGGGTGCGGTAGCCGACGTCGCCCATCCGCCACCAGCCGTCGTCGAGCTGCCGCTGGAAGCGGGCGTCCTCGCCGAAGTAGGTGAGCGCCCGGCCGTCGGAGCGCACCTCGATGAAGCCGGGGTCGCCGGGGCCTGGGGTGCGGCCGTTGCGGTCGACCACCCGGACCGCCGTCATCCCGGGGAACGGGAAGCCGACACAGCGTCCGTCGGCGGACATCGCGCGCCGCCGGGAGGTGGCGCGGCCGACGGTGGGTCCCACCTCGCTCTGTCCGTACAGCTGGAGGTGGAACGGGCGCCGACGGCGGGACGCGCCGAGGATCTTCTGCACGGTCCGCGGATGGATGGCGTCGAAGGTGCTGCTGAGCGCCAGGACGTTGGACAGCGGACCGCGCGGGTCGTCGGCCAGCGGCTCCCACTCCACGAACGTGTTGGGGTGGGCCTCCAGCACACCGGGCTTGACCTCGGCGAAGATGTCGGCGATCCGCTCGGGCGTGGCGTCCTTGGTGATGACGATCGGGAAGCCGCGCTTGAGCGCGATGGCGAGCGCGGTCACCAGGCGCGAGTGCACGAACGACACCCGTACGGCGAGGGTTTCGCGGCCGCGTATCAGCAGCCGCGCGCCGAGCGCCTGCGGGCGGTAGCGGGCGCGCAGCGAACGGGCCGTGTGCACGACGAGCTTGGGGGTGTCGGTGGTGCCGGAGGTGTGGGTGAGCAGCGCGGGTCGCCGGGTCCTGGTCCGGGTGTACGGGCGCAGATGCGCCTCGGGATCCCGCCGCAGCGGAGTGGTGCCCTCGGCCTCGCCGGTCACCAGGAAGACCCGCTCGCAGCGCTGGGTGACATCCGGCGGCAGCTCGCCGACCAGCTTCTTCTCGTCGGTGATCAGATGCGGCCAGTCGCAGCGGCTCAGCAGCTCCGCGACGACCTCGCCGGTGAGGCTGGGCGAGAGGGCGACGGGGACCGCGCCGACGCGGGCGACCGCGCAGGTGAGCAGGAAGATGTCGAAGCCGTCCTCTTTGTAGACGGCGACCTTGTCGCCCGGGCGCACCCGCAGATCACGCAGCGCGGACGCCATTTCGGCGACGAGATTCGCACAGGCGTAGACGGTGAGGTCGGTGCCCAGCTCCGGTGCGATGTCGAGTTCGTGGTCGAGGGTGATTTTCTGGTACGGGCTCTTCTTGGCGGCCCCGTCGAAGAAGGAGCCCAGGAACAGTCCCCTGTTCCCGATGCGTTGCAGAATCACGGTGGGCGTCACCCCTCGCCATCAGGAGGCGGTTTCGAGTGCGGCCTTGATACGGACGAGCGACTGCCGCATATCGCCGTCGATTTTGTCCGACCAGTCGTCGAGGAACTTCTTCACCTCGGCGTCGCTCATGCCGTGGAGAATTCCCCGCATGCCTTCGGTCAGTTCGCCCATCCAGAAGGCGTGGGTCAGCGTAACTCCGCCCGCCGTCGGCTCGACCGTGAACGACCATACGCTCTCCTGGGCGCGGCCGTCTTTGGTGCGCATGGCCCAGCTGAACACGCGCGGGGCGACGGATTCCACGACCTCGCATTGCGTGGTCCAGTCCCCGCGCACGACTGGCGCCCAGGCGACCACATCCGGCTCCCGGTGGTTGCGCGCGGTGAAGACGGAGCCGACGGCCGACGGTTCCCCTTCGGTCCATTCCCCGCCCAGGCACTCGGGGCTCCAGTCACCGCTGCGGGCGAGGTCGCTGACATAGGCGAAGACGGCGGCGGGATCAGCGCGGATTTCGGTGGTGGCGTCCACGCGGAACGTTTCCGTGGAACTCATGGGTCGGCACCCCTCTATCGGGCGGAGGTCTTCTCGGCAGCCAGGAAGTCGAGCATCTGCTCGGTGGTGTGGATCGCCGCGCAGCAGTGCGCGGCATAGTCCAGCGCGGACCGGTGGTGGTCGGCGGTGAAATCGGCGAGGGCGTCCGCCACCAGGAACGGCTGGATATCGGAGCTGAAGGCGTCGACCGCGGTCATCAGACAGCCGACATGGGCGTAGACCCCGCACACGATCAATTGATCGCGGCCGGACCTTTCGATCAGATCACGGAGTCCGGAGCGGACGAAAGCGCTGTAACGCCACTTCGTCAGCACGATGTCCCCGTCGGCCGGGCGCAGCGGTTCCACGATCCCGGTGTCCCGCTCGTGCGCGGACATCCCGGGCCCCCAGAAGTCGTGGAGCAGACCGCGCTGGGCGCGGTCCATGTCGCCGGGCTGGGCCGAGTAGACCACCGGCATGCCGAGCGCGGCGGCCCGTTCGCGCAGGGCACGGGTGTTGGCCAGCAGCTCGCCGTACAGGGCGCTGCCCGGGTCGTAGGGCGCCAGGAAGTACGCCTGCATGTCGTGGAAGAAGAGGACGGCGCGCTCCGGGTCGGGCCGCCAGTCGACCTGGTTCTTCGGCAGATCGGCCGCGGTCGGCATCGGATAGGGCGCGATGGCGGGGATACCCATGGCCTTTTCTCACACCCCCAGAATGGCGCCGCCGTCGACGCACAGGTCCTGCATGGTGATGTGCCGGGCCCGGTCGGAGGCGAGGAAGAGAACGGCGTCCGCGATGTCGCCGGGTTCGGCGATCCGGCGCAGCGGGATTCCGGTCTTGTACGTGGCCATCGAACCGTCGATCGTGGTCTGCCGGTCGGCTTCCGCGGACCACAGCGAACGCAGCATGTCGGTATCGGTCGAACCGGGCGACACCACGTTGCAGCGGATTCCGTATTCCGCCAGTTCCAGTCCGAGGGACTTGGTGTAGAGGGATGCGGCGGCCTTCGAGGCGCCGTATGCCGCCATATGCACCCGGGGTATCCGTCCGGCGTTGGAGGCGACGGTCACGATGGCGCCCTCGCCGCGTTCCTTCATGCGCGAGGCGACGGCCCGGGAACAGTGGAAGACACCGTCCAGATTGATCGAGAAGATGGCCCGCCAATCGAGGTCCGACATGTCCAGGGCGGATCCGGCGCGCATCACTCCGGCCGCGTTCACCAGCAGGTCCACGGCGCCCAGTTCGTTTTCGATCCGGTCGACCACCTCGTCGATGCGCCCGCTGTCGGTGACATCGGCGGGAAAGGCGACGGCGGTCAGTCCGTCCGCCGCCATCTTCTCCACCAGATCGGTCAGCCGGTCGGCATCCTTGTCCACGGCGGCCACCAGAGTTCCCCGGCCCGCGAGTGCCCGGGCGATGGCGGTTCCGATTCCGCCGGCCGCGCCGGTGACCAGTGCGACCCGGCAGGCGATGTCGGCAGTGTCCTTGTGCTCGGTCAAATCCTCACCTTCCTGAAAGAGAAGGGGCAGCCGCCGGGCGGAGCGAAGAGACGCCGCGTATATGTTCGGCGGGTATTGCCGAGTCTACGGATTCCTATGCGCGAATCCAGGTGCGCATCAATTCGGCTGCCTGATCGGGATTCAGCCGCGGATCGCACAGCGTCGTATAGCGCTCGGCCAGTCGCTCGACCCCGTCGACCTTTCCGCCGAGACATTCGGTGACATCCGACGCGGCGACTTCGAGATGGAGTCCGCCGGGGTGCTCCCCCGCCGCCTCCAGGACCCTCTTGCAGCGGACCGCCTCGTCCACGACGGCGCTCAGGTGACGGGTCTTCACCCCGCCCGCCCGCACGGTGTTGCCGTGCATCGGGTCGCTCAGCCACACCGCCCGGTGGCCCCGGGCCCGTACGGCGGCCACCAGGGGCGGCAGCAGCTCGGCGACCCGCTCCGCGCCCATGCGCGCGATCAGGGTGAGTCTGCCCGGGGTCCGGTCCGGGTCCAGCAGGGCGCACACCTCGGCGAGTTCGTCGGGGCCGGCGGAGGGGCCGAGCTTGAGCGCGACCGGGTTCGCCACCTGGGACAGCAGCCGCACATGGGCCGACCCGGGCGCTCTGGTGCGGTCGCCGAGCCAGGGCAGATGGGTGGAGGTGAGGATCCGCTGGCCTGCGTCGACGCGGACCAGCGGGGCCTCGTAGTCGATGACCAGCGCGTCGTGGCTGGACCAGGGCCCGTCGGGGAACGGTCCCGGGCGGCGTCCGGCGCGCCGGTCCCGGTCGCGGGCGAGGACCCGTAACACCTCGGCGCTCGCCTCGTACGCCCGCACCATCCGCCGCGGATCGTGCGCCCGCGCCCCGGCGGACGGCGCCTCGCCGTTGACCATGTGGCCGCGGAAGGCGGGCAGCGGCACCCCGTCGACGTCCTCGAAGGGACTGCTGCGCGGCTTGGCGAACTGGCCGCCGATCCGCCCGACCCGTAACACCGGTCCGTCGCCCCCGAGTTCATCGGCGAGGGCGTGCAGCACCGCCGTCTTGGCGCGGACGTGATCGGCGCCGGTCTCCTCGAAGCTCTCCGCGCAGTCGCCGAGCTGGACCATCCGCGCCCCGCCACCGGCCACCACCGCCAGCGCCCGGCGCAGCCGGGCCAGTTCGGCGGCGGTCACCAGCGCGGGCGCGGCGGACAGGGCGGCGCGACTCGCCACGTAGTCCGGGTGGGCCTTCCACTCCGGCTGCTGCGCGGCCACCGTCCCCTCGGGCCAGGGAAGTCCGGGCGCGGCCCGGGTGCCGTCGCCGATCACCGGTCGGCTTCGCATTCGATCAGCTCGGCGGGGTGCCGCAGCGCCCAGCCGAGCAGGTCGGCGAGGAGGTCGGTGCCGTGCTCGGTCAGCACCGACTCCAGATGGAACTGGGTGGCGGCGAACCGCTCGCCGCGCACCGCGTGCACCTCGCCGGTGGCCGGGTTGCGGCACAGCTCGACGGCGCCGCGGGCGAGTGGGGAATACAGCCGGTCGTCGGTGTGGCGGGCGGCGTACGAGTTGTAGAAGCCGACCGGCTCGGACCGTCCGAAGAAGTCGATGCGGCGCTGGGTGCCCTGGTTGGGCCGCTCCCTGGGGAAGAGTTCGAGCCCCAGCAGCGCGCACAGCACCTGGTGGCTGAGGCATTCGCCGACGAACGGGATACCCCGGGCGAAGAGCCCGCCGATCAGCTCGGCGATGCCGCGCACCTTGGGGTCGGCGGTGGCCCGGGGGTCGCCGGGTCCCGGTCCCAGGACGACGCAGTCGTAGCCGTCGGCGTCCTCCGGGCGTACGGCGTTCCAGGGGCGGATGGTGGCGTCCAGGCCCAGCGAGCGGGTCTGGTGGCCGAGCATGCCGGTGAACGTGTCCTCGGCGTCGACGATCAGCACCCGCCCGGCGTCCGGCCCGGCCGTCCGCACGGGCCGGTCGTCCTCCTGGCCCAGCCAGAAGGCGGACAGACCGGCGTTGCGCCGCTCCAGCGCGCCGAGAACCTCGGGGTCGTGGGCGAGTGGCGCACCCCCGCCCGCGGGCCGGGCCGGTGCCGCGGGCCCGGCGCCCCGCCGCTCCTCCAGCCCGGTGGCGGTCAGCAGCGCGTCCACCTTGGCCCAGGTCTCGGCGACCTCAGCGGCGGGCCGGGAGTCCCGGACCAGGGTGGCGCCGACGTCGATGCGCAGGTCGCCCTCGCGGCCGATGTCGGCGGTGCGGATGAGGATCGCCGAGTCCAGGGTGTCCCGGCCGGTGGTGTCCCGGCCGAGGAGGGCGAGGGCGCCGCCGTAGTAGCCGCGTCCGCTCTCCTCGTGCCGGGCGATCACCCGACAGGCGTTCTCCAGCGGGCTGCCGGTGATGGTCGGCGCGAACATCGTCTCGCGCAGCACCTCGCGGACGTCCCGCGAGGTGGCGCCCTCCAGCAGGTATTCGGTGTGCGCGAGCTTGGCCATCTCGCGCAGATGGGGGCCGCGGGCCCGGGCGCCGCGGTCGCAGACCCGGGCGAGCATCTTCAGCTCCTCGTCCACGACCATGAAGAGTTCGTCGGTCTCCTTCTGGTCGCCCAGGAACTCCAGCACCCCGTCCAGGTCCGCGCCGGAGGGCGGATAGCGGTAGGTGCCGCTGATCGGGTTCATCCGCGCGGTGCCCCCGTCGACCTGGACGTGCAGCTCCGGGGAGGCGCCGACGAAGGTGCGGTCGCCGGTGTGCACCACGAAGGTCCAGTAGGCGCCGGACTCCATGGTCAGCAGCCGCCGGAAGACGGTCAGGGCGACCTCGGGCCGGTAGTCGCCCAGGGTGGCCCGGAAGGACCGCCTGATGACGAAGTTGGAGCCCTCACCGGCCCGGATCTCCTGGTCGAGGATCTTCTCCACGACCTTCTCGTAGTCCTCGTCCCCGATGTCGAACCCCGCGTCGCGCAGGGCGACTTCGGCGTCGGGCAGCAGATCCAGCGCCTCCTTGACGGGGAGGGCTGCGCGCCGCTCCGCGGTGAGCGCCAGGATCGGTTCGCCGTCGTCGTTGCACGCGTACCCGCGCTCGGTGACCTGGCGGAAGGGGATGACCGCCAGCACCTCGGCCGGTGCGCCGCCCCCGGCGCCCGCGTCCGCTTCCGCGGGGCCGGGGGAAGGCAGTTCGGCGAGCGACCCCACCTCGGCCACCGTCCCGGTCAGCACCTCCACCTCGTGCCCGCCCGCACACGCTCTGCGCAGCAGGGCGAACGGGGGCGGGTCGGGCGCCACCAGCGCCTGGAGGAGATCGTGGGCGTCCGTGTCGCGGAGGCCCCTGACTTGATGGCTCGTCATGCCTGCCTTCCCTAGGCGCCGTTGACTCACGATGCGACGGGTGTCGAGACCCGTTGGGAGTGGATGGACGAAGGAGACGAAGAAACGAACGGGGAGATGAACGAACGGGACGGACGCGGAACGTCAGCCCGATGCCTGCCGACTGGAGCGCTGCTCCAGCTCCGTGGCGAAGTCCTGCCACGCCCGGCTGCACTCCCGTGCGGCCGTGGCGATCAGCTCCACCCGGTGCGGCGGGACGTTGTCGCTGATCCGGGTCCACTCTTGCGGGCCCACCGTGCAGGCGTCCAGCAGCCGCAGCAACGTGCGGCCCGACTCGGAGAGCCGCAGCGACGGGTCCTTGCGCAGGTTGTGGATCAGTGCGGAGAGGTCGGGGGCGCGGTCGGCGCCGTCGATGCGGGCTACCGCCTTGGGAACCAGCGGGGTCGCGGCGGCCGCCGCCTCGGGCTCGCGGCGTACGGGCCCCACGGGGGCCTCGCCGCGCCGCAGCCGGTCGCGGACGTCCCGCACGGTGGCGGCACAGACCCCGGCCTCGCGGGCGACCTCCCGCAGCGAGACGCCCGGGCGCTCGGCGAGGATCCGGCCGGCCTGGAGACGGCCCTCGGCGGCGTCGACCGGGCGTTCCCGGCCGTCGCGCCCGAGCCGGGTGCTCGACTGGGGAATTTCCCCACTCGCACGGCGGCGGATCGCGCCGACCGTCTTGTGGGAGAGCCCGGTGACCGAAGCAATGGCCCGATCGGACCATTCCGGATGGGAGTTGATGATACGTTTTGCCGCGGCATTCCTGTCGGCCCGCGGCAGTGGAAGTCCATGTGAGACGTTTGCTTTGACCGCGAGGACGAACGCTTCTTCATCGTCGCACTCGCAGAAAATCGCCTCGATTTTACCCAGGCCGCGCAGATCCGCGGCATGCACCCGATGCATACCGTCGATGACATGCATCGTCCTGCGATTGACCAGAATGGGCGGCAGTTCGGCATCCGACTCGGCGAGCAGACGCACGTGTTCATTGTCCGCGCCCGACAGCCTGGGCGAATCGAAGTGCGTTAACTCGCTCAGGGACACCATTTCGGTGGACCGCTGCGCCATGATATCGGCGGTGTCAGCCATGAGCTGACCATTCATGTGCCTATCCCCCTGTGACAATCCGGTGCTTCATGGAAGACAGCAATGGACGAAGACATCAGGAGGCGTACTACCCATGGAGGGCTGGACGCTGGACGACAAGCCAGCCGCATCGACGCGAAGGTGAAGCAATAACCGGCTCAAGGCCACCCCCGTGGACTTCCGCTTACCCCGTCTGTCTCATGGAACGCGAGCCCTTTGCCACTACCCGGATCGCCGACTCCCACACGTCGGCCGGTTCATCGGAGTTCAGTACGGCAGAAGTTGATGAGGCTCATCCCGGGCCCGACCGGGATCGTTAACGAACCGCGGTATTCACGATTGCGAGTTAACATCAGTTCCAAGACCAAGCGACCGTAGCAGTCGCCGCACTGAGGACGCAACCAAAACGTGACGGGCCGTTTTATGGTCAACTCGCCCTACGCGCGGTATGCGAGGTGGACGGACCGATGAGAAGATCTAGCGCCGCAGCAGGACGGGCAGTTGTTGATGTCCATTGGAGATGAAGGACTCCAGTGGACGGAGCTCTGCGGCCGGTGCCGCGAGGGCGAGATCGGGAAAGCGCTCGAAGAGGGCGCGCAGACCGATACGCCCCTCCAGCCGAGCCAGTTCCGCGCCCAGGCAGAAGTGGGGGCCGTAGCCGAACGCCAGGTGTTCGCGGCGGGTCGCCCGGGTGACGTCGAAGCGTCCGCGGCGTTCACCGTGGACCTGCGGATCGCGGTTCGCGGCTGCGTAGTTGACCACGATGGGGTCGCCCTCACGGAACGTCAGCCCGGTCGCCGGGTCGTGGACGTCTTCGATCGGGAACCGCATGACGATGGAGGCGATCGGCGCCTGGTGGCGTAGCGTCTCCTCCACCGCGTCTCCCCACGACGCCTGCCCGGAGCGCAGCAGGGCCAGCTGGTCGGGGTGGGTGAGGAGATTGACGATCGCGTGGTCGAGCAGGTTCACCGTGGTCTCGTGCCCCGCGCCGATCAACAGCAGCACGCTGTCCGCCAACTCCTGCTCGCTGAGCCGGGAGTCGGTCTCGTCGTCGTGCGCGTCGATGAGCGCGCTGGTCACATCGTCGCCGGGAGCCTGCCGTTTGATGGCCAGCAGCTCCGTCAACAGCCCGTACAACTGGGCGGTGTTGGCCTCGGCCTCCGCCTCCGACAGCCCGGTCGCGAAGACCCCGGCGATCCCGTCGCGGAAGGCGTTGTGCAACGCGTCGGGGACGCCGAGGAGCGTGTTGACGACCATCAGCGGTAACAGCCAGGCGAACCGCGACCGCAGATCCACCACCCCGCCGGGGGCGGTGGCCTCGGTGGCATCCAGCCCGTCGAGCAGAGACTGGGTGATTCCCTCGATTCTCGGGGCGAGGGCCCGCACCCGGCCGGGCGTGAACGCGGCACCGATCAGCCGGCGGAGCCGGACGTGTTCCGGGCCGTATGCGGTCAGCGCGTTACGGACGTCCATCCACAGGCGGAGCGGCCACTTGGGCGGAATACGCTCGTCGATGTAGCTGTCGGGCCAGTGCCGGTGGGCGTCCTTGGAGATCCGGCTGTCCGTGAGCAGCCGCTTGACCAGGGCCGGGTCGGTCACGGCCCACGCCACCACCCCGCCGGGCAGTTCCACCGGGGTCGCCGGACCCCGGTCCCGCAACCGGTCCGCCTCGGTGTGGATGTCCCCTGCGGTGGGGTCGAGACGGAAGGGGCAACCGGTGGTCAGCTCGGCACTCATGGTGAGAAATTTTCGCCCCACCGCGCCGCATGAGAAAAGAGGAAAGGCGGGCCGAAACGGATAACATCCGCCCCCTCGACCCCATATGCCGCACGAGAAATACCGCATCCCGAAGGGGAATTAGCGGCTCCTCATCACATATCCCGAAGGAATATCGAGGGAGCATAAAACTACCTGTGCGGCGCGTAGGAAAATATAGGCGACCGCGGTGTTACGGAATACCGGCCTCCGCGGCTGCGTCGTCCTCGGCCACCGCGCCGTCCGTCCCCCGGCTCTGGCGGCGGGCCGCGATCACCACGTACACGAGTACCCCGGCGAACAGGAACAGCACGCCCTGGTACACCGCCGCGTACCCGGCCCCCGAGACCAGCCAGAAGGAGAAGCCGAAGCCCGCCAGCGCCAGCACCAGGTCCCAGACGAAGCGCCCGGTCCGGACCTCGTCGCGGCGCCCCGCCAGCAGGAAGTACAGCTGCGCGCCCGCCGCCAGCAGATACGGGACCGTCGCCGAGAAGGTGGTGATCAGGACGAGGGTCGCGAAGACCCCGTTCGACCCAGAGGTGTAGTTGACCACGGTGAGCAGCGACGCCAGGATCACGCCGACGAACACCCCGACCGTGGGCACCCCGCGCCGCCGGTTCGCGAACACGGCCGGGAAGAGCCCGTCCTTGGCGGCCGCGTACGGCGCCTGGGCGCTCATCAGGATCCAGCCGTTGAGCGCGCCGACGATGGACACCACGGCGGCCAGCGCGATCAGCGTCCCACCCCACGTGCCGCCGAACATCGCGTCGACCGCGTCCGAGAAGGGGGCGGTGGAGTTCACCAGGTCCTTGTGGGCGACGGTGCCGAACACCGACACCGTGCCGAGGAGGTAGACCACGGCCGCGCCGATGGTGCCGAGCACGCTCGCCCGCCCCACGTTCCGCTCCGGGTTCTCCATCTCGCCCGCGCTCATCGACGCCGACTCCACGCCCAGGTAGCTGTAGAGCAGGATCGCGGCCGCCGCCGACATCCCGCCGAGCGCGCTGCCGCCGCCCGCGTTGAAGGGGCCGATGTTGTCCGGGTCGAAGTAGAAGAGCCCGACGACCGCGACGAAGAGCAGGGGGATGAACTTCAGCACGGTCGACACGAGTTGTACGGCGCCGATCCAGCGCGTCCCCGCGAGGTTGGCCAGTGCGGGCAGCCACAGCGCGAGCAGCGCGATGGCCAGGTCCATGCCCTTGGAGGACTCGTGCCCGGGGGCCAGCACGTGCACATAGCCGACCGCCGCCACCGCGAGCGCCGCGTTGCTGACCCAGGTCATCGTCCAGTACGACCACGCCGACAGGAAGCCCGCGAAGTCGCCGAAGGCGGCGCGGGCATGGACGTACGGCCCGCCCGTGCTCGGATCGCGCCGCGCGAGCCGCCCGAAGACGAGCGCGAGCGCGATGGCACCGACCGTCAGGACGACGAAGGCCAGCAGGCTGAGGGTGCCGTACGGGGCGACGGAGGCGGGGAGCAGGAAGATGCCGCCGCCGATGATGTTGCCCATGACGAGGGCCGTCGCCGTGGGCAGGCCGAAACGGCGGGTGTGGTGCTGGTCGAGCATGCGCATATCGTCATGGACGATGTACGGTGCACCAAATCACCGGGCTTTGTCCGGCAGGACGGGGGTGGCCGCCGGAAATGGTACGGCGGCGGGGCCCGGAATCCGGGATTCCTGCGCCAGGCCCTGCGCACCGTCAGACACGACCCCCTCGTCCGCAGCCACGGAGACCTCGGGGAGCCCGGGCGCCCCGGAGACCTCCGGCACCTCCGGCCCGTCCGCCTCCCGCAGCCAGCGCCGCAGCACCGTGTGCACCCGCTCCGCGCCCACCAGTTCCTCCCCCGCCGCGACGGGCGCGGAGAGCTGGACCGGCCACAGCAGAAAGGGGTGGCCCTGCTCGCCGCCGAGCCCGCCGTGCGAACCGATCTGCTCCTCGAAGGCGTGCACCTCGCCGGTCGCCGCGTCATAGGCCGAGTTGACCATGATGTCGGGGGTGTTCCGGAAGTGTGCGGTCCGCCGTACGGCATCGGCGGCGCCCGGCCCGAAGACCGCGAGCGGGCTCTCCTTGATCACCCGGCCGGTGTCGAGATGGTGCTCGGCGCCGTTCGCCCCCAGCACCACCGCGCCGTCCCTTTCGGAGCGTACGAGCAGGAAGCCGACGCCGGGGTGGTTGGCGAGGGTGTGCAGCAGGGCGGGATGGCGCCGGTCGATCGCCTCGCGGCTCATCCGGCCGGGGACGTCGGGGAACGAGATCAGCCCCAGGTTCCCGGAGGCGAGCACCACCGGCCGGGCCCCCTCGGGTCCCTCCTCGTCCTTCTCGGGCCGGTGCAGCGCCGCCCGCGCCGCCTCGCGCGCCTCCGCCCCGCTCGCCGTACGCCCGACCGCCTTCGGAACCGGCAGCCCGCACCCGGCGCGCACCAGGTCCTCCAGCGTCAGCCCGTACGCCCCCGCGAAGGTGGCCCCCGGGCTCTGGCCGTGGTCGGACAGCAGCACGATCCGGTAGTCGCGGGGTGCGCGCTCCGCCACCTTGGCGATCAGCGCGATCGACCGGTCCAGGCGGGCCAGCACCTGCTGGGCGTCGCGGCTGCGCGGCCCTGAGTGGTGCGCGACCTCGTCGTACGCCACCAGGTCGGCGTAGATCGCGGTGCGGCCCGACAGGATGTCCCCGCTCACCGCCGCCACCACCACGTCCCGCTCCACGACCGTGGCGAACGCCCGGATGAAGGGGTACAGCCCGCCGCGCCCCACCCGCGGCGCCTCCCGGCGCAGCTTGGCCCGCGTGGACTGGCAGATCTCCCGGCACACCTCGGCCACGAACGAGGCGGCGGTGCGGGTGGCGTTGGCCGGGTCGGAGAAGTACGCGAAGTAGCCGCTGCGGGAGCGGTTGCGCTTGCTGCGCCGCGCCGCGACCGACAGCACCAGCGCGAGTTCGTCGGCGCCCCCGGTGAACAGGTTCCCCCGGCTCGCGCCGTCCACCGTCAGCAGCCCGTCGTGCCCGGCGCGGGCGGCGGCGCGGCGCTGCAACACGGCCGCGCTCGACGGCCGGTTGCTCACCATCACCTCCCCGCTCTTCTTCTCGTACCAGCGGAAGGCGGGCACGTCCTCGTTCGAGCCGTGCAGGATGCCGAGCTGGCTGGCGCCGGTCTGGCTGGACCAGTCGGTGCGCCACGGCGTGACGGTGTGCGTGGCGCCCACCCACGTGGACACGGTCTCCATGACCGGCGGCCTGTTGTCCCGCGGCCGCAGCGCGTCCCGCAGCACGGCGTGCCCCACCCCGTCGAGCTGGAGGAACACCGTCCCCGGCGGCCGCGCCCGGCCCCCGTCCCCGCCGCTGAGGCGCCGCTGACGGTGCGCGAGCCGCGCCAGCCGGCGCCGGTACGCCCCGTCGTCGCGTACGGTCAGAAAGGTGCTCGTCGCCGAGGACGCGGCCGACATCACCGCCGCCACCACGACCGCCGTCTCCGGTTCCACCGCGCCCCGCCCGTCGGGGATCAGGCTGAGCGCGATCAGCAGCATCGACCCGTTCAGCACGAACACCAGCAGCCCCAGCACCAACGCGGGCATCAGCAGCAACGCCCGCACCAGCAGCGGCCACACCAGCGCGCTCAGCACACCGAACGCACCGGCGCCGCTGGCGGCGGTGATCGCGATCCGCGTCGCGCTGTCGCCGTCAGCGGCCTGCAACCGGAAATCGGGCAGGATGCCCGCGAGCGCCAGCATGGTGAGCGTCGACACCGCCCACACGGCCGTCACCCGGAGCAGCGCTCCCCCCACGGTCTTCCATCGGGGCTTCTGCACGCCGTTGGCCTCACTTCGGACTACGGTCCGCGCTCGGGCGCGCGGACCGATTCCCAGCGTTACACAGCGCGGGTGCGTCCCGGCGGGCACGAGGTGACAGGGAGTAGACCATTCCGCTTACGGCATGGTCACGGTCGAGCCGCCCGGATGTCCGCCACGCATGGCAGAGTCATGAGCATGAAGACCTTATCGCCGGGCCGGTACAGACCCGTCACCGCTCTCCTCCTCGTCGCTTTCTCCCTGACCGCCTGCGGTGAGCAGCGCGTCGCGGCGTCCGATGCCCCGAGCGCTCCCCCGACGTCCAGCCCCAGTACCCCCGGTACCCCTTATACGGAACCCGGGTCCCACGACGGCGCCCCGCACTACCGCGAGAACAACGCATTCCGCCAGCCCGGCGAGATGTCCCCCGCCAGCGCCAGGGACGCGCGGAAGGAAGCCGACCGCATCGAGCCCGTGCTCAAGCGACTGTGGGGCCAGAAGAAGTGGGACCCCAAGACCGTGCGCACGGCGCTGCTCAAGCTCGGCTACGAGGAGGAGCGCATCGGGCCCAAGGGAGAGCGGCTGGGCGGGACGCTCAGCGTAGAGGGAATGAGCAGGCGCTACGAGCGCGACCACTACATCAGGCCCGAGGGCGCCCGGGTCGCCCTTCGTGTCCATGACGACGCGTGCGTCACGGCATTCCTGCAACCGACCAACTTCCAGGTCAGCACCAACGGGCCCTACATGGAGACCGGCTGCTTCGAGCCGCCTTCCGGCCACTGAGACGGTGCGGGACGCCACACCCCGCCCCATGACGACGTCACACGCGGTCCAGGCGCTGTGGCGGGTGGGGCGGCCACGGCCCGAGAGGGGGCAGTTCCCCGGTCGCCACCGGTGGGACCACTGGCGTACGTCCGGACAGCCAGGCCGCCAGGTCGCGCACGCGTCCGTCGACCACCGTGCCCGGCGGCCCCTCACCGGCGGACCACTGGCGGCGCATGTCCTCGGCCCGGACCAGAGTGCCTGCCGGAAGGCGGCCGAGGAGGAAGTCGATGGCGTGTGCGGCCAGGTCCTCGGGCCAGTCGCCCGGCCCTACGCCGAGGTCCAGGTCGACCATGTGGATCCACGCCTCGCGCCAGCGCGCGAAGACCGTGGCGGCAATGTCCGCGTTGCGGAACGTGACCGGACGGCTCCAGTCCACCTCGTCGGCGCGTGCCCAGACCGCCTCCAGCCCGGCGGTGTGCGCGGCGAGTTCCGCGCGGTGCTCGGCGGCGCTCCGGCCCGCCGTGGCCTCGATGATCGCGTTGCGCTCGTCCATCCCGCCGTCGTAACCCGCGACGAGCTCACCACGCAGGGCATGCTCCGCGAGACGGGCGAACATCCGCGCGTTGTCCGTGAGATGCGCCAGGACATGTCCGCGTGACCAGCCCGGAAGGGCGGACGCCTCGGCGACCTGCTGGTCGTTGAGTCCGGCCACGACCCGTTCCAGGGACCGGTGAGCATCGATCACTGCTGCGACAGGAGGGTGCATACCGAAGATCATGAGCCGCTTGGCCGAACGCTGTCCATTGCCTACGCCACAGTGCCGTCCGGATCGTCCAGCCACACCCGATGCCCCTCGGGCGTCACGGTGAGCCCGAACCGGGTGTGGTCCGGCGCGCCCCGCGCCAGCCACCACCGGTACGCGCCCTCCACCTCGTCCCACAGCCGACGCGGCCCCGCCTGCCAGACGCGCGCCGTCTTCGCGTCCTCGCGGAACACCACGCACGCCCAGGAGCGGTCGCCCAGCCCGTAGAACCACACCGGCCGCGCCCCGTCCTCCTTCTCCGCCACGACCTGGACGCAGCGCGGTACGCGGAGCCCCAGCACGAAGGGGAGGGCGCCGTACGGCCCGGTGACGAACTCCGCCTCGGTCAGGTCGGTGGCGGACGTATCGGCGCCGTCGGTCGGGTCGTACGCGCCGTGGTCCGGGAGCGCCGGTCGCTGGGCACGCAGCTTCATGAACTCCACGGGCCGGGTGAAGCGACCGGTCGCCGTCCCCTGGTGCACCGTGAGCCGGGCGACGGCGTCGGCGTGGGTGAAGTGCGTGCCCCAGGGCGCGACGATGAGGCCGCCGGGGCGGGTCTGCTCGATCCACGCCCCGGGGATCTCGCGGACCCCCACGGTGGCCAGGATCCGGTCGTACGGTGCGCGGTCCACGTGCCCCTCGGCTCCGTCGCCCACGACGACGGCCGGGCGCCACCCGGCGGCGCGGAGCCGTTGTCTTGCCCACCGGGACACGTCGGGGTCCACCTCGACGGTGGCGACCCCACCGCCGCTGCCGCAGCGGTGCGCCAGGGCCGCCGCCGTCTCGCCCGTGCCGGTGCCGACGTCCAGCACCGTCATGCCGTCGTCCACGGCGAGGTCCTGGAGCAACGCGTAGACGACGGACGGCATGGAGGAACTGCTGGTGGATACCCGTCCCGGTTCGGTGCCGGTGTGCTCGCCGTCGTCCCACTGCGTCACGATCGGCGCGTCGCGGTCGGCGGCCGCGTACCAGGCGTCGGGGTCCTCGGCCTTGTGGACGGGCGTGGCGTGGTGGGTGCGGGGGTCGAACGGCCACATGAGATCGGGCAGGAAGGCGGCCCGGTCCACGGCGGCGAAGGTGGGCGCCCAGTCCGCCGCCATCGCCCGCCCCTCCAACAGCGCCCGCCCCAACGCCTCGCGCCCCGGGCGCGTCACCTGGGCGGATTCGGCACGCCGGGACCACCGTCGGGGGTCGGCGGCTGATGCGGCCCGGGGTAGGGCTGGCCGGGCAGCTTGTCGCCGTTTCCTCCGCCGCCATGAGCCGTGATGCTCTGTCGCACGGGCACTCTCACCTTCGTCACGTCAGGTCCCGGCAGCAGCATAGAAGTCACCGCTGGAGACGGACATGAGCCGCGCGCTCCGGTCAGGCGTCGAAGCGATGCCGCGCGTCCTCGATGTGACCGAGGTACCGGTGGGTCCAGTCGCACATGGTGTCGACCGTGGCGCGCAGCGCCCGGCCCGGCTCGGTCAGGGTGTACTCGACCCTCGGCGGCACCGTGGGGTGCACCTTGCGGTCGACCAGGCCGTTGCGCTCCAGCATGCGCAGGTTCTGGGTGAGCATCTTGTGGCTGACGCCCTCCACCTCGTTCCGCAACTCGCTGAAGCGCAGTGTGCGTTCGCCGAGCGCCTCGATGATCAGCAGCGCCCACTTGTTGGCGACGTCCGAGAAGATCTCCCGCGCCAGCGAGTCCGCGCGCCGCAGGTCCGCGTCCTCGGGCAGGCCCTTGAGTTGCTGCTTGGTCACCATCAGGTTCCCCAGTCACCGAAAAGTGCGTTCTTCCAGGTCGGCCCTCACTCTCTTACGGTTTCCGAGTAACCGCAAGAGAGCACACCAGAAGGGTGAGAACCATGGCCACCGTCGATGTCTTCAACCACGACGTGCCCGCCGAGGACGACTTCGGCTACGCGCAGGCGATCAAGTCCGGCGATCTGATCCACGTCTCCGGCCAGCTCTCGCTGGACGAGACGGGCGACTTCCGCCACGCGGACGACTTCGCCGCCCAGCTCCAGCAGACGTACGCCAACGTGGACAAGGTCCTGGCCCATTACGGCGTCACCCGCGGCCAGGTCGTCTCGCAGATCCTGTACGTGGTGAACCTGCGGCAGCACGTCGCGGCGGTGGCGGAGGGCAACCGCGCCTACTTCGGCGACCACCGCCCGGTCAGCACGGTCCTCGGCGTCACCGAACTGACCTTCCCGGGCCAGGTCATCGAGATCAGCCTCATCGCCGACACGAAGCTGAACGCCTGAGCTCCGACTCTCAGTCGATCGATCCCCAGGCCCGGTACGGCCGCCGTTGCGGCTCGGGGGTGTTCCGGGCCGCGGCAAGCCCGTGCCGCCGGTGGGAGCGGTGTTGGAGAAAAACAACCAGGCCCGCCAGCCCTGCGGCGAACGGCAAGAAGAAGAAGCCAGCCATCACCAGCAGGCCAATACCCGACCCCTTCTCCCCGTCCCGCAGCGCGCCGATGCCGGAGACGATGGAGATCACAGTGAGTACGAGCGGAGGCAGGAGCCATGGCCACGGGTTGGGCTCAGGGGTCTCCCGGAGAGCCGCGTACCAGTAGCGGGCGGACCACCAGGCGACCGCGAAGGCCGAAAGCGCGACTGCGGCGAAGCCGCTCATGGGCAGAGGGCGGTCGGTGGTGTTCGCGGCCACGATGAAAAACATCACCCCCATCAGAGCCATGAAAGGCGTCAGCATGCCTCCCATGACGAGGCGGTGACGACGGGAGCCGCTGAGCGCGTTGGACCGAATGAACATGATCAAGCATCCTACGGACTGTCGCTGACGGCCCCGTCCCGCACCAGACCTAGAGACGGACACGAGCCCAGACGGTCTTGCCGACGACGCGCTCCCGCACGCCCCACGCCTCGGCGAACGCCTCCACGATCGCCAACCCGCGCCCGGACTCGGCGTCCGGCGTCGCGTCGCCGAGCCGCGGTAGCCCCTCGCGGGGGTCGGACACCTCGATGCCGACCAACTTCTCTGCGTCGTATGCGATACGCACCTCGTAGTACCTCCCGGGTACGCGGCCATGCCGTACCGCGTTCGTCGCCAACTCCGAGACCACGAGCAGGACCAACGGGACGGAGCCCGGAGCCACGCCCCACCCGCGCAGTGCGGCCTCGGCCGCGTGGCGGGCGCGGTGGACGGATGGGGGTGTGGGCGCAAGCCTCCGCATCCAGCCATGGATGGGATTGACGCCGTGACTTTCTGCGTTCATGCCCCAACTGTCAGTGCACCTGACTACCGTGCGCTAGTAGCAGAGAGTCAACGGCGCAGCTCAGCAACTCTGCTCGAACAGCCGTTGATTGGCGTTGAGTCGCGTTGAGAGGGGTGGTCGAGGTGGCCCAGTCGAACAAGAAGGTCTCCACATCACCGACCGTGCAGTACTTCGCCGCTGTGCTGCGGCTGCTGCGTGTCCAGGCGGGGCTGACCCAGGAGGAGCTGGGCAAGCTGATGGGGTACACGGGCTCGGCGGTCAGCGCAGTTGAGACATGTGCGAAGCCGCCGACGGACGAGTTCGTCGAAGCGGCCGAAAAGGCGCTGGACACGGGTGGATTGCTGACAGCAGCCATCGGCTTCCTGCGGTTGGAGCGGTACCCGGAGCATTTCCAGGGCTTCGTACAGCTGGAGCAGGAAGCGCTCAGCGTGTCGTCGTACTGCACGCAGTTGATCGATGGCCTGCTGCAAACCAAGGAGTACTCCCGCGCGTTGTTCGATCACGCCTTCCCACCGGTCGATGACGAGGAAGCCGATCGACTGGTCGCGGCTCGCATGGACCGCAAAGCACTGTTCGACCGCAAGCCGGGAGCGGTCATCAACGTCATCATCGAGGAAGCAGCGCTGCGCCGACTGATCGGCGGGCTCAAGATCATGCAGGCCCAGTACGCGTACCTCATCGAATGCGCGAGGCGCCCCAACGTGGTCATCCAGGTCATGCCGAAGAGCCGAGCCGGGCATGCGGGCCTTCCGGGCCCAATGAAGCTCATTGAGACCCCGGACGAGGCGACGCTTGTCTACCTGGAAGGCCAGGGGAAGAGCATGCTGGTTTCCAAGCCGGACGAGGTCGGCGTCCTGGCTCGCCGCTATGCCATGATCAGGTCCCAGGCTCTCGGGCCAGAGGAATCCGTGCGCTTCATCGAGCAGTTGATGGGTGAGCTATGAGCAGACTCAGGTGGTTCAAGAGCAGTTACAGCGACAACACGGGCGGCGACTGCGTCGAGGTCGCCCTCGACTGGCACAAGTCGAGCTACAGCGACTCCGGCGGCGGCGAATGCGTCGAGGTTGCCCAGGCCCCCGCCACCGTCCACGTCCGGGACTCCAAAATCCCCGACGGGCCGAAGCTCCAGATACCCGCCGACGCCTGGTCGACGTTCCTGACCACCCTCACGCCTCCCAGGTAACCGGCAACCTCCGTACGCCGCGCGTGGACACGCCCACCTTCCACTCCACGTCCCGCTCGGCGTCGGCCAACCGCAGCCCAGGTAGGCGTTCCAGCAGCGCCCGCAGGGCGATCTGGGGCCAGGTTCAGCTTCTCGGCCGCGAACGGCTAGGTCAGGGGCCTCGGCGGACTGGGTGGATGACGTCATGCACCCTCCTTGGCGGCCGTGTGGGGGGAGGTCGGCCACCTCGGTTCGCATGGTCCACGCCGAAGATCAGGGAGGTCATTAGAGATTCACCGCCTGATCCGGGCGCGACCGCTCTCCAACTCCTCGCGCGCCACCTCCACGAACGCCTCGCGCCGTTCGCGCTTGACCGGCGACCGCCCCCGCTCGCTGCGCATCAGCGCGTGCAGCTCCTTGGTGTAGTCGTGGGCGGCCTGGGCGGCCTCGGTGGAACACACCAGCTCGACCGCCTTCGTCGCCAGCCACAGGTCATGCAGCTTCACGTCCTCGGGGTCGTCGAGGGTCGGCATGCCGAGCTTTCGACGATCCAGGATCAGCTCGACCCGTTGAACCGCCTTTAAGTACCCCGATATGGCCTCCTTGCGCTCCGACCGCGCCACGTCCGCGCGGTGCCGATGGTCGCGCTGCACCTCGACGCGGTTCGCCAGGTGCTGCCCGATGAGGGTCCCCGCCGTCCCCAGCAGAACGCCGATCAGGGCGAGAACCGTGCTGTCCGTAACTCCGTCCACGGCATCTAGCTTTGATCATGATGCCGCCGGTCCGCCAGACCGCTCAGAGCAGCAACGCGAGCAGCGCCCAGATGAAGCTGCCCAGCCCGATCGCCGCGAAGAGCGCCAGCGAGAGGCTCCAAAGGACGAGAGAATCGGACATGGAACCTGTTCCAATCGGCAACGGCGGACAGCGGCAACCCTATTGTTGGCTGATGCCCTTACACCGTGTTGACCGCCCAGCCGATCTCGATGTGGTCCGTGAGTCCTATGACCGCGTGGCCGACAACTACGCCCACATGGTGGCGACGACGGGACTCGGCGACATCCGCAGGCATCCCTGGCTCAAGGCGTCGGTCGACGCCTTCGCCGACACCGTGGGCGACCTCGGGCCCGTCCTCGACGTCGGCTGCGGCCCCGGGACGGTGACCGCCTACCTCGCCGAACGCGGACTCGACGTCTCCGGGGTGGATCTCTCCCCCCGCATGATCGAGAACGCGCGCCGCCTTCATCCCGACTGCCGCTTCAGCGTCGCCTCCGCCACCGACCTCGACCTCGCTGAAGCCTCCCTCGGGGGCGTGCTCGGGTGGTGGTCGCTGTTCAACCTCCCCCGTGACGTCCTTCCCCAGGTCCTCGCCCTGTTCGCGCGTGCCCTGAAGCCGGGCGGACACTTCATCACCGCGACACACGTCGGTGACGAAGACGCCGTGCGCACCGAGGGCTACGGAGGCGTACCGATTCGCTGGACGACATACAAGTGGCGGCCGGAACCACTCGTGGACCTGATCGAGCAGGCCGGACTGCGCCCGGTCGCCGAACTCCGGCTCCCCGCGGATGAGCACACCGGGCCGGGCCTGGTCATCACGGCCAAGCGCCCCGGCTGAGACGACCGGCGTGGAAAGGGACACCTTCGGCCGCCCGGACGACTTCGCCGAGGCCGTGGCGAACGAGCGGCAGCCCGCCGACGTACGGGCCGCGGGCGACCCCGACGCGATGACGGCCACCGACTACGCCGTCGCCGTGACCGGGCAGTTGGGCTTGATGACCTTTGGGGCCGGGGCGTACGAGTTCGTGACGAACGGCCTCATGACCTCTCTCACCACCTCCGCCCTCCTCGGCTGCGTGGCCATCGCCGCCGTCGCCCTCGCCGCCGTCGCGCTCGTCGAGGGGCCCGACACCGTGATCGCACACGTGCCGACGCCCGCCATCTGTGCGCTGGGCATCCTGCTCCCCGCATGGGTGCTGTTCTCCAAGCCCCCGACCGCCCCCGCCCACGAGCGGCTGCCGTCCGAGGCGTGGCTGCACAAGCTGCCGCGGCTCCTCGAAGGCTGCCACGCGCTCCCGCGGGCCCGCGCGGCCGAACTCACCCGGGAAGCGAGCCGCCAGCTCGCGGAAAGCGGGCGCGAGCCCGAGGACGAATTCGGGCCCGTGGCCGCATACGCACGGCAGCTCGCCAAAGCGAAAGCGCCCCGACAGCACTGGTGGCAGCGGAACGACGTGCGGTCCGCGGTCGGCACCGCGTTCTTCGGCGTGTACCTCGTGAACAACCTGCACGACCAGGGACCGATGTGGCTGACGCTGGTGGCCGCGGTCGGCACGTACACCAGCACGGCGTCACTCATCGCCCACCTCCGCCGCGACGCGGGGCGCGGCCGCCGGTCTTCCACCTGACCCGCCCGCGCCGGATGATGTCGACAGCGCGCCCCACCCCAGGGTCTCTGGAGAGAATCGGAGACACGTTTGCTCACGCCTGTCAGCAGGAGTCGCCCATGTCCATCCGCCGGGTCATGCCCGACATCCGATCAGAGGCCATGGAGGAGAGCCGTGACTTCTACGGCCACCTGGGGTTCGAGGAGGTCATGAACCTTGGCTGGGTCATGACGCTCGCCTCCCCCTCCAACCCAACGGCGCAAGTCACCTTCATGAGCCATGACGAGACCGCGCCCGTCGTACCCGACATGAGCGTCGAGGTGGACGATGTCGATGCGGCGTATGCGGTGATGCGAGAGAGCGGCGCGGAGATCGTGCACCCCTTGCAGGACGAGAAGTGGGGAGTGCGCCGGTTCTTCGTCCGTGACCCCAACGGCCGGGTGGTCAACGTGCTGAGCCACAGCGGGTGACCGGGGTCCCAGGGCATCGCGTCCGACGACGCCGATCGCTACGTCCGCGGACTCTTCCAGAACGTCGGCCGCACCCTGGGCGATGAGACCCGCTCCCTGCACCAGCTCACGCCGACCACGAGACCCCAAGCGGCCGATCGGAGGACGGAGCCGGCATCGAGCGGCGGTCAGGCATACGGTTCGCGCAAGGGCCGAGGCTGCCGGACTCCACGCGTGATGGCATCCGGCATACCCTCACCGGCGGTGTAGTACCGCCCCTGTGCCTCACCGTGCGGCGACAGCCACCGGGCGCGTACGAGTTCGCGGATGTCCCGCTGGGCCTGCTGCTCGCTGAGCGCGGCGTCCGACTGGTACGTCGCCCGGCGGACGCGGTTGCCCATCGCGGCCGGGTACAGGGCGTACAGCAGTCGCTCGGCCCAACCCTGCTTCTCGATGGCTTCCTCCAGGGCGGCCCATAGCGTCCGAGTGGTTTCCACTTGGCGTTCCACCGTCTGGGCCTGCTGATGGTGTGCGCGCAGGCAGAAGCGCACCCAGGAGCGGGTGTCCCGGTCCGGCGTCCATACGGGGCCGCCGACCTCGGCGAGTACGTCGTAGTAGCGGTAGGTGTTGCGGGCGCGTCCGAGCCACTCCTCAATGCTGGAGAACTCCGGTGCCACGAGCCCCTCACGGGCCAGCACCAGGGTCTGGAGGGCGCGGGACATCCTGCCGTTGCCGTCCGGCCAAGGGTGGATGGCCACCAGGTTCAGGTGCGCCATGGCGGCCCGGACCAGCGCCGGTGTTTCGAGGTCCCCCTCGTTCAGCCACGCCACCAGTTCGTCCGCCAGACCGGGCACCAGTTCCGCGTCCGGGGCTGTGTATGCCGCGATGGTGGGGTCTTCGGGTGAGGTGACGTACACGGGGCCGGAGCGCCACCACCCGGGCCGCTTGAGCAGGTGATGCCCCTGCATCATGAAATGCAGACTGTTGAGCAGCCCCTTGCCGTAGGCGAAGTCGGGACCGGCGTCGGCCAGCCGCTGGATGTACGTCATGGCCTGCCGGTAGCCGTCGATCTCCGCGGCCACCACCCCGCTGGCCTCGATCGGGGCCTCGCCGAGAATGATGTCCTCGACGTCGGCGACGCTCGCCGCATACCCCTCGATCGTGTTCGACCCGGCGATCGCCCGCGCGGTCAGATTGCGGCGGAGCTGGCCTTCCCACCGCCTCGGCGCCCGCAGATGCAGCCGCAGGCGCCCCCGCATCGCGTCGATCTCATCGAGAACGCGCGCATCGTCGGCGTTGAGTTCGGGCACCCCGTACATCATGAAGCCATGACACCATCCTCCCATCAAAGGGTCAAGCCGAGCGAGCCGCGCTCGTTTGAACGGCCCTGGCGGCGGGTGCATGCTCGGTAAGGAGGAGATGGGCGCATGAACGCCGAGGCCCCGCGGACCGCCGTGATCACGGTCGACGAGTCCGGCATCGTCACGGGCTGGAACCGCGGTGCCGAACGGGCGCTGGGGCATACCGCGGAGGACGCCGTGGGGCGGCGGGCCGGGGAGTTGCTCCTGCCCGAGGGCGGGGCGCCGTTCTGGGACGGGCCGCCGGAACGGGACGACTGGCTGGGGTGGCTGTCGGTGCGGTGCGCCGATGGCCGGGTGGTACGGGTGCGCGGGGCGGGGCACCGGCTGGTGGACCGGGATACCCGGGGCCAGTGGGTGCTGGTGGCGCCGATCGAGGACGCCGCCGGGCCGCGGCCGCTGCCGCAGGAGATGGACCGGGCGGTCGTGGACTGGCTGTTCTCCCGCTCCCCGGTGGCCGTGACCATGTACGACACCGACCTCAGGTGCATCCGGCAGAACGCCGCCATGACGCGGCTGACCGGGATCACGGAGGCCGAACGCAAGGGGAAGCGGCTGCCGGAGGTGCTGTCGGGGCCGGACGCGGAGCCGTGGGAGCGGCGGCTGCGGCGGGTGGTGGAGACGGGGGAGGCCGCGTTCAGCGGGGAGATGCGGGGGCGGCTGCCCTCGAACCCGGACCAGGATCGCGTCCTCCTGGCCGCGGCCTCCGCCCTGCGGGGCGCGGACGGGGAGACGCTCGGGCTGTGCACGACGGTCTCCGATGTGACCCAGCAGATCCGGTCCCGGGAGCGGCTGACGCTGCTCAACGAGGCGAGCAGCCGGATCGGCGGCACCCTGGACGTGATGCGCACCGCGCGGGAACTCGCCGACGCGGTGGTGCCGCGGCTCGCCGACTGGGTGACCGTCGATCTGCTGGAGACGCTGCTCAGGGGGGATGAGCCGGGTCCGTTCACCGGGGTGGTGGCGCTGCGCCGGGCGGCGAACCAGTCGATCATCGAGGAGGCGCCGGAGGCGGTGCGGCAGCCGGGCGAGGTGGACTTCTACCCGCCGTACACGCCCGCCGTACATTGCATGGCCACGGGCCGGTCCACCCGGCACCGGGTCACGGACCGGGACATGCGGGACTGGCTGGCGCGGGACCCCGCCCGGGCGGAGAAGTTCCGGGAGTACGGATTCCAGTCGATCATGGGGGTGCCGATCCGGGCGCGCGGGATGACGCTGGGCATCGCCATGTTCTACCGGCGGACCAAGGACCCCTTCACGGAGGACGACCAGCTGCTGGCCGAGGAGCTGGTGGCGCGGGCCGCGATCTGTCTGGACAACGCGCGCCGCTTCGACCGCGAGCGCACCGCCGCGCTCAGCCTCCAGCAGAGCCTGCTGCCGCGGGGCACTCCGGCGCAGGCGGCGGTCGAGACCGCGTCCCGCTATCTGCCCGCGGGGGGCCGGTCGGGGCTGGCGGGCGACTGGTTCGATGTGATTCCGCTGTCCGGGGCGCGGGTCGCCCTGGTCGTGGGCGACGTCGTCGGCCACGGCATCGGCGCGGCGGCCACCATGGGACGGCTGCGCACGGCCGTCCGTACGCTGGCGGACGTCGATCTGCCGCCGGACGAGCTGCTGACGCATCTGGACGATGTGGTGATCCGGCTCGCGGCGGAGGCCGAGAGCGGCGGTGCCCGGGATGGCCCCGATGCTCCCGGCGACCCCGCGATTCTCGGCGCCACCTGCACGTACGCGGTCTACGATCCGGTCGCCCGGACCTGCTCGATGGCCCGGGCCGGGCATCCGCCGCCCGCCGTGGTCACCCCGGACGGCGAGGCGCGGCTGCTCGATCTGCCCGCCGGTCCCCCGCTGGGCCTCGGCGGGCTGCCGTTCGAGGCGGTGGAGGTGGAGCTGCCGCCGGGCAGCCTGCTCGCGCTCTACACCGACGGACTGCTGGGCTTGCGCGAACGGGAACGCGAACTGGACGGTGCGCTGGACGCGTTGTGCCACGCGCTGACCGACCGCGCGCCCTCCCTCGACGCGCTGTGCGACCACGTGCTCGGCGATCTGCTGCCGGACCACCCCGCCGACGACGCCGCGCTGCTCATCGCCCGCACCCAGGCCCTGGGCACGGACCGGTTCGCCGTACGGGACCTGTCGGCCGACCCGGTCACCGTGGCGACGGCCCGTTCGTGGGCGTCCCGGAAGCTCGACGCCTGGGGGCTGGCGGACGCGTCGGACATCACGGAGCTGGTGGTCAGCGAGCTGGTCACCAACGCCATCCGGCACGCGGAGGGGCCCATTCAGCTGCGGCTGATCCGCGACCGGACGCTGATCTGCGAGGTGTCCGACGCCAGCAGCACCGCGCCCCATATGCGCCGGGCCCGCCTCTCCGACGAGGGCGGCCGCGGACTGCTGCTGGTCGCCCAGCTCACCCAGCGCTGGGGCACCCGGCACACCCACACGGGCAAGACCATCTGGTGCGAGCAGCTGGTCGGGGCGCATCCCTGAGCCAGGGTCGCGCCCCTGAGCCGGGTCGCGCCCCTGAATCAGGTCACATCTCTGAACGAGAGCTGTGAAAACGAAGAATCTTGTTCATTGATATGGACACGCCATCGACCCTGGCCTACGTTGACGCCTGGTCCGGACCATGACGACTGACTGGAGGTGGGCGCATGCCCGCGTTACGCATGCAGGTCGGAGTGGGCGTCGCCGTCGGCGTGCTCATGGCCGCGCTGACGGGAACGGCGGCCGCCCCGGCCGCCGACCCGACGGACGGATGGACGCAGAAGTCGTACACGTACAGCATGCAGAAGCCGTACAACCTGGATCTCAGCGACCGCTACAGCTACAACTCCAGCACCAAGACCCACACCATGTGGGTGAACGCCTCCGACGAGCCGTTCGAGCAAGGCAGTTCGACCAATCCGCGCACCGAGATGCGCTGGAAGAACGACTACACCTCGGGCAAGCAGATGTGGGACGCCGATGTGTACGTCCCGTCCGGCACCAACGGCGCGGACATCATGCAGATCCTGCGCACCCGGCGCCCGTCCGGGACCCCCGCGACCGACATCATGTTCCGGGCGTCCAGCGCGAACGGCGGCACGCTCAAGCGCTATACGAACGAAACCATCAAGACCGGGATCTACAACACCTGGTGGAACCTGAAGGTCGCCCACGACGCGAGCGCCGGAACGATCCAGGTCTACGCCGACAACAAGCTGGTGCTGACCGCCGACGACCGCGGACCGGCCACGCGCTACTTCAAGAACGGCGTCTACCACCACGGCTCGGGCAAGGCCGAGGCCCGCTTCCGCAACGTGCGCTACTGGGTCAAGTAGGGCCGTACGCCGCACCGGCCGCCATGCCCGGGGCGGCCGGTGCGACACGTCCGGAGCGCGGCTACAGCGGCGTCGGGACGTCCGGCACCGGGGTGTGCGCCACACCGTTGATCAGCACGTGGAAGCCCCAGACCAGCCGCTCCTGGGGAGACCCGGAGAGCAGCCGCGGGCCCAGCGCGGCGATGCGCGGGTGCGTCCGCTCCGAGGCGCCCATCAGCGCGGCGGCCATCGCCTCCCAGTCCTCCTCGTTGTGGCGGTCCTCGTCCGGGCCCCGCCAGGCGTGCTCGGCGGCGGTCGCGGTGCCGAACTGGAGCAGCACGTCGGCCAGCCACGCCGCCCGGTCCGGCGCGACCCCGCCCTCGTGCAGCAGCGCCAGCACCCCTTCCGCGAGGTTCAGGAAGTACGTGCCGTAGGGGCGCGCGGCCACAGCCGAGCGGGCGAGGCCGGGGTACGCGAACAGCAGGTCCGTGTACGACATGAGGACCCGCACCAGCCGCTCGCGCCAGTCGCCCTCGGCGGTGGCCGGACTCAGGTCGACCTCGGCGAGCAGCTCGTCGAGGACCGCCGCGTGCAACTCGGCGGTGTTGCGGACGTACACGTAGAGCGAGGCGGGCCCGGTGTCCAGCTCCTGCGCCAAGCGGCGCATGGTGACGCGATCCAGGCCCTCGGCCCGCATGAGGTCGACAGCGGTGGCGATGATCCCGTCCCGGGTCAGGGCCGGTTTCGCCGGACGTTCGCGGCGGCTCTGGCGCGTGGCGGAGTTCCCTGTCATGCGCCCATGCTATCCCGGCGCGAACACGTTCGTAACGAACGTGTTTGCCACGAACATGTTCGTCGGCCTACGCTCCTCCCGTCCGGCACGACAGGGATTCATGGGGAGGCGATCTATGGCCACCGGCGGGTCCAGCGGTAGGTCCACCGCACCCGGCATCGCGATCGTCGGAGGAGGGCTGGGCGGGCTGACGCTGGCGCGCGTCCTGCACACCCACGGCATCGCCGCGACCGTCTACGAACGGGACGCGTCGCCGACCGCCCGCGACCAGGGCGGCACGCTGGACCTGGACGAGACGTCGGGCCAGCGGGCGCTGACCGCCGCCGGGCTGCTCGACGACTTCCGCGCACTCAGCCGCCCCGAGGGCGGCGAGCTGCGCCTGCTCGCCAAGGACGGATCCGTCCTGCTCCACGAGCCCGCCCCGGACGGCGGCGGCGACCGCCCCGAGATCGACCGGTACGCGCTGCGGGGGCTGCTGCTGGACTCGCTGCCGAGGGGGACGGTCCGCTGGGGACACGGCGTACGGTCGGTCGCCGTCTCTCCCACGGGGCGTCCGGCGCTCACCCTGGCCGACGGCGAGACCGTGGAGGCGGATCTGCTGGTCGGCGCCGACGGGGCCTGGTCGCGGGTCCGGCCGGTGGTGTCCGGCGCCCGGCCGGTCTACGCCGGGGTGACGTTGATGGACGGACAGCTGGAGGACGTCGACACCCGGCACCGCGCCCTCGCCGAACTCGTCGGCCACGGCACGATGTTCGCCCTCGGGGACGAGAAGGGGGTGATCGCGCAGCGCATCGGCGGGGAGCGCATCCGCGTCTACAGCACCGTCAAGGTTCCGGAGGGGTGGGCAGGTACGGGGGCCGTCACCGCGAAGCGGGTCCTGGACCTCTTCCCCGACTGGGACGACGCGCTGCGCGCGCTGATCGCCGGCAGCGACATCCCCCTCGCGCCCCGGCCCCTCCACGCCCTGCCCGTCGGGCACCGCTGGGACCGGGTGCCCGGCGTCACCCTCCTGGGCGACGCCGCCCACCTGATGTCCCCCTTCGCGGGCGCGGGCGCCAACCTCGCCATGCTCGACGGCGCCGAACTCGCCCGGGCCATCACCGCCCACGACGACCTGGAGACGGCGCTGACCGCGTACGAGACCGCCCTCTTCCCGCGCGGCGAGACCGCGGCCGCCCTCTCGGCCGCGAACCTCGCCGACTTCTTCCGGCCCGACGGCCTCCGCCGCGCGCGGGACCGCTTCACCTCGTACGCATCACCCCGCGGACCGGCTCAGGACAGCCACTCGGTGTAGTGGGTGGGGGCGAGACGGGCGTCCCCCTTGGTGGTGAGGACATCGCCGTGGACGGCGGCGAACATCCCGGCAGTGTCGTCCAGGACGACGGTGCGGCTGTCGGAGCGCGCGTCCAGGGTGACCCGGCCGAGTTCGTCGAGGGTGAAGACGTCGGGCCCGCCGATGTCGCGGGTGCCGTTCAGCGGGGTGCCGACGGCGACTTCGGCGACGGCGTCGGCGACGTCCTGCGCGGCGATCGGCTGGATCGGCGTCGCGGGCAGCCGGACGGTGTCGCCGTCGGTGGTCCAGGACAGGAGCGCGTCGATGAACTCCATGAACTGGGTGGCGCGGACGATCGAATACGGAATAGGCCCGGCCTTGAGGATGTCTTCCTGAAGCACCTTGGCCCGGTAGTAGGCGAGCTCGGGCACCAATTCCGCGCCGACGATCGACAGGATGACGGCGTGCCGCACCCCGCCCTTACCGGCGGCGGCCAGGAGGTTGTCCATCGAGGTCTGGAAGAACGCCGCGGAGGCGTCGTCGAAGGTCGGCGAATTCGTCAGGTTGACCACGACGTCGGCACCGGACAGCGCCTCTTCCACGCCCTTTCCGGTGATGATGTCGACCCCCGTGGAGGGCGAACAGGGCACGGCCTCATGGCCGCCCGCCGTCAGGTTCTGCACGACCTTCGATCCGATGAGGCCGGTCCCGCCGAGAACTGCGATCTTCATGGTCACCTGTCTTTCCGCGGAGCGCGTCGGTCCTTGCGCTGGGCCAGTTCCTGGTCGTCCACCAGGGTCAGCATGGGCTGCCCCGGCGCGCACATCATGGTCACGAGGAAACGGCTCCAGGAATCCGTTCGGTTGTTCCCGTCCTGATAGTGGATGACGTCGCCGCCCGGCTCCCAGAACGTCTCTCCGGCCTTGATCACGCGCTCCGGCTCGCCTTCCAGCTCGAAGAGCATTTCGCCTTCGAGCATGTATCCGAATGCGGGGCCGGAGTGCCGGTGCGGAGGGGTTCCCGGGTCACCCGGGGGGTATTCGATGAGGACGGTCATCGCCTCCGCCCCTTCCGGGATGAAGGGCGGCCGTGCTGACTGAAGCGTGGTCAGTGCGGTCTTCCACGCCTCGGATCGTGGTTTCTTGCTCGATTCATCGCTCGGCATGAGTCATAGGTAAAGACCGGAGCTTCCTTCTGGCCGTGACGACCCGCGCGAGCATTTCCGGCGTTCGCCCACCGGCTGTTTCAGCCGAGCGCGATGAGCGCGAGGGCCGCCCCCGCGGCCAGGGCGAGCAGTTCACCCATCGCGGGCTCACTCCGCGGGGGCCGCGGCCTCGCGCTCGGCGGCCGCCGCCCGGTCCGCGGCGCCGACCGGGCAGGGGGCGCCCCGGTGGGTGCAGGCGTCGCGGTCGCACATGCGGCACATCCGGTCGGCCGCGCCGCAGCCCTGGTAGAGGCCGTCGAGCAGTTTGGCCAGGAGTCGGCCGAGGTCGCGCACCTCGGTACGGTCCAGGCCGCGCAGCACCCCGGCGAGGTGGGAGGTGCGCGCGGTCAGCAGGTGTTCGGCGGTGCGCCGCCCGTGGGAGGTGGGGTGGACGCCGGTCCAGTTGCCGACCGTACGCCGCCGCTCGACCAGGCCGGACCGCTCAAGACCGTCGACCATCCGCACCGCGGCGGACTGGGTGAGGCCGACCCGGCGGCCCAGCTCGGTCACGCTCACGCCCGGGTCGGCATGCAGGACGATCAGGGCGGCGGCCGCGCTCATGCTCAGGTGGGAGGCGGCGGCCGGGGCGGTGAGCAGGTCGTCCGTGACGGCCAGCGCCGCGGCACCCAGCAGGTTCGCCACGCGCTCGATGTCGGGTTCGGGGATGTCCGGGGCAACGATATGCATGAGTCATGCATGTCCTGATGAGGGTGACGGCAATCGGGGGCCGCCGGAGTGAAAGGAAGTGAGAGGATCGGACCCGAGGGTGTGGTACGTGCGCGACGGGAGGCACCGCGTGTCGGTGGAGATCACCTGGTGGGGGCATGCCACCGCGACCGTGCGGGACTCCGGCGTACGGGTGCTGACCGACCCCCTCTTCGTACGGCGGCTGGCCCATCTGCGCCGCCGCCGCGGCCCCGTGCCGCCGCCGGACGCGGCGGTGGCGGACGTCGCGCTCGTCTCGCATCTGCACGCCGACCATCTGCACCTCGGCTCGCTGGCCCGGCTGTGGCCCGGCACCCGGCTGATCGTGCCGTACGGCGCCGGGCGGGCCGTGCCGGGGCTGCGGCGGATGGCCGCGGCGGGCGATCTGCGGGTCACCGAGGTACGGCCGGGCGACGTGGTGTCGGTCGGCGACGTACGGATCCGGGCCGTGCCCGCCGCCCACGACGGCCGCCGCCTGCCGTTCGGGCCGCACCGGGCGCCCGCGCTCGGGTACGTGCTGCACGGCGAGGCGACGACGTACTTCGCGGGCGACACCGGGCTGTTCGACGCGATGGCGGACGCCGTCGGCCCGTGCGACGTGGCGCTGCTGCCGGTCGGCGGCTGGGGCCCGTACCTGGGCCACGGCCACCTCGACGCGGGCCGCGCCGCCGAGGCGCTGGCCCGGCTGGGGGCGCGCAGCGCGGTGCCGGTGCACTACGGGACGTACTGGCCGATCGGCCTGGACGCCGTGCGGCCGCATGAATTCCACGCGCCGGGCGACGACTTCGTCCGCCACGCGGGGCGACTGGCCCCCGACGCGTCGGTGCACCGGCTGCGGCACGGGGAGTGCGTGCGGCTGGAGCCCGCCAGGTGATAGGCGAACTGGCGCGCCTGCCGGCCGAGTCCACCCAGCAGGCGGTGGGCTATCCGTCGCTGTTCCTGCTGGTGGTGCTGGGGTCGCTGGTGCCGGTGGTGCCGACCGGGGCGGTGGTCAGCTCGGCGGCCGTGGTCGCGATCCACCAGTCCTCGCCGTTCTCGCTGCTGTTCAGCTTCGGCGTCGCCGCGCTGGCCGCGTTCCTCGGGGACCTCGCGCTGTACTTGCTGGGGCGGCGCGGGGTGCGGTCCAAGAACGGTTCGCGGTGGCTGGAGCGCATACACGACCACGCGGCGCCGGAGCGGCTGGACCAGGCGCGGACGAAGCTCACCGACCACGGGGTGGCGGTGCTGGTGCTGTCCCGGCTGGTCCCGGCGGGCCGGATCCCGGTGATGCTGGCCTGTCTGCTGGCCCGCTGGCCGGTGCGGAGGTTCGCCCGCGGCGCGGCCCCGGCGGCGCTGGCCTGGGCCGGGACGTACCAGCTGATCGGCCTGCTCGGCGGCTCGCTGTTCCGCGAGCCGTGGGAGGGGGTGGTGGCGGCCGTGCTGCTGACGGTGGCCGTCAGCGTGGCCCCGGGGGCGTGGCGCCGCGTGGTGCGGCGCCACGGCGCGGGTTAGGTGCGGGGGCTCGCCCCCGCCGGGGTCCGGGGCGGAGCCCCGGACCCCGGTCCTCGAACTCCCCCAGCTACCGCTGGGAGGTGCCCCCTGGTGCTGGATTTGGTGCAGATCCGCCCTCGGCCTCGGGTCCGCCGGAGGGCTTGATTTGGTGCGGAGCCGCCCCGGTTCCGCGGGCTCGGAAACCGGGGCGGGCTACGGAGCAGCGGTCAGCTGCCGAGACTCAGCACCTCCCGTAGCACCTCCGTCAGCAGTGCGTACGGGTCGGACGCGGAGCGCTCCGCGCGCCAGGCGACGAAGCCGTCGGGGCGGACCAGGACCGCGCCGTCCGGGGCGGTGCCGTGGAGTTCGGCCCAGTCGGCGCCCGGCTCGGGGGCCAGTTCGTGGTCCGGTTCCGTGCCGACGCGGTAGCAGTCGAGGGGGACGCCGAGGGCGTCGGCGGCGCGGCGGCCCGCCTCGTGCCAGGCGGCGCCGCCCGGGCCGGTGAGCAGCACGCAGGTGCGCTCGTACAGATCGAGGGTGGAGAGCCGGACCCCGCAGCGGTGGACCCACATGTGGGGGGCGCGGCTGCCGGGTTCGGCGGAGATCTCGAAGCGGTCGGGTACGGCGGGGGCGGTGGGGTCGGCGCCGAGGACCGCGCCGTTCACGTAGCGGTAGCCCATGGCGACGGCCATGACGTTGCTCTGCGGGCCCGCGGTGGGCGGGGCGGAGTAGCCGGGGTGGCTGTGCTCGGCCGAGCGGGAGGCGGCCCGGGCGCTGGTGGCCCGGGCGACCGGCTGCCGTTCGGTGCCGTACGTGTCCAGCAGCCCGGGACCGGCCCAGCCGCCGAGGACGGCGGCGAGCTTCCAGGCGAGGTTGTGGGCGTCCTGGATGCCGGTGTTGGAGCCGAAGGCGCCGGTGGGGGACATCTCGTGGGCGGAGTCCCCGGCGAGGAAGACGCGGCCGGAGCCGTAGGTGTCGGCCACCCGCTCGGCCGCGTGCCAGGGCGCCTTTCCGGTGATCTCGACCTCGAGGTCGGGCATGCCGACGGCGGTGCGGATGTGCTGGGCGCAGCGTTCGTCGGTGAACTCCTCCAGGGCTTCGCCGCGCTCGGGGTGCCAGGGGGCGTGGAAGACCCACTGCTCCTGGTTGTCGACGGGGAGGAGCGCGCCGTCGGCCTCGGGGTTGGTGAGGTAGCACGCGATGAAGCGGCGGTCGCCGACGACGTCGGCGAGCCGCTTGGCACGGAAGGTGATGGACACGTTGTGGAACAGCTCGCCGTGTCCGCTCTGGCCGATGCCGAGCGCCTCGCGGACCGGGCTGCGGGGGCCGTCGGCGGCGATGAGGTAGTCGGCGCGGACGGTGGAGCGGGCCTCGGTGCGGCGGTCCAGGATGACGGCGGTGACCCCGTCGGCGTCCTGCTCGAAGGAGAGCAGCTCGGTGCCGAAGCGGAGGTCGCCGCCGAGGTCCTGGGCGGCTTTGAGGAGGACGGGTTCGAGGTCGTTCTGGCTGCACAGGCACCAGGCGGAGGGGCTGATGCGGGCGGCCTTGCCGCCCGGGTCGATGTCCCGGAAGAGCCAGTTGTGCTCCTCCCCGGCGAGCGACGGGGTCTGCATGATGCCGTGGTTGTCGGCCAGGACGGCGGCCGCCTCGCGGATCGCGGACTCCACTCCGGCGGTGCGGTACAGCTCCATCGTGCGGATGTTGTTCCCGCGCCCGCGCGGGTGGTGGGAGGTCCGCGGATGCTTCTCGACGAGCAGGTGGCCGATCTCCAGACGGCCCAGGAACAGTGAGGCGGACAGGCCCACCAGGGAGCCGCCCGCGATGAGGACGGGGACGCGTTCAGCAGTCTCGGCAAGACGGTTCATCTTGCTGCTATGCCCGGTGTTTCCAGACCCGTTCGGGGCTCTGACCAGGCGTTCCCTCAGATGGCTCACAAATCTCGCGCCATACGTGGGAGCGCCCCACGATCGGTCTGACGGGCGGCGCATCCAAGGAAGGACGCATCCCCCTAGGAGGAGTGGAATATGAGCACCCTGCCCCAGACTCCACAGCCCACCACGACACCATCCATGACCACGCGGTCCTCGCAGTCCTCACTCACCGATTCGCGGCTGCGCGTGGTGCTGCTGCTGGACGTGCGCAGCGGTGCCGAGGAGCGTTTTCTGCGCGCGTATGACGAGCTGTGCCAGCAGGTGGCCTCGGTTCCGGGGCACCTCAGCGACCAGTTGTGCCAGTCGATCGAGGACCCTTCCAAGTGGCTGATCACCAGCGAGTGGGAGAGCGCCCCGCCCTTCCTGGCCTGGGTGGACAGCGAGGCGCACCGGGAGATGGTCAAGCCCATGCACGGCTGCGTCGAGGACACCCGGTCGCTGCGCTTCGGCATCCTGCGGGAGACCGACAACCGGGGCCGCGGGACGACGGCGGCCCGGGGCCGGCTCCAGGCGGCGCCGCGGATCGGCGACGGGCTGGTCCGGCACGGCCTGACGTTCACGGTGAAGCCCGGTTCCGAGAAGGACGTGGCGGCGATCCTGGCCGACTACGCCCCGATGGAGACGCGGGTGGACGACACCACCCGGCTGTGCCGGACGTCGCTGTTCATGACCGGCAACCGCGTGGTCCGGACCGTCGAGGTGAAGGGCGACCTGGTGGCGGCGCTGCGCCATGTGTCGCGGCAGCCCGAGGTGCGTGCGGTGGAGGCGGCCGTCAACCCGTATCTGGAGGAGCCGCGCGACCTGGACGACCCTGATGCGGCGCGGGAGTTCTTCTACCGGGCCGCGCTTCCGGTGGTGCACCATCTGACGGCGGTCAACGGGGCGAACGGCAGCGCGCCCGCGGGACCGCTGCGGCGGCACGCCCTGTGCTACCCGGTGCGGGAGGGGTCCGGCACGGCCGTGGCCCGGCTGCTGGCCCGCCAGGACGAACTGGCGATGAACGGCGGTACGACGCCCCTGGTGAGCAGCACGATCTTCCAGCACGAGGACCTCGTCGTCCGGATGGTCGACATGAGGGCGCCGCTGGACCAGGACCCCGCCCTTTCGGTCGGTGTCGGCGGCAAGCGTGCCGCGGCCGTGCTGGGCCGTCTCGTCGAGTGCGGCCAGGACCGGGATCTGTCCCACGCGGACGGGCTGCGGCGCTTCCTCGCGGACTGCGACATGGAGCCGGTCACCGACCGCCGGGCGGCGGACTACTGAGGTTCCCCCCTTCTTTACGGCTTTCACGCCCTTTACGTCCCCCATGTCACGTTCCCTGTCCGGAGGCACCGATCATGACCACGCAGTCCCCCCACATCGTCGACCTCGCCGACGTCGCTCACAACACGCGGCGCGGCGGCGACCTGCGCGCCATGCTCACCCCGAGCACGGTGGGCGCCACCAGCGGCTTCATGGGCCTGGCGCTCATGCAACCGGGTGAGCGCATCGGTGAGCACTACCACCCGTACTCCGAGGAGTTCGTGTTCGTCGTCTGCGGCGACCTGGAGGTGGACCTGGACGGGACCGCGCACCAACTGCGCCCCGACCAGGGCCTGCTGATCCCCCGCGACATGCGGCACCGCTTCCGCAACGTCGGCGACACCGAGGCCCGGATGGTCTTCCATCTGGGCCCGCTGGCTCCCCGTCCCGAGCTGGGGCACGTGGACACGGAGGCCACCGAACCTGCCGAGGCGTCATCGTGACGCGACGGGTGGCGATCACCGGGCTCGGCGTGGTCGCACCGGGGGGCGTGGGTGTTCCGGCCTTCTGGGACATGCTCACCGCCGGGCGTACGGCGACGCGCGGCATCACGCTCTTCGACCCCGCGGGCTTCCGTTCGCGGATCGCCGCCGAATGCGACTTCGATCCGGTGGCCGCCGGGCTGACCACGGAGCAGGTCGGACGCTCCGACCGGTACGTGCAGTTCGCGCTGGCGGCCTCCCGGGAGGCCGTGCGGGACGCGGGCCTGGAGACCGGCGGCGACCAGTGGCGCACGGGGGTGTCGCTGGGCACCGCGGTCGGCGGCACCACCCGGCTGGAGCACGACTACGTCGAGGTCAGCAACAAGGGCGAGTCGTGGAACGTGGACCACCGGCGGGCCGGGCCGCATCTGCACCGGGCGTTCTCGCCCAGCGCGCTGGCCTCCGGGGTGGCGGAGCTGATCGGGGCGCAGGGGCCGGTGCAGACCGTCTCGACGGGCTGCACCTCGGGTCTGGACGCGATCGGGTACGGCTTCCAGGCGATCGAGGAGAACCGGGCCGACGTGTGCATCGCGGGCGCGGCGGATTCCCCCATCTCCCCCATCACGGTGGCCTGTTTCGACGCGATCAAGGCGACCTCGGCCAACAACGACGACCCCGAGCACGCGTCGCGGCCGTTCGACGCGCGCCGCGACGGTTTCGTCCTCGGCGAGGGCGCCGCCGTGCTGATCCTGGAGGAGCTGGAGCACGCGCGGGCCCGCGGCGCCCGGATCTACTGCGAGATCAGGGGGTTCGCCACCTACGGCAACGCGTACCACATGACCGGGCTGACCCGGGAGGGCCTGGAGATGTCCGAGGCCATCGACCACGCCCTGGGCCACGCCCGGATCAACAGCTCCGACATCGACTACGTCAACGCGCACGGCTCCGGCACCCAGCAGAACGACCGCCACGAGACGGCCGCCGTCAAGCGCTCGCTGGGCGACCACGCGTACCGGACGCCGATGAGTTCGATCAAATCCATGGTGGGGCATTCGCTGGGCGCCATCGGGGCCATCGAGATCGTGGCCTGCACCCTGGCCCTCGCGCACGGCGTGGTACCGCCCACGGCCAACTACGAGAATCCCGATCCCGAGTGCGATCTGGACTACGTACCGCGCACCGCCCGCTCCCTGCCGCTGCGTCATGTGCTCTCGGTGGGCAGCGGGTTCGGCGGCTTCCAGTCCGCGGTCGTGCTCAGTCATGGGGGTGCGTCATGAACGCGACCGCGGAGACGACCGGCAAGGCCAAGAAGCACATCCGGGGCGCGGCGATCACCGGAATGGGGATCGTGGCGCCCAACGGCGTGGGGACGGACGCCTTCTGGAAGGGCGTACGGGAGGGGATCACCTTCCTGGACCGGCTCACCCGGGAGGGCTGCGAGGACTCCCCGCTGCGGGTCGCGGGCCAGGTCCGCGGCTTCGAACCGGGGTCGGTGATCGAGGAGCGGTATCTCGTCCAGACCGACCGCTTCACCCACTTCGCGATGGCCGCGGCCGAGCTGGCGCTGGACGACGCGAGGCTGCCGCGCAAGGACATGTCGCCGTACGCGGTGGGCGTGGTGACCGCATCCGGCTCCGGCGGCGGCGAATTCGGCCAGCGCGAGCTCCAGCAGCTGTGGGGCAGGGGGCCGCGCTATGTGGGCCCGTACCAGTCCATCGCCTGGTTCTACGCGGCCAGCACCGGCCAGATCTCCATCCGCGGCGGGTTCAAGGGCCCGTGCGGGGTGGTCGCGAACGACGAGGCGGGCGGCCTGGACGCCCTCGCGCACGCCTGCCGGTCGATCCGGCACGGGGCGGACGCGATCGTGGTGGGCGCCGCCGAGGCGCCGCTCGCCCCGTACTCGGTGGTCTGCCAGCTGGGGTACGAGGAGATGAGCCTGGCCCGGGACGCGGGCCGGGCCTATCTGCCGTTCACCGCCGACGCCTGCGGCTTCGCGCCGGGCGAGGGCGGGGCGATGCTGATCGTCGAGGAGGAGGGCGCGGCGCTGCGCCGCGGGGCGCGGATCCGCGGCCGGATCCTCGGCCACGGCGCCACCTTCACCGGCCCGTCGATGTGGGAGCGGTCCCGGGAGGGGCTCGCGCAGGCCATCCGCGTCGCGCTGGACGAGGCCGGGTGCGCCCCGGAGGAGATCGACGTGGTGTTCGCGGACGCCCTCGGCACCCCGGAGGCGGACCGCGCCGAGGCCCTGGCGATCGCCGACGCGCTCGGCACCCATGGCACCCGGGTGCCGGTGACCGCCCCCAAGACCGGTTTCGGCCGGGCGTACTGCGCCGCTCCGGTCCTGGACGTGGCGTCCGCGGTGCTCGCCATGGAACACCGCGTCGTCCCGCCCACCCCGTACGTCACCGACGTATGCCATGACCTCGACCTCGTCACCGGCAGTTCCCGCGCCTGCGGGGCGCGGACCGCGCTGGTGCTCAGCCGGGGGCTCATGGGCTGCAACGCGGCGCTCGTGCTCCGCGGCCCGGAAGGAGATATGTGATGTCCAGTCAACTGTCCTACGGCGACCTGGCCTCGCTCATGAAGCGCTGCGCCGGACTGACCGTCGACCCGGAGCTGATGCGCACCCGGCCGGACTCCACGTTCGAGGAGTACGGGCTGGACTCGCTCGGCCTGCTCGCGATCGTCGGCGAGCTGGAGAACCAGTACGGCACCCCCATCGAGCCCGGCGCCGAGAGCTCCAAGACACCCGGCGACTTCCTCGACGTCATCAACACCTCACTCACCACGGGAGCATGAGATGACCGGCCACACCGACAACGAGATCCTCATCAAGGCGCCCCTGGACCTCGTCTGGGACATGACGAACGACCTGGAGAACTGGCCGGACCTGTTCAGCGAGTACGCGTCGGTCGAGGTGCTCCAGCGGAACGGGGACACCGTCACCTTCCGGCTGACCATGCACCCCGACGAGAACGGCAAGGTCTGGAGCTGGGTCTCCGAGCGCGAGATGGCCCGCGACGTGCGGACCGTCTGGGCGCGCCGGGTGGAGACCGGGCCGTTCGCCTTCATGAACATCCGCTGGGAGTACGAGGAGGAGCCCGAGGGCACCCGCATGCGCTGGACCCAGGACTTCGAGATGAAGCCGGACGCACCGGTCGACGACGCCGGAATGACCGAGCACATCAACCGAAACTCCAAAATCCAGATGGAGCTGATCCGGGACAAGATCGAGCAGCGCGCCCGCGCGCGGGTGGGGGCGTGAGGAAATGCACCGTGAACTGATCGTGGCCCGGATGAAGGAAAATGCGGCGCAGGACATAGCCGCGGTATTCGACGAGTCGGACCGCAATGGCGAACTACCGCATCTCATTGGCGTTCGGAGCCGGAGTCTCTTCCAGTTCGGCGATGTGTATCTGCATCTGATCGAGGCCGACAAGCCGCCGGGGCCCGAAGTCGCGCGGGTGGCAGGACATCCGGAGTTCCGCGCCATCAGCGAACGCCTCTCGGCGTACGTGCAGGCCTACGACCCGGCGACCTGGCGCGAGCCGAAGGACGCCATGGCGAGGGAGTTCTACCGCTGGGAGTGCTAGGGGACGGGCCGGGCGAGGGCCCGGCCCGCCGTCGGGCGCCCTCGTCCAGGGCTCGTCCAGGGCTCGTCCAGGACTGTTATCGAACCGGCTGCCGCATACACGGAAGCCGGTTCCGGCGTTTTGGGGGAAGCCGTCCGGCGGACCCGTTCCGAGGGACCGAAAATCCTGTCGGCCAATCAGATGAATAACCATCAGCCCGTTCGCGCGGCAAAAGAGTGATCAACGGCCGGAACTCCACTCGGAGGGCTTACATCCGTCAGATTTGCTGGCCGCGTCGGGTGGCAGCCGGGCCCCTCTTCGCTGACGGTGGTTAAGACGCCGACGCGATCCCTTTGTCTGGCAAATAGTCAGTCATCGCGCCGGTGCCGGAAGGAATGACTCATGCGATCTACTCGCGCACTCTTTGCCGGGGCGGCGATTGCCGCCACCCTGACCCTGGGCGCCCCTGCTGCCGCGTTCGCTGCCGACGTCTCGGACCCGGGCGGTCACGGCGGGTACTCGAGCAGCCAGGAGTCCTCCGAGGACGGCTACGGTCAGAGCGGCAGCTCCTGGAAGGACAAGGACAAGGACCCGAAGGAAGAGCACGGGAAGGAAGAGCCGAAGGGCAAGGACGAGGACCCCCGCGAGCACCACGACTGGTCCGGCGACCCCAGCAAGGGCAAGGACGAGGACCCGGCGGAGCACGACTGGTCCGGGAGCAAGGGCAAGGAAGAGGACCCCAAGGAAGAGCACGGCTGGTCGGGCAAGAAGGGCGACTGGGACGGCGGGTCCTGGAAGAGCCACGAGAAGCCGAAGGGTGGCGTCCACACCGGTGGTGGCGGCATGGCCACCACGGGCAGCGGCATGGCCGCCGGTTCGGTTCTGCTCCTCGGTGGTCTCGGCGCCGGCGCCTACGCCCTGCGTCGCCGCAAGCCGTCCGGCACCGCGATCTGAGCCTGACGCTACTGATTCACCCCGTGCTGCCGTGGCACCACCGCTCGCTTCGGCGGAGGTGCCACGGCAGCGCCACGGACGGGCGCTGTGAGAAAGGCGAACACCCGCATGGGCAGACAGGACAAGCAGGGCGGTACTGACAGCAACACCCGCACGCTCCGATGGGCCGCGGCGGCGTCTCTCATCGGTGTCTTCCTGATCTACAACTCGGTCGACGCGTCCTCCCAGTCCTCCTCGGTGACACCGGCCCCGCCCGCGGCCACCGCGTCCGACACGGATTCACAGCCGGATACGGCGGAGGTGCCCCCGGAGGCGTCCGACTCGCAGGCGTCGGCGGCCAAGCCCGCGTCCCGGCCCGGGCCCGCGCTGCCGCGGTCGGCCCCGAACCAGCTGGACATCCCCTCGATCGGCGTGAGCGCCCCGTTCACCGCGCTGTCGCTCAACCGCCAGGGAACCCTGGTCCCGCCGCCCGACACCGACAACAACCTCGTCGGCTGGTACAAGGCCGGTCCCTCCCCCGGTGAGCGCGGCAACGCCATCGTGGCCGGACACGTGGACACCAAGACCGGCCCCGCGGTGTTCTCCATGCTCAACACCCTGAAGGCGGGCAGCAAGGTGACCGTCACCCGCGACGACGGCATCCTCGCCACGTTCGTCGTCGACAAGGTGCGGACGTACAAGAAGAAGGACTTCCCGGACCAGCAGGTCTACGGGGACACCAACGACGCCCAGCTGCGCGTGATCACCTGTGGCGGTGCGTACGACCACACCGCGAAGGACTACACGGCGAACGTGGTGGCGTTCGCCCACCTCACCTCGTTCCGCTGGGCCTGAGCAGCCCCCGCCGTAACAAGAAGGTGCCCGCGCACTGCGCGGGCACCTTCGTTGCGTTACCCCGGCGGCTAGCCGGGCACCGTGCTGTCGATGGCGTGCAGATACGAGTTGACGGGACGGCTCTCGGTGACGTTCAGCCCGGCCTCGGTCATCCGCGCCACCAGGCTGTCCGTGGTGTGCTTGCGGCCGCCCACGTTGAGCAGCAGGAACAGGTCCATGGCCGTGGTGAACGAGGAGCGGCTGTTGTCGATGAGGTTCTCGATGACGAGGACCCGGGCACCCGGCCGCGCGGCCGCGACCACATTGGCGAGCGTGCGGCGGGTGTTCTCGTCGTTCCACTCCAGGATGTTCTTGATGATGTACAGGTCGGCCCGGACCGGGATCTCCCTGCGGCAGTCGCCCGGCACCAGCGTGGCCCGCTCCGCCAGCGCGCCGCCGTCCCGCAGCCGCGGATCGGCGCCCGCCACCACCTGCGGCAGGTCCAGCAGGGTGCCGCGCAGATCGGGGCGCTTCTCCAGGAGGCTGGCCAGCACATGGCCCTGGCCGCCGCCGATGTCGGCGACCTCCTTGATGCCGTCGAGGTCGACGAAGGCCGCGACCTCGGCCGCGGACTGGCGGCTGGAGGTGGTCATCGCCCGGTCGAAGATCTCGGCCGACTCGGGGGCGTCCTCGTGGAGATACGTGAAGAAGTCCTTGCCGTAGAGGTCCTCGAAGACGATGCCGCCGGTGCGCACCGCCCGGTCCAGCCGCGGCCAGGCCTCCCAGGTCCAGGGCTCGGTGCACCACAGGGAGATGTACCGCAGGCTGCGCGGGGTGTCCTCGCGCAGCAGCCGGGACATGTCGGTGTGGACGAAGCGGCCGTCGTCGGTCTCGGCGAAGATCCCGCAGCAGGCCAGGGCGCGCAGCAGCCGGCGCAGCGGGTCGGGTTCGGCGTCCACCGTGGCGGCGAGTTCGCCGATGGAGGTGGGCTGCTCCCCCAGCGCGTCGGCGACGCGCAGCCGGGCGGCGGCGCGTACGGCGGCGGCCCGGGCGGCGCCGAAGGCGATCTCCCGCAGCTGCATGGCCGCGGCCTGGGGTCCGGCCGCGCCGTCCGGCGCCGTGCCGGGGGGCGGGGTGGCGGTGGTGGTCATGACGTCGCCTCTCTGGTCATGGCGTCGCCGCTCAGCACCGGCCGGTGGGCACGGACAGCGTGCAGACGTTGCCGGTGAAGGTGTTGCCGGGGCCGTTGTCCCGGTCGGCCACGTCGGCGGGCTTGTTGCCGGTGAGCACGTTGCGGCTGATGGCGTTCTTGCTGTTCGCGATGCCGACGACGCTCTTGAACAGCACGATGCCGCCGGACATGGGCGAGGTGCCGACGTTGTCGTGCACCTGGTTGCCGGTCACCCGGGTGGTCTCGGCGCCGGTGAGCACGATGCCCGCCCCTTGGATGAACGGCAGCCGGGCGTTGGGCGCGCAGTAGGAGTTGTTCCCCTGGACGGCGTTGTGGGCCACCGTCAGGTTCCCGGCGCGCGGCTTCGACTCGTCGCCCACGACGAACACCCCGCCGCAGTTGCCGGTGACGGTGTTCTGCTCGACGGTCAGGTTGCGCAGCCGGCGCACCACGACGCCGATCCGGTTGCCGGTCAGCCGGTTCTCGGCGACCCAGGTGCCCTTGGCGTCGGTGGCGCCGCCCTCGGCGTCGACGGTGTTCGCCAGGAAGATGCCCGACTCCTTGTTGTTGCGGGAGACGTTGCGGACGAAGACCCCGCGGGTGGACAGCTGCTGGCCGATGCCCTGCTGGCCGTTCTTCTCGGCGAGGGTGTTGCGTACGTCCATCCGGACGGTGCGGGAGCCCCAGATGCCGTTCTTGGGGAAGCCGGTGACGGTCAGCGAGCGGATGTGGACATTCTTGACGCGGCGCTGGGCCGTACCGGTGACGCAGACGCCGTGTCCGGCCCTGCCGCAGGCGTTGGCCGACGCCTTGGCGGGCGCGGTGAGGACGGTCGTCCGGCCCACGCCGCGCAGCGTCAGCCGGTCCTTGGTGATCTGCACGTTCTCCCGGTAGACACCGGCGCGCAGCTGGATGGTGTCGCCGGGCCTGGCCGCCTTCACCGCGGCCTGGATCGACTGGCCGGGCTTGACGGTGTGCACGGTGGGGGCCGGGGCGGCGTGGGCGCCCGGCAGCTGGGTGAGTTCGATGGCGAGGGCGGCCGTGAGGACCGCGAGGGAGCGAAGCGTGAGTGTGCGCATGAACAGGAAGCTATGAGCGACTTTCACCACTCGCCACTTATGCCCCTCCTTGTTACGTACGCCCCCATCACCCCTACTCCAGCACCCGGGAGCCGCCGACCGGCAGGTCCCACAGCTCCTCGCGGGGACGGCCCGTCGCCTCGAAGGCGGCGCGGACCCGGTGCAGGGGCTCCAGCGGCGGTTCGGCGGAGAGCAGGAACGTCGACCAGTGCATGGGGACCAGCGCCCGCGCCCCGAGGTCCTGATACGCCCGTACGGCCTCGTCGGGGTCGGTGTGCACCGGGGCGAGCATCCAGCGCGGGTCGTACGCGCCGATCGGCAGCAGCGCCAGGTCGATGCCCGGGTAGCGGTGGCCGATCTCGCCGAACCAGTGGCCGTAGCCGGTGTCGCCCGCGAAGTACACCCGCTGCCCGTCGGGCGCGGTGACGACCCATCCGCCCCACAGCGAGCGGCAGGTGTCGGTCAGGGTGCGCTTGCTCCAGTGGTGCGCGGGGACGAAGTCGAAGCGGACCGGGCCACCCGCGCCCGGCAGTTCGGCCGCCTCCCACCAGTCCAGCTCGGTCACCCGGGTGAACCGGCGGGCCCGGAACCACCCGGCGAGACCGGCCGGGACGAACAGCGGCGTGGCGCGGGGCAGCCGCTTCAGGGTGGGCGCGTCGAGGTGGTCGTAGTGGTTGTGGCTGATGACCACCGCGTCGACGGGCGGCAGATCCTCCCAGCGCACCCCCGGCGGGGTGACCCGGGCCGGGGTGCCGAGGATCCGGCGGGACCAGACCGGGTCGGTGAGCACGGTGAGCCCGCCGATCCGCAGCACCCAACTCGCGTGCCCCGCCCAGGTCAGCGCCGTCTGCGCGGGTCCGGTCGGCGGCAGCGGACCGGGCGCGAAGGGCAGGTCCGGGATCTGGCGCAGCGTGTCCACCGGCGGCCGCAGCCGCCCCTCGCGGGCCAGCCGGGCGAGGGCGCGCACCCCGGGCAGCGGGGAGGTGAGCCGGTCGACGAACGACCTCGGCCAGGTGCGGACCTCGCCGAGCGGGCGCGGGGCGGACAGCGGCGGCGGCGCGTCGAGGGACGGACGCGCCCGGTCCGGGAGCGGCAACCGGGACGTGCCGCGGCCCTCGCCCGCTTCGGTGGGTTCGGCCTGGTCGGTCATGGGGTGCGCTCCCTTCGCGGTCGCGTACGCGGTCGGCCGGTCACGGCTTACGGCCCCCCGGTCCTGACGAGGTCGCTGAAGGCCGTCTCGAAGGCGGCCAACTCCTCCGCCACATGCGGAAGTTCCAGTGGGTCCGGGGCGGCCAGCGCGGCGAGCCGCAGCTCGTCCGACGCCCCGAGCAGGGGCAGCGTCGCCAGCCGGACCCGCAGTGTGTGCGGCGGGTCGCCGAACCGGTGGCCGCCGGCCACCGCCGGGCCGAGCCGCCCGGCCAGTTCGCGCTCCAGCTCCACCGAATCGGTGAGGGAGCGGGCGGCGAGCACCCCGCGCAGCTCGTCGAGGTCCGCGTACAGCTGCCGCCCGGCCTGCGGCGGGCGGCACAGCGCACCGACGGCGGTCAGCGCCCGGTACGCCGCGGCCGCCACCGCCCCGTGCGCGCGGGCGGCGGCGGTCATCCGGTCGCGGACCGGCTCGGGCTCGGTGAGCGCGTACGCGGCGGCCACCGAGACGGGCGCGGGCAGCTCGCCCCGTACGGCGGTGAGCGTGGACAGCACCCGCGCGCGCAGCTCCGCGCCGCGCTCGGTCCCCGGGAACCGGGCCACCGCGGCGGGCCACCCGGCCGGGGTGAAGGCACCCGCGAGACCGGTGAGCACGACCACGTCCTCGGGTGCCATCTCGGCGGGGCTCAGCAGCACCGTGCCGTGCGGGTGGTGCACCGTGTCCCGCCACGTCTCGTCGCTCACGATCAGCAGCCCCTCGGCCACCGCCGCCTCGCACACCTCGTGCAGCAGCTCGGGCGGGGCCACGGTGCCGGTCGGGTCGTCGGCGACGGACAGCAGCAGGATGCGCGGCACCCCGCCCTCGGCCCGCACCCGGCGGACGGTCTCCAGCAGCGCGAACGGATCGGGCAGCCCGCCGCACTCGGCCGGTACGGGGGCGTGGTGGCCGCGCCGGTCCACCAGCCGCACCAGCGGCTCGTACCAGGCGGCGCAGGGGCGGGGCAGCAGGACGTCGCCGCCGGGGGCCGAGGCGAGCAGCGCGAGCAGCAGCGGCTCGGCGCCGGGGGCGGCCACGATGTGCTCGGGGGCGGTCCACAGCCCGCGCCGCGACCAGTACGCGCACGCGGCCGTGCGCAGGTCGGCGGAGCCGCCGACCGGCTCCGGCGCGACCCGGTCCGCGGCCGCCGCGAAGCACGCGGCCAGCTCCGGGAGGACCGGCAGCCCGCCGTCCTCCCGGTCGGCCGGGGCCGGTGCGGTCCACTGCCGTTGCATTCGTCCACACCTTTCGTGTGTGTGCACGTGTGTGTGCCGACGCTGTCCACCTTCGCAGATCCGCGGTGGCGGCGGCGCGGGGCGACACCCCGCGATGATCACGAGGAGGGGGTCAGGACGCGTCGTCCTGGTCCAGGGCGATCAGCCGGCGCTCCAGGCCGCGGCCGCGGGTCCGTACGACCGTCTCGGCCACGTTCACCAGCTTGCGGTTCGTCCGCTGCGAGGTCCGGCGCAGCAGGTCGAAGGCGCGGTCGGCGTCGCACCCCAGCACGTACATCACGATCCCGCACGCCTGGTCCACCACCGGACGCGAGCGCAGCGCCGCGTCCAGCTGGTCCACCTGGACGAGGGCGGCGCGGTAGAGGCGGTCCCGGGCCAGGGACTCGGTGGTGAGGTCGCCGAGCAGCTCGGTGGCGCCCTGGGCCGCCTTCTCCAGGGGCCCGGGCCGCAGGCCGTAGACGGAGATCGTCACCGTCAGCCCGTCGCGGGCGAACGGCAGCGTCGCACTGGACCGCACCCCCGCGTCCAGCGCCCGGGCCCGGTACCGCGGCCAGCGCAGGTCGTGCAGCAGATCGTCGGCGCCCGCCGGGCGGCCGGTGTCCAGGGCGGCCAGGATCGGGCCCTCCCCCGACATCATCTGCACCGACACCAGCGCCGACAGATCGGGGTGGGTGGCGGCCATCGTCCGGTCGTCCTCCGCACCGGTGGACGCGTCCTGGGGAAGGAGCGCGGTGGCGGTCGCCCCGCAGCTGTCCGGAGTGCACGAGGCGGCCTGTTCCGCCAGCTCCGCGAGCCCCCGGCCGAGCGATGGGGTTTCGGGCTGGCACTGCGGACGGCTGTACGCGCGTTCGGGCATGGCCGACTCCGGTCCTTTCCTTCGATGGAGGTCGCAGAGGTCCCTTCAGAGGTCGCGGAGGTCCCTTTCGGTCGGCTTCCCTCGGCCTTGCGCGGAAAACAACACCGGGCCGGTGCTTACCGGCCGGTCAGGCTACGGTGTGCCCATGCCCCGGGCGCAGGATTTTGGTGCGGAACTCACGGATTTCCGCAGACGTGTCGATGAATTGCGAACGGCGAGGGCACTGCCCTCCCAGGAGCGGCTGTCCCTGCTGGACGCCGCTCTTTTCGAGCTTCAGCACGTGGTGGACGTGCTGTGGCCGCGGTACGAGGAGCTGGCCGCGGCGAGCCGCATCCCCCCGGGCGGCCGGGCCGACCCCCAGGAACAGCAATTGCTGCGCGCCCTGTTCCAGCGACTACCTATTCCCGTCGTTTTACTGGACCGCGAGTCCGTCGTTCGTCGTATGAACTTCGCCGCGACCCAGCTGTTCAACACCCGCGCCGGGTACGCCACCGGCCGCCCGCTGACGTCGTCGCTGCGCCGCGACGGGCAGGCCGCGCTGCGGTCGCAGGTCGCGGCGGTGGCGCGCGGCGAGGGCGGGCGCAGTCTGACCGTGCACCTGTCGCAGCCGGGGCCGGACGGCGCGCTGCGGGTGACGCTGGCGGCCCTGCGGCCGCCGGGCGAGCCGCAGCCCGCGGTGCTGGCCGCCTTCCAGCCGGACCGCGGCACCCCGGTGACCGCCGCCTCGGCCACGATCCCGGTCGCCAGGACCGCCGCGAGGGACGCGGTGGACGGGGCGGCCGCGCAACCGGACCTGGCCGAGGTGACGCGCCACGCCGAGCTGCTGGATCTGGTCGACGACATGGCGACGGCGCTGCTGCGGGTCACCCTCGCGGGCGGCGGGCCCGAGGAGGTGCTGGGGCGGGCGGCGGAGCTGCTGCACGGCCGGTTCGCGGACTGGGTGATCGCCGACCTGGCCGAGGACGGCCCCGGCGCCCCGCGCCGGATGGTGGCGCTCGGCCCGCCGGAGGCGGCCGGTGAGCGGACCGCGTCGCTGGCCGAACAGGAACCGGCGGGCTGCCCGCTGGTGGCCGACGCGCTGGACGACGGGGTGTCGGCGCTGCGGGTGAGCCCGCCCGACGCGAACGCCTTCGGCCGGGACGCCACGGGCGCGCCCGTGCTCGTCCGGGAGGAGGTCACCTCGCTGCTCTGCATCCCGCTGCGGGTCTCGCCCACGTCCCCGGTCCTCGGGGCGCTCACGCTGTTCCGTACGGGCGGGCGGAGCGCCTTCGAGATGGCGGAGGCGGGGGCGGCGGACCGCGTCTCCCGTCACATCGCCCTGGCCCTCAGTCGCCCCCGGGTCCGGGACGCGTAGGGCGCGCGGCTTCCGCGTCGACTTCCTCGCCCAGGCGCTCGCAGGTGCGACTGATCAGCCGGGAGACATGCATCTGGGAGATGCCCATCCGGTCGGCGATGCGGCCCTGCGTCTCGTCGCAGAAGAACCGCAGGTACAGGATGCGCCGTTCGCGTTCGGGCAGGGCGGCCAGGCACGGCTTGAGCGCCTCGCGCTGGACGACGCGGTCGTAGGAGGGTTCCGGCGAGCCGAGGGTGTCGACGAGCGCGTATCCGTCGTCGGCGCCCCGCAGTTCGGCGTCCAGGGACAGCGTGCTGTAGCTCTCCAGCGCCTCCATGCCGGACCGGACGTCCTCCTCGCTCAGCCCGGTGTGCTCGGCGATGTCGGCGACGCCGGGCGTGCGGCCGTCCGGGGTGCGGGTCAGCTCCTGGACCGCCGTACGGACCCGGTTGCGCAGCTCCTGTACCCGGCGCGGGACGTGGAGGCCCCACAGGTGGTCCCGGAAGTGCCGCTTGACCTCGCCGACCACGGTCGGCACGGCGTAGCTCTCGAAGGCCGTGCCGCGGTCCGGGTCGTACCGGTTGACGGCCTTGACCAGGCCGAGCATGGCGACCTGCCGCAGATCCTCGGCGGACTCGCCCCGGTTGCGGAACTGCCCGGCCAGCCGCTCGGCCATCGGCATCCAGGCACGGACGACGTCCTGGCGCAGGGCCTCCTTCGCCGGGCCCTCCGGCAGGGAGGCGATGCGGCGGAACTCGGCGGTGGTGTCGGGGGCGTCGTCGTGCGCATGCCGACGCTGCCGGTGATGTGCCTGCCGGGGGTGGGTCTTCCGGGGGTGCGCCTGCTGGGTGCGTGTTTGCCGGGAGTGGGTCTGCCGGGTGTGTGCTCGTACGGCTGTCATGCGCCCGTGCCTCCCTTGGGCTATGGTGTGTCACCGTGGGAGCAAATCGGACAAATATGGCGACCACTGAGGACACGCCTGTCGCAGCCGGGCTGCTCCCGCGGCGTGCCTCGGGTCCGAAGCACTAAGGGGTGCGTGCCCGTCCGAGACCCTGCCAAACAAGATTTCTTCGCGTGTTTTCTTCCCTTCGCGCCGGTTACCCGTGACACCGCATCCGCGCTCGTCGAGGAGGGTCCGATGACCGAGTACGGCTACTTCCTGGCCGCCGAGGAACACGGCCCCGCCGAGCTGATCGAGCAGGCGCGGATGGCGGAACAGGCGGGATTCACCTCGCTGTGGATCTCCGACCACTACCACCCCTGGAACGAGGCACAGGGCCAGAGTTCCTTCGTCTGGTCGGTGATCGGCGCCCTGGCCCAGGCCACTTCGCTGCCCGTGCAGACCGCCGTCACCTGCCCCACGTTCCGCATCCACCCCGCCATCGTCGCCCAGGCTGCGGCCACCAGCGCGGTGCTGCTGGAGGGCCGGTTCCGGCTGGGCGTGGGCAGCGGTGAGGCCCTCAACGAGCATGTGCTGGGCGACCGCTGGCCCCCGGCCCCGATCCGGCTGGAGATGCTGGAAGAGGCCGTGCTGGTGATGCGCCAGCTCTTCGAGGGGCGTCGGGTCAACCACCACGGCAAGCACTACACGGTGGAGAACGCCCGGCTGTTCACGGTCCCCGACGAGCCGGTGCCCATCGACATCGCCGCGTTCGGGGAGGCCGCCTGCGCGCTGGCCGGGCGGGTCGGCGACGGCTTCATCACCATGGGCCCCGACGCGGAGCTGGTGGAGCGGTTCCGGCGCGGCAGCGGCGCGAGCGGCAACCACAAGCCCGTACGCGGCGGCCTGAAGGTGTGCTTCGGCCCCGACGCCGACGAGGCGCTGCGCACCGCACACCGGCTGTGGGCGGTCGAGTCGCTGCCCGGCCAGCTGCTGACGACGCTGCCCACCCCGGCCCACTTCGAGCAGGCGTCCGACCTCGTCACGCCCGAGCGGACGGCGCGCAAGGTCGTCTGCGGCGACGACATCGACGCCCATATCGGCGCGCTGTCCGCGTACGCCGAGGCCGGTTTCGACACCGTCTACGTCAACCAGATCGGGCCCGACCAGCGCGGCTTCTTCGACTTCTACCGCACCAAGGTGCTGCCGCAGCTGGCCGGTTGAGCCCTGCCCCGTGAGAAATTCCGATCACCCCACAGGAGTGAGTGACCGACCATGACCACCAAAGTCGCCGACTATGTCCTCGCCCGGCTGCGCGAGTGGGGCGTCGACCATGTCTACGGATACCCGGGCGACGGCATCAACGGCCTGCTCGCCGCCTGGGGGCGGGCGGAGAACGAGCCCCGGTTCATCCAGGCCCGGCACGAGGAGATGGCCGCGTTCCAGGCGGTCGGCTACGCCAAGTTCAGCGGACGGCTCGGCGTGTGCGCCGCGACCTCGGGACCGGGCGCCATCCACCTGCTGAACGGGCTGTACGACGCCAAACTGGACCACGTCCCGGTGGTGGCGCTGGTCGGCCAGACCCACCGCAGCGCGATGGGCGGCTCGTACCAGCAGGAAGTCGACCTGCACAGCCTGTACAAGGACGTCGCCTCCGACTTCCTGGAGACCGTGACCGTCCCCGAGCAGCTGCCGAACGTCCTGGACCGGGCCATCCGCACCGCCTACGCCCGGCGCGCCCCCACCGCCGTGATCATCCCGGCGGACGTCCAGGAGCTGGACTACACCCCGCCCACCCACGAGTTCAAGATGGTGCCCTCCAGCCTGGACCGCAGCGGCTGGTCCGCGGTGCCCTCCAGCAGCGCGCTGGAACGCGCCGCCGAGGTGCTGAACGCGGGCGAACGGGTCGCCATCCTGGTCGGCCAGGGCGCCGCCGGCGCGCGCGCCGAGGTGCGGCAGGTGGCCGACACGCTCGGCGCGGGCATCGCCAAGGCGCTCCTCGGCCTGGACGTGCTGAGCGACGACCTGCCGTATGTCACCGGGCCCATCGGGCTGCTGGGCACCCGCCCCTCGTACGAGCTGATGCGCGACTGCGACACCCTGCTGACGATCGGCTCCAGCTTCCCGTACACCCAGTTCCTGCCGGAGTTCGGCAAGGTCCGCGGGGTGCAGATCGACCTCGACCCGCACATGATCGGGATGCGCTACCCGTACGAGGTCAACCTGGTCGGCGACGCCCGCGAGACGCTGCTGCGGCTGCTGCCGATGCTGCGCCGCAAGGAGTCCCGCGACTGGCAGGACGAGGTCATGGCGGGCGTACGGCGCTGGGACGAGGTGATGGAGCAGCGCGCCGAGGTGTCGGCCGACCCCATCAACCCCGAGTACGTGGCCCACTGCCTGAACCCGCTGCTCCCCGACGACGCGATCCTCACCTGCGACTCCGGCTCCGTCGCCAACTGGTACGCCCGCCATGTGCGGATGCGCGGGCGGATGCGCGGCTCGCTGTCCGGCACCCTGGCCACCATGGGCAGCGGCGTGCCGTACGCGATCGGCGCGAAGTTCGCCCGGCCGGACCGGCCCGTGGTGGCGCTCGTCGGGGACGGCGCGATGCAGATGAACGGCATGGCGGAGCTGATCACCGCGGCCAAGTACCGCCACGCGTGGGACGATCCGCGGCTGATCATCGGCGTCTGGAACAACCAGGACCTCAACCAGGTGACCTGGGAGATGCGGGCGATGGGCGGCGCGCCCCAGTTCCTGCCCTCGCAGGAGATCCCCGACGTGTCCGTGGCGCGGTTCGCCGAATCACTCGGCCTGAAGGGCATCCGGGTGGAGAAGCCCGAGCAGGTCGAGCAGGCGTGGCGCGAGGCGTTGAGCGCGGACGGCCCGGTGTGCGTCGAGTTCCTGACCGACCCGGCCGTGCCGCCGATCCCGCCGCACGCGACCTGGGAGCAGATGGAGGCCACGCTCGAATCCATGGTCAAGGGCGACGCGGACCGCACCGGCATGGTGCGCCAGGGGCTGAAGGCGAAGGTGCAGGAGTTCCTGCCGCACCGGTCGCACCGATCCTCCGGCCAGGGCAAGAAGGCCGACGGCGACGCCACATGAGCCCGGGTGCGTCGTGAAGATCGAGCGGCTGGACGTCACGGCCTACACGGTGCCGACCGACGCCCCCGAGGCGGACGCCACCCTCGCCTGGGAGGACACCACCATCGTGGTGGTCGAGGCGCGCAGCGGAACGACCACCGGCCTCGGCTGGACGTACGCACCGGCCGACGCCGGGTCGGTGGTCTGCGACCTGCTGCGCGCCCATGTCCTGGGCCGCTCCCCGCTGGACATCGCGGGGACGAACGAGACCATGGGCCGCGCCGTGCGCAACGCTGGCCGTCCCGGGCTGGTGTCCTGCGCGATCTCCGCGGTGGACATCGCGCTGTGGGACCTCAAGGCGCGGCTGCTGGAGCTGCCGCTGACCCAGTTGATCGGCGCGGTGCACGAGGCCGTGCCGGTCTACGGCTCCGGCGGCTTCACCACGTACCACGACACCCATCTGGCCACCCAGCTGACCGGCTGGGTGCACGGCCAGGGCATCGAACGCGTCAAGATCAAGATCGGTGAGGCGTGGGGCCGGGCCGTCGAGCGCGACCTCGCCCGGGTGCGCCACGCACGCGACGCGATCGGCCCGCACGCCGAGCTGTACGTGGACGCCAACGGCGCCTACAACCGCAAGCAGGCGGTGCGCATGGGCCACGCGCTCGCCGAGAGCGGGGTGGGCTGGTTCGAGGAGCCGGTCTCCTCCGACGACCTCGACGGCCTGCGGGTCGTCCGCGACCTGGTGGTCTGCGACGTCGCGGCGGGGGAGTACGGCTACATGCTGCCCGCCTTCGCGCGGCTGGCGCCGGTCGTGGACTGCCTCCAGGCGGATGCCACCCGCTGCGGCGGGCTCACCGTCTGGCTGCGCGCCGCCGCCCTCGCCGAGGCCATGGGGCTGGAGATCTCCGCGCACTGCGCCCCGCACGCCCATGCGCACGCGGCGGCGTGCGTGCCGAACCTGCGGCACATCGAATGGTTCCACGACCATGCGCGGCTCGAGTCCACCCTGTTCACCGGCGCCCTCGACCCCACCGGCGGCTCGGTACGGCCCGGGGCGGGCGGCGCGCCGGGCCACGGCATGTCCTTCCGCCACGAGACGGCGACGCCGTACCGGGTGCTGTGACGTGCGCGCGCGGTTTCGGCGCCGCCGTGCTGGCTACCCGCCGGGCGGACCACGGAGGACGTACGGATGACACGACGTACGGATGACCCGACGTACGACGGATGACACGACGTACGGATGACACCCGAAAGGACGTGAACGCAATGAAGGTCGCCTTCCTCGTCGCCCCCGAAGGCGTAGAGCAGGTCGAACTCACCGATCCCTGGCAGGCGGTCCGCGACGCCGGCGGCACGCCCCGACTGGTGTCCACCGCGTCCGGCCGCATCCAGGCGTTCCACCACCTCGACAAGGCGGACACCTTCGAGGTCGACCAGACGGTGAAGGACGCGAGGGTGGAGGAGTACGACGCCCTCGTGCTGCCCGGCGGCGTCGCCAACCCGGACCTGCTGCGCCTGGACAAGCGGGCCGTCGCCTTCGTCAAGGGCTTCGTCGAAGCGGGCAAGCCGGTCGCCGCCATCTGCCACGCGCCCTGGACGCTGGTCGAGGCCGACGTCGTACGCGGCCGCACCCTCACCTCGTGGCCCAGTCTGCGCACCGACATCACCAACGCGGGCGGCGTCTGGGTGGACGAGCAGGTCAAGGTCTGCGAGGGCGGCCGGGGCGCCCTGATCACCAGCCGTAAGCCGGACGACCTCAAGGCCTTCGACGAGGCCTTCCTGGAGGAGTTCGCGAAGGCCGCGGGCCCGGCGGGCTCGGCGCGGAAGGGAGCGGCGTGATGACCGAACAGCCGGACCGCAAGGAGCGGCAGCGGGAAACGCATCTGGCCCCCGACCCCGCCGAGGGACCGCTGACCACCGACCAGGGGGTGGCGGTCGACCACACCGACGACTCCCTCGCGGCGGGCGAGCGCGGCCCCACGCTGATGGAGGACTTCCACTTCCGCGAGAAGCTCACCCACTTCGACCATGAGCGGATCCCGGAGCGGGTGGTGCACGCGCGCGGCGCGGGCGCGTACGGGTACTTCGAACCGTACGAGTCCTGCGCGGAGTTCACCAAGGCCGCCTTCCTCCAGGACCCGTCCGTGCGCACCCCCGTCTTCGTACGGTTCTCCACCGTGCAGGGGCCGCGCGGCTCGGCCGACACGGTGCGCGACGTCCGCGGCTTCGCCACCAAGTTCTACACCTCGGAGGGGAACTACGACCTGGTCGGCAACAACATGCCGGTCTTCTTCATCCAGGACGGCATCAAGTTCCCCGACTTCGTGCACGCGGTGAAACCCGAACCGCAGAACGACATCCCGACCGGCGCCTCCGCGCACGACACCCTGTGGGACTTCGTCTCCCTCCAGCCCGAGACCATGCACATGATGATGTGGCTGATGTCGGACCGGGCTATTCCGCGCAGCTACCGGATGATGCAGGGCTTCGGCGTGCACACCTTCCGCTTCGTGGACGCGCACGGCAAGGGCACCTTCGTGAAGTTCCACTGGAAGCCCAAGCTCGGCGTGCACTCCCTGGTGTGGGACGAGGCCCAGGAGTGCCAGGGCCGGGACCCCGACTTCAACCGGCGCGACCTGTGGGACGCCATCGAGGCGGGCGAGTACCCGGAGTGGGAGCTGGGCGTCCAACTGGTCCCGGAAGAGGACGAGTTCAACTTCGACTTCGACCTGCTCGACGCCACGAAGCTCATCCCGGAGGAGCAGGTGCCGGTCCGGCCCATCGGCCGCATGGTCCTGGACCGCAACCCGCACAACTTCTTCGCCGAGACCGAACAGGTCGCCTTCCACACCGCCAACGTCGTCCCCGGCATCGACTTCACCAACGACCCGCTGCTCCAGGCCCGCAACTTCTCCTACCTGGACACCCAGCTGATCCGGCTCGGCGGCCCCAACTTCGCCCACATCCCGGTCAACCAACCCGTCGCCCCCGTACGCACCAACCACCGCGACGGCTACCACCAGACCGCGATCCATACAGGCACCAACTACTCCCCCAACTCCCTCGGCGGCGGCTGCCCCGCCATCGCCGGAGCGGACGGCTACGCCTACACCCACTACGCCGAACGCGTCGACGGCGACAAGATCCGCAAGCGCAGCCCCAGCTTCAAGGACTTCTACAGCCAGGCCGCCATGTTCTGGAACAGCATGAGCGACTGGGAGCGCAAGCACATCGTCGACGCTTTCCGCTTCGAGCTGGGCAAGGTCGGCACGGTGCGGGTGCGGGAGCGTACGGTCAACGAGCTGGCGCACATCGACTACGGCCTGGCCACCGCGGTCGCCGAGGGCATCGGGGTCGCCAACCCCGAGCCGGGCCCCGACAACCACAAACCCGTCGCCTCCCCCGCCCTCAGCCTGGACAACCTGGGCGGCGACCACTCCATCCGCACCCGCACCGTCGCGGTGCTCGTCACGGACGGCGTGGACGTCGAGCAGCTCACCCAGGCGCAGCAGGCGCTCAGCGCCGACGGCGCCGTCGTCGAAGCGCTCGCCGCCCACGACGGCAAGGTGCGCGGCAGCGACGGCAACGGCTATGCCGTCGACCGCGCCCTGCCGACCGTCGCCTCCGTCCTGTACGACGCCGTCCTGCTGCCCGGCGGTCCCCCCGGCACCCCCGACCTGGCCTCCGACGAAGCCGCCATGCGCTTCGTCCGCGACGCCTACCGGCACGGCAAGCCGATCGGCGCCCTGGGCTCCGGCGTCGGCCTCCTCACCGTCCTCGCCCCCGACGGCCTCCACCTCTCGGCCGCCCACCACCAGGTCTGCTCCGACCGGGGCGTGGTCACGGACACGACGACGGGCGCGGCGAGCGAGGAGTTCACCCGGGCCTTCACCGAAGCGATAGCCGCCCACCGCCACTGGACCCGCCCCGCCCTCCGCCCCTGACCCCGGCCGACGCCACACCCCGGGCCCGGGGTGTGGCGTTCGCGCGGCCGGGGTGCCCTTTCCCTGCCCCGGGGCCCCGTCCCGGACCCCGCACCCGACACCTCGGTGCCAGGACCAGGGGCGACCACCGCCCGACAGCTTCCGGGACGCAGGCCCGACGCCACGCCCACGGCCCGGGGAGTGACGTTCGCGCGGCCGGGTGCCCTTTCCCCTATCCCGCCCCTTCCCGAACCCGGGGCTCCGCCCCGGACCCCGCACCCGACACTTGAGTGCCAGGGCCAAGGGCAACTACCGCCCGGCAGCTTCCGGGGCACAGGCCCGACGCCACACCCACGGCCCGGGGCGCCGCCCCGTTTCGCCCCCCCCGGGGCCAGGGGCACAGCCCGGTCCCCCAACCGGGCCCAGGGCACAGCCCCGGCTCCACCCCTCAAGGCCACGGGCACAACCCCGTCACCCAACCGGGCCCAGGGCACAGCCCCGGCTCCACCCCTCAAGGCCACGGGCACAACCCCGTCACCCNACCGGGCCCAGGGCACAGCCCCGGGCACCCGACCGGGCTCGGGGCGCAGCCCCGGAGGGGTCCGGGGCTGCGCCCCGGGTTCGGGAAGGGGCGGGGTGGGGGAAAGACACACCGCGGCCACCGCCCAGGGAAACCGCCGGCGCCGACTACGTTTCGCGGCCCAGGAGGGCCAGGAGTTTGGTCTGGGCGTCGGCGTTCGGTGGGGGGTCGACCGGGGCCGCGAAGAGGCCGCTCTTCTCCAGGTCCGCGGCGTAGGGGGCGACCTCCCGTACGGAGAAGTCGACCAGCGGCTTGGGGAGCCGTTCGTCGGCACCGATGGCGCGGGAGAGGTCCCACGCGTGGACCGTCGCGTCGGCGGTCATCTGGGCGCAGTACTCCGTGGCGGGGCTCGCGCCGTAGGAGAGGGCGACGGTGCGCTCCAGGGCGCCCGGCTCCTGGAAGGCCGTACGGGCGACGGCGGCGGCCGCGTCCCAGGTGGCGACGGGGTCCTCACCGAGCTGGTCGCCGGACAGGACGTCGGACTCGCCACCGGCGCTCGCGCCCTCGCGGAGCAGCGCCGGGACCCACATCTGCTCGACCGCCAGGTGGTTCACCAGGTCCCGCACGGTCCATTCGGTGCAGGGCGTGGGGGCGTCCCACTGGTCGGGCCGTACGGCGTGCACCCGCTCGGTGAACAGGTCCAGCGCCTCACCGTGTCTGGCCAGCAGCGGATTCTCCGCCGCAAGGTTCGCGGAGGTGTCAGTCATGCGCGCCGGGTACCCGCGCCTCGTGGCGTTAAAAAACGCGCAGAGGCGCCGGGCACGGGCCCCTGATCTCCCGTGCCCGGCGCCGCCCTCATCCCTACGCGGGCCGCTCGGCCACGCGTCGGGTCCCCGGGCGGAGGTGCCTCAAACCTGGTGAAGAAATCTTCCGCAGGAATCCGGACCCGACCCGTCCGTGCCCGTGTCGATGCCGTGGCGACGGGTACGCGGGAGGGACGAAACACCCGGAACGCCGGGAGGGAAGTACATGCGACTCGGATTCCTGAATCCGCTGTTCGAACGCCCAGGCCCCTGGGCAACCGTTTACGTCGACACCTCGCACCCCGACCAGTCCTCGGCCGAGGAACACGAGCGGCACGCCCGTGAGGCGTGCCGCCGACTGGAGCAGCAGGGCGCCGACGCGCGCACCTGCCGTGCGGTGTATGACGAGCTGGCCACGGTGACACCGGCGACCGAGCCGGTGGGCCGGGCCGTCTTCGCCTCGCGCGGCGAGGTGGTGCTCGACCCGTCGCTGACGGCGCCGCCGCAGGGCGCGCCCCACGCGTGCTGGTCGGCGCTGCCTCACGTGGGGCCGCTGGTGGAGCTGGCGGGGGACGATCCGTCCTGCCTGGTGGCGTACATCGACCGCACGGGCGCGGACTTCGAGCTGCGCCGCGCGCGCGGCGACCGGGCCGTGGGTCGGGTGACCGGGCAGCAGTGGCCGGTGCACCGCACCGCGACGGCCGACTGGTCGGAGCGCCATTTCCAGCTGCGGACGGAGAACACCTGGGAGCACAACGCGGGGCTGATCGCGGACGAGCTGCGGGCCCACCAGGAGGAGACGCAGGCCGATCTGGTGCTGCTGGTCGGGGACGCGCGCGAGCGGCGCGCGGTGCACGACCGGCTGCCGGAGCAGCTGCGCGGCCGGGCGGCGGAGACCGCGCACGGCGGCCGGGCCGCCGGTTCGGCTTCGCCCGGTACGCACGCCGCCCGCCTGCTGGACCGCGACGTGGACGAGGTGCGGGCCCGGCATCTGCACGATCACACCGGAGAGGTGCTGGAGCGCTTCCGGGCGGGCCGCGTGCCCACGGAGGGCCGTGTGACGGCCGCGGAGGGCGTTCCGGCGCTGGTCGACGCGGCGCGTGAGCACCGCATCGGCACGCTGCTGATCCGGCCGGACGGCACCGACCTGTACCGCGACGTATGGGCGGGGGCGGAGCCGGACCAGGTGGCGATGCGCCGTACCGACCTCCAGTACCTCGGCGACGCCCGGCCCGCCGCGGTGCGCGCCGACGACGCCCTGATCCGCTCGGCCGCGGCCACCGGCGCCGAGGTGCTGACGGTGCCGCCCGGCGGGGCGGAGGACACGAACGGCGCCCCGGTCGGGGGGCTGGGCGCACTGCTGCGCTGGCCGTACGAGGGCGGCGCGCCGCAGTGAACTCTCGGGGACATGACCATCCCACGAGCACAACGGACCCATGAAGGAAGGGGACCGACATGCAGCGAGGCAGCAACCGGCTGAGCGTTCACCGGGACGATGAGATGAAGCAGGAGCTTCAGGGCCTGATCCGTTCCGGACACCCGACCCGGGTCGAGGAGTGGCACGACCCGGAGCCCGCCGCCGACGACGACCCGGAGGTGACGACCGGTCCGGTGCCCGCGCCCGGGGCGACCGGCCAGGCGGAGGCGCTCCGCTTCGAGTTCGCCCGCCATCTGGGCCGTACGACGTTCCCGGCGGAACGGAGCGCCGTGCTGCGCGTGCTGCACGAGCGGCACGCACCGGACCGGCTGATCGCCCTGGCCCAGGAGCTGCCCGCCCACGAAACGTTCCACACCGTGCAGGAGGTGGTCTCCGCGCTCGGCCTGCGGCCCGAGGCGTAGCATCCCCGAGGCGTAGCCGCTCCTTGCCCCCGACACATCCGAAGAGGGCGAGCGACATGCCTCAGTACGTGAAAGACGTCATGACGCCGGCGGTCACGTCGGTGCGTCCCGATGCCTCGCTGGTGGAAGCGGCGCAGCTGATGCGCGCGAAGGACATCGGCGGGGTTCTCGTGGCGCTCGACGGTGAGTTGCTGGGCGTCCTCACCGACCGCGACATCACACTGCGCGCGGTCGCGGACGGCGTCGATCCGCTGACGGTCAGCTGCCATCTGATGTGCACCCCGAACCCGGTGACCATCGGCCCCGACGAGGAGATCGCGGAGGCGGCCGCGCTGATGCGCAGGCATGAGGTGCGGCGGCTGCCGGTGGTCCGGTCGGGGCGCCCGGTGGGTGTGGCGAGCATGAGGGATCTGAAGCAGGGAGGGGCGCCCGCCTGAGGGGTGGATCCGGACGCCAAGAGGGCGGTGGGGGAACGGGAGTTGCCGTACCCCGCCGCCCTTTCTCGCGTCCACTGGCAGTCCATATGGCGAGACGACTCTTCTCGTGATGCGAGACGCGGCGTACGGTGGCGATCGTTTCCGCCCGCGGTCGACTCGACGCTCGATGAGGAGTTCCGTCATGCCGAACGACGCCGTCTACACCCACGGACACCACGAGTCGGTGCTGCGCTCGCACACCTGGCGCACGGCCGCCAACTCCGCGGCCTATCTGATCGGCCACCTCAGGCCCCACATGCGGATCCTGGACATCGGCTGCGGCCCCGGCACCATCACCGCCGACCTGGCCGAACTGGTCCCCCAGGGCGAGGTCGTCGGCGTCGACACGGAGCCCGCCATCCTGGAGCGGGCGCGGTCGGCCGCCGACGAGCGCGGGCTGACGAACACCCGCTTCACGGTCGCCGACGTCCACGCACTGGACTTCCCCGACGACTCCTTCTGCGTCGTCCACGCCCACCAGGTGCTCCAGCACGTCGGCGACCCGGTGCGGGCACTGCGCGAGATGCGGCGGGTGTGCAAACCGGGTGGCATCGTCGCGGCCCGCGACAGCGACTACGCCACCATGACCTGGCACCCGCACGTCCCCGGGCTGGACGCCTGGCTGGACCTCTACCACCGGGTCGCGCGCGCCAACGGCGGCGAGCCGGACGCGGGGCGCCGACTGCGGTCCTGGGCCCTGGAGGCGGGCTTCCCCGCCACCGCCGTCATCGCGAGCGCCGGGGCGTGGTGCTACGCCACCCCCGAGGAGCGGGCGTGGTGGAGCGGGCTGTGGGCGGACCGCACGGTCGCGTCCTCGTACGCCCGGCGCGCGGTGGAGGGCGGCCACGCCACGGAGGCGGAACTGCGGGAGATCGCGGACGCCTGGCACGCGTGGGGCAGCCGGGACGACGGCTGGTTCGCGGTCCTGCACGGTGAGGTCGTGTGCCGCGTCTGACGTGCGGTGGAGGTTCAACTAGGCTCGCCCGCATGGACATCATGGGGACTTCACTGCGGGTCTGCGTCGACGATCTGGACTCCGCCATCAGCGTCTACGAACGGCTCACCGGCGCCGAGGCATCCCGCTTCCAGCGGGGCGGCGTCTCGGTCGCGGCGGTCGGCTGCTTCTTTCTGATGAGCGGTCCGGAGTCGGAGATGGAGATCCTCCGCAAGATCACGGCGACGATCGCGGTGAAGGACGTGGACGAGGCGATCGCCGATCTGACGGCGGTCGGCGCGCAGATCGTCGCGGGCCCGATCCCCGCCCCCACCGGCCGCATGCTGGTGGCCCGCCACCCGGACGGGTCGATCTTCGAGTACGTGGACCGCAACCCGGGCTGACTCCCCCGGCCATCCCCGTAAGGCGCCCCGGCCGGTGAGGCGGGGCGCCGCTTCGGCATCCGCGGCTACGCGGGCCCCAGCATGTCGCTGGTCATGGCCCAGCGGTCGTGGTCGCGCCACGCCCCCTCGATGTAGAGGAAGTCCGGCGAGAAGCCCTCCAGCCGGAAGCCATGCCGCTTGACGAGCGCGGTCGACGCCTCGTTGCCGGGCTGGATGTTGACCTCGATCCGGTGCAGCCCGAGCGGCCCGAAGGCCTGCCGCAGCACCAGCCCGAGCCCCTCGGACATATAGCCGCGCCCGGCGGCGGGCGGGAAGGCGCCGTAGCCGATCGCGCCGCACTGGAACGCGCCGCGCACGATGTTGTTGATGTTGATGAACCCGGCGAGCGCGCCGGTCTCCCGTACGCAGACCAGGAAGCCGCGCCGGTCCTCCCGCTCCAGCTGGGCGATGAAGCCTTCGTACGCCTCGTCGGTCGTGGGCAGCGTCAGCCAGGGGTGGTGGAAGGAGACGCTCTGCCGCGCGAGCCGGACGAATTCGGCGCCGTCCTCCCGCCGATGGGGCCGGATGGCCGCGCGGGTTCCCTCGGCGAGATACGCGTGTTCGGGCATTGGTCAATGATGGTACGGAGGCCCGGCCTCCGCCACCGACTTCGGCCGCGGCAGGCCGACAGCACGGACGACAGTAGGCCGACAGCAGCAGAGCCTCTGGTCACATTCATGAACGCCACGCACAGCTGGGACCCCCGGCCGGGCAGCGGGTGTGCTCACCCGTCCCGGCCGGGGTCGCGCAGCGCCATGGCCGCCGCGTAACCGGCATCCACCGGTACGTCGATCAGCGCCCACGGCCCCACCGGCACCGGCTCCCGGCCGGTGCCGACGTAGTCCTGCGCCGGGTCCTGGGACAGCCCGGTGCCGATGCCCTTCAGATACGCCTCCTTGCGCGTCCAGCAGCGGCCGAAGGCGGCGGGCCGGTCCGCGGTCGGCAGCGCGTCCAGCTCGGCACGCTCCCTGGGGTGCAGGCTCTGGGCGACCTGGGCCACCGTGGAAGCGGACTGGAGCTTCTCCACATCGGCCCCGACCGGAGTCCCGGCGAAGGCGAAGAGCACCAGGTCGCCCGCGTGCGACATATTGAAGTGGAGCGGGGCGCCGACCACCGCGGGGCGGCCGTGGGGGCCACCGCAGCCGGGGCAGTCCTCCCGGGTGAACGGCACGGCGGCCGGGTCCACGCCCAGATAGCCGCCGAGCAGCTGCCGCAGCCCGATATGGGCCGCCGTGTACCGCTCCCGGTCCTCGGCGCGCAGGAACCTCCCGGCCCGCTCCTGCTCCTCGGCGTCGAGGATCTTGCCGGGTGCGGCGGTGTCCAGGGCGGCGGTGAAGGCCGAGACGCTGAGCAGCCAGGTCTCGGGCTCGCCGCCCTGCGGCCACCGACCGGCCAGGGCGGTGGGCAGCGGCTCACGGCCGACGTGGCGCGGGGCCCGTGCGGGTGTCAACTGGCTCCTCCAGTACCAATGATGGCGAAACAGTTCGCCTATCGGGTTTCAAGGCTGCTCACGCTACCGCTGCCCCAGAGGGGTCGGCAGTGCGCCCCGGACAATCCTCGCCGACGAGCGGCTGAACGCGGTGCCCTCATGTGCGCAGCTCCAGGGCGGGCACCCCGGCCCCGGGCAGGCCGAACGCGTGGGCGTACAGGGACAGTTCGGCCTCCAGGGCGCGGACCATGGTGTCGGCGCGGCGGAAGCCGTGCCCCTCGCCCTCGAAGGTGACGTACGCGTGCGGCACCCCGCGCCCCGCCATCGCCGCCACGAACCGCTCGCACTGTGCGGGCGGGCAGATCGTGTCGTCCAGCCCCTGGAGCAGCAGGAACGGCGCGGTGATCCGGTCGGCCCGGTGCAGCGGCGAACGCTCCCGGTAGCGGTCCGGGACCTCGGCCACCGGGCCGATCAGCGACTCCGCGTACCGCGATTCGAAGTCATGGGTCTCGCCGGTGGCCCAGGCCGCGGGGTCGAGGATCGGGTAGATGATCGTGCCGCACGCGTACAACCGGGTGGCGGTGAGCGACACGGCCGCCGTCCAGCCGCCCGCGCTGCCGCCGCGAATCGCCAGCCGGGCCCGGTCGGCGACGCCCTCGTCGGCGAGGGCTTCCGCGACGGCGGCGCAGTCCTCGACATCGGCCACACCCCACCGCTCGCGCAGCCGGTCGCGGTAGGCACGGCCGTAGCCGGTGGACCCGCCGTAGTTGACCTCGACGACACCGATACCGCGCGAGGTGAAGTACGCGATCTCCAGGTCGAGCACGAGCGGGGCCCGCCCGGTGGGCCCGCCGTGCGCCCACACCACATAGGGCGGCAGCTCGCCGGGCGGGGCGGTGTGGTGGGGGCTGTGGGGCGGGTAGACATGGGCGTGGATCTCGCGGCCGTCCGCCCCGGTGACGGTGCGGACCTCCGGCCGGGGGTAGTACGCGGGGTCGACGGGGTCGGTGTGGGCGCTGCCGATGACGCGGGCGTGGCCGGTCAGGGTGTCCAGCTCCACGACCTCGTGCCCGCTGTGCGGGCTCGCGGCGACGCCGACGACCCGGGTGCCGTCCACGGCGAGCGTCGGCTCCCACTCGGTCCACGGCCCGGCGACGTCGGCCAGCTCACCGGTCTCGGGGTCGAGGATCCCGAGCGTCTGGGCACCCCGTCCGTGCAGCACCGCGATCAGCCCGCCGTCCAGCGGCGCGAACCACCGGTGCCCGAGCTTCCACAACGGCCCCCCGAACTCCTCCTGGCGGGGGCACAGCGTGCTGCTCGCGATGACGTCCCCGCCCGCCCGGTCGGCGTCGATCCGCTCCAGCTGCCACCAGCCGCTGAGATCCGAGACGAACAGCAGCGAGCCGTCGGGCGCCCACTCGGCCTGGGCCACCGATTCATCGGTCTCCCCCACGAGCGGCAGCACCTTGGTGAACGGACCGTCATCCGTCACCTCGGCGACCATCACCACCGTGCCGTCCCACGGCATCTGGGGGTGGTTCCAGGCGATCCACGCGACCCGGCGGCCGTCGGGCGAGAGCCGGGGCGCGGTGACGAAGTCATGGCGGGCGACGGTCAGTTCGCGCACCGCCGTGCGGTCCTCGGCGGCCGAGCCGTCCAGCGGTACGGCGGCGATCACGCGCCGTACGTCGGTGGGCCGCTCCCCCGTGAACTCCTCCAGGACGCACCACACTTCGCCGCGGTCCGCGTGCAGCCGCAGGTCCGCCCAGCGCAGCCCCTCGCCCACGGAGGACACCGGGGTCAGCGGGCGCGGCGGGGCGCCCGCCGGGGCGTCCGGCTCGTACGCGTACAGCCGCTGGTCGGCGAAGTGGACGAACACCACCAGCGGGCCGCCGGTCGCGCGCGGCGCCGCGGCCCAGGGGGCGCCGCCGTAGCCCATGACCTTGCTGCGCACGTTCCACGGCGGGGGCAGTACGGGCTCCTCGGTGCCGTCGGCCCGCCGCCGGATCAGCGCGCGGCGGCCGCCCTCGGCGGGGCGGGGCGCGGTCCACCACACCTCGGGGCCGACCGTGCCCACGTACTCGGGGTGGCCGTCGTGCGAGGCGGCGAGGGCGGCGTCGACCGGGGAGGGCCAGGTCCCGTACGGGGCGGTGGCCGTCACCTGCTGCACCACCGGCTCACGCCCTCTGGAGGAAGTGGTCGAGCACCCGGACACCGAAGTGCAGGGCGTCGACCGGCACCCGCTCGTCCACGCCGTGGTAGAGCGCCTGGTAGTCGAAGCCCTCGGGCAGCCGCAGCGGCGAGAAGCCGTACCCGCGGATGCCGAGCCGGGAGAACTGCTTGGCGTCCGTGCCGCCCGACATGCAGTACGGCACGGCGTGGCCGCCGGGGTCGAATCGCTGGATCGCGGCGCGCATCGCCTCGTACGTGGGCGCCTCGGGCCCGGCCGGGGCCTGGAGGGGGACCTCGCGGTGGTGGAACTCCCAGTCGACGTCGGGGCCGGTGAGCCGGTCGAGGGTGTCCCGGAACTCGTCCTCGCCGCCGGGCAGCATCCGCCCGTCGATATAGGCGGAGGCGCTGCCCGGGATCACATTGACCTTGTAACCGGCCTCCAGGACCGTCGGGTTGGCGCTGTTGCGCACGGTCGGCTCGATGAGGGCGGCGGCCGGACCGAGCTTGGCGAGCAGTTCGTCGACGTCGAAGTCGGGCGCGTCCACGTCGGCCGGGATGTCCTGGAGCGCGGCGATCTCGGTGAGCGCCGCCTTGACCGTGGGGGTCAGCCGGACCGGCCAGCGGTGGTCGCCGATGCGGGCGACGGCGGCGGCCAGCCTGCTGACCGCGTTGGCCCGGTTGACCTTCGAGCCGTGTCCGGCCCGGCCGCGCGCGGTGAGCTTCAGCCAGGCCGTGCCGCGCTCCCCCGCCGCGATGGGGTAGAGCCGCAGCCCGGGCCCGGCGTGGAAGGTGAAGGCGCCGGATTCGCTGATGCCCTCGGTGCAGCCCTCGAACAGCTCCGGGTGCCGGTCGGCGAGGTAGCCGGAGCCCCAGGCGGCGCTGTCCTCCTCGTCGGCGGTGAAGGCCAGCACGATGTCCCGGCGGGGCCGCACCCCGGCCCGCGCCCAGGCCCGGACGACCGCGAGGACCATCGCGTCCATGTTCTTCATGTCGATGGCGCCCCGGCCCCACACCACCCCGTCGCGCACCTCCCCGGAGAAGGGGTGCACGGTCCAGTCGGCGGGCTCGGCGGGCACCACGTCGAGATGGCCGTGGACGAGCAGCGCGGGCGCCGCCCGGTCGGTGCCCTCGATCCGGGCGACCACATTGGTGCGCCCCGGCGACCGCTCCAGCAGCGTGGGGTCGATGTCCACGTCGCTGAGCATCTCCGCCACGTACTCGGCGGCCGGGCGCTCCGAGCACTCCCCTCCGCCGCGGTTGGTGGTGTCGATCGCGATCAGCTCGGAGGTGAACCGCACCACCTCCTCCAGCGCCTGCGCGTCGATCGCCTCCGGACGGGACGGGTGGGACGTGTCAGCCATATTGCTCCTCCACCGCGGCCGATACGACGGTCGTGACCGCCTTGAAGCAGCGGATCCCCTCGTACATGGTCGGTGAGGTGAAGGCGACGCGCCGCTCGCCGCTGTGCTCCACGCCCGGTACGACGCTCGCCGCCCCCACCAGATGCTCGGCGTCGAATTCCAGCTCGATCGTGAACGGCCCGCGGTGCGGGGGTTCGTGGCGCACCGCCAGCACGGCGGCCTCCCGCGCCGCCTCCCGGATGTCCGCGGCGGTGCGGGCGGGGGTGCGGCACACCGCCGCGTACCGCGAGACGTAGTCCTTGACGGCGACGCACCGGGCGTCCGGCGCATAGCCCTTGGCGTCCTCGCAGGTCTTGTCGTCCCCGGTGACGAGCACCACCGGCACCCCGTACTCGGCGACCACCAGCGAGTTCAGCAGGCCCTCGCTCGCCCGGGCGCCGTTCGCCCAGACGCCGGTCACGGAGTTGGGGAGGTACGTGTGCGCGAGGACGCCCTCGGTGCCCGCGCCGGTGTGATAACCGATGAACGCCACCCCGTCCACATCGCCGTGCTGCACCCCCTCGACCATGCTCAGCGTCTTGTGCTTCCCGGTGATCATCTGTGCCCGCTGGTCCAGCTTCTCCAGCAGCAGATTGCGCATGGACCAGTGGGCCTCGTTGATGAGCACCTCGTCCGCACCGCCGTCGAAGAACCCCTGCACCGCCGCGTTCACATCCGAGGTGAACGGGTGCCGGAAGCGCTCCCACTGCGGGGTGCCGGGCAGGACATCGCCCGGCCACGTCACCCCGGTGGCACCCTCCATGTCGGCGCTGATCAGGATCTTCATGGTTCGTTACGTTACGCGCTGTGCGGGGGCCGAACCACCCCTGTGGATAACCGTCCCTCGCCCTCCGGCGCCCGTCCCACCACGAACCACCGGGCCGGGAGCTCCACCCGCGAACCGTCGGCCCATTGCTCCGTCTGGGCCAGGGCCGTGGGGCCCTCGGCCAGGATCCGCAGCCCCGCCGCCACCAGCACCTCCGCCACTTCGGTGTCCCCCGCGTCGGCGGGCTTCAGGCCGTGGTCGAACACGCGACGCAGCTTGAGCGGCGGGCCGCCGGGGCTCCGGGCCAGGCGCGCCAGCGTCGTCTGTGACTCCTCGGTCAGCTCCGTGACGAAGCCCCGGCCGCGGCTGCCGATCAGGGTGGCCACCGCCTCGGCGACCGGACGGCGGTCGGGGGCGTCGCTCTGGTGGATGACGGCGCGCATGTAGACGTTGGCGTCGCCGAGAAGCTCGTGCAGCTCCCGCACGGCCGCCGGGTCGGTGAGGCTCAGCTGCCGGAACTCGGCGGTCCGCCCCGTATCGGCGCGCCGCGCGTGCTCGACCGCCGCATGGGACAGGTCGACGCCCAAGGCGCGGCCGCAACGGGCCGCCAGATAGCGGGTCTGGGTGCCGTTTCCGCACCCCAGGTCGAGGATGGGGAGGGAGAGGTCGGCGTGCGGGGCCAACCGGTCCATGTCCCGGGCGGCGCTCAGCGACGGGTCGGCATCCCAGATGGCCTCCCCCGGGGCGTCCGAGGTGGCCCGCCAGTAGCTCTCCCACGCTTCCCGGTAACGCTCCGACACGCTCATCGCCGCTCCCCACGTCCGTTCCCACTGTGCGTCAGGCTCCGCTTTCAGGCTGCCCGTCGTACGTTGCGTCAGGCCGCGCGTGAGGAGCGATGGGCGGGCCCGTCAGCGCCTGCTCGAACCAGACGGTCTTGCCCTGCCGCGTCCGGCTCGTCCCCCACTCCCTGGCCAGCTCGCTGATCACGCGCAGCCCGCGCCCGCACTCGTCGTCCGGTCCGGCGGTCAGCAGCGCGGGCAGGTCGTGGTCGTCGTCGGAGACCTCGCACAGCAGCGCCTCGGTGCGGACCAGGCGCAGCACCACATGGTGGGTGTGGGCATGGGCGACCGCGTTGGTCACGGCCTCGCTGACGAGCAGTTCGGCGGTCTCCACGGCGTGCGGAAGGTCCCAGCGCAGCAGCCGCTCGCGGACCAGGCGGCGGGCCCGGCCCACCTCGCCCGGGTCGAGGGCCAGCCGCCACTGGGCGACGTCGTCGGAGGGGATGCCGTTCAGCCGGGCCATCAGCAGCGCCACGTCGTCCTTGCGGCCGCCTCGTTGATTGAGAGCGCGGATGACGGTGTCGCACGCGTCGTCCATCGACGCCGCCGGGTGGGCCGCTGACTCGCACAGCGCCGCGAGCCCGGCGCCGATGTCCTGGCCGCGCACCTCGACCAGGCCGTCCGTACAGAGGATGAGGCGGTCGCCGGGCGCGACCCGTACCGTGGCCGTCTCGAACGGCACGCCGCCCACGCCGATCGGCGCGCCGGTCGGCAGGTCCAGCAGCTCACTGCGGCCGTCCTGGGCGCGGACCAGCACGGGCGGGATGTGGCCCGCGTTGGCCAGGAGCAGTTCGGAGCGGATCGGGTCGTAGACCGCGTACAGGCAGGTGGCCAGATAGTGCTCGCCGAGCCGCTGCGCCAGGTCGTCCAGGTTGCGCAGCAGCTGCGCGGGCGGCAGGTCGAGGGCGGCCATGGTCTGGACGGCGGTGCGCAACTGGCCCATCATCGCGGCCGAGTTCAGCCCGTGCCCCATGACGTCGCCGACGACGAGCGCGGTGCGCGAACCGGACAGCTTGATGGCGTCGAACCAGTCGCCGCCGACCCGGCCGAGCCGGGTGCCGGGCAGATAGCGGGTGGCGGTGTCACAGCCCGCCATGCGCGGCGTCACCTGGGGCAGCATGCTGTCCTGGAGGGTCTCCGCCACGTTCTCCTGGTATGTGTACATGCGGGCGTTGTCGAGTACGAGCCCGGCGCGGGCGGCGAGTTCGGCCCCGGTCGTGCGGTCCATGTCGTCGAACGCCTCGCGGCCCGCGCGGCGCAGCAGCACCATGAAGCCGAGCACCACGGTGCGCGCCTTGAGCGGCACGATGAGGATCGACCGGCCGTTGATCAGCGGCCGCAGGTCCCGCTTCTCGAACTGCCCGGCGATCCGGTCGCCCAACTCGTCGCCGACGTACGGGATGAGCACGGGTTCGCCGGTGACCATGCACTGGAAGAACGGGGTGTGCTCGGGGAACGCGATGCTCTCCCCGACCGGCACCGTGTCGTCCCAGCGCCCCGGTTCGTCGTTGTGCTCGACCCAGACGCGGTGCCAGACGGTGGTGACGTCGGGCGGGCCGTCGGGGAAGCCCTCGCCCGCGAGGACCTGGGCGCGCAGATGCGTACCGGCGAAGTCCGCGAAGCGCGGGACGGCGGCGCTGGTCACCTCGCGGATGGTGCGGGCCAGGTCGAGGGAGCTGCCGATGCGGCCGCTGACCTCGTTCAGGAACTCCAGGCGCTCGCGGACGGCGGCGTGTTCGAGGTCTTCGGGATCGTCGGCGTCATCGGCGTCGTCGAGTGCTTCGGGACGGGGTGGCGGACCGGCCGCGCGGAGCCGCGCCGCGCGGCGGGCCTGGCGCTCGCGGTAGCGGGGCATGCCCCAGTCGGGGGTCACCGGGACCCGTTGGTGGTGGCTGATCTCCAGGACGGGGTAGCCGAGTTCGAGGACCTGGGCGACGATCCGGCCGGCGGTGGCCGGGCCCATGTTCGGCAGGATGTCGGGCAGTCGTCCGGCCAGCAGTTCGGCGCCGGGGAACTCGGTGTGCAGCGCGAAACCCGGCGCGAAGCGCTCGTCCGGGGCGCCCCCGGTGAGCCCCGCGGCGTCGGCGGCCAGCACCAGCAGCCGCTCGGGTCCCGGTCCGACGAGGGGGTACGCCCACCACAGGACGTCGGCTTGGGCGGCGCCCCGGTCGGTGTCGGCCGGGAGGGCCATCCGGGCGCGGCCCGAGGTGGGGTAGGAGCGCGGGCCGCCGAGAGCGCCGTCCGCCGCGTCCGGGAAGTCCTCGCCGCGCAGTGCGCCCGAGACCGGCATCAGATCGACCGCGGGGACGCCGATGGCCTGCTCGCGGGTGCGTCCGAAGAGCTTGCGGGCGCCGGAACTCCAGTGGGTGACCAGCCCGTCGGCGTCGACGACGACCACCGCGAGCGGGATCCGGCCGGACACCTCCGTGCCATGCTCCATAGGCGGAAGACTCCTTCGCACGCACGACCCGCACCACCGTCTTCAACGGTACGGCGGGGGCCGGTCACGGCGTGGGCCAATACCCGAATAGGTGTCATCTTGTACGAGGCTGCGGGCACGTGTGCGAAGCCCGCGCCCCGGCCCCCGGCGGAAGGCGGGGGCCGGGGCGGGGCGGCCGGTGGTCAGTCCTCGTGGCCCAGGTGCAGATCGCGTTCCGTACGGCCGCCGCCCGCCACCTGGAGCACGGTCGCCACCGGGGGGTAGCCCGCGGCGATCACCGTGTACTCCCCCGCCGACAGGTCGATGAAGCGGAAGGCCCCGTCGGCGGCGGTCGTCGCGGTGTCGACCACGTTCCCCGCCGCGTCCAGCAGCGTGACCCGGGCGTCCTCGACGAGGCGGCCGTCACCGGCGCGTACGACGCCGCGCAGCACCGCGCCCCCGGCCAGTTCGATGTCCTGGCGGGTCTCGCGGGCGGCCTGCACGGTGACGGGCAGCGCGGCGGGGCGGAAGGCGGGTGCGCTGGAGGCCAGGGTGTACTCCCCGGCGACCAGCTCGGTCATCACATAGCCCCCTTCGCGCCCGCTGCGCGTGGAGGCGACCACCTCGCCGCGTACGTCGGTGAGGGTGACCGTCGCGTCCCGTACGGGCGTGCCGTCCGCCGTGAGCACGGAACCGGCGAGGCGGCCCGCGCCGCCCAGCACCACGTCCAGCTCGACCGGGCGGTCGCCGACCGTGACGCTGACCGCCCGCGGCTGGTGGCCGCCGGCCGCCGCGATCAGGACGTACGACCCGGTGCCGGGCGTGCTCAGCGCGTACCGCCCGTCCTCGCCGGTGGCGCCGCGCCCGATCTGGCGGCCGCCGATGTCGATGAGGGTCAGCGCGGCCCGCGGGACGGAGGTGCCGTCGTGGTGTTGGACGGTGCCGCAGACCGGGATGCCCGCCACGGGCGGCGGCGGGGGCGGGGCGGCGTGCCGGGGCACCGAGCGCGCCGCCGGTACGACGGGATCCGGCTGCACGCCGGGGTCTGGCTGTACGGCGAAGTCGGTGTGGGACACCAGTGGTTTCTCCTTCAGCAGGAAGGCGAGCAGGAAGCCCAGGACGAGCACCGGCACGAGGTAGAGGAAGATCCGCGGTATGGCGTCGGCGTACGCCGTGATGTAGCCGTCGCGCAGGGCGCGCGGCATCGCGTGCACGATCTGCGGGGTGATGGAGTCGGGGTCGGGCAGCTCCGGTCCGCCGACGGTACGGACGCCCGTGCCGCCGGGGAACTCCTCGGCGAGGCGGTCGGCGAGCCGATGGGCGAAGAGGGTGCCGAAGATGGCCGCGCCGACGCTGCCGCCGATCTGCCGGAAGTAGTTGTTGGCGCTGGTGGCCGAGCCGAGGTCGTCGGGGGACACCGAGTTCTGCACGGAGAGGATCAGCACCGGCAGGACGAGCCCGATGCCCAGCCCGAGGACGCCCATCCAGAGGCTGTAGTCCTGGCGGGAGGTGTCCTCCTCCAGCCGGGACAGCAGCCACATGCCGCCGATCGAGATGAGGCCGCCGACCACGGGGAAGACCTTGTAGCGGCCGGTGGTGCTGATGAGCTGGCCGGCGGCGATCGAGGCCAGCACCATGCCGCCCATCATGGGCACCATCAGCAGCCCCGACTCGGTGGCGGAGACCCCGTCGACCATCTGGAGGAAGGTCGGCAGATAGCTGGCGGCGCCGAACAGAGCGACGCCGATGACCGCGCCGATGAGTCCGGAGACGCAGAAGACCGAGTCGCGGAACATCCGCATCGGCATGAGCGGTTCGGGGACGACGCACTCGACGACGACGAAGAGGATCGCGGAGCCCGCCGCGCCCAGGGCGAGCCCGAGGATGACGCGCGAGTGCCAGCTGTACTCCGTACCGCCCCAACTCGTCAGCAGGATGGTGCAGGTGGAGAACATGGTGAGGAACAGGGCGCCCAGGAAGTCGAAGCGCGGCCGCCGCAGCGGTTCGGGCACCTTGAGGACGCCCGCCACCACGGCGAGCGTGACCAGGCCGAAGGGGACGTTGACGTAGAAGCACCAGCGCCATGAGGCACGGTCGGTGAAGAAGCCGCCGATCAGCGGCCCGGCCACCGACGCCAGGCCGAACGCGGCCCAGATGAGCCCCATGTAGCGGCCGCGCTCCCGCGGCGGCACGATGTCGGCGATGATCGCCTGGACGCCGATCATCAGCCCGCCCGCGCCGACGCCCTGCACCGCGCGGAAGACGATCAGCTCGTCCATCGTGCGCGACCATCCGGCGAGCGCGGAGCCCACGACGAAGACGACGATCGCGAAGATGAAGACGCTCTTGCGGCCGATGAGATCGCCGAGCTTGCCGTAGACCGGCAGCACGATGGTGACGGCGAGGAGGTAGGAGGTGACGGTCCAGGACATCTTGTCCAGGCCGTGCAGTTCGCCGACGACCTCGGGGAGGGCGGTCGCGACGATCGTCTGGTCGAGGGCGGCCAGCAGCAGGGCGAGCATCAGCCCGAGGAAGACCGTCCGCACCCGGGCCGGGCTGAGCCCGGCCCCGACAGGGCCGTCGTCGGCGCGTGGTCGCGCCGTGCCGGTGCCGTCCCCGTCTCCGGGTTGGGCTCCGGGTCCGTTGTCGCCGGAGGCGCGGGCGGGTGCGCCTGCCGGCCGTTGGCCCTTCGCGAAGGTGGTCTCGGTGATCCCGCCCACGTCTGTCTCCCCATCGTCACGCCTGCGCCGCCGCCCTTTTCTCGCATTACGCAACAACAAGGGGCAAGCGCGACGAATCGACAAAGAGACGGGTTCGGGCGGCTTTACCGCAAGTGAGAGCATGTGCGCCCAGGGAGCGCACCGCGGAGAAAACCACCCGAACCGGTGACCGCGACGCCGAGACCGAGACGGGGGCGGCCGGGCGTCCGGGAGGCTACTGGGCGCTCTGAGCCGGGAGTTCGGCCGCGAGCTTCTCCAGCACGCCGTCGTAGATGCGGGCGAGGCCCTTGGGCGCGAAGGTGCGCTCGAAGAAGCCGCCGATGCCGCCCGCGCCGTTCCACACCGAGGTCACGACGACCCGCGCCTTGCCCTCCCCGGCCGGGGTGACGGTCCAGGTGGTGACCATGGAGGAGTTGCGGTCCTTCTCCACGAGCTGACCGTCGCTCGGCTCGGAGACCTCGAGCAGGCAGTCGCGCACCCGCTTGCTGGTCGCCTGGAGCCGCCAGTGGACGAGGGTGCCCTCGCCGTCGCCGCCCTCACGGACCTCGTACTCGCTGAACTGCTCGGTGAGCAGCCGGGGGCGGACCTCGCGGTAGTCGGCGAGCGCGTCGAACACGTCCTCGGGCTTGCCCGTGACGATGCGCTCCGTGGTGGCCTCGACCTGGCCCATTGCTCTGTCCTCCGATGCTTGCGTTGCGTTGGTGCGCTGCGGCGCCGTTGCCCTGCGCGGGCAAGCCAACCACCTGCGGGTCACCCGCCCAAATTCGGGGTTGACGCAAACGAAGGGAACATGTGTTCTATTAAGGGAATGGGCGAGACTCCGGAGGTGCGGGCCATGCGCTGGGACAACCTGACAGGCGACGGCGAGGCGGCCGCCCCGGCCCTCTTCTCCACGGACGCGGTGGTCCGCCGCACGTTCGAGACCCCCGAATTCCGCGGCATCACCTTTCACGAGATCCGCGCACGTTCGATCGTGAACCGGGTGCCCGGGGCCTCCCGGATGCCGTTCGAATGGACCGTGAACCCGTACCGCGGCTGCACCCACGCCTGCTTGTACTTCGCTGCATGACCCTATTGAGCCCGGGAGGTCCGATGCTCAGCACTCCGAACGCGCACAAGGCCTGGACAGGCATGACGAGGTCATTACCGACTCCGGAGGCGCCAGGCCAGTATGCCGCCGCGAACAAGGCGGAGAGGACGGCTTACGCCGTGCTGCTGCATGGACCGGCTGCGCGCCCAGGCGACACCGACGCGAGCCAATGGCTGCTGCTGCGCGACCGCACAGCGAAGCGCCTGTAACCGACGCACCAGCAGCAGCCACACTTCAGGAACGCGTCAGTCGCCCAGGACACCTCTGCGTGCGATGCGCTGGCCGAATGAAGCCTGTGATCCGGCCGTCGTCGGACCGCCCAATGAGCCGAACGCCACGTCACCCATCGTCTCCTAGTGCCGCGTCAGTCAAGGTTTGCCCGGTAGCGAGGTCGGCCTCGTAGTGGGCCTACTCGGTCGATTCGGCAACGCCGCAGATGGCCGTGCCAGGGCGGCGAGCGGGGTGAACCTTGGCTGACGCGGCACTAGGTAGAGCCGGGTGATCGTCACAGCGCTGGCGACCTCGGGGGGTCTGCGCAGGCGACCTTGGTGCGCCGACGGGAGGACGGGCGGGCATGGGCAGGGCCACCCGCCCGAGCGCGACGGACAGCATGGTCTTGTCGACCCCGGGTGGCTAGCGCAAGTGACTGGTGATACCTCGCATGCGGTCCCCCTGTGACCAGGTAAACGCCGCATCGCCACCTGTTCACTGGCGCCGCTAGTGGCGGAACGCGCCACCGCGGCTTGGGGGGCGAGAGTGTGGGGCTCTTCGCAAGGCTGGCGCCTCATGCCGAGGACATCTCAATGGAGGAGGGCTGCGACGGACGCGGGGAGAAGATCCCGCAGATCGGTGATCTGAACGTGGGCGGCATGGGTCGCGGTGAACTGGGCAACGGACATGCTCGGTGTGCCGAAGACGGTGGTGAAGGTCCGCAGTGCCCCTGGGGTGCGGTCCAGAGCCCAGGCCGCGGTTGAAGTGCTGGTGGTCAGGAAGCGGCGGGGCTCGGGGCCGATCACGAACAGCTCTGCCGGGCGGCCGGAGGTGTCGGCGGCGAGCATCACGAGGTCCTTGAAGGTCTGGCGCTTGCGCATGGCGTCCGCGCCGCGCCAACGAGCAAGCTTGAACTCCGCGATGCGCTGGTCTGTCTCCAGGTCGTACGGGCGGCTCGGGTCGTTGCCGGCGCCGAGGGAGGGGCGGACAGTGATGCGTTCTTCATCCCCGAGAATGTGGGGCAGTACGAGGAGGATGCCGCAGGCGTGGATCAAGTCGTTGATCCGGCCCAGGCTCTCGCGGACCGTGAGCGCTGAGGCAAGCAACTCCGGCACGACGTGGCCGTCCTCGGCGACCCGTATGACATTCATCCCGTCGGCGCCCTCCAATTGGTGCTCCAGCGAGGCCAGGGCCTGGGTGAGCGGCTGTCGGCTCAGGAAGTCGGCGAGGACCCCCACGGCGGTGCTCAGCCGCTCTGCTTCTTCACGGTCCTGGTGGGCTGAGGAAGTGTCCATAGCGGACAGTCTGGCGCTCCTTTCCCCGTCATCGGTGGGTGTTGGGGCGACTCTCGCCGGGAGCCTGTGGCGGTGCAGCGCGGCCTCCCGATGTAGGCCGCCGGGCAGCTGCTCGGCCCCCAGGGCCTGCCGCTGCTCAGGGCTTGTCCCCGCCCGCAGTCGGCTCGACGCCACTCGTCCCCGTTGCCGACCGCCCCGCAGCCCGGCCAGTACGGGCGCGGTCCGGCTGCGAGCGGGCCGGCATGCGACGCCCAGCCCGCCGCCATCGAATGGGCTGGCCAGGAACCGCTCACGACCCTCACTACGGATAATTTCGGGCGTACCTATGACGGCGTCTCGACCCCGCTGTATCGCTACACGCCTGTTGAGACCACTGTGAACGCGGTGGAGCCCCCATTGGACTACCACTGGCACGTTCCGACCTCGCTCAAGACTGCGTGAATCAGGGCGGCGTCTCGAACGTGCAGGTTATCCGGCCCCCGGCGCGCAGCGACCAGCAGTAGCCGGGCCAGCGCTGGGCTCCGCAGGGCCGGCCGTCCGATGGTGTCTGCGGGCGGGAATAGGGTCCGTGTAGTGAGTGACTACTACAACCTGTTCCTGGCGGTGGACCTGCCGCCTGATCTGCTCGGGCCGGTGCTTCTGGAGTTGAGGTGGCTCCTGGGACAGGACGAGATGCCGACGGAGCTCGAATCCGAACGCGTCTCTTTGGAGATCGCTCCCGCCCTCGCGGCCATCCGCACCCTCGACCTCAAGGTGGTCCGCGCTGGCCTGAGCGGGGCCACCGCCCAGCGTTAGCTGTCCCTGCAGGAGACTGGCCCGCAGGGACAGCTCGTCCTCGGGCTGGTGCTGGCGCGCAACGCCGACATCGACCTCCCGCCGCCCTCGACCTCCACGTCGACCGCGTTGGCGAAGGCGACGGCTACCGAGTGCTGCCCACCTGGCAGCCGTACGACCAGTTGCCCGCCGTCGTCCGCGGCAACAGAAGGGACCACGGCACCGCCCCTTCACGGAACTCGGCATCGTACGACTGTCGCTTCTCCGCCATGACTCTCAACTTCCCCTGCAGTCACAGCCTCAACGCTACGAGGGGAAGGCCACTACCTCGCCCGCGCTCAGAGCCTAGGCAATCAGCATGAGGACTGGATGGGCGAGTGGCAGTGCCTGGTCTTGTACGCCCTGACCGAGGAGGCGCAAACAGCTACCTCAATCGCCTCCCGGGTGGGTATACCCGATGTATTCTGTCAGGCATGACACACACAACGATCAAGGTCGAGAGCAGCATCCGTGACCGGCTGGCGATCCTGGCCGCCGAGAAGGACACCACGATCGCGGGGCTCGTCGGCGAATTCGCCACCCACACCCTTACACAGAGCGAACGGGACGAGCAGGTCGCCAAGACCCTCGAAGTCCTGCACGCGCTCTCCGGCTACGCCCCGGATCCCGAGCAGGACCGCGCAGCGGACGATGAGCTCACGCGCCGGCTCAGCAGCGCCGCATGAACCCTGTCGCCCCTGTCGATGCAGTCCTCGACGACAGCGCGCTGCTCGCCCTGGGCTCAGGCAACGTCCTGGCCTCCCGCCTTCTGTACCAGGCCGCCGAGACCGGGGCCTGGCGCGTCCACGTCGCGCTGGCCGCACTCGCCGAAGCGGACCGGGTACGCACCGGACTCGCCGGCCACCTCGGCATGCTCGACCAGGTGGTTTTTCATCCGCTCGATCTCGCCGCCGTCTTGGCCGCCTCGGGCCACGAGCGGTCCCTTGGCTGGTGCCACACCCACCATGTGGCCATGCCCGGCCCCGAGCGCCTGGATGGGGCACGCGTCGCCACCGTCCAACCCAAGGCCTGGGACGGGGCCAACGTCCGGGTGCTCGACCTCTCTCCCTGAGCGATCCACCCGGGTTGAGGCGGACTTCCCCAGTGGATGTGATCCCAGCACTTCCCCAAGTGCGCGGACTTAGAGCTTGTCTCACGTGGTGAGTTTGGCGAGCTTCTTGTAGCAGGTCAGGGCTGCCGCGAGCCCGAGGAAGGCGAGGAAGTGGTTCCCTTTTCGCTCGTATCGCACGGTCAGGCGACGGTAGCCGAAGAGCCAGGAGATCGACCGCTCGATCTTCCAGCGGTGTCGGCTGAGGCGCTCGCTGGACTCAATGCCGGGTCGGGCGATGCGTGGGACTATGCCGCGGCCGCGCAGCCACGAGAGTCGATCGGTGGAGTGGTAGGCCTTGTCGGCGCGGAGCCTTCCCGGGCGGCGGCGTCGCGGTCCACGGCGGGAGCGGATAGCGGGTATGCCCACGATCAGCGGAAGGAGTGCCTGGCTGTCGTGGACGTTGGCGCCGGAGACGCCGAGGGCGAGAGGTAAGCCTTGCGCGTCGGACAGGACGTGCAGTTTGCTGCCCTTCTTGCCCCGGTCGACCGGATTGCGCCCGGTCAGTGATCCCCTTTTTTCGCACGAACCGAGGCCGCATCCACGATCGCCGAGGCCCAGTCCACCTCACCGCGAGCTCCGAGCTCGTCCAGGACAGCCCGGTGCAGGCGACGCCACAGCCCAGCCTCGGTCCATGCGGCGAACCGGCGATGTGCGGTCGCCGGCGAGACACCGAACGACTCCGGTAGATGCCGCCAGGCGCAGCCGCTGGTCAGCACGTACACGACGGCCGTGAACACCGCTCGCTCATCAACCGGGGCCGTTGTGGGTGCCGAAAACCTCATCCGTAGGCTGTGACCTGCAGGATTAAGGATGCGGCTGAGAGTCACCGGGCTGGTACGCCAGGATGATCCATCGTGCTCCCGGGCGAGAGCGAGGCTCAGAGCAACTGGTGCTGATCCAGGCGGACCGGGGGCGGACCTGGCAGCTCGCCGACGCCTGCCGCGTGCGCGGTGGTGATTCCTTAGCCGGCGACCATCCCGGAACCCCCTGCGTCGTGCGACGGTACGGCCCGCGAGTCGCCGGCGGCCGGCCGTTGACCTCGATCACGCGGGGACCGCTCGCCGTCAGCCGCAGCTCGACGTGAAGCACCCCCAGCTCAGGCCCAGAGCCCGGACCTCGGCGGCCACGACCCCTTCAACAGGCCGCTCGACCTACGCGGCATCGCCTGACCTGCACGATCACCCGCAAACAGGACTTCGAAACGACCCTGCCTCAAGCGTCCCGCGTCAGGCACGAGAAGACGCCGCGGGAGACGCAGTACCTGCGTCTACTGCTTCGCGCGCAAGACGCACAGCTATCTCGACCTCGACACCGGGCGCGACTTCGACACCCAGGTCGTGGTCAAGGTCAACGCCCCGGAGCTGCTGCGGCGCGAGCTGGCCGCGCCGCGCTGGCGCGGCGAGCACATCGCCATGGGCACCAACGTGGACTGCTACCAGCGCGCCGAGGGCCGCTATCAGCTCATGCCCGGCATCCTCGGCGCGCTCGTCGAGCGCGCCAACCCCTTCTCCATCCTCACCAAGGGCACCCTGATCCTGCGCGACCTGGAGCTGCTGCGCCGCGCGGCCCGCGTCACCGACGTCGGCGTCTCGGTCTCCGTCGGCTTCACCGACAGCGCGCTGTGGCGCAGCGTCGAACCCGGCACCCCCTCCCCCGAGCGGCGCCTCGACGCCGTACGGACCCTGTCCGGGCACGGCGTCCCCTGCGGGGTGCTGATGGCCCCGGTGATCCCCTTCCTCGGCGACTCCCCCGAGCAGCTGCGCGCGACCGTCCGCGCCATCGCCGAAGCCGGGGCGACCTCCGTGACCCCGCTCGTGCTGCATCTGCGCCCCGGCGCCCGCGAATGGTTCACGGCCTGGCTCACCGGGCACCACCCGCGGCTGCTGAAGCGCTACGACGCCCTCTACGACGGCGGCTCGTACGCACCGAAGTGGTACCAGCGGCGGATCACCGGCATGGTGCACGACCTCGCCGCCGAGTACGGCATCGGCCCGTACGAGCCCGGGGCCCACCGCGCCGTCCCCGACCCTGCGCCCGGTCCCGCCGATTCCCCGGGCCCCGCCCAGCTGTCGCTGCTGTGACCCTTCCACCGGTGTCCGGGCCACGCCACCTACGGTGGAGGCATATGAACGGGGTGCTGGTAAGGGAGATGACCGAGTCCGACATCGACGCCGTGGCGGCGGTGCGGGTGCGGGGGTGGCAGAAGGCGTACACGGGACTGATGCCGCAGACGTATCTGGACGGCCTGAGCGTCGAGGAGGACGCCGAGCGACGGAGGGAGTTCTTCTCCCGCGGACTCGGCGACGTGGTCAACCTGGTGGCGGAGGACGGCACCGGCGAGGTGGTCGGCTGGTCGTGCTTCGGCCCGTACCGGGACCGCGATCTGCCGGCCGGGGACGCCGAGCTGTACGCCCTCTACGTACACCCTTCGCTCCTGGGCACGGGCATCGGCCGCGCCCTCCTCGACGAGACGCGCCACCGGGTCGCCGAGCGCGGCTTCCCGCATCTGCGGCTGTGGGTGCTGGAAGGGAACGGACGGGCCCGCCGCTTCTACGAACGGGCCGGCTTCGTGACGGACGGGGGCGCGGAGACGTACAGGGTGGACGGTGCGGCGGTGCCGGAAGTGCGCTACGCCCTGCGGCTGCCGGCGGCGTAGCGCACGTCCGGAACCGCCGCACCCGTCACCGCACGCCCGCGCGGCCCGTGCCCGCCCGGCCGGATCGGGGGGCGGGCGGGGCGGGGGTGTCCGGGTCCAGGGAGCCGCCGACGCTGATGCGGGCCAGGGCGGCGGCGGCCGCGGCGCTGAGCCGTATGTGCTCGCCCGCCGCCTTCAGGGCGGGGATGGCGCGTTCGTCGCCGATCGCGCCCAGCCCCTCGACGCAGGCGCGCGCGATGGCCCAGTGCCGGTCGCGGGCGGCCAACTGCCGTTCCAGGGCGGCGACCAGGGCCGGTACGGATTCGGGGGCGCGGAGTTCGACGAGGAGCCGGATGGGGTGCAGGGAGTACGCGGTGCGCAGCGGGTTGGTGGCGAGGGCGGCGGCGGCGCGGGCGGTGCGCGGGTCGCCGAGCCGGGCCAGCACCCGGGCGGCGGTCGCGCAGCGCGCGGGCTCGCGGTAGTTGAGGAGCAGGACGAGCGTTTCGAAGGCCCGCCGGTCGCCCGCGCTGCCCAGCACGAAGGCGGCGGTTTCGCGGGCCCACAGCGGCTGCTCCGGCGCGACGAGGATGCGGGCGAGCTGTTCGCGCGCGGCGGGGGTGCCCTGGCGTACGAGCGCGAGCAGCGAGGCGTGTGCCGCGGTCTCCTGTTGTGATGTGAGCGAGGCCCGTACCCGCTCCGTCAGCGTCCGGAATTCGTCGTCCATGTCGAGGTCTCCCCTCCCCGGTGATCCGCGCCATCGCGCAGGACTCACAGTCGGCTCTGGCGTCTTGGTTACCCGCGAGTTAATATGGCGACACGAGCAGCACCCCTGCTCGGGCGGCCTGGTGACGCAGCCGCCTTGTGTGACGTCGGTTCGGCAGTTTCAGCAGAGTTGCGGCATGGCCCCGGGACAGGGCCCGCCGTGTGTCTCCCACGGGCAGTTTCCTCCGTGCGGCGCTGTCCGCCAGGGAGCGTGCAAGCCCTTCCGTCGGAGTTTTCGTCACAGCCGGAGGAGATCCCGCGGCAGGCGCCGGACGCCCGTCCGGATTGCCCGCATCGCGGTGCCGTTCCTCCGCTCTTCACCGAAGGCTCCCCTCGATCGTCCCAGTCGTCACTTCATCCCCGTCTTCCGGGGAACACCCTCTGGAGTCCGCGATGGACCGTCTCCCACAGACCGGCGTCAGCACCACGTCCTCCTCTGATCTCTCCCCCTCCCGGGCCCCGCTCACTACTGTTGCGGTCGTCGGGCTCGGCACGATGGGCACCGGCATCGCCGAAATCCTGGCCCGTGCGGGGCGTCGGGTGATCGGCATCGACATCAGCGAGAGCGCCTGCCGCCGGGCGGTCACCGCACTGGAGGTGGCCACCGCCCGGGCGGTGGGCCGCGGGCGGATGACCGAGCGCGAGCGGACGGCCGCGCTCGACCGCTTCCGCATCTCGACGGAGGTCTCGGCCGCGGCGGACGCGGACCTGGTGGTCGAGGTGGTGCCCGAGGACTACGGCATCAAGCGCGACGTCTTCGCCGCCCTCGACGCCGTCGTCCGGCCCGACACCATCCTGGCGACCGGCACCAACGCCCTGTCGGTGACCCGGCTGGCGGCCGAATCCGCCCACCCCGAACGCGTCCTGGGGCTGCACTTCTTCAATCCGGCGCCCGCCATGAAGCTGGTGGAGATCGTCTCCAGCGTGCTGACGGCGCCCGCCGCCGTCGACGCGGTCACCGCGCTCGCCCGCGATCTCGGCAAGGAGCCGGTCGCGCTCGGCGACCGGCCCGGATTCATCGCCGACGGGCTGCTGTTCGGCTACCTCAACCAGGCCGCGGCGATGTACGAGTCGCGGTACGCGGCCCGCGAGGACATCGACGCCGCGATGAAGCTCGGCTGCGGGCTGCCGATGGGCCCGCTGGCGCTGCTGGACCTGATCGGGATCGATACGGCCCGTACCGTCCTGGAGGCCATGTACGCGGCCTCCGGCGACCGGCTGCACGCGCCCGCGCCGATCCTGGGCCAGCTGGCCGAGGCCGGGCTCACCGGCCGCAAGGCGGGCCGCGGCTTCTATACGTACGAGGCACCCGGCAGCGGCACCGCCGTCCCGGACGGCGCGGCCCCGCAGGCGCCGTCCCCGGACCTGGGCCGTCCGGTGCGCACGGTCGGCGTCGCGGGCTCGGGCACGATGGCCAGCGGTATCGCCGAGGTCTTCGCCAAGGCGGGCCACGAGGTGGTGCTGGCCGCCCGTACCCAGGAGAAGGCGGAGACGGCGAAGGCCCGTATCGCCAAGTCGCTGGCGCGATCGGTGACCAAGGGGCGGATGACGGAGAAGGTGCGGGAGCGGGCGCTGGCCCGGATCACCCCGGCCGACTCCCTCGACGCGTTCGCGGACGCGGACCTCGTGGTGGAGGCGGTGGCCGAGGACCTGGCCGTCAAGCAGGAGCTGTTCACCGTGCTCGACAAGGTCTGCAAGCCGGGCGCGGTGCTCGCCACCACCACCTCCTCGCTGCCGGTCATCGCGTGCGCCCGCGCCACGTCGCGCCCGCAGGACGTGATCGGCATGCACTTCTTCAACCCGGCCCCCGCGATGAAGCTGGTCGAGGTGGTGCGCACCGTGCTGACCTCGGACGAGGCGCGGGCCACCGTGCACACCGTGTGCCGGGAGGTCGGCAAGCACCCCGTGGACTGCGGCGACCGGGCCGGGTTCATCGTCAACGCCCTGCTGTTCCCGTATCTGAACAACGCGGTGAAGATGGTCCAGGAGCACTACGCGTCGCCCGATGACATCGACGCCGCGATGAAGCTCGGCGGCGGCTATCCGATGGGCCCCTTCGAGCTGCTGGACGTGGTCGGGCTGGACGTCTCGCTGGCCATCGAGAAGGTCCTGCACCGCGCCTTCCGCGACCCGGGCCTGGCGCCCGCGCCGCTGCTGGAACACCTCGTCGCGGCGGGCTGCCTGGGCCGCAAGACGGGGCGCGGCTTCCGCGAGTATGCGAAGGCCTGAGCATCCGCTGGGCTGGGGCGGACTGCTGGAACCGTCCTTCGGTCCGCCCCCGCACCAGCACTCACAAGCGTGTTACGTTCCCCACATGTCCCAGCCCGTAAAGGCCACTCGTACGCAGCGTAACCGCTCGAATTCCTCCGACGGCGGAGAGACGGCCGGCAGTCGCCGCGCCGCCGCCCAGCGCTTGACCATGCGCCGCAAACTCGCGGCAGCCGCCATGGAGTTGTTCGCGACACAGGGGTACGAGGCGACCACGGTCGACGAGATCGCGGCCAGAGCGGGCGTGGCCCGACGCACCTTTTTCCGCCATTTCCGGTCCAAGGAAGAGGCGATCTTCCCGGACCACGACGACACGCTGGTGCGGGCCGCCGCGGTGCTGGACGCGGCACCGGCCCATGAGAACCCGCTGGACACGGTGTGCCGGGGCATCAAGGAGGTCATGCGCATGTACGCGGCCTCCCCGGCGGTCTCCGTCGAGCGCTACCGGCTGACCCGTGAGGTCCCCGCCCTGCGCGAGCGCGAGATCGCCTCGGTGGCCCGCTACGAGCGGCTGTTCACCCGCTACCTCCTGGGCCACTTCGACGAGGGCGCCCACCACGACGGCGACGACGACCCCCTGCTGGCCGAGGTCGCCGCCTCCGCCGTGGTCACGGCCCACAACCACGTACTGCGCCGCTGGCTGCGGGCTCGGGGCGAGGGCGACGTCGAGGCCCAGCTGGACCACGCCTTCGCCATCGTGCGCGAAACCTTCGGCACGGGCATCGGCGCGGGCCGCCCCGCGGTGAGCGTGTCCACACCGTCCGAGGAGGAGGACGTGATGGTGATGGTGGCCCGCACGGACGCCCCGCTGGGCGAGGTCATGCGGACGATCGAACGAGCCCTGAAGCGGTAGCTCCGGCGGAGCGGCAAGTCCCCCACCCCGCCCCTCCCCACCCCGGGGCTCCGCCCCGGACCCCGGTCCTCAAGCGCCGGACGGGCTGGATTTCCAGCCCGTCCGGCGCTTGAGAACCCACGCCCGGAGGGCGCGCGGAGCCCGGACGCAGCCCTGGCCCGGAGCTCAGAGGCTCAGCCCCGAATCCGCCGACCGGGCCGAGCCCTCAGCCGGAGCCAAGCGCGCAGCCCGCGGATCCGGACCGGTCCCTCAGCCGGGCCCAAGGGCGCAGCCCCTGGGACGGGGGGTCGGGGGCGCAGCCCCGAAGTCGGTGCCCAGGGGCGCAGCCACCGCAGCGGGGGTCCGGGGGCGCAGCCCCTGGGTTCGGGGAGGGGCGGGGTGGGGTGGGGAACAAAAGGCCCCTAGTTCGCCGGGGTGAAGCGGGCCGCGTAGCCGCCGTTCTTCGGGACGGGCACCGAGAGGCGGGACGATGCCGTGACCTCGCGGGTTTCGGTGACGATCTTGCCGTCCGGGCCGTCCTTGTACAGCTCGGCCCGCCACGTCCCGCGGCCCAGGAACGTCAGCGGCTCGTCCAGGGTGCGGGCCTCGCCCGAGGTGATCGCGCCCAGGTACCAGTCGTCGCCGGAGCGGCGGGCGAGGACCGCGCGGTCGCCCGGGTCGCCGTCGACGAGCTGGGTGTCGTCCCACACCGTGGGCACCTGGTCCAGGAACTTCAGCGCCTCCGGGTGCGCCGCGTACGACTCGACGCTGTCGGCGAAGTGCTGCACCCCCGACTCGTACACCACGGACAGCGCCAGCTCGGCGGCGTCGCTATTGGGCCGCACCCCGGTGAAGGTCACGGGGGTGAAGTCCATGGGCCCGATGAGGTTCCGGGTGAACGGCAGCGTCGTGTAGTGGGCGGCCGGGAAGGGCTCGCGGCCCGGCTTGGGGCGGGTGCCCTCGGCGCCCTTGACCGCCTCGACGCTCATCATCTGCGGCCAGGTCCGCTCCTGCCCGCGCGGAATCGTCGCGCCGTGGAAGTTCAGCATCAGCCGGTGCTTGGCGCTGTCCTTGAACACGGCGTCGTACCACCGCATCCGGTCCTGCCCGTCGGACTCCAGGAAGTCGACCTTGAGCCCGACGACGCCCCAGGACGTGTACTGCGCGAACAGCCGGTCCCGTTCGCTCTGCTGGTCGATGGTCTGCCAGCGCACCCAGGCCCAGATGCCGACGCCCTTCTCCTTCGCGTACGCCGTCAGTTCGGGCATCCAGTCGTTGCTCCAGCCGGAGTCGACCAGGACGTACTCCCAGCCCTCCCGGGCGGCGAAGTCGACGAACTTCTTCTGGGCGGCGAGGCCGGCCGGGCTGCTGCCGTCCGACCACCAGGACCAGGCCGCCTTGCCCGGCTTGATCCATGAGGTGTCGGCGACCTTCGACGGGGCGGCGAGGTCGGTGGGCAGGTCGCTTTCGGTGACGGTGGCGAGGTCGCCGATGACCAGGGTGCGCCACGGGGTGGTGAGTCCGGGGCTGCTGACCTCGGCGGGGTCGGGGAGGGTGAGGCGGAAGCGGTCGGTGGCGGCGTCGAGGGTGAGCCGGGAGCCGCCGTAGGAGCTGTTGAGGTCGGCTTCCTCGACCAGCATCCAGCTCTTGCCGATGTGGAACAGCGACGGGTAGCCGTAGTCGCCCGCCTCGGCGTCGGCGACGCTCCCGCGGTCGTGGACGGACTCGTAGTCCGAGCGCCCGTTGTCGTACGGCAGCAGATACGAATCGGCGGTCGGCGGCACGGCGAACTCCGAGTCCTCGCCGAGCACGGTGACGGTGTCCTTGCCCGGCAGGGCGTAGCGGTACGCCAGTCCGTCGGCCGAGACGCGGACGATCACCTTCAGCGTGCGTCCGTCCTTGCGGAAGGTGAAGGTCGACTCGGAGGCATCGGAGGTGTGCCGGGTCCGGCGGCCGGTGGTGGTCGTGTACGTCTCGTGGATGGCGCGGTCGCTGCGCCCCGCGAACCGCAAGCCCTTTCCGTAGTCGGTGTCGGCGGTGCGGATGCCGAGCGCGGAGGGTTGCAGGACGGTGGTGGAGCCGTGCCGGGCGGTGAGGGTGAGGCCGCCGTCGCGGGTGAGACCGAGCTGCCCGCTGACCTGGCCCTGCCCGGTGAGCCGCCAGCTGCGCCCCTCCGATCCATCCGCCTGACCTGCGGCTTCGGCGTGGAGTGGTACGAGGGCGGCCGCCGTGCAGGCGATGCCCGCCGCGGCTCTGGTGACCCTGGACCGAATGACGCGCATCGTTCCCTCCCGCGGGACATGTGGCGATATGACGGCGTGACGGCAGAGCAATACATCAGATCTATCCGGTGCCTTGACGCATCATTAGTCGCTTCCTACGCTCCCGTCTAGCCAAATCATCGGACCAATCTCGACGTCTTCTCGGACGGAGCTGATCGACGATGGCAGTGAGCAGACGCGGTTTCCTGGGCCGGGTGGCCGCCGGCGCGGCCGCGGGGTCGACGGCAGGGGTGGCCCTCCCCGCACCGGAAGCGGAGGCGGCCGGAAGCGGGCCTTCCGTGGTCCTGAGCGGCATGCGGACGGACTCGGAATGGCAGCGCTTTCTCTCCGGGCAGGACCTGGTCTGGAAGCGGATGCCGCGCACGTGGTACGAGGGCCCGTTCCTGGGCAACGGCCTGCTCGGCTCGATGGTCTACCAGGAGCCCGGCGAGAACGCCCTGCGCTTCACCGTCCACCACGGGGAGGTCCAGGACCACCGCCCCACCCAGGGCGGCAGCGACTGGGGCGTGGCGCGGTTACCGGTCGGCAATCTGCTGCTGCGCCCGGTCGGGAAGATCACCGGCGTCGATCTGCGGCTCGACCTGTGGGACGCCGAGGTGCGCGGCACGATCACCACCGACAAGGGCCGTCTCACCCTCCGCGCGCTGGTCCACAACGACCGGACGATGCTGCTGGCGACCGTCGAGGCGAGCGCGGGCGAGGAGGGGTTCCGCTGGGAGTTCCGCCCCTCCCCCGCCGTCAGCCCGCGCATCGTCCGCGAGGACCCGCCGAAGGGATTCGAGCCCAACCCGAAGCCGGTCAGCCGCACCGAGGGCGGGCTCGGCATCACCGTGCAGTCCATGGTGGCGGGCGGGCAGACGGTGACCGCGTACAAGGAGCGCGGAAAGGGCCGGGAGCGTACGTACTACCTGTGCGTGGCGCACTCGTACCCGGGCCTGGACGCCGAGGGCCGGGCCGTCACGACGGTCCGCAAGGCGTCCGCGCTGCCGGTCTCCAGCCTGCTGCGCCCGCACCGCGACTGGTGGCACCGGTTCTACCGCAAGAGCTTCCTGTCGGTCCCGGACGCGATGCTCCAGAGCTTCTACTGGATCCAGCTCTACAAGCTCGCGTGCGCGGCCCGGGAGCACGCCCCCGTGATGGCCACCACCGGCCCCTGGGTGGAGCCGACCCCCTGGCCGGGGGTGTGGTGGAACCTCAACGTCCAGCTGGAGTACTGGCCGGTGCTGGGCTCCAACCACCTGGAGCTGGACGCGATTCCGCGCACCCTCGCCGAGAACACCGACGTCCTGATCAGCGCCCTCAAACCGGAGTACCGTGCCGACTCGGCCGCGCTGCGCCGCTCCACCGACGCACAGTGCGAGGACAACGGCACGGTGCCGGTCCCGGGCGTCGGCGACCAGGCGGAGGTCGGCAACCTCCCCTGGGCGCTGCACAACGTGTGGCTCCACTACCGGCATTCGATGGACCGGGGCCTGCTGGAGGACGTGCTCTATCCGCTGCTGCGCCGCTCCACCAACTACTACCTGCACTTCCTCACCGAGGGCCCGGACGGCAAGCTGCACCTGCCCAAGACCTTCTCGCCCGAGTACGGCCCGGCCCCGGACTGCAACTACGACCTGGCGCTGCTGCGCTGGTCGTGCCGGACGCTGCTGGAATCGGCCGAACTGCTGGGCCAAGACGATCCGCTGGCGCCCAAGTGGCGAGAGGTGCTGGACAAGCTCGTCCCGTACCCGGTGGACGAGAACGGCTTCATGGTCGGCACCGGCGTCCCGTTCGCCAAGTCGCACCGCCACTACTCGCACATGCTCTCCGTCTACCCGCTCTACCTGGTCAACTGGGACCAGAAGGAGAACCGCGACCTGATCACCCGCTCGCTGGAGCACTGGATCGGCTTCGAGGGCGCCCTGCGCGGCTACAGCTTCTCCGGCGCGGCCTCGATCTCGACCCAGATGGGGCGGGGCGACGACGCGCTGACGTATCTGCGCGAGCTGGTGGCGCGCTTCATCCAGCCCAATACGCACTACTACGAGGCGGGTCCGGTGATCGAGACCCCGCTGTCGGGCGCGCAGGCCATGCACGACATGCTCTGCCAGAGCTGGGGCGGGATCATCCGCTTCTTCCCCGGGGTGCCGGGTGAGTGGAAGGACGTGGCGCTGCACGACTTCCGCACCGAGGGCGCGTTCCTGGTCAGCGGAGTGCGCACGGGCGGCAGGACGTGTTGGGTGCGGGTGCGGAGCCTGGCCGGGGAGCCGTGCCGGGTGCGGCACTCGCTGACCGGGCGGATCAGGGTCGCCGGGGTGCGCGGCCCGGCCCCGAAGTGGCGCGACCTCGGAGACGGCGTGATCGAGATCGACCTGGGCCGGGACGAGGAGGCGGTGGTGTACCCGGCCGCGGGGCCGCGCCCGGACTTCCGGATCGCCCCGGTGAAGGTGACCGAGCCCGCCGACCGGTGGGGGCTGCCGGAGCTGCCGCAGACGGGCCAGGGCATCCAGGTGGACCTGGTGGGGGTCTTCGACAACGACGCCATCACCACCGAGATGTACTACGGCGACGGGGACTTCGACGGTACGGGGCGCACGTACCCGATGGCGCAGCTCCCGCAGACCGGGCAGACCGAGGACGACGGGATCACGTTCGCGTTCACCAACGGCAGCGAGGGCTCCCACAACAACGTGATCGCGGCGGGCCAGGAGATCGACGTTCCGGCGGGCGGCTACGCGAAGCTCCATGTGCTGGGCGCGGGCGACACCGGGAACGTGACGATCCCGGCGGTGGCCACGTACGCGGACGGCTCGACCGCGAAGGCGGACATCCGGCTGACGGCGTGGCTGTCGGGTCCGGCGTACGGGGAGACCGAGGCGGTGCGGACCAGCCAGATCCACGCCCGCGGCGGACCGGTGGGCACCAAGGCGGCGATCTTCCACCAGACGGTGGCCCTGGACCCGGCCAAGGAGCTGTCCTCGATCACCCTGACCGCACCCGCCTCGGGCACCGCACGCGCCCACGTCTTCGCACTGACCCTGGAGAAGAAGAGCTAAATCACCAAAACCACACAACCGAACACCACCCGCAACGGCCGCCCCTCCCAGGGCGGCCGTTTCTTGCTCATGCGTGCAGCCGAGATGACAACTGAGAGAAATTGTTGGCACTCAGTGTCTTGCGAGGTGGCACACCGTGCCATACGGTGAAGGTGTCCGGGCGGCCGGCGCGCTGCACACCTCGCGCGTCGGCTGTCCCCGCAAGCCGCCTTGCGCGCCCGGACACCGCCTGCGTCACCAGGCGGGCCCACGGCGCTCACCCGCGCCCCACGGCCGAAGAACCTCCGCCGAACCGACGGCACAGCAGCAGCCAGCCAGCAGCTTTCACCCCCGTCACGAGCCCAGCGTTCCCTCAGGCGTCCCCTCGTGGACGCTTCGCCGGAGGCACCGATGAACGAGATACTTGACGCGATCCTGGCGTCGGACACCAGCCCCCAGGACTTCGCCGCCCTGCGCGTCCCCGAGTCGTACCGCGCGGTGACCGTGCGCAAGGACGAGGCCGAGATGTTCGCCGGCCTCACCACCAAGGAGAAGGACCCCCGTAAGTCGCTGCACGTGGACGAGGTCCCGGTGCCCGAACTCGGCCCCGGCGAGGCCCTGGTGGCCGTCATGGCCAGCTCGGTCAACTACAACTCCGTGTGGACCTCGATCTTCGAGCCGCTGCCCACCTTCGGCTTCCTGGAGCGGTACGGCAAGCTGTCCCCGCTCGCCAAGCGCCATGACCTGCCGTACCACATCATCGGCTCCGACCTCGCGGGCGTCGTGCTGCGCACCGGCCCCGGCGTGAACGCCTGGCAGCCGGGCGCCGAGGTCGTCGCGCACTGCCTGTCGGTCGAGCTGGAGAGCGCCGACGGCCACAACGACACCATGCTCGACCCCGAGCAGCGCATCTGGGGCTTCGAGACCAACTTCGGCGGGCTCGCCGAGATCGCCCTCGTCAAGACCAACCAGCTCATGCCCAAGCCCGCCCACCTCAGCTGGGAGGAGGCGGCCGCGCCGGGCCTGGTCAACTCGACCGCGTACCGGCAGCTCGTCTCCGGCAACGGCGCCGGGATGAAGCAGGGCGACAACGTCCTGATCTGGGGCGCGAGCGGTGGACTCGGCAGTTACGCCACCCAGTTCGCGCTGGCCGGCGGGGCGAACCCGATCTGCGTCGTCTCCTCCCCGCAGAAGGCCGAGATCTGCCGGAAGATGGGGGCGAAGGCGATCATCGACCGCACCGCCGAGGACTACCGCTTCTGGAAGGACGAGCGCACCCAGGACCCGCGCGAGTGGAAGCGGTTCGGCAAGAAGATCCGCGAACTGACCGGCGGCGAGGACCCGGACATCGTCTTCGAGCACCCGGGCCGGGAGACCTTCGGCGCGAGCGTGTACGTCACCCGCAAGGGCGGCACGATCGTCACCTGCGCCTCGACGTCCGGCTACACCCACGAGTACGACAACCGCTACCTGTGGATGTCACTGAAGCGGATCGTCGGCTCGCACTTCGCCAACTACCGCGAGGCGTGGGAGGCCAACCGCCTCATCGCCAAGGGCAAGATCCACCCGACGCTGTCCAAGACGTACCACCTGGACGAGACCGGCCAGGCCGCGTACGACGTGCACCGCAACCTCCACCAGGGCAAGGTCGGCGTGCTGTGCCTGGCGCCCGAGGAGGGCATGGGCGTGCGCGACCAGGAGATGCGCGACCAGCACATCGACGCCATCAATCGCTTCCGGGACATCTGATGAGTGGCGAACCCCGCCCCAAGGACCGCCCGTGGCTCATGCGGACGTACGCCGGGCACTCCACCGCCGAGGCGTCCAACGAGCTGTACCGGCGCAACCTGGCCAAGGGCCAGACCGGTCTCTCGGTCGCCTTCGACCTGCCCACCCAGACCGGCTACGACCCGGACCACATCCTCGCCCGCGGCGAGGTGGGCCGGGTCGGGGTCCCGGTCTCCCATCTGGGCGACATGCGGCGGCTGTTCCAGGACATCCCGCTGGAGCAGATGAACACCTCCATGACCATCAACGCCACCGCCATGTGGCTGCTGGCGCTGTACCAGGTGGTCGCGGAGGAGCACGGCGCCGATCCGGCGGCGCTCCAGGGGACGACGCAGAACGACATCGTCAAGGAGTACCTGTCGCGCGGGACGCACGTCTTCCCGCCGGGGCCCAGCCTGCGGCTGACCACCGACATGATCGCGTACACGGTCCACCACATCCCCAGGTGGAACCCGATCAACATCTGTAGCTACCACCTCCAGGAGGCCGGGGCCACCCCGGTGCAGGAGATCGCGTACGCCATGTCGACGGCGATCGCCGTCCTCGACGCGGTCTTCGACTCCGGGCAGGTGCCCGAGGAGCGCAAGGGCGATGTGGTGGCCCGGATCTCCTTCTTCGTGAACGCGGGCGTCCGGTTCATCGAGGAGATGTGCAAGATGCGCGCCTTCGGCCGCATCTGGGACCGCATCACCCGGGAGCGGTACGGCATCGAGAACCCCAAGCACCGCCGCTTCCGCTACGGCGTCCAGGTCAACTCGCTCGGGCTGACCGAGGCCCAGCCGGAGAACAACGTCCAGCGCATCGTGCTGGAGATGCTCGCCGTCACCCTCTCCAAGGACGCCCGCGCCCGCGCCGTCCAGCTCCCCGCCTGGAACGAGGCGCTGGGGCTCCCCCGGCCCTGGGACCAGCAGTGGTCGCTGCGCATCCAGCAGGTGCTGGCGCAGGAGAGCGATCTGCTGGAGTACGACGACATCTTCGCGGGCAGCCGCGTCATCGAGGCCGAGGTCAGCGAGCTGACCGGGGAGGCCGAGGCCGAGATCGAGCGCATCCAGGAGATGGGCGGGGCCATGGCCGCCGTCGAGTCCGGCTACCTCAAGGCGCAGCTGGTCGCCTCGCACGCCGCGCGGCGGGCCCGGATCGAGGCGGGCGAGGAGAAGATCGTCGGCGTCAACTGCTACGAGTCCACCGAACCCAATCCGCTCACCGCCGACCTGGACACCGCGATCATGACGGTGGACCCGGCGAACGAGGCCCGGGTGGTCTCCGCCCTGCACGCCTGGCGCGAGCAGCGCGACGCGCACCGCGCCGAGAGCGCCCTCTCGGCGCTCCGCAAGGCCGCCGCGGGCACCGACAACCTGATGACCGCGACGGTGGAGTGCGCCCGCGCCGGGGTCACCACGGGCGAGTGGGCCTGGGCGCTGCGCGATGTGTTCGGCGAGTTCCGGGCCCCCACCGGGGTCGGCGGGGCGCCGCTGGCCGTCACCGCGGAGGCGGGGAGCCAGCTCGCCGCCGTACGGGAGAAGGTCGAGAAGACCGCGGCCGAGCTGGGCGGCGGGCGGCTGCGGCTGCTGGTCGGCAAGCCCGGCCTGGACGGACACAGCAACGGCGCCGAGCAGATCGCCGTACGGGCCCGGGACGCCGGGTTCGAGGTGATCTACCAGGGGATCCGGCTCACTCCTGAGCAGATCGTCATGGCCGCCGTCGACGAGGACGTGCACTGCGTCGGCCTGTCGATCCTCTCCGGCTCGCACGCCGAGCTGGTGCCCGACGTCCTGGAGCGGCTGCGGCTGGCCGGGGCGCAGGACATTCCCGTCATCGTGGGCGGCATCATCCCGGCCGCGGACGCCGCCGCACTGCGCGCCGCGGGTGTCGCCGCCGTCTTCACCCCCAAGGACTTCGGTATCACGGAGATCATCGGCCGTATCGTCGACGAGATCCGTTCCGCGAACACGCTTCCCGCACTGGAGGTTCCCGCATGACCACGCCCGCCCCCGCAGACCGCGTGCTGCGGCCGCGCCGCTCCTGCCTGGCCGTGCCCGGTTCCAATCCGCGCTTCCTGGAGAAGGCCCAGGGCCTCCCGGCCGACCAGGTGTTCCTGGACCTGGAGGACGCGTGCGCGCCGCTGGCCAAGGAGGACGCCCGGCACTCCATCGTCAAGGCGCTGAACGAGGGCGACTGGACCGGCAAGACCCGGACGGTGCGGGTCAACGACTGGACCACCCACTGGACGTACCGGGACGTCATCACGGTCGTCGAGGGCGCGGGCCCCAACCTGGACTGCATCATGCTGCCCAAGGTGCAGGACGCCCAGCAGGTGCAGGCGCTGGACCTGCTGCTCACCCAGATCGAGAAGACGATGGGCTTCGAGGTCGGGCGGATCGGCATCGAGGCGCAGATCGAGAACGCCAAGGGCCTGGTCAACGTCGACGACATCGCCGGTGCCTCGCCCCGGCTGGAGACCATCATCTTCGGCCCGGCCGACTTCATGGCGTCCATCAACATGAAGTCGCTGGTCGTGGGCGAGCAGCCGCCCGGCTACCCGGCGGACGCGTACCACTACATCCTGATGCGCATCCTGATGGCCGCCCGCACCCATGACCTCCAGGCCATCGACGGCCCGTACCTCCAGATCAAGAACCTGGACGGCTACCGCGAGGTGGCCGGGCGCGCGGCGGCGCTCGGCTTCGACGGCAAGTGGGTGCTGCACCCGGGCCAGGTGGAGGCGGCGAACGAGGTCTTCTCGCCGTCGCAGGAGGACTACGACCACGCCGAGCTGATCCTGGACGCGTACGAGTACTGCACGTCCGAGGCGGGCGGCATGAAGGGCTCGGCGATGCTGGGCGACGAGATGATCGACGAGGCCAGCCGCAAGATGGCGCTGGTCATCGCGGGCAAGGGCCGTGCGGCCGGGATGGCCCGCACGTCCACCTTCGAGCCCCCGGAGGCATGAGCACGATGCAGTTCGGCCGCACGTACGAAGAGTTCGCGGTGGGCGACGTCTACCGGCACTGGCCGGGGAAGACGGTCACCGAGTACGACGACCATCTCTTCTGTCTGCTCACCATGAATCATCACCCGCTGCACATGGACAGCAACTACGCCGAGAAGACGACCGATTTCGGCAAGAACGTCGTCGTCGGGAACTACATCTACTCCCTGCTGCTCGGCATGTCCGTTCCGGACGTCTCCGGAAAGGCCATCGCCAACCTGGAGGTCGAGTCGCTGAAGCACGTCGCGCCGACGTTCCACGGCGACACCATCTACGGCGAGACCGAGGTGCTGGACAAGACGCCGTCGAAGTCCAAAACCGACCGCGGAATCGTGTATGTGGAGACGAAGGGCTACAAGCAGGACGGCACCCTCGTGTGCGTCTTCCGGCGCAAGGTGATGGTGCCGACCGCCGCGTACATCAAGGAGCGGGGCGGCGAGCAGCCGGGCCGCCCGGAGCTGGGAGGGCAGTGATATGGGCCGTCTGGCACAGACCGAGGGGCTGACCGACATCCAGCGGGAGATCCTCGCCACGGTCAGGGAGTTTGTCGACAAGGAGATCCTGCCGGTCGCCACCGAGCTGGAGCACCGCGACGAATATCCCACCCGGATCGTCGAGGGCCTGAAGGAGCTGGGCCTCTTCGGGCTCATGATCCCCGAGGAATACGGCGGCCTTGGCGAGTCACTGCTCACGTACGCACTGTGCGTGGAGGAGATCGCGCGCGGCTGGATGAGCGTGTCCGGCATCATCAACACGCACTTCATCGTGGCGTACATGCTGAAGCAGCACGGCACCCAGGAGCAGAAGGACTATTTCCTGCCCAAGATGGCCCTCGGCGAGATCCGCGGCGCCTTCTCGATGTCGGAGCCGGCGCTGGGCTCCGATGTGTCGGCGATCACCAGCAAGGCGGTGCCGGACGGCGACGAGTACGTGCTGACCGGCCAGAAGATGTGGCTGACCAACGGCGGCACGTCCACCCTGGTGGCGGTCCTGTGCCGGACCGGCGACCAGCAGGAGGGCGTCCCCCCGCACAAGTCCATGACGACCTTCCTGGTCGAGAAGGAGCCCGGCTTCGGCGAGGTCCGGCCCGGACTGACCATTCCCGGCAAGATCGAGAAGATGGGCTACAAGGGGGTCGACACCACCGAGCTCATCATGGACGGACTACGCATTCCGGCCGATCGGGTGCTCGGCGGAACGACCAACCGCGGTTTTTACCAAATGATGGACGGAGTGGAGGTCGGCCGGGTCAATGTGGCCGCGCGCGGCTGTGGCGTGGCACAGCGCGCATTCGAGCTGGGCGTTGCGTACGCACAGCAGCGGCATACCTTCGGTAAGCCGATCGCCCAGCACCAGGCCATCCAGTTCAAACTGGCCGAAATGGGAACAAAGGTCGAGGCAGCTCATGCGATGATGGTCAATGCGGCCCGCAAGAAGGACGCGGGTGCGCGCAACGACCTCGAAGCGGGAATGGCGAAGTACCTGGCGTCCGAGTACTGCAAAGAGGTCGTGGAGGACGCCTTCCGCATCCACGGCGGGTACGGCTTCTCCAAGGAATACGAGATCGAGCGCCTCTACCGTGAGGCACCGATGCTTCTCATCGGCGAAGGCACCGCTGAGATTCAGAAAATGATTATTGGACGACGACTACTGGAGGATTACCGAAGCCACGGCTGATGTCCCTTTTGGGGTGGTATCCGAGAGAAGAAGGTCACACCGCGCCATGGGTCTTCGGCCACTGACAAGCCACCGACAGGCCCTGGCGCTTGCCCAGTTACCGCTCGCAACCGATACCATCCGGGAAAGCCGCCGTCCCCAGTCTTGCGTCGCGGCATCCTCCGCTACGAAGGTCATCCATGCCCCACAGCCAATCCTCTGCACAACGCGGCCGCGTCCGCCTCGCGCGCGGAGCGTCGCCGTGGCTCCTCCCGACCGTCGCCACGGCGGCGGTCAGCCTCACCCGCGCCCGTCGCTCCGGACGGTGGGCGGCAGTCGCCGTGCCCGCCACCGCGCTCGCGGCGGGCATGCTGTGGTTCTTCCGCGACCCCGAGAGAGAGATCACTCAGGGCCGCGTCATCTCCCCGGCCGACGGCGTGGTGCAGAGCATCATGCCGTGGAAGGACGGGCGCACCCGCGTCGCGATCTTCATGAGCCCGCTCAACGTGCACGTGAACCGGGCTCCGCTGGCCGGCACCGTGACCTCCGTCGAGCACATCCCGGGCGGCTTCGTTCCCGCGTTCAACAAGGAAAGCGAGAACAACGAGCGGGTCGTCTGGCACTTCGACACCGAGCTGGGCGACATCGAGATGGTCCAGATCGCGGGCGCCGTCGCCCGCCGCATCGTTCCGTACGTGCCGCAGGGCACCAAGGTCGAACAGGGTGAGCGGATCGGTCTCATCCGCTTCGGCTCGCGCGTGGACGTCTACCTTCCCGAGGGCGTCGACGTCGCGGTCGAGGTCGGCCAGGCCACCACCGCGGGGGTGACTCGCCTTGACCGTGATTGATCCCGACACCCCCTGGGTGCCCGAGGCCGAGGTGGACGCCGCCGACGAGACGGACGACATGCCGCTGTCGACCCGGCTGTCGATAGCGGACACCCTGACCCTGGGCAACGCGACGTGCGGCTTCCTGGCGGTCTACTTCACCACCACCGGCGTCCTCATCCCGCACCTCACGGGCAGCGAGGACGGCGGCATGACCCGCCACAGCGCCGCCTCGGCGGTCATGCTCATGCTGCTGGCGTCCGTCTTCGATCTCTTCGACGGGCTCGTCGCGCGGAAGCTGCGCAGCTCGGCCATGGGCGCGGAGCTGGACAACCTCTCCGACCTGATCAGCTTCGGGCTCGCCCCGGCGTACTTCGTCCTCGTCTGGGGCATGGTCGCCGACAGTCCCTACGAGCGGGTCTCGGTGGTGGGCGCGATCGTGGTGCTTCTGGCGGTCGTCCTCCGATTGGCCAGATTCTCCTGCGTCACCCTGCGCGACGGCGTCTTCCAGGGCATGCCGAGCCCCTTCGGGGCGCTCACCGTCGTCTCGGTCGTCCTGCTGGGCCTGCCCTTCGTGCCGACCCTGCTGGCGATCATCGGCGTGGCGTGGCTGATGGTGAGCCGCGTCGAGTACCCCAAGCCGCGCGGCCGCCTCGCCGTGGCCATGCTCGGCTGGATCGTGACCAGCATGGCGCTTCTGGCCGCCTGGGCCTTCGAGGCCCCCGGCGGTGAGCTCCTGCTCCAGTCGGCGTGCGCCCTCCAGGTCGTCATGGGCGCGGTGATCCCCCTCTTCGCCACCGCCCGCCGCGTCAACGCCTTCCGCGACAACCGCCGCGAGGCGAGGGCGGCGCAGCTGCCGTAGCCACACGCGAAACGCCGTGGGCCCCGAGCTTCCCGCTCGGGGCCCACGGCGTTTCCGGGTTGCGGCCGGCGTTACTCCCCGACGTCGAGGATGCGCACCGGCTGCCCCTTCCACCCGTCCGCCGCAGCCGTCGCGACCACCGCCCCGGCAGGGCGCTCAAGCGTTGGCTGAGCCACGTACGCGGTGTGGGCAGCCGCCCAGCCGCCGGCGTCGCGGGCCACCGCCAAGGCGGCGGGCAGGTCGAGGTCGAGGACGGTGAGGCTGGGCAGGGCGGCGATGTGCTCCGCCGTTCCAGGGCGGGCCCGGTCCGCCTCCACAAGGGCACAGGCCGGGGCGTAGAGGAACCAGCCCGGTTCGGCGTGAGCACGGTGGATCAGCCGCGAGAGCAGGACATTGCCGCGCCCGGCGGCCACCATGGCCGTGTCGTCCAGCACGACGTGCAGAGCTTCGGTCACCGGGCGTCCGCCTCGGCGAGACGCCGGTCCAGCTCGGCGTCCAGATCGGCCACCTCGGCTTCGCTGGGGTTGTAGCCGTTCCACCCCTGTAGCACGGCGCGAGCTTGCTCAGCGCGCTCTGCCCGCTCGGCGGGGGTGAGCAGGGTGTCGGCGAGGCGGGCCAGATACGCCCGCAGGGAAAGCCCTTCCGAAGCCGCTATCTCGGCCAGCCGATCTCGTGCCTCGGTGGGAATTCGGACATTGGCATCGGACACGGTGATGCTCCCTCCACTCGTGACCACCAGGGTACGGGTACGCACCCGTACCCGTACCCGAATTCGGCAGATGTACCGAAGGCAGGCCAGGAAGGCCGCACGTGGGTCCGGGTCCGGGGGCGCCCCGGGGCGGAGCCCCGGTGGGGGGCCGGGGGCTTGCCCCCGGTTTCGGGAAGGGGCGGGGTGGAGAACAAGCCGCCCCCGCCCACCCGGCGTCCGGGGGACAGTGCGGCGTCAGCCGAGGAAATCCGCCGCCAGGCGTTCGGCGGCGCGCTCCAGGAGGGGGCCGGCCTCGGCGATGCAGCGGGTGGGGTCCGGTTCCAAGTCGGTCAGGGCGTACGCGCGGCGGATCCCCGCGCCACCCAGGGCGGCCGGGGAGAGGGCGAGTCGGCCGCAGACCGCGACCACGTCGATGCCCCGCGCCCGCGCCGCCGCCGCGACGCCCGCGGGGGCCTTGCCGTGCAGGGTCTGCTCGTCCAGCGAGCCCTCCCCCGTGATCACCAGGTCGGCCCCCTCCAGCGCGGCGGCGAACCCCAGGACGTCGAGCATCACGTCGATCCCGGGGCGGAACGCCGCGCCGAGGCCCAGCAGGGCGCCGAAGCCGATGCCGCCCGCGGCACCGGCGCCCGGCGCGGCCGCGTACTCGGCGGCACGCACCCCCACGGCCCGCTCCAGGACGCGGACGTACGTGGCGAGGGCGGCGTCCAGGGCCGCCACATCGGCCTCGCTCGCGCCCTTCTGCGGCCCGTACACCGCCGCCGCGCCCTTCGGCCCGGTCAGCGGGTTGTCGACGTCGCTGGCGAGCACGACCTCCGTCGCGGCGAGCCGTGGGTCCAGTCCGGACAGGTCCGCCGTGGCCAGTTCGCCCAGCGGGCCGCCGCCCGCGGCGACGGGCGTGCCGTCGCCGCGCAGGAAGCGCGCGCCGAGCGCGCTCAGCATTCCGGCGCCGCCGTCGGTCGTGGCGCTGCCGCCGACGCCGAAGACGATCGTGCGGGCGCCCGCGTCGAGCGCCGCCCGCAGCAGCTCGCCGCTGCCGTACGTGGTGGCGGTGAGCGGCGCGAAGACCCCGTCCGGGAGGTGCCGCAGCCCGGACGCCTCGGCCATCTCCACCACGGCCGTCCCGTCGCGCAGCGCGTACGCCGCGGTGACGGGGGTGCCCAGCGGCCCGGTCACCCGCGCCTCGCGCCGTTCGAACCCGGCCGCGACCGCCGCGTCCACCGTGCCGTCCCCGCCGTCGGCGACCGGCAGCGCGTCGACGCGGAGCAGATCGGCCGCGCCGGACCAGCCGCGCCGCAGCCCGGCCGTCACCCGTTCGGCGACCTCGACGGCCGTGAGCGAGCCCTTGAACTTGTCGGCGGCGATCAGCACCCGCGTCGGGGGCGTGGCCTGCCCCTGCGCCCACGTCTTCACTTCTGCCGTCACCCTGGTACCCCTTGCTTTTCGCTCAGGCGGTCGAAGCCGCCCCGACCTTATCCGCTGGGGCGGCCACCCGGTACACCCACATCATCCGGGTACACCTGACACATGGGCCACAGCGGCAGCGCACGCGCGACCCGGACCGCGGACCAGATCCTCGGCGGCTGGCTCGGCCGCGTCGCCGGGAACATGCTCGGCAAGCCCATCGAGCGCGGCGACGTCTGGACCCGCGACCGCATCGACCGCTATCTGCGCCGCGCCGACGCCCTCCCGCTCACCGACTACCTCCCCGCCCTGGAGCCGCCACCGGACCCGGTGGAGTTCGAGCTGCGCCCCGAGTGGCAGGAGTGCGTACGCGGCCGGATCCACGGCAGCGCACGGGACGACGACATCGACTACACCGTCCTCGGCCTGCACCTCCTGGAGACCCACGGCTTCGGCTTCACCACCGAGCAGGTGGGCGAGATGTGGCTGCTGCGGCTGCCGTACCTCCAGACGTTCACCGCCGAGCGGGCCGCGTACCGCAATCTGGCGGCGGGCGTGCGGCCGCCGCTCACCGCGACCGTCGACAACCCCTATCAGGAGTGGATCGGCGCCCTGATCCGCGCCGACATCCACGGCTGGGTCAACCCCGGCGATCCGCACCGCGCCGCCGCCATGGCCCGCCGCGACGCCGTGCTGTCCCACACCGGCAACGGGGTGTACGGGGCGATGTGGGCGGCCGCGCTGATCGCCGCCGCGTTCACGGCCGACGGCCCGCGTACGGCGGTCGAGGCCGCCCTCGACCGCATCCAGCCGCGCTGCCGCCTGGCCCGTACGGTCCGCCGCGCCGCGTCCCTGTACGACGCGGGCGTGGCCTGGCAGGACGCGCTGGACCAGCTGGAGCGCGAGACGAGCGGCCTGCCCTGGATCCACACCGTCCCGAACGCCGCCGTCCTCACCGCCGGGCTCCTCCACGGCGCGGGCGACTTCACCGCCACGATCACCCTGACGGTGCGCGGCGGCCTGGACACCGACTCCAACGGCGCCACCGCGGGCTCCGTCGCGGGCGTCCTGTGCGGCGCGGCCGCCATCCCGCCGCAGTGGACCGAGCCGCTGGAGGACCGGATCCGCAGCGCCGTCTTCGGCTTCGACGCCGCCCGCATCAGCGACCTCGCGGCCCGCACTCACCGTCTGGCGCTACGGCCTTCCGGGGCCGGCCGTCCCGGCTGACCGTGTGGTTTGGCCGCGCCACGCGCCCGGCGGAAGGGCGAGCCGACGAGGTCACCGGCGGCCCGGCGATTCCCGTCGTCTCCCCGTCGTGTCCCAGTCGGCCCCCAGCCAGCCGCCGTGGCTGCGCAGGAGGGCGATGAGGGCGGCGGTGACGCGGTCGTCCCACCAGTCCGCGCGTGCCTCCAGTTCGAAGCTGCTCGAGGGGCCGCGGCGGTAGTCGAGGACCACGCGCCAGCCCGCGCGCCACTTGGTGCGGCGCGGGGCCTGGGCGGCCTCGTCGGCCATGCCGCTCTGGACGGCGCCGGCGACGACGATGACGGCCTGGAGGGGCAGGGTCAGCCACCACACGAGCCACCAGAAGAGCCGGCCCTTCACACCGACAGCTCGCCGCGCCCCGGTCTGCCGGACGGTCCAGCGGGTGCGGAGTCCGCGCTTCATGGCCGGGTGGCGGGTGATGACGGCCAGGGACTCACCCGCGGCGCCCAGCACCTCGTACGTGGCCGGACCGCCCTTCCGCGCCGAGGTGGTGGCCACCGTCGCGAACACGCGCTCGCGACGGGAATCGGCCCAGAGGATGAAGGCGCGGGTGCCGTCCTTGCGGGCGGCGAGGTACTCGTCCAAGCCGCCGCCGGACGGGTCCTGCCACTCGGGGAAGGCCAGCGGCGTCTCGGTGCGGTGGTGCGCGGTGCGCTCGCCGGACGTCCATATCGTGTGGGCCACGCACCCCTCCGGCCCGCCCTCGTCCGGGGTCGACCCGCCCAGCCGTAGGAACTTCCTCATCCGTGTTCTCCCCGTCCGCGGCGATGATCTTACGCCCGACCGGACCCTACCGTTCCGGTTAAGGGCGCTCGCCTCCAGTTGAGGGCGCTCGCCCTTGCCCGCACCCGTCAGTCGTTCGCCAGGTCCCACGCGTTGCCCAGCCAGCTGTCGTGGGAGCCGAGGAGGGCGACGAGGGCGGCGGTGACGCGGTCGTCCCACCAGTCCTCGAGGACCTCCAGCTCGAAGGCGCCGACGCCGTTCTGGAAGTCGAGCACCACCCGGCCGTCGACGCGCCACTTGGTGCGGCGCGGGGTGCGGGCGATGTCGCCGCCGCCGATGATGCTGCCGATCGCGATGGCCAGCTGGATGGGCGAGATCAGCCACCACACGAACCACCAGAAGGCCCGCCCCTTCAGCCCGACCGCGGTCGGCGCGCCCGCCTGCTGGACGGTCCAGCGGGTGCGGATCCGGCCGCCCTTCATGGCCGGATCGCGGGTGATGAGGGCGAGGGGCTCATGGGCTGCGCCCAGCACCTCGTACGTGGCCGCGCCGCCCTTGACCGCCGACTTTGTCACGACGTGCGCGAACACCTGCTGCCGGTACTGATCGGCCCAGAGGGTGAAGGCGCGGGTGCCGTCCTTGCGGGCGGTGCGGTAGGCCTTCGGGTCGCCGCCGGGCGGGTCGCGGCGCTCGGGGAAGGCGAGGGGGCCGAAGGCGCGGTCGGGCTGGGGGGCTGTGTCGGAGATCCGTATCTCCCGGGTGGCGCGCCCGTCCTGCGGTGGTTGTTCCCCCTTGCCCAGGGTGGGTTCGCTCAGCCATAGGAACCGGCCCATCGTGCACTCTCCCCGTCACGCCGTGTTCGACCTGGTGCCGGAGCGGACTCTATCGGTCCGGATCAACGCGCTCGCCGCCGCCCGCACGCCGTGCGTAGGCTCGCCGCATGAGCAGCGAGACGACGCGGCGGCCCCTCGTCGCGATCCTCAGCGGGGCGGGCATCTCGACGGATTCCGGCATCCCCGACTACCGCGGCCCGCAGGGGCTGTGGCGGCGCGATCCCGAGGCCGAGAAGCTCGTGACGTACGACTACTACATGACCGACCCGGACATCCGGCGCCGCTCCTGGCAGATGCGCCGGGAGAGCAAGGCGCTGCACGCCTGGCCGAACGGCGCGCACGAGGCCGTGGCGCGGCTGGAGCGGTCGGGGATCCCGGTGCGCGTGATCACGCAGAACGTGGACGGGCTGCACCAGCTGGCCGGGATGCCCGAGCGCAAGGTGCTCGAACTGCACGGCACCGCGCGCGTCGTGCAGTGCACCCACTGCGAGGAGCGCTCCGGGATGGACGAGGCGCTGGAGCGGGTCGCGGCGGGCGAGGCGGACCCGGCGTGCCGGGAGTGCGGCGGGATCCTGAAGTCGGCGACGGTGATGTTCGGGCAGGGTCTGGACCCGGAGGTGCTGACCGAGGCGGTCGCGGTGGCGCGGGCGTGCCAGGTCTTCATCGCGGTCGGCACCAGCCTCCAGGTGCAGCCCGCGGCGTCGCTCGCCGGGATGGCGGCCGAGAGCGGTGCCCGGCTGATCATCGTCAACGCCGAGCCGACGCCGTACGACGAACTCGCGGACGAGGTCGTCCGCGAGCCCATCGGTACGGCGCTGCCCGCGCTGCTGGAGCGGATCGCCGAGGGGGTCTGACCCCCGCGGTCGCCCTCAGCGGCGGGTGATCACCGGCTCCCACGCCCCGCGGCCCTCGGACGCCCGGAAGCCGGTGAGCGGGACGGTGGTACGGCCCTCCGGATCGGTCAGCACCAGCCGCTCGTAGCGGTCGTCGGTGCAGTCGTCGCCGCAGTCCTCCCAGCGCAGCAGCCGGCCGTCGCTGGTCCAGGCGAGCGGGGACCCGGTGAACCCGTCGCCGACCGTGCGGTGGGTGCGTGCGTCCTTCACCTCGCCCGTCCGCCCGTCGCCGGTGGCGTAGTAGCGGCCGTCCGGCGAGCGGCCCAGGTCCAGCGTGCCCGCGCCCTCATACGGCGGGGTGGGGGCCGGTCGGCCCTGGAGGTCGTAATAGGCCAGGTAGCCGTGCGTCGGGGCCGGGTCGGCCAGCCGCGTGCCGTCCCGGCTCCACCGGATGTCGGTGCGGCCTCCGAGGGAGGCGGGCAGTGGGCGGTAGCGATTGTCGCCGGTTTCGATGTCGATCACGTAGTAGCCGGTCCTGCGGGGCGCGGTCCCGCGGTTGGCCGGGGTCGCTTCGACGTCCGGATCGCCGCTGTACGTGGTCACCGCCAGCCGCGTGCCGTCGGGGGACCACGACACCCCACCCGCCTCGTGGTCCAGCGGAATCCACTGGACGACCTTGCCGGTCCTCAGGTCGAGGATCCCGACGCGGGACGTGGGCAGCGTCTTCTCCAGGACGGCCGCGGCCTTCATGCCGGGAACCACGTCCAGATCGCCCCAGGGTGTCTTCGCGTACCGCTGCTTCCCGGTGTCGTACAGGTACCAGTCGTAGGTGAGCCGCTCGGACCCGCCGCCCTTCTCCGGCGTCCCGCCCGTCCGGTACGCCGACACCGCGAGATCACCGGCGGCGATCAGGTGGCGCGGCGGCGACTCGTCCGGGTGCGCGAGTACGCGGTCGGGGCGCGGCTCGTAGGCCGGACCCGAGAGATGGAGGTTCTGGGGCTCCTCCATCATCGGCACCACCACCGCCGCACCGCCCGCCAGCAGGGCGAGCACCGCGGCGCCCGTCGCCGTGGCGGTACGGCGGCGGCTGCGGCGGCGCAGCGCGCGGCTCGCCAGATCGCGCCCCGCCGGGGCCGACGTCTCCTCGGACCATTCCCGAAGGGTGTCCCTCAGCAGCTGATCGGGGTTCACTGGCGCGCCTCCACGGGTGAGTTGCCGACGCCCAGGCCGCACGCTGCGGCGGGGTCCAGCTCGGGCACGAGGGTGCGCAACCGGGCCAGGGCGCGGTGTGTCGTACTGCGGACCGTCCCCACCGAGCAGCCGAGCAGCTCGGCCACGTCACGCTCCGGGCAGTCCTCGAAATAGCGCAGCACCAGCATGGCCCGCTGACGGGCGGTCAGCCGGGCCAGCGCCCGCCGCACCAGGATCCGCAGCTCCGCCGCGCCGGTGCCGTCCTCGCGGGCCGGGGTGTCCGGAAGCTCGGCCACGGTGGTCTCGCGGCGCGAGCGCAGCAGCCGCCACAGGCTGACCTGCTGGCGGTAGAGCACCTGCCGTACGTACGCCTCGGGGCTCTCCAGCCGCTTCCAGCGCCCGGCCGTCTTCGCCAGGGCGGTCTGGAGCAGGTCCTCGGCGGCGTGGGTGTCGCCGCCGCTGAGCAGGGTGGCGGAGCGCATCAGCGCGGGCGAGCGGGCCGCGACGAACGCGCGGAAACTCCGCTCTTCCTCGTCATCCATGGTTCCCCGTGATCGGTCGTCTGTCGGTGGTCGGTCACCTCCTTGGACGTGTGCGGGGCCGCGCCGCTATGCCGTGTCGCGGGAAAAGTCGCGGGAAAAGTCGCGGGAAAGGTCGCGGGAAAGGTCGCGGGAAAACGTGCGGGCCTCGAAGTCCAGCAGCCGCCGCTTGCGGTCCGGGCCGCCGCCGTAGCCGGTGAGGCTGCCCGAGGAGCCGACGACGCGGTGGCAGGGGACGATGATGCCGACCGGGTTCTTGCCGTTGGCCAGGCCCACGGCGCGGGAGGCGGTGGGCTGCCCGATGCGGTCGGCGAGTTGGCCGTACGTCCAGGTCTCGCCGTACGGGATGCGGCGCAGCTCGTCCCAGACGCGCCGCTGGAAGGGCGTGCCGTCGAGGTGGAGCGGCAGGTCGAACGCGGTCAGCTCGCCCGCGAAGTAGGCGGCCAGCTGGCGGATGGCGGCGGCGAAGGGGGCGTCGTCGGGGTCGCCGGGGGCGCCGAAGGTCTCCTCGGGCGGGCGGTGGCGCTGCTCGGTCATGTAGAGGCCGGACAGTGCAGCGCCGGTGGCCACCAGGGTGAGCGGGCCGTACGGGCTGTCGACGGTGGTGTGGGTGCGGGTCACGGGTGGATTCTCCTGGTTCGGGCGGGCCTGGCGCAGGCGGTTCAGGCGGGCAGGCGGTTGATGGCGTGGCCGCCGTCGGTGGCCCAGAGGTACTGGACGGCGTACGCGCGCCAGGGCCGCCAGCGCGCGGAAGTCCGGGTGAGGGCGCCGGGCGTGGCGGGCAGCCCCAGCTCGGTGGCGGCCTTGCGGACGCCGAGATCGGTGGCGAGGAAGGCGTCCGGGTCGCCGAGGCCGCGCATCGCGATGACCTCGACGGTCCAGGGCCCGAGCCCGGGCAGGGCGCCGAGGCCCGCCCGGGCCGCGTCCCAGTCGCTGCCGACGCCGAGCGCGACCCGCCCCCCGGCGAGCGCGTCGACCAGCCCGGTGAGCGTGGCGCGGCGGGCGCGCGGCATGGCCAGCGCCTCGGGGTCCAGCGCGGCGAGGGCCCCGGCGGTCGGGAAGAGGTGGGTGAGCCCGCCGCCGGGGTCGGTGACCGGGTCGCCGTGCGCGGTCACCAGCCGAGCCGCGAGGGTGCGGGCCGCGGCCGTGGACACCTGCTGCCCGAGGACCGCCCGCACCGCGAACTCCTCCGCGTCCGCCGCCCCCGGCACCCGCCGCCCCGGCGCCTTGTCGACCAGCGGCTGGAGCTGGTGGTCGGTGCGCAGCAGGTCGTCCACGGCGGCCGGGTCGGCGTCCAGGTCGAGCAGCCGCCGGCAGCGGCTGATCGCCCCGGACAGATCCCGCAGGTCGGCCAGGGACAGCTGGCAGGCGATGTGGTCGGGGCGCGGGGCGAGGGCGACGACCCCGGGCCCGTACGGCAGCCGCAGGGTGCGCCGGTACGCCCCGTCGCGCCACTCCTCCACCCCGGGTACGGCGGTGGCGGCGAGGTGGCCGAAGAGGTTGTCCGGGCACAGCGGCGCCCGGAACGGCAGCCGCAGCGTCAGCACCCCCGGCACGGCGGGCCGCGGCCCGCGCCCGGCGCGCTGCCGCAGCTCGGTCGGGGAGAGCGCGAACACCTCCCGTACGGTCTCGTTGAACGCCCGGATGCTGGCGAACCCGGCCGCGAACGCGATGTCCGCCATCGGCAGCCCGCTGGTCTCGATCAGCAGCCGCGCGGTCTGCGCCCGCTGCGCCCGGGCCAGCGCGAGCGGCCCGGCGCCCAGCTCGGCCAGCAGCTGCCGCTCGATCTGCCGGGTGCTGTAGCCGAGCCGGGCGGCCAGCCCCGGCACGCCCTCCCGGTCGACCACCCCGTCGGCGATCAGCCGCATGGCGCGGGCGACGAGGTCGGCCCGCTCGTTCCACTGCGGCGATCCGGGGCTGGCGTCGGGGCGGCACCGCTTGCAGGCCCGGTACCCGGCCTGCTGGGCGGCCGCGGCGCTCGGGTAGAACCGCATGTTCTCGGGCTTGGGACCGACGACCGGACAGCTCGGACGGCAGTAGATGCGGGTGGTGACGACGGCGATGAAGAACCATCCGTCGAAGCGGGCGTCCTTGGCCCGTGCGGCCCTGAGGCACCGGTCGGTATCGGTGTACATGGCTCCAGCATCGGCCACCGCGCGCCCCCGGGCTCGCGGGAATCCGACATCGACGTCCGAGCGCGGCCACCGCTGGGCAACCGGCTCCCCTTCCGGGGATTTTGCGACGAAACAGCAGACCGGAGGCCTGACGATCGGCATGATGAAGGGGTGACGGAACACCGAGAGATACCCCTGGCAGACGGCACGTCCGTACGGCTGGAACTCGCCCCCGTGGGAGACGCCTCCCTCACGGATACCTACGGCGGCGTGGGGGGCGTGACCCCGGTCGGGCGCGGGACGCGGGCCGCGGCCGCGCTCGCCGACGCCGGTCTCGGCGTCGTCCTCCAGGGTCTCGGCTCGGTGCTCCAGGACGTGCACGACGCGGTCCGCTCGGCGCCCCACCCGCCGCAGGAGTTCACCGTGCAGTTCGGGGTGCAGGTGGGCCAGGACCTCAAGCTCGGCATCGTGGGAGCGAACGGGAACGCCAGCCTCACCATTTCGGCCACCTGGCGGCCGGACCAGACGCCCCCGGACCAGCGCCCGCCGGACCAGCCCCCACCGGGCGGGCCCACGCCCCCGCAACAGCCGCCGCAGCAGCCCCCGTTGCCCGGCCCCACGGGCTGAGCCATGGGCTGGTTCCACCCGCGCGGGTCCGCGCCACGGCCCGCCGTGTCCATCCTGGCCAAGGACGACGGAAGACCGGCGGGCGCGGGGGTCTTGCTGCCCCGCCAGCACCTGCTGACCTGTGCCCATGTGGTCAACAGCGCCCTCGGCAAGGACATGCTGGCCCCGGACCACCCGGGGGCGGTCGCCGTTTCGGTTCGGATCCACGGGCCGGAGCACACCGTCGAGGCCGATGCCGAGCTGACGGCCTGGATCCCGCCCCGGAGGGACGACGGCGGCCTCGGCGCCTTCGAGTGGAACGGCGACCTGGCCGTACTGCGGCTGGCCGGGGCGCTGCCGCCCGCGTTCGAGCCGCCGCGCTGGCACCCCATGGCCCGGCGGCAGTTCGTCCGCGCCTGGCACGGCAGCGGCGAGCCCGGGGTCTTCGCCGACGCCGAAGTGAGCGCATGCGACGGGCGGTTCGGCTACTTCGACGGGGCCGAACGCACCCTGGACATCGAACCCGCCTACAGCGGCGGCCCGCTGTGGTCGAACGAGGAGAGCGCCGTCGTCGGGCTCGTGACGGCGAAGCTGCGCGTCCGGGGCGAGCTGCGGCGCGCCTGGGGCATTCCCTGGCAGCGGGTGGCGCGGGAGCTGCGGAGCGCCGGAGTGGACCACCTCCTCCCCCGGCCCGACGAGGACGTACGCGACCACCCGGGCTACGCGGAACTGACCACCCTGCTGGACGGGCGGCTGTCACTGACCGACGGCTGGGTGCGGTACTGCCGCGCGGTCGCCCGCCAGTGCGGCCTGGACCACCGCGCGGACGGCGCGCCCTCCGCCGACGAGTTCGCCCGGCTGCTGCTCACCCGGGGGCGCGCCCTCCCGGCGCTGGTCGAGGCCGTGCGCCCGACGGCGGGGCCGATCGCCGACGAACTCCTCGTCCTGGGGCGCCGCTACGGTCTGCCCAAGCTGCTCACCCCGGGCGAGCACGGGGCGCTGCTGCGGCACCTGCGTGCCCTGCCCCCGGCCGCGGCCGCCGGTGTCCCCGGGGCCGTACGGGCGGCGCTGTCGCTGGCGGCACCCCTGCCCGGCGCGCTCCTGGCCGGATTCGGCGCCGACGTCCCCCAGGACGGCCACGAGGGGAACGGCAACGGGCGCTTCGAGGCGCTGATCGCCCATCTGGAGGGCCTGTACGGCGACAGCACACCGACCGAGGACGGCCGCCTGGCCGTCCCGGGGCTGCTGCGCGCCGTGGAGTTCGTGGCCGCGGGCTGCTCCCCGACGGCGGAGCAGCAGGCCGAGCTGTGGCAGTGGAACGAGGCCGTGGCCCGCCGTCTCGGCATCCATGACGCGGCGTTGAAGGACCGCCGCCACGACGCCAAGCAGTGGGCCCGGGGCGCGTCCCGGGGCTCCGCGCCGCCCCGGGTCGTGGCGAAGCTGTCGTCACTGTCGTCGCTGTCGTCGCTGTCGTCCTGCGGGAGCGCGGCGGTAACGGACCCGGGAGAACAGCCGGAGCGCTACCGGCTGCGGCTGTGGTGCGACGACGGGGACGGGCTGCGCCAGGTGTCGGACGACAGCGAGCGGCCGCGCAGCGCGGAAGAGGCCGCCCAGGAAATCCTGGACGCGGTCGGTTCGCTGCGCAGACCGGACCCGGCGGGCCCGCGCTTCGTCATCGAACTGATCGTGGACCGGGATGCCCTGGAGGTGCCCGCCGACTCCTGGAGACCGGCCGGGGCGGGGGCACTGCTCCCCGTACCGCTCGGCGCCCCGTATCCGCTGGTCGTCAACTGCCCCGAGCTGCGGGAGCTGAACGGGGAAGCGATGCTCGACCAGTGGCGGGAGCGCTGGGCCCGGCTGGACTCCGAGGAGCCGGTGCACATCGACGACGCCACGGCCCCCGACCCGGAGGCGGTGTGCGGTCTGCTCATGGAGCGGCTCACCGCCCATGTCACGGTCGATGTCGCGGCCCACCGGCGGGCGGAGGTCGTCCAGATGTGTCTGGCGGCGGGCGTTCCGGTGGTCCTGTGGGACCGCAGCGGACAGCCGGGGTCCCCGGCAGTACGGCACACGACCGAGGTGCGGGCGCGGGAACTGCCCGAGGCGATACGGATGTACCGCACGAAGACCCTCCAGCGGCCTGCCGAGTACCCCGGGCGGCCGGTCCTCGCGTGGGCCGACGCCGGGCGGGCGCTGCCCCGGCTGGACCTCGTGGACCCCACGGAGTGACGGTGAGAGGCGCGCGATGTCCGCTGACGCGGACCGAAAGGGAGGATCCCCGATGAACGCACGGGAACAGCACGGCGGCTGGCGGCTGTTCCGGGGGGACGGCGTACCCCGGCAGGTGGAGATGCCGCCCGCCCCGCCGTGGCGCCGCTTCGACGGCGCTGCGGGTGACCCGGATCCAGCGGCTTCCGACGCCGCCCGCCCGTCGCCGTATCTGATCTCGCCCGAGCACGCGGACGTGGTCAACGCGGCCCTGCATCTGCGCCGCCCGCTCCTCGTCACCGGCAGCCCGGGCACCGGCAAGTCGTCCCTCGCGCGGGCGATCGCGCACGAACTGGGGCTGGGCGAGGTGCTGCGCTGGCCCGTCAACAGCCGGTCCACCGTGCAGGACGCGCTCTACCGTTACGACGCGATCGGGCGGCTGCGCGAGACGACCCTGATGCGGGACCGCGGCGAGGCCGAACCCGACATCGGCAGCTTCGTGCGGCTCGGCCCGCTGGGCACCGCTCTGGTACCGGACGACCGGCCCCGGGTGCTGCTCGTCGACGAACTCGACAAGGGCGATGTCGATCTGCCGAACGACCTGCTGACCGTCTTCGAGGAGGGCGAGTTCGAGATCCCCGAGCTGGCCCGGCTGCCGGAGGAGCAGTCGGTGGTGGAGGTGCTCACCGAGCGGGCGGGCGAACGCGCCACGGTACGACGGGGGCGGCTGGCCTGCGAGGAGTTCCCCGTCGTGGTGATCACCAGCAACGGCGAGCGCGACTTCCCGCCCGCCTTCCTCCGCCGCTGCGTACGGCTGGAGCTGCCCACCCCCGACGAGGAGCGGCTGCGGGCGATCGTCACCGCGCATCTGGGCGAGGAGGCGCTGGAGGAGGTCGATCAGCTCCTGGAGGTCTTCCTGCGGCGGCGCGCGGCGCGCGAGCTGGCCACCGACCAGCTGCTGAACGCCGTGTTCCTGCGGTCGGGCGGGGTGGACGTGACGGCGCAGGAGCTGCTGGAAGCGGTGCTGCACCGGCTGGGCGGGGCGGTGTGACGCATGGCCCAAGGGGGCGGCGACCAGGGGCGGTCGGAACGGCTTGAACGGCTCGACGAGGCGATCACGGTCCTCGCGTCCGGCGGCGCGTATCTGTCGCGGGAAGAGCTGCTCGACGCCCTCTGGCTGGCCGGGCGGCTGCCCGAGCGTGACGCCGCGGGGGCGCCCCTGGAGCGCGCGGCGGCGCGCACCGGGCTGCCCCTGCCCGCCGCGCGCCCCGCCACCCCGGCCGCGCCCGCCTCCCCCGCCGTACGGCCCGCCCCGGCGAGCGTTCCGCCCCCGCCGCCGAAACGAGAGGCACCTCCGCGTCCTGCCCCTGCGCGCCAGGAACCGGCCCCGGACCGTCGCCCCGCCGCCCGCGCACCGCACGGCCTCTACGGCGGCGGCCACACGCCCGGCGCTCCCGCTACGGACGCCGAGTCGCCCGGCGCGGGGCGCGGGCTGCCGCTGCGTGTGCCCGAGGACAAGGCGCTGCGCCAGGAACTCTCCATCGGCCGTGCCCTGCGCCCGCTCAAGCAGCACCGCCCCAACCCGCTGAAGCGGGAGTTCGACGAGGTCGCCACCGCGGCGGCGCTCGCCGAGACCGGTCTGCCGGACGTGGTCACCCGCCCCGCCCGCGAGCGCTGGCTCGACCTCGCGCTCGTCGTCGACGACGGCACGTCGATGCTGCTGTGGCGGCGACTGGCCGTCGAGCTGCGCACGGTGCTGCAACGCTCGGGCGCCTTCCGCGTCGTACGGGTGCTCGGCCTGCACACGCGCGGCCGCGACGCCCCCGCGCTGCGGACCCGGCCCTACGACCCGGACGCGCCCCACCTCCCCACCACGGCGCTGTCGGACCCGTCCGGGCACACGCTGGTGCTGGTGGTGAGCGACGGGGTCGGGGCAGCGTGGCGCGACGGGCGGATGGGCCAGGTGCTGGCGCGCTGGGCGGGGGTGGGGCCCACCGCGGTCGTGCACGCCCTGCCGCCCCGGCTGTGGGACAGCTCCGGGATCCGGACGCGGCGCTGGCAGGTAAGGACCCGCAGGCCCGGCTCGGCCAACGCGGACTGGTCGGTCGCCGATCCGGTGCTGCCCACCGCCCTGGCCCGGTTCGACGGGGTGCCCGTGCCCGTACTGGAACCGGAGGCCGGGCCGCTGGCGGACTGGGCGCGGCTGATCGCCTCCGCGAGCGGCACGGCCGTCCTGCCGCTGCTCGCCCCGCCGCGCGGCGCTCCCGCCGCCACCCGCCCGGCCTCATCCCCTTCCCCTTCTCCGGCCGATGAGCTGGGCCGGGTCCAGCTGTTCCGGGACGCGGCGTCCCCGGAGGCGTACCGGCTGGCGGCCCATCTGTCGGCGGTCGCCCCGCTGCCGGTGCCGGTGATGCGGATGGTGCAGAAGGCGGTGGACGGGCGGTCCGACACCGGTCGGCTGGCCGAGGTGTTCCTCGGCGGGCTGATGCGCCCGGTCGAGCCGCCCGCCTCGGCGGGCCCCGACCCGCTGCCGCCCGAACACCGGCCCTTCGCCTTCACCGACGCCGCCCAGCAGGCGCTGCTGGGCGCGGTGCCGCTGGCCGAACTCGTCGCGACGAGCCGCACCATCGGCCGCCGCCTGGAGGAACTCGCGGGCCGCTCCCCCGACTTCCCGGCCTGGCTCGCCCACACGGCGGGCACCGACCGCCTCCCACCCGGCGCCCGGCCCTTCAGCACCGTGGAACGACGGCTCGCGGCCCGCCTGGGGGCGCCGCCGCAGCCGGCGGCGTTCGTGTCCGGTACGGCGGCGCAGCCGTGGCGCCGCCTGCTGCCCGGCGATCCCCGGACGATCGGCCCGTACCGCCTGACGATGGCCGGTCCGCCGGGAGCGCGGCTCATCCCCTATCTGGGCCAGGACGCCTACGGCACGGAGGCCGTCGTCCAGATCGCCCACCAGGCACGATGGCAGAATCCCGCCGAGCTTCTGGCCGTTGAGGCGGAGGCGCTGCGCCGGATGGACGGGCGCTACGTCCGCCGTCTGCTGCGCGAGGGGCTAGACGATGACGTTCCGTGGCTCGCGGAGGAGCCCCTCGTCGGCGAGAGGCTGGACGACGTCCTCCAACGCGACGCCGAGCGATGGGACGGGCATGCCGCCCTCGCGCTCGCCCGCAAGGTGGTGGACGCGGTGCGCCTGTGCGGGGACGCGGACATGACGCACGGCGATCTCACCACGAGCACGGTGCATGTCGCCGGTGAGGACATCCTTCTGACCGGCTGGTCGTCAGCCAGTATCGATGATGTGCCGTCCCCGGCGGCCGCCGGGAGACGGCACCCCGTGGACATGGTCGGCGCGCTGGGAGACATCCTGCTGTGCCTCGGCGGCGGGGGGCGCTCGCATCGACGCGGCCATGACGTCTACGACATGCCACGCTGGGACGGCGCGGTCTGGGAACCCCTCCGCTCCCTGGTCATGGCCTGCCTGGAGAGACGCGGCCGCCCTACCGCGGGCTACGTCTGGGGATTCGTCACGTACTTCCAGCCGGACACCGGCGCGCGGAGGGCGCGCGGCCGGCTCCTCGCGCCCGGCAACGTCTGCTCGCTCTGCTCCTCCCCTCTGGCGGTGGACGACCGTTACTGCGGCGGGTGCGGCGTGGACCTGGCCACGACACCGCCGCAGTCGCCGCCCTCCGTCCAGGAGGCCGAACCGGGCAGCGGCCTGCCGTCGTTCGGGGAGTACCAGGCCCACCACAGGCTCGGCGGCAGCGCGGGGTACGACGTCTACCACGCCCGTAGGGGACGCGGCTCCGGCGATGTGGTGATCCGCACCGCCCCGAACGCCACGCGGCAACTGCGGGCCGAGGTGGAGGCGCTGCGGCGGATGGCGGGGCACTACGCACCACGGTGGATCGCCGACGCGACCCATCTCGCCCCGCCCTGGATCGTGACGGAGTTCGTCGGCCTCCCCGACGGCTCCCCGGCCCCGCCGCTGTCCTCGTTCCTGACCGGCGGCACACCCCGGCTGGACGCCGTCCATGCCGCCACGATCGGTCTGCGCCTCGCCGAGGCGGTGAACATGTGCGGGCTCAAGGGCATCGTGCTGCGGAAGCTGACGCCGGACAGCGTGCTCGTCGTGGACGGTACGGTGAAGCTGACCGGCTGGACGGACGTGGCCCTCGACGGCCTCGGCCCGAAGGCTCCCACCCCCGCGGACAACGTCTACGCCCTGGGCGAGATCCTCCGCGCCCTGTGCGACGCCCAGCCGACCGCCCAGCTCGACCAGACGGGGGCGCTGTGGCGCGAACCCCGACTGCTGGCGATCATCAGCGCCTGTCTGAGCGGCCGTCCCGAGCGGCGCCCGACGGCGGGTCAGGTGGCGGATGTCTTCGTGCAGTGTCTGCCGTCCGCGCCGACCGCCGTCCACGACGGCGAGTACGCGTACGTCCTCCCCCCGGACGAACCCCTCCCCGGCCCCCAGGTGCCGATGCCGGAACAGCCCGAACAGCCCGCGCCCGCCCGCACCGCCCGGCCCCGCCGACTGGCCTCCCTCTTCCGCTTCGGCGGAAAGGGCGGAAAGGCGCAGCGACAGCGCAAACTCGACCTCATCCGTACACCGCTGACGTCCACCCACCGCATCATGGTGATCGGCCACCTGGTGGAGGTCGGGCGAAGGGCGACGACGCTCGTGCTCGGCTCGATCCTCGCGAGCGAACGCGAGGACAAGGTCATCGCGTTCGAGGCGAGCCCGTTCCGTAACCATCCGGCTCGCACCACGCGGACCCCGTCCGGGCTTGAGGTCCTCGCCGGGATCTCCACACCGAGTGACCTCACAACCCCGACAGGCCCGGCCACCACCGAGGATCGCCGCCGCGTCATAGCCGACCTGAGCAGCCGCTACGCGGTCATCCTTGCCGACCTCGGTACGTTCGACAACGACAGACGGGAAATCCTCGACCTCGCCGACCAGCTGATCTTCGTCACCACCACATCCGTGGAGCACAGGTGGAGTGTGCACGAGGTCTTGGACAAGCTGGACGACGAGGGTCACGCGGAGCTGGTGCGCGACGCCATCACCGTGGTCAAGAGGTCGTCCGAGACCGAGGCCCGGACGGACGACGAGCTGGCGGAGGGGTTCCGGAACCGGTGCCGTGGCGTGGTGGTCGTGCCGTACGACGACTACGTGGCCACCCCTGGCGACATCGACCTCGACCGGCTCGCCCCCAAGACCCTCGACGCGTACGTCGACCTTGCCGCGCTGGTCGCGGAACGGTTCCCCGGGGCCGGGCAATAGCGGCCCCGCGGAGGGCCTATCCTCTACGCCATGTCGTCCGCCGATCTGATCCGCATCGTCTCCCGTTCCTCGCCCATGGCCCTCGCCCAGGTCGAGCGGGTTCGCACCGAGCTGGCCGCGCTGCGGCCCGGTATCCGGACGGAGGTCGTGCCGGTCACCACCTCCGGCGACCGCTGGATGGGTGATCTGTCGAAGCTGGGCGGGAAGGGCGCGTTCACCAAGGAGGTGGACGCCGCGCTGCTGGCGGGCGAGGCGGATCTCGCGGTGCACTGCATCAAGGACGTGCCCGCCGACCGGCCGCTGCCCGCGGGCACGGTCTTCGCGGCCTACCTCAAGCGGGACGACATCCGGGACGCGGTGATCCACCCCGAGGGGCTGACGCTGGACCAGATGCCGGAGGGGACCCGGATCGGCACCTCGTCCGTGCGGCGCGTCGCCCAACTGGCCGTCACTCACCCGCATGTGGAGTGCGTTCCGATGCGCGGCAACGCCAACCGGCGGCTGGAGAAGATGGCGGCGGGCGACTGCGACGCGCTGATGCTGGCCGTCTCGGGTCTGGAGCGGATCGACCGCACCGACGTGATCAGCGAAATCCTTCCCGTGGAGACGATGTGCCCGCCGATCGGCGCCGGGGTGCTCGGGCTCCAGTGCCGGGAGGACGACACCACCACGATCGAGGCGGTCGCCGGGCTCGGTGACGCCGACGTGTGGAAGGAAATCACCGCCGAGCGGATGCTGCTGCACGTGCTCCAGGGGCACTGCAACTCCCCCATCGCGGGCTACGCCAAGGCCGAGCGGGACGGGCGGCTGTCGCTGCGCGCCCGGGTCTTCAGCCCGGACGGCAAGACGGTGCTGGACGCGCACGAGTGGGCGGGCCCGCTGGACCCGGCCACCCTGGGGACGTCGGTCGCGGTGGCCCTGCTGCGGCAGGGCGCGCGCGAGGTCATCGACACCATCCCGCACTAATTTCCGGCTACATGCCCGGAGAGTCGTCCGATCGACCGAATTTCCTCACTTTATGATCTGACGTGCTTATTGAGGCACGCACCGAAGGTCATGGCGGACCGGGTCACGACTGGGCAGCCTTGGAGGCGCTTTCAGCGGACTCGTACCATCCGACCTCCGGGAGGAAGACGGACATGACACTGCGACGCACACTCTTCGGCGCCGCCCTCGCGTTCGGCCTGGCGGCCCTCACCCCGCTCACGGCCGAGGCCGCGTCCGGGCAGAGCGCGAGCTACGGAAATCTGCCCAACGAGGGCCGCTACCCCGAGCAGACCGCGTGCGCGGGCCACTACATCCAGCCGAAGATGCCCGGCGGGGCGACGAAGAAGGCGGTGTACCAGGGCCGCACCGTCACCCTGAAGTACTTCTCCAACTCCGGCTGCGGCTCGTACGCCCGCATCGAGAACGCCCCGCAGGGCTGCGCGGCGCACAGCAACCGGCTCGACGGCTCCAAGATCGTGTGGGTGCTGGAGACGGTCGACCCGGGCAGCACCTCCGCGAACACCAAGGTGCTCAACAACCCCGACGGGCGCCAGAGCCGGGCCGTCCTCATCTGCGACAACCAGACCCTGGCCTCGACCGCCTGGTACTAGGCCGCGGCACACGCTACCCGGCGGGTCCCCGCTACCGTCCCCGCAGCCGCCGCCACACCGCGCGGGCCGCGTGGTGGCCCGACATGCCGTGGACGCCGGGGCCCGGCGGGGTGGCGGAGGAGCAGAGGAAGACCGCGGGGTGGGGCGTGGCGTAGGGGACGCGGGCGAGCCGGGGGCGGATGACGGCCTGGAGTCCCTCGAAGGCGCCGCAGGCGATGTCGCCGTCGATGTAGTTGGCGTTGCGGGCGGCGAGTTCGGGGGGTCCGGCCGTCGCACGGGCCAGCACCAGATCGCGGAAGCCGGGGGCGAAGCGGTCGAGCTGGCGCTCGATGGCGTCGGTGAGGTCGCCGGTCCAGCCGCTGGGGGCGTGGCCGTAGACCCAGAAGGTGTGCTTGCCCTCGGGGGCGCGGGTCGGGTCGATCAGGCTGGGCTGGGCGGAGATCAGGAACGGGGCGGCCGGGGGTCGGCCGTCGAAGGCGGAGCGCAGGGCGGTGCCGATCTCGCCCGCGGTCGGGCCGATGTGGACGGTCCCGGCGCGGCGGGCCTCCGGCGCGGTCCACGGCATCGGGCCGTCCAGCGCGTAGTCGATCTTGAAGGCGCTGGGCCCGTAGTGGTAGCGGCGGTACGCGTTGCCAAGACCCGCGATCCGGGCCAGGGCGCGCGGTGAGGTGTCGAAGACGTACGCGCGGGCCGGGGGCAGCTCGTCGAGCCGCTTGACCTCCGTGCCGGTGTGGATGACCCCGCCCTGTTCGCGCAGGTACGAGCCGAGCGCGTCCGCGATCGCCTGGGAGCCGCCGCGCGGCATCGGCCAGCCGACCTCATGGGCCGCGATCGCGAAGATGAGGGCCGGACCGGCGGTGGTCGGAGCGCTGGTGGGCGCGATGGCGTGGCCCGCGAGCCCGGCGAGTATGGCGCGTGCCTTCTCGCCGCGGAAGCGGCGGCCGAGAAGCGAGACCGGCAGGAGGGCGTTCAGCCCGAAGCGGGCCCAGGTCAGCGGGTCGCGCGGGACGCCGTCCCACTGGGCGCGCAGCACATCGGGGGCGAACGTGGCCCAGTTGCCGAGGTAGGGCGCCATGAGACGGCGGTACGCACCCGCGTCACGCGGGCCCAGCGACCGGGCGGTCTCGCCGACCGAGCGGGCCAGCACCGCGGCGCTGCCGTCCGGGAACGGGTGGGCGAGCGGCAGTTCGGGGTGCAGCCACTCCAGCCCGTGGCGGCCGAGCGGCATCCGGTCGAAGGCCGGGGAGCCGACGGCGAGGGGGTGCACGGCGGAGCAGGGGTCGTGCCGGAAGCCGGGCAGGGTCAGCTCTTCGGTGCGGGAGCCGCCGCCGATCGCGTCGGCGGCCTCGAAGATCTCCACCGCGCAGCCGCGGCGGGCGAGTTCGACCGCCGCGGTCAGCCCGTTCGGCCCGGCACCCACCACTACCGCGTCGAGCATCGACGGCACGTCGGCCTCCTCCTCGTCGTTGAGGTCCCCGTCACCCGGGACCGGCCCTCCGGGGCCGGTGGATCCACTCAGCCGGCGGCGGCCAGCAGGCCCAGGATATGCCGTACGGTCGCCTCGTTCCGCGCCGCCGTGAAGGGAAGCGCGTTGCCTCCGACGATACGGAACGGCTCGCCCGACAGCGTCGCGCTCGCACCGCCCGCCTCGGCGACCAGCAGCAGCCCGGCAGCGTGATCCCAGGCGTTCTCCCAGGTGAAGGCGATCGCGTCGAGACGGCCGCGGGCGATGTTCAGATATTCGAGACCGGCCGAGCCGCACGGGCGCGGCGCCACGCCGTCGGTCCGCAGCCCGGCCAGGGCGCGCTTCTCCAGGTCGGTGGTGAAGTCGTAGTGGGATATGGCGACTTCGAGCGGCTTGCCCGGCTCCGGGGCCCCGGCCCGCAGCGGCTCGCCGTCGAGGAAGGCACCCCCGCCGCGGCGCGCCACGGCCATCAGGTCCTGCGCGGGGGCGTAGGTCCAGGAGGCGAGGAGTTCGCCGTGGTGGGCGAGGGCGACGAGGGTCGCGAAGCCCGTGTCGCCGTGGACGAACTGCCGGGTGCCGTCGACCGGGTCGACGATCCATACGGGCGCGTCGCCACCGAGGTGGGCGAGGAGGCCGGGATCGGCGTGCACGCCCTCCTCGCCGACCACGACCGAACCGGGCAGCAGCGCGGTGAGCGAGGCGGTCAGGTGCTCCTCGGCCTGCCGGTCGGCGGTGGTCACCAGGTCGTGCGGGCCCTTCTTCTCCACGATCTCGTGGGCGGCGAGCTGCCGGTAGCGCGGCATGATCTCCGCGGCGGCCGCCGAGCGCACCGCCTGCTCCACCTCGGAGAGATCACTGGCAAGAAAGTCATCGAACATGCGGCCATCGAATCACGCGCCGCCGACATGAGGTGACCGGATCACGGCCCGAGGGTGGCATCGACGTGAACGCCTCCGGCCGCTGCGCAATCCATTGACACCTGGCTGAAACACGACCTACTTTTCGAGCACCACAATTCACTAGTGAATAGATATTCACGTCAAGGACGTTCAGATGCTCAGCACAGACCCAGTCGGCGCCGAACAGTTCCGGGCGCGCCGTCAACGCATCGCCACCCAAGACCCGGACGCCCAGGTCCGCGAGCTCCGGCAGCTGGCCGCCGAGGTGCGCCGGTCCGTGGTGCACATGATCGACGAGGCGCAACTCGGCCATATCGGCGGCGACCTGTCGGTGACCGACATCCTCGTCACCCTCTTCGGGCGGGTGCTGGACGTGGATCCCGCCCAGCCCCACCGGCCCGACCGCGACCGGTTCATCCTCAGCAAGGGACACTGCGCGGCCTCCCTGTACGCCACGCTCGCCCACTGCGGCTACTTCCCGCCATCCGAGCTGTCCACGTTCATGGCCCCGCTCTCCGCGCTCAACGGCCATCCGAACCGGACCAAGGTCCCGGGCGTCGAGACCAACACCGGACCGCTGGGCCACGGCTTCCCCGTCGCGGTCGGCTGCGCCCTGGCCGCCCGGCTCGCGGACCGCTCGTACCGCACGTACGTCGTCCTCGGCGACGGCGAGCTCCAGGAGGGCAGCAACTGGGAGGCGGCCATGACCGCCGCCCACTACGACCTCGGCTCGCTCACCGCGATCGTCGACCGCAACCGCCTCCAGCAGGGCGCCCGTACCGAGGAGACCAAGCGGCTGGAGCCGCTGGCCGAGAAGTGGACCAGCTTCGGCTGGGAGGCGCGCGAGGTGAACGGGCACGACCACGCGCAGCTGCTGTCGGCGCTGCGCCCCTCCCTCACCGGCAGACCGGTCGCGGTCATCGCGAACACGGTCAAGGGCAAGGGCGTGTCGTTCATCGAGGACCGGGTCGAGTGGCACCACAAGGTGCCCGACGCCGGGCAGGTACGCACCGCGCTCGAGGAGCTGAGCCGATGACCGCAGGACTCATACCCGAGAACGCCGCGCAGACCTACGACTGCCGCCAGGCCTTCGCCGAGGAACTGATCGCCCTGGCCGCCGAGGATCCGCGCATCGTCGCCGTCTGCAACGACTCGGTGGGATCGAGCAACCTGGTGCGCTTCCGGGAGCTGTACCCCCACCGCCTGATCAACGTCGGCATCGCCGAGCAGGACCTCGTCGGCGTCGGGGCCGGGCTCGCCAACGGCGGTCTCATCCCCTTCGTGAGCGCGGCGGGCCCGTTCCTCACCGGCCGGGCCACCGAGCAGATCAAGACCGACGCCGCCTACAACGGGCTGCCCGTCATCCTGTGCGGACAGAGCCCCGGCATGGCGTACGGGGAGCTGGGGCCCACCCACCACTCGATCGAGGACCTGTCGTGGATGCGGGCCATCGCGGACCTGGCCGTCGCGGTCCCGGCCGACCCGGCCCAGACGCGCGCCGCCGTCCGCTGGGCCGCCTCCCACGACGGCCCGGTCTATCTGCGCATCCCCCGGTTCAAGATCCCCGCCGTCACCCCGGAGGAGGCGCCGTTCCAGCCCGGGCGCTCCCTCCAGCTGACCGACGGGGACGACATCACCGTGATGGCCGTCGGCACGATGGTGTCCCGGGCGCTCGCCGCCGCGGAGACGCTGCGCACCGAGGGCATCGGCGTCCGCGTGCTGAACATGACCTTCGTCGAGCCGATGGACACAGGCGCGGTGCTGCGGGCCGCCCGCGAGACCCGCGGCATCGTCACCGCCGAGGAGGCGACCACCACGGGCGGGCTCGGCGCGGCGGTGGCCACCGTCGTCGCCCAGAACCGTCCGGTGCCCATGCGGATCCTGGGGGTGCACCGCAGGTTCGCGCCCACCGGCAGCGCCTCCTTCCTGTTGGAACACTTCGGCCTGACCGCCGACGGCATCGCCGTCGCCGTCCGGGAGCTGCTGTCCCATGAGCACCGCTGAACCGCTCGTCCTCGCCATCGACCAGGGCACCAGCGCGACCAAGGCGATCCTGGTCGACCGGCGCGGGGACATCGTCGCCCACGGCTCGGTCCCCCTGGAGCTGTCCACCCCCGCCCCGGGGTGGGTCGAACAGTCGGCGGAGGAGATCTGGGCGAGCTGCGGGCGGGCCGTCGCCGCATGCCTCGACGGCCGGGACGCCTCGCGCGTCGCCGCCATCGGCCTGAGCACCCAGCGCGAATCGCTGCTGCTGTGGGACCGGGCGACCGGGGAACCGCTGAGTCCGCTGGTGAGCTGGCTGGACAAGCGCACCGCGGGCGATCCGGCGCTGCTGCGGGCCGTGCCCCGCGCGGAGCTGGTCCGCGAGGTCAGCGGGCTGCCGCTGGACCCGATGTTCTCGGCCCCGAAGGCCGCCTGGCTGCTGGACCGGTACGACCCCGATCGCCGCCGCAGCCGCGCCGGCGAGCTGTGCCTGGGCACGGTCGACTCCTGGCTGCTGTTCAAGCTCGGCGGCGCTCATCTCATCGAGGTCGGCAACGCGGCGCGCACCCAGCTGCTCGATGTGCGCCGGTGTGCCTGGGACCGGCGGCTGACCCAGATCTTCGACGTACCGCTGGAGGTGCTGCCCCAGGTCGTACCGTCGCAGGGTCCGTTCCCCAGCGCCCGCGGACTGGCGCCGCTGGCCGACGGGGTGCCGGTCACCGCGGTGCTCGGTGACTCCCACGCGGCGCTGTTCGCCCACGCGGGCTGGGCTCCGGGGACGGTCAAGGCGACGTACGGCACCGGGTCGTCGGTGATGGCGGTGGTCCCGTCGGCGGCCCGGGTCGCCTCCGGGCTGTGCCTGACCGTCGCCTGGCAGACCGGCGCGAACCCGACCTGGGCGGTGGAGGGGAACGTCCGGTCCACCGGTGCCACCGTGAACTGGCTGGCGGGCGTGCTCGGCCGCGGCCCCGCCGAACTGGCGGAACTGGCCGCCGACAGCAGCGAGGGCGTGGTCGTCGTCCCCGCCTTCGGCGGGCTTGGCGCCCCCTGGTGGGACGAGAACGCGGTGGGGCTGATCAGCGGGCTCACCCTGGGCACCCGGGCCGGGCACCTCGCACGGGCCGCGCTGGAGTCGATCGCGTTCCAGGTCGAGGACGTGGTGGCGGCGGTCGAGCGGGAGACGGGCCCAGTCACCCGGCTGCTCGCGGACGGCGGGCCGACCGGCAACCCGGTGCTGATGCGGCTCCAGGCCGACACCAGCGGGCGGCTCGTCGAACGGGCCCTGGCCCGCGACCTGTCGGCCCTCGGCGCCGCCCATCTCGCGGGACTGACCCGCGGGGTGTGGGACCGGGCCGCCCTGGAACGGCTGGGCCGGCCCCGCGAGAGCTACGCGCCGGACGGCGACGAGACCACCCGGGCCCGCAGGCTCGCGCACTGGCACACGGCGGTACGCCGCGCCCGCCTCCAGCCCGCCTCCGGCGACGGCGTCCCGGCCCCGGAACCCCCGCCGCGGACCGCCGCCGTACCGCACCGCACTCCCGAACCCTCGACCGTCCAAGGAGCGTCATGACAGCGCGATACGCGGGACAAGGTGTCATGGTCACCGGGGCCGCGCGCGGCATCGGCCGGGGCATCGCCGCCCGGTTCGCCGGTGAGGGCGCGGACGTACTGCTGGTGGACACGGACGCCTCCGTCGAGGACACCGCCCGGGAGCTGGCCGACGACAGCGGCACCCACACCCTCGGCGTCCGGGCGGACGTCACCTCCCCCGAGGACGTGGCCCGCGCCGTCGGGCTCGCCGAATCCACCTGGGGACGGCTGGACGTCCTGGTCAACAACGCGGGCGTCATCACCATCAGCAGGCTCGAAGACCTGACCCACGACGACTGGCAGAAGGTCCTCGCGGTCAACACCACCGGCACCTTCCTGTGCGCCCAGGCCGCCGCGGCCGCCATGCGGCGGTACGGGCGCGGCGGACGCATCCTCAACGCGGCCTCCGGACAGGCACGGCAGGGCTTCCTCTACACACCGCACTACGCGGCCAGCAAGTTCGGGGTGGTCGGCCTCACCCAGTCCCTGGCCAAGGAGCTGGCCGGGGACGGGATCACCGTCAACGCCTACTGCCCCGGGATCGTCGGCAGCGAGATGTGGGACTACAACGACCGCGCGTGGGGCCGGCTGCTGGGCGACTACGCGCCCGGGGAACTGATGGCCGAGTGGATCGCGGGAATCCCCCTCGGGCGCGCCGGAACCCATGACGACATCGCCAACCTGCTGCTCTTCCTCGCCTCGCGGGAGGCGGAGTACATCACCGGCCAGACGATCAACGTCGACGGCGGGATGTTCATGAACTAGCTCCGACGACGTCGGAGACCACTCGGAGGTTTCGATGAGCACGACCGGCAACGCCGCAACGGCCGTTGACGCACCACCACCCCCCTCGGACGCCGACCGCGCCCGCCTGCCGTCCTGGGTGACGGGCATCCTCACCGGATCGCGCGGCCCCGCCCTCGGCCTGCTCGCCATGTGCGTCGTCTTCTTCATCGCGACGCCGTACTTCCTCACCCAGAGCAATCTGCTCAACATCGTCGACCAGACGGCCGTCCTCGGTCTGCTCGCGCTCGGCATGACCGCGGTCATCGTGATGGGCGGCATCGACCTCTCGGTCGGCGCCGTGCTGGCCCTCGCCACCATGGTGGTCGGCTGGCTCTCGCACGACCAGGGATGGCCGCTGTGGCTGAGCGCGGTGGCCGCGATCGGCGTCGCGGGTGCGTGCGGGCTCGCCAACGGGCTGGGCATCACCTACACCAAGCTGCCACCGTTCATCGCCACGCTGGCCATGATGTCGATCGCCCGCGGCCTGGCCAACGTCATCACCGACGGCCAGCAGATCGTCGGGTTCCCCGACTGGTTCGACAACCTGTCCACCATCCGGTACGTCGGCATCTTCACCGCGTGCACCGCCGTGCTCGCCGCGCTGTACGTGGCGGGGTGGGCGTACATGCGCTATCGGAGCGGCGGCCGCGCCCTGTACGCGATCGGCGGCAGCGCCGAGGTCGCCCGGCTCGCCGGGATCAAGGTCAAGCAGCGGACCGTGCTCGTCTACACCGTCACCGGCCTGCTGGCGGGCCTGGCCGGGGTCTTTCTGACCATGCGCCTGGACTCCTCCCAGCCGAGCGCGGGAACCGGCTACGAACTCGACACCATCGCCGCGGTGGTGATCGGCGGGGCCAGCCTCAGCGGTGGCGTCGGCTCCATCACCGGAACCCTGATCGGCGTGCTGATCATCGGGGTTCTGCGCAACGGCCTCAACCTGCTGGGGGTCTCGCCGTTCATCCAGCAGATCGTCATCGGCCTGGTGATCGCGCTGGCCGTCATGCTCGACGTGCTCCGTCGTCGCGAAGCGCGCTGACTCTTCTCCTCTTTTCCCTCCCCCTCTCTTCCTCCCCCGGGCACACGCCAAGGAGTTGGTTCCCATGAAGACACGAGCGACGACACGCATCGTGATAGCCACCGGAGTCGCGGCCACCATGGTGGTCGGCGTCACCGCCTGCGGACGCGGTGGCAACGGTGCGAAGACCGCCGACGGCAAGCAGATCACCATCGGGCTGGCCGTGGCCAACCTCCAGGCCGACTTCTTCAACCAGATCAAACAGTCCGTGACCGCCGAGGCCAAGAAGAAGGGCATCAAGGTCATCGTCTCGGACGCACGCGGCGACGCGGCCACCCAGGTCAACCAGATCCAGGACTTCATCAGCCGTCAGGTCAGCGCCATCATCTACATCCCCGCCGGCGCCACGGCGGCGGGCGTCCCCGTGAAGGCCGCCAACCGCGCCAAGATCCCCGTGGTCACCGTGGACCGCAACCCACCCGGTGAGCCCGGCAAGTCGTTCATCGCCAGCGACAGCGTCGCGGCCGCGCGGACGCTGGGGGACTACGTGGTCAAGGAGTCCGGCGGCAAGGGTCAGCTCGCCATCCTCCAGGGCCAGATCGGCACCACCCCGCAGGTGGACCGGCAGAAGGGATTCGGGCAGGCCCTGAAGAACGCGCCCGGCATCAAGGTGGTGTCCCAGCAGCCCGCCGACTGGGCCCAGGACAAGGCGTACTCCGTCGCCCAGGACATGCTCCAGGCCCACCCCGGCATCGACATCCTGTGGGGCCAGGCCGACGCGATGGCACTCGGCGCCGCCCAGGCCGTCAAGGCGTCCGGCTCGAAGAAGAAGCACCTCATCGTCGGCTTCGACGGCGACATCGCCGGGCTCAAGGCCGTCCGCCGGGGCACCATCGACGCCACCATGGTGCAGCAGACGCGCAAGATGGGCCGGATGTCGGTCAACACCGCCGTGGACATCATCAAGGGCAAGAAGGTCCCGGCCCAACAGCTCCAGCCCGCCTTCCTCCTGACCAGCAAGGACAAGAAGAAGGCCACCCAGTTCATCAACACCCACCCGTAAACGACGGCAGGGACGGCAGAGAGGAGCCGCGGCGATGACGAACGCCGGAAAGCACCCGGGCCTGGTCGTCCGGGGGATATCCAAGCGGTTCGGGGTCACCCAGGCGCTCGACCGGTTCGACCTGGAAGTGCGCCCCGGGGAAGTGGTGGCGCTGCTCGGCGAGAACGGCGCGGGCAAGTCCACCGTGTCCAACGTCATCGCGGGCACCTTCCCCTCCGACACCGGCGAGATGACCTGGCAGGGACAGCCGTACGAACCGAAGTCCCCCGGGGACGCCATCAGCCACGGCATCGGCCTGATCCACCAGGAGATGCGCCTGCTGCCGGACCTGTCCGTGGCCGAGAACGTGTTCCTCGGGCGGCTGCTGCGCCGGGGCGGGCGGATCGACCGCGGCGAGATGAACCGGCGGGCGCGGGAGCAGCTGCGGCGGCTGGGCCTCGACATCTCCCCGACCCGGCTGGTGCGCACCCTGCGGGTGGCCGAACAGCAGCAGGTCGAGATCGCCAAGGCGCTGACCCTGGACGCGCGCCTGCTGATCCTCGACGAGCCCACGGCCGCCCTCGGCGGCGAGGAGACCGATCACCTCTTCGAGCGGATCGACGCCCTCCGCGGTGAGGGCATGTCCTTCATCTATGTGAGCCACCGGCTGGAGGAGATCGCCCGCATCTGCGACCGCGTCGTGGTGATGCGCGACGGACAGCTCGTCGCCACCCACGACACCGCGCAGGTGCCGGTGGTCCAGCTGGTGGAGGAGATGGTCGGGCGCAGCATCGAGCGCATCTTCCCCGACACCGGAACCGCGGGCGCCCGGGAAGTGCTCCGGGTGCGGAACCTGACCGGGCCCTCCTTCCAGGACGTGTCGTTCAGCGTCCACGAGAGCGAAGTCCTCGGCATCGCGGGCATCGTGGGAGCGGGCCGCACCGAACTGGTACGGGCCGTCGCGGGCGTCGATCCGGTGACCGGGGGCACGGTGGCCGTCGAGGGCCGGACCCTGCGGCTGCGCGGGCCCAAGGAGGCCATCGAGGCGGGTGTGGTGCTGGTGCCCGAGGACCGCAAGGGCCAGGGCGCCGTCCTGGACCTGTCGATCGGCGACAACGTGGCCCTGCCCAACCTCGACCGCATCTCCCACCGCGGCTGGCTCAGCCCGCGCCGGGTGGCGGCGGTCGCCGGTGAGGCGATCAACCTGATGACCGTCAAGGGGCGGGCCGGGCAGCCGGTGCGGACGCTGTCCGGCGGCAACCAGCAGAAGGTCGTCATCGCCAAGTGGCTGGAGCGCAAGCCCAAGGTGGTCATCCTGGACGAGCCGACCCGCGGCATCGACGTCGGGGCGCGTGCCGCGATCTACGAGGTGATCGCGGACCTGGCCCGCTCCGGCATGGCCGTCATCGTGGTCAGCTCCGACCTCGACGAGGTCCTGGGCCTGTCCCACCGGGTGCTCGTGCTCAGCCGGGGGCGGCAGCGCGGCATCCTCCCGGCGGCCGAGGCGACCGACGCCGCGGTCATGCACCTGGCCACGGCATGATGCCGTTATGCATCCCCACAACCGGACCGGCACCCCCGTGACCCGCACCACGCGCATGGCGACCAGCGACGAGCAGCTGCGGCTGATGACCCGGATCGCCCGGCTCTACCACGAGCAGGGCATGCGGCAGCCGCGCATCGCGGAGGAGCTGCACATCTCCCAGGCGCGCGTCTCCCGGCTGCTCACCCAGGCCGCCAAGCTCGGCATCGTCCGCACCATCGTGGTGCCGCCCGAGGGGGTCTTCGCCGAGCTGGAGGAGGAGATCGCGGCCCGGTACGGGCTGCGCGACGTGGTGGTCGTCGACGTCGAGGGCGAGGCCGACTCCGTCATCCCGGCGCTCGGCGCGGCGACCGCGGTCTACCTGGAGACCACGCTCATGGAGGGCGACCGGCTGGGCATCTCCTCGTGGAGCGCCACTCTGCTCGCGGCGGTCGAGGCCATGCGCTCCCGGCCGGGCGGGCGGTTCCTGGAGGAGGTCGTCCAGCTGATGGGCGGGGTGGGCGATCCGCAGGTCCAGGTCCAGGCGACCCGGCTGATGGGGCGGCTCGCCGAGCTGACCGGTGCGGAACCGGTCTTCATGTCGGCCCCCGGGCTGGTCGCCGGGGCCACCGTGCGGGACGCCATCCTCGCCGACCCCAAGGTGACCAGCGTGGCCGCGGCGTGGAAGAACCTCACCATCGCCATCGTGGGCATCGGCAGCCTCGAACCGTCGCCGCTGCTGCGCCGCAGCGGCAACATCTTCTCCGACGACGACCAGGAACAGCTGCGCGGGCTCGGCGCGGTGGGCGACATCTGCCTGCACTTCTTCGACGAGCACGGCACCCTGCTCGACACCGAGTTGAACGACCGCGTCATCGGCATCACCCCCGAGGTCTACCGCGCCGTGCCACGCCGCGTCGCGGTGGCCGGAGGCGACCGCAAGTACGCGGCGATACGGGCCGCGGTGCTGGGCGGCTGGGTCGATGTCCTGATCACCGACCTGGGAGTGGCCCGTCGGCTGGCGGGCCGCCCCGACCGAACCGAACGACAAGCGCCCTAGCGGCAGCATCCCTCAAGGAGCACTCATGCCCGTCCCCTCCTTCCGCCTCGACGACAGCGTGGCCCTGGTGACCGGAGCCGGCAGCGGCATCGGCCGACGGCTGGCGATCGGGCTCGCCGAGACGGGAGCCGATGTCGGCTGCCTGGACCTGCCGGGCAGCGATCTGGCCGGTACGGTCGAGGCGATCGGGAACGCGGGGCGGCGCGCGGTCGCCCTCCCCGCCGATGTGACCCGGGCGGAGGACCTGGCGGAGGCGGTGGCCACGGTCGAACGCGACCTGGGCGCCCTCCGGCTGGCGGTCAACGCCGCGGGCATCGCCAACGCCGCCCCGGCCGAGGACATGCCGCCGGAGCAGTGGCAGCGGGTCGTGGACGTCAACCTCACCGGTGTGTTCCTCTCCTGCCAGGCGGAGGGCCGGGCGCTGCTGCGCAACGGTGGCGGTGCCATCGTCAACATCGCCTCCATGTCGGGCACCATCGCCAACCGGGGGCTGACCCAGGCCCACTACAACGCCTCCAAGGCCGCCGTGATGCACCTGACGAAGAGCCTGGCCACGGAGTGGTGCACCCGCGGCATCCGCGTCAACAGCGTGAGCCCGGGCTATACGGCCACACCGATGAACCTGCGCCCGGAAGTGGCCGAACGCGTCGCCCAGTTCGAGGCGGACACCCCGCTGGGCCGGATGGCGACGGTGGACGAGATGGTCGGCCCCACCGTGTTCCTGCTGAGCGACGCGGCGAGCTTCGTCACCGGCGCTGACCTGCTGGTGGACGGTGGGGTCACCTGCTGGTGACCCCACGGGACAGGAGTCAGGACCAGCGCGACAGGCCCGATTCGGCGAGCTGGGCGGCGTTGCCCGCCAGCAGCTCGAACGGGTCGTGATCGGTGATGTCGATCTCCGCCACGTGCCAGCGCAGCGCGGGCCCGGCGGCCCGGACGGCGGCCGCGGCGTCCACGTCGCCGGTGCCGAGCGGGGTCTGCGGCTCGCCGCGCCGCGCCGGGCCGTCCTTGAGGTGGACGGACACGGCGCGGGCGCCGAGCCGGGTCAGCGCCTCGGCGGGGTCGGCCCCGGCCACGGTCGCCCAGTAGACGTCGAGTTCGGCGAGGATCGCGTCGTCCGCCGACGCCCAGAAGGCGTCGTAGCCGCTGCGTCCGTCGGGCAGCGTCGCCCATTCGAAGTCGTGGTTGTGGTAGCCCAGCCGCAGCCCGGCACCGGCCAGGGCCTGCCCGGCGGCGTTCACGGCGTCCGCGAACGCCGCCAGCCGCCCGGGGTCGCCGAAGACGTCCGCGTCGAAGCCACTGACCATGCGGGGATGGGGCACGAACACCGTGTCCGCGCCGATCTCGGCGCACTCCTCGGCCAGCGAGCCCACGTCGTCGGGCAGCCCGGCGTGGGTGGCCGAGACGCGCAGGCCCGCGGCGTCCAGCCCGCGCCGCAGGGCCTTGGCGGCCACCAGCCGCTCCGCGGCGCTCTTGTCCGCGGACCCCAGGCCGAAGGGCTCGACGTAGCGGAAGCCGAGCTCCGCCAGGCGGGCCAGCGTACGGTCCTGGTTCTCGGCCAGCGCGTCACGGACGCTGTACAGCTGCACGGACAGCAGACCTTGCCGCTCCATGGTGATTCCCCTCTCGTATGGCATGTGGCGCGTAGGGCGGTGTGGTGTGGTGTCGTCAGCCGATGACCAGGGGACGCAGGGTGCGGTGGGCGATCCGCAGCCCCTGGACGACCTTCTCCTCCGTGCCGCCCCAGACCGGGTCCTCGTGCTCGACGGAGAGCGTTCCGGTGAAACCGTGCTCGTAGAGGCGGTCGACGACGCGCGCCCAGTCGACCTGGCCGAGCCCCGGCACCCGGTAGCGCCACCAGCCGTTGTCCCAGGGGTCCGGGCGGTCGACGGCCTTGCCGAAGAAGCCGTACCGGTCGATGTCCCCGCTGCCCAGCTCGACGTCCTTGGCCTGGGCGTGCACGATGCGGTCGATGTAGGGCGCGATGGTCTTCACCGGATCGATGCCGATCCAGGTGAGGTGCGAGGGGTCCCAGTTGAGGTAGAGGTCGAGGGAGAACATCCACTCCCACAGCTCCGGGGAGTAGGCCAGGTTGCCCGGATAGCCGTCGGGGTGCCAGCCCTCCATGACGCAGTTCTCGATGATGACCTTCACACCGCGCTCGCCCGCGTAGTCGACGAGTTCGGGGAAGACGCGCTCGGCTTCCTTGAGGTTGTCCGCGACGGGCTTGGTCCAGTCCCGGCCGATGAAAGTGCCGACGTACGGGACGCCGAGCGCCGCGGCCGCGTCCACCGCGTGCTCGAAGTGGGTACGGATCTCCGCCCGGCGCTTCGGGTCGGGGTGCAGGTGGTTCTCGTAGTAGGCGAGCGCGGACAGTTCGAGGTCGTGCTTGGCGAACAGCGCGAGCGTCTCCTCCGCGCGCGCCGCGGGGAAGTCGGCGACGGGCAGATGGCTCGCCTCGAAGTCGCGTCCTCCGGTCCGCGGCCAGACGGCGACTTCGAGCGCCTCGTAGCCGTTGCCGCTCGCCCACTCCGCGATGCGCGGGAGGGACCAGCCGGGGAGACATGCCGTCAGGAAGCCGAGTTTCAACTCTTCACACCTCTGTCCACGAGCCGTTACGGGAGGATCGGAGAACCGCCTCGGTGATGCGGGCGGCGCGCAGTCCGTCGTCGAAGGTCGGCAGGCCCTCGGGCCGGTCGCCGCCGATCGCGGCGTACGTGTCGGCGACGAACGCCTCGAAGCATTCCGCGTACCCCTGGGCGTGGCCCGGGGGCAGGACCGACAACCGCCGCTGTTCCGCCGAGCCGTGGCCGGGGTCGCGGCTGATGACCCGGGCGCCGTCCTCGCCGCCCAGCCAGATGGTCTCCGGGTTCTCCTGGTCGAAGACCGCGCTGGCCCGCGCGCCGTCCAGCTCGAACCACAGCCGGTTCTTCCGCCCGGCGGAGACCTGGGAGACGGTGGTGGACGCCAGGACTCCGGAGGCGGTGCGCAGCAGCAGCGCGGCGCAGTCCTCGGTACGGACGTCCATGTACGCGTCGGACGCGGAAGGCTCCGAGGCGGCCTCGAAGGTACCGGCCCCGGCGGCGGGCCGCTTGTTCACGGCGATCGACGTCGAGGCGGTGACCTCGGCGAACCGTTCGCCCGACACCCACTCGACCAGGTCGCACCAGTGGGAGCCGATGTCCGCGAAGGCGCGGGACGGGCCCCCGGCCACCGGGTCCACGCGCCAGCCGGAGGCCTGCGGCGAGAGCATCCAGTCCTGGAGGTAGCTGCCGTGGATCAGGTGCCAGCCGCCGAACTCGCCGTCGATCCGGCGCGCCCGGATCTCCCGGACCAGGGGGTGGTAGCGGTAGACGAACGGGACGGCGGCCACCAGCCCGCTGCTGCGGGCCGTCTCCGCCATGCGCTCCGCGTCGGCGACGGAGACCGCGAGGGGTTTCTCGCACACCACGTGCTTCCCGGCGGCGAGGGCGCGCAGCGCGAAGGGCGCGTGGGTGGCGTTGGGCGAGCAGATGTGGACCACGTCCACGGAAGTGTCGTCCAGGAGCGCGTCCAGGGACGGATAGGCGGGGACCTGCCACTCCGCGGCCACCTGGGCGGACCGTGGGGGCGAGGAGGCCAGGACGCCGGTGATGCGGGCGCCCGCCAGCGCCGCGGCCCTGCGGTGGATCGCGCCGATCATCCCGGCGCCGACGATGGCGGTGCCGATTGCTGTGCCGTGCGGTGGGGGTGTGATGACAGCCCTCCCAGGAGGAACGTCTGCGGGGCGGTTTCGTCCGGCGGTGAGCCTAAGACAGCCATTAGAGGCTCACAAGACATTGAATTATGCATCTTGTGAGTCATAAAAGCCGCCAGAATTGCGGTACCGTGACCGGCCATGGGAGCGCAGACGACGGACCCCCGCCCGATACCCCGGCTGTCGGTCGCCGGGCTGCGGCCGCAGAACACCGGCGGCCCGGTCCACAGCTCGCTGGCCCGGCTCATCGCGTCGGGCCTCGCCGACAGCCGCGCCGACCTGGTCAAGGCCACCGGCCTGGCACGGTCCACGGTGGCCCGGCACCTCGACACCATGATCGACGCCGGGGTGGTCACCGAGGGCGGAACCGTCGCCCGGCCCGGCCGCGGCCGCCCGCCGCTCCGGCTGGCGCTCAACCCCCGGGCCGGGGTGGTCGCGGTGGCCGACGTCGGCGCCCACAGCGCCCGCCTGGCCCTCGCCGACCTGTCGCAGAACCTCGTGGCGCAGGAGGAGGTCGCGCTGGACGTGGCGCAGGGCCCCGAAGCGACCCTCGACGTGCTGACCGAGCGGCTGCGCGGCATGCTGGCCGAATCCGCGGCGTCAGGAGGGGCCGACCGGCCCTCCGCCCTCGTCGTCGGGCTCCCCGGGCCCGTCGACGCGCGCGCCGGTACGCCGGTGCGGCCGCCCATCATGCCCGGCTGGGACGGCTTCCCGGTCGGCCGGACCCTGACCGAGCGGTTCGGCTGCCGGACGTTCGTCGACAACGACGTGAACCTCATGGCCCTCGGCGAGGCCCGCGCCCTGCCGGAGGGCGAGGCTCCGCTGCTCTTCATCAAGATCGGCACCGGTATCGGCGGCGGCCTCATCTCGGCCTCCGGGGAACTGCACCGCGGGGCGGAGGGCGCCGCGGGCGACATCGGGCATCTGCGGGTGCCCGGCGCCGACGACACCGTGTGCAGCTGCGGGAACATCGGCTGCGTCGAGGCCGTGGCATCGGCCGCCGCGATGGCGGCCCGGCTCGGCCGGGAGGACCCGGGCCTCGCCGGGCAGGACGGCCCGCGCGGCGCCGCCGACCTGGCCCGGCTCGTCCGCGACGGCCACCCCGGGGCCGTGCGCGTCGTCCGCGAGGCCGCGGTGACGATCGGCGAGGTGGTGGCGCTGCTCGTGCACGTCTACAACCCGGCGCGGATCGTCATCGGCGGGGCGATCGCCGCCGCCAGCGACGACCTGCTGGCCCGGATCCGCGGCGTCGTCTACCGGCGGGCACTGCCCCTGGCCACCCGCCGGCTGTCGCTGACCGGGAGCGTGCTGGGGATGTCCGCCGGTGTCGTCGGCGGGACGGTCGTCGGCGTGGAACACGTCCTCTCCCCCGAGGGCATCGGCGACCTGCTGGCGCATTCGGCCTGACCGAGCGCAATCGGCCCGGCTGAACGCATTCGGCCTGCCCGAACCCTTGACCCGCCGGGAAGCCGGTGCTTGCATGTGCCCGTCTCACCGACAGCGGTTTCGTCCAACTCCGTTGCCTCCAAGTGCCGTTCTGCCGCGCGCGGTCCACCGCCGCCGCAGCGGACAGCACCCTGTGTAAGACCGGGAGAGAACCATGGACGAAACCACGCGGCGCGTACCCGTCGGCATCATCGGTACCGGCTCGATCTTCAACGCCTACGCGCTCGGCCTCTCGACCATCCCCGAACTGCCCATCGTGCGCGTCGCCGACCTCGACGGAGAGCGCGCCCGCGCCGCCGCCGAGGAGTGGAACATCCCGGCGTGGGGCACGACCGAGGAGCTCCTCGCCGACCCCGAGGTGCAGGTCGTCGTCAACATCACCCCGCCCAGGGCCCATGCGGCGCTGACCGACGCGGCCCTGCGCGCCGGAAAGCACGTGTACGTCGAGAAGCCGCTCGCCGCCACCGCCGAGGAGGCCCGGCGGAACATCGAGACCGCCCGGGAGACCGGCAAGCTGCTCGGCGGCGCGCCCGACACCTTCCTCGGCCCCTCCGGGCAGACGGCCCGCGCCGCCGTCGACGCCGGGCTGATCGGGCGTCCGTTCGCCGCGTCCTCCTTCGTCCGCTCCTCGCGCGCCGAGACCTGGCACCCGGACCCCACGTTCCTGTTCACCGAGGGCGGCGGCCCGGTGCTGGACTGGGGTCCGTACCACATCGCCGCGCTGGTCAATCTGCTCGGACCGGTCAGCCGGGTGGTCGGGGCGACCACCCGTGCCGCCGACGAGCTGACCGTGACGGCCCCCGAGCGCCGCGTCGAACGCGTCGGCGTCACCGTCGACACCCACGCGACCGCGATCCTCCAGTTCGCCTCCGGCGCCCTGGCCACGGCCATGTACAGCTTCGACGTCTGGGACACCACCCTCCCCCACCTGGAGGTCTACGGCACCGAGGGCACCCTTCAGGTGCCCAACCCCAACCGCTTCGACGACCCCGTCCTGGTGAAGCGGCGCGGTGACGCGGAGTGGACCGAACTCCCCGCCGTGATGGACCCGCTCACCCCCGCGGGCGCCCGCGCCATCCGCGGTCCCGGGGTGCTGGACCTCGTACGCCACCTCGGCGGAGACCTCCACCGGGCCTCCGCCGACTTCGCGTTCCACGTGCTGGAGGTCCTGGAGCGGCTGGAGCGCATCGCACCGGAGGACGGCGCCGTCGAGATCACCAGCACGGTGAAGCGTCCCGCGCCCCTCCTCGGCATCGACGCCGGCCCCCTGACCCGCTAGTCCGCTCCCTCCCCCTCTCCCCCCTCTCCCCCACGGGACCTCATCCGCAAAGGAGCGGACGATGCTGTCTGCCCGGAAGCCCGGCGCCGCCACCCCCCACACCCCCTCAAGTCCCGAAAGCTCCGAAACCCCGGTGCCGCCGCACGGCCCTGAACGGATCGCGAAGGCCACCGGCCAGGAGGTGAACGGGGTGTTCATCACCCTGTTCATCCTCGCCTACATCGGCCTGTGGATCGCCCTGTGCACCCCCGCCTCGGTCACCCTGTCCCTCCGGGTCGCCGACCTCGACCCGGAGGGCAAGGCCGGGAGCCTGTCGACCATCGCGGGCGCCGGCGCCTTCTGCGCGCTGGTCGCCAACCCCGTCTTCGGCAGGCTCAGCGACCTGTCCACGTCCCGCTGGGGCCAGCGCAGGCCGTACATCCTCGGCGGCATGGTCCTGGGCTTCGGGGCGCTGCTGGTGATGGGCACAGCGCCCAACCTGTTCGTGCTGGGGCTGGGTTGGTGTCTGGCCCAGATGCTGTTCAACGCGGCCCTCGCCGCCGCGACCGCGCTCCTCCCCGAGCGGGTGACGGACCGGTACCGGGGACGCGTCTCCGGCCTGATGGGCATGACCACCCAGATCGGCATCGTCAGCGGCACGTTCCTCGTCCAGTTCACCGGGACGGACAACCTGTGGATGTTCGTCGCGCCGGGGCTGCTCGGCCTGGTCATGGTCGGGATCTTCGTCCGCTACCTCAGGGAAGTCCCCCGCTCCCGGGCCGAACTCCCCCGGCTCCGCTGGGCCGACATCCCCCGGAGCATGTGGATCAACCCGGTGCGCCACCCCGACTTCGCCTGGGCCTGGTGCGGACGGTTCCTGACCTGGACCGGCCTGAGCTTCCTGACCACCTACAAGGCGTACTTCCTGATGGACCGGCTCGGCTACACCGCCGAGGAGGCCAGCCCCGTGCTGTTCTGGTCGATGCTGATCCTGGCCACCGCCACCACCGTCAGCAGCTTCACCGCCGGATGGCTCTCCGACCGCATACGGCGCCGCAAGGTCTTCGTCGCCGCGGCGTCCGTCGTCTTCGCCTGCGCGATGGTGGTGGTGGCGACGGCCCAGTCGACCGAGATGTTCCTGGTCGGCGTGGGGATCTCCGGCCTCGGCCAGGGCATGTACATGGGCGTCGACTACGCCCTCGTGGCCTCGGTCCTGCCCAACAAGGACACCGAGGCCGCCAAGGGCATGGGCGTGTTCAACCTGTCCACCACGATCCCCCAGACCATCTCCCCCGTCCTCGCCCCGCTCTTCCTCGCCATCGGAGGCGACGCCAACTACAGCGCCCTCTACATCGCCGCGGCGGTCTTCTGCGTCGCGGGCGCGTTCGCCATCCGGCTGATCCGCGGCGCACGGTGACCCGCGGCCACGTCCCCGCAGAATGACCGCATGACAGCGAAGAACGGCAGGCGATGGAACCACAACATCCACTACCACTCCCATATCCTCCGCGCGGTCCCCGACGGCGCCCGGCACGCCCTCGACGTCGGCTGCGGCGAGGGCATGCTCGCCCGTGAGCTGAGGCGGACCGTGCCGCACGTCACCGGCATCGACCTCCACGGGCCGAGCATCGACCAGGCCCGTGCCCACCCGGGCGACATCGACTATGTGCTCGGGGACTTCCTCACCCATCCCTTCGCACCGGCCTCGTTCGACGTCATCACGTCGGTGGCCACCCTGCACCACATGGACGCCGCCACCGGGCTGGCCCGCATGCGCGACCTGCTGCGCCCGGGCGGCGTCCTCGCCGTCGTCGGCCTCGCCCGCGACACCCCGCGCGACCTGCCGCACGTCGTCGCCGGGGTCGTCGTCGGCACCGCCCACCGCGCGGTGAAGGGCCAGTGGCAGCACCCGTCCCCCATCGTGTGGCCGCCGCCGGTGACGTACCGGCAGATGCGGGCGCTGGCCGCCGAGGTGCTGCCCGGCGCCCGGTACCGCCGTCACGTCCTGTTCCGCTACAGCATCGTCTGGCACAAACCACCGCACTGAGCACGCATTTCCCGCCACCCGAGCCGAAAAGCCCCTTCCGACCAGAAGGGGCTTTCCGCATTTCCGGATTGGCGCCAACAGCGGCTGCCCCGCTAGAATTTGAGTCAGCACCAAGAAAAGGGGAAGCAGTGGCAGTTCGCTTTGTTCAGGTTCCGGAAACCCAGAAGGACGAGGAAGGAGTTCAGGAAACCGTCACGCCGGTCGTCGTGAACGGACAGACGGTCGAGACGCGAATCTACGGACGCACCGTAATTCACTGCGATATCGAGCCCGATGTCACCGCGGATGTGCATTCGGTGGAGATCGTGGTTCCCGTCTGGGCCGACGAGGAATACGAAACCGGGGAGCAGAACGAGGACGGCAGCAACACCATCGCCGTGCGGCAGGCCCTGAAGACGGAGCGCCGGGTCGTGGACCTGGGGCCGGATTCGCTGAAGGCCCTTCAGGAGGCACTCCAGCCCTTCGCGGTGGTGTCCAGGCCCGCGGAGGAGTCCACCCCCAAGAAGCGCGGCCGCCCCGCGAAGAAGGCGGCGGCCCAGACTCCGCCGAGCGCGAGCTGATGCCCGTCGGGGCGGGAACGAAAACGGTCCCGCCCCGCCGTTCCCACGCGCGTCCGACACCGCGCGGTTCACATCCGCGTTCGGGGAAGGTCAGCGCCGAGTCAACCCCCGCCACCTGAAGGCAAGTTCTTTTTACCGCGCCCGCACAGGCGGGCGCAGGTTGCCCCAGAGAGCCCCCAACCTCCCTGCACAAGACCGGAGATCTTCGGACCACAGGACACTATTCGCCGAACTCGAACTTCTTATTCCGTATGCCTCGTATGAAATTGACCCACTCCACCCCGGCGAATTCGAGCACAGGACCAGACGGGGTTTTGGAATCCCGAAGGCCCACCCTGTCGGCAGCACGCCTCTGCACCTCGACACAGTCGCCGTTCTGGGCGCTATAGCTACTCTTCGACCATCCAGGCCGATTTACCTGCATTTTTCATCGCTTCTCTCTATGCGGCAACTTCTCGTGCAATATCCCGGATAAGAGCCTGACTCTCCAACTCCCCAAGCGCCGCGGCGCGCAGATAGTTGAAGACATCCGCGTAAAAATCGACATCCTTGGGCTGCTCAAGGTACGTGTGACTGATGCGACTCTCCAGCAACACGACCTCCATAACCGCCGACACCCACAGCCCCATTTGCTGGCGTCGAACGCGCCACCGGATGCCTCCCGTTCCTGGCACCGCGCCTCCCCGAAGGCTGACCGCCTCTGCTGCACGGCGCCATCCTGTGAATCAGGACCTCCGGAAGACAGGCGGCCACCACACAATGCGTTCCCGACGCCGAGGCAGGCATCGCGTGCGCCGGATGCGCGTGCATGCCGCCGGTGTACGGCGTCGTAGACGACCGGATTCTGTGGGAGTGGCGAGCGTGCGGCCGTAGCGGCCGTCAGAGGGGGGGCGGCGAGGATTCCTGCGCCCGGCCCGGGCCGGCCTCGGACTCAGACTTGCGGCGGACGGAACCGTATCGACTTCGCTACACTCCGTCATGAGTCGCGTGATCGGGACAGGAGGCGCATCATGACAGCGATGATCGAGCATCCGGCGACCGTGACCACCGACGAGGGTCCGGAGGCGTTCGAGCGACTGTGCCGCGACCTGGAGCGGGCCAGCGCCGCCCTCCCGGACGGCTATCGCGCGGAGATCATCGGGGGAAAGATCGTCATGTCGCCGTGGTCCCAGGGCGTGTACAACGATGTGCTGGACTCCCTGCTCGACCAGCTGACGCCGCACGTCCCGGCGGGCCACCGGGCGCGCACCACACCGAATCTGTACCTCTTCCCCGAGTCCGCCCGCGCGTACGGCCCGGATCTGCACGTCGCGGACCGCGCAGCCACCCGGGTCCGCAGCATTCACCTGCCCGGGTCGGCGCTCACCCTGGCCGCGGAGCAGACGTCCGTCTCCACCCGGGAAGTGGACTGGGGCGAGAAGGTGGAGGTGTACGGCAAGGCGGAGGTGCCGGTCTACGTCCTCCTCGACATGCAGGAGGGCACCGTCACGGTGTTCCACGACCCGACGCCGGATCTCGGCTACCGGCAGCGTTCGCAGATCAAGTTCGGTGAGGAGATTCGCATTCCGGCCCCCTTCGGTTTCACGCTGCGCACCGACGACTGGGAGAGCTGAGCGGGACGGCGCACCGCGCCGCCCCGCTCTCCGATGGTCACGTCCAGTTCGCCGGTTCGGCGAGGGCGTACGACGAGGCGATGCGGTGCTGGTCGTGAAGGATCGTCAGCGTCGAGGGGCCCGCGGGGGTGCCGCCCCGCCAGGCCGTGCAGTAGATGCCGCTTGACCAGCGGATGGTCCGCGAGGTGGACGGGAGCAGGGTGATGTCCGTCGAGCTGACCGTCTTCTTGCCGTTCAGCCAGACCTCGAAGGCGCCCCGGCCGTTGTCGGCGAGCTTGAGGCGTACGACGAGCCGGATCCAGGTTCCGCGCAGGTCGGCGATGGAGCCGACGGTGCCGGAAACCGCGCGGCCGCCGTACTGGATCTTGTTGCCCATGACGAACATCAGCAGCCAGGGGCCCTCCGGGTCCTCGGGGGAGAACTGCTGGAAGGTGACGTTCTGGTCGTGGAACCGCCAGTCGGAGCCCAGGTAAATGGCCTGGCCGTAGTAGCGGTCCTGGCCGACACTCTGCGCTCCCCGCCGGATGACTTCGCTGTGGTAGCCGCCGGTTTCGTTGATATAGGTCTGGGTCGCCGCGACGGCGTTGGCGCCCTTGTAGGTGGGGTTGTCGATGGTGGTGATGGTGCCCTGCTTCTGGGCGTAGCCCTTGTCCCAGCCCGCCACGCTGCCCCGGTTCTGGAAGAACACGCCCTCCGGCAGGTCGGCGGCGGCCGCCCGGCCGGAGGGAGTGATCGCGGCGAGAGGCCCGGCTAAGCCGAGACCTCCGAGCACTGTGAGTATCTGACGTCTCTTCATGGCCGAATGATGGGAGTGGCCGCCGCAACAATCAAGAAGCGTGCATGGATAGATCCGATGACTACCCCGATGACTATCCGTTCAGGGCCGGGATGACCTCGGTGCCGTACGCGTCGATCGTTCTCTCCTTCGCGTCGTGCATCGCGTACACCGCGAACTGGTCCACGCCCAGCCCCCGCAGCGCGCGCAGCTTTTCCACATGGGCCTCCGCCGGTCCCAGCAGGCAGAAGCGGTCGACGATGCCGTCCGGGACGAAGGCCGTGTCCGGGTTTCCGGCGCGGCCGTGGTGGCTGTAGTCGTAGCCCTGGCGCTGGGCGATGTACGCGGTCAGAGATTCGGGGATGGCACCGGAGTGATCGCCGTAGCGGGAGACCAGGTCCGCGACGTGGTTGCCGACCATGCCGCCGAACCAGCGGCACTGCTCCCGGGCGTGGGCGAGGTCGTCCCCGATGTACGCGGGCGCGGCGACGCAGATGGTGATCGCGTCCGGATCGCGGCCCGCCTCGGTGGCGGCGGTGCGGACCGCGTGGACCATCCACTCCGTCAGGAACGGGTCGGCGAGCTGGAGGATGAAGCCGTCCGCCTTCTGCCCGGCGAGGGCGAGCGCCTTCGGCCCGTACGCCGCCATCCAGACCGGCAGCCGACCGCCGTCCTTGATCCAGGGGATGCGCATCCGGCTGCCGTCCACCACGGCCTCCCGCCCCTCCGCCAGGTCGCGGATGGCGTCGATGGCGTCGCCGAGCCGGGCGAGGGTGTTCGGCGTGCGGCCCGCGACCCGCATGGCGGAGTCGCCGCGGCCGATGCCGCACACGGTGCGGTTGCCGTACATGTCGTTGAGGGTGGCGAAGGTGGAGGCCGTCACCTCCCAGGTGCGGGTGCCGGGGTTGGTGACCATGGGGCCGACCGTGAGCCGCTCGGTGTGTTCCAGGATGCGGCTGTAGATGACGAACGGCTCCTGCCAGAGCACGGCGGAGTCGAAGGTCCAGCCGTAGCCGAAGCCGTTGCGTTCGGCGCGGCGCATGAGGTCGACGACGTCCGACGCGGGCGGATCGGTCTGGAGTACGAGTCCGAAGTCCATGGCCTGGCCTCCTAGAGGTACTGACAGGTCGAGCGGCGGACGTAGCGGCCGTGCCCGGCGCGCCCGGTGTAGGCGCGCCCGTCGATGACCGGGAGGCCGCGCGAGAGCACGGTCTCGACCTGCCCGGTGATCTGCTTGCCCTCGTAGGCCGAGTAGTCGACGTTCATGTGGTGGGTCTCGGCGGAGATGGTCTGCTGGGCGGCCGGGTCGTAGATGACGATGTCGGCGTCCGAACCCGGGGCGATGGTGCCCTTCTTGGGGTAGAGGCCGAACATCCGGGCCGGGGTGGCGCAGGCGATCTCGATCCAGCGGCGGCGGGTGATGTGGCCGTCCACGACGCCCTGGTGGAGCAGGTCCATGCGGTTCTCCACGCCCGGCATCCCGTTGGGGATCTTGGAGAAGTCGCCGCGGCCCATCTCCTTCTGGCCGGTGAAGCAGAACGGGCAGTGGTCGGTGGAGACGACCTGGAGGTCGTTGGTCCGCAGCCCCCGCCACAGCGCCGCCTGGTGTTCCCGGGGGCGCAGCGGTGTCGAGCAGACGTACTTGGCGCCCTCGAAGTCCGGTTCGGCGAGGTTGTCGGTGGACAGGAACAGATACTGCGGACAGGTCTCGCCGAAGACCGGAAGCCCCTTGTCGCGCGCCTGCGTCAGCTCCGCGACGGCCTCCTCGGCCGACACGTGGACGACGTACAGCGGCGCCCCGGCCACCCGCGCCAGCTGGATGGCGCGGTGGGTGGCCTCGGACTCCAGCAGCGCCTTGCGGACCTCGCCGTGGTAGCGGGGGTCGGTCCTGCCCTCGGCGAGGGCCTGTTCGACCAGGACGTCGATGGCGATGCCGTTCTCGGCGTGCATCATGATGAGCCCGCCGTTGGCGGCGCCGCGCTGCATGGCGCGCAGGATCTGCCCGTCGTCGCTGTAGAACACGCCCGGGTAGGCCATGAACAATTTGAACGAGGTCACGCCCTCGTCCACGAGGAGGTCCATCTCCTTCAGGGAGCCCTCGTCGACATCGGACAGGATCATGTGGAAGGCATAGTCGATCGCGCAGTTGCCGCCCGACTTCAGATGCCAGGCGTCCAGACCCTCCCGCAGGGCGTGCCCCTTGGTCTGGATGGCGAAGTCCACGATGGTGGTGGTGCCGCCCCAGGCCGCGGCCCGGGTGCCGGTCTCGAAGGTGTCGGCGGCGAACGTGCCGCCGAACGGCATCTCCATGTGGGTGTGGGGATCGACACCGCCCGGGATGACGTACTTGCCGGTCGCGTCGATCGTACGGTCGGCGGTCCAGCCGCGCGCGACGTCGCTGTCGGACGCGGCCAGCGCCACCACCCGCTCGTCCTCGACCAGGACGTCGGCGTGGGTCTCCTCGGCGGCGGTGATGACGAGCCCGCCGCGGATCACGGTACGAGGCATCAGCCCGCGCTCCTTCCCGACTGACCGGACTGGGTAGTTTTCAGGGCGGCTTCGAGGATGTCCGCGCCCTCCTCCGCCTCCGCCACGGTGAGGCTCAGCGGCGGGGCGATGCGCAGGACGCTGCTGTTGTGGCCGCCGCCCTTGCCGATGAGCAGCCCGCCCTCGCGGGCGGCCTCCAGGACGGCCGAGGCGGCCTCGGGCGCCGGGTCGCCGGTGCCCGGCTCGACCAGCTCGACGCCGATCATCAGCCCCCGGCCGCGGACTTCGCGTACGCCGTCGAGCCCGGCGCAGGCCGCGCGCAGCCGCTCGATGAGCAGTCCGCCGACGCGGCGGGCGTTGCCCTGGAGGTCGTGCTCGACGAGGTGGTTGAGGTTGGCGAGACCGGCGGCCATGGTGACCGGGCTGCCGCCGAAGGTGGAGATGGAGTTGGCGCCCAGGCAGTTCATGACCTCCGCGCGCGCCACGACCCCGCCGATCGACATGCCGTTGCCGATGCCCTTGGCGAAGGTGAGGACGTCCGGCGGGCCCGCGGCATCATGGGCCTGCCAGCCCCAGAAGTGGTCGCCGGTACGGCCCCAGCCGGTCTGCACCTCGTCGGTGATCCACAGGATCCCGTGCCGGTCCAGCACCTCCCGGAAGGCGGCGAACAGCCCGTCGGGCGGGGAGGTGAAGCCGCCCACGCCCTGGACGGGTTCGGCGATCAGCGCGGCGACGTTGCCGTGCGCCTGGCCGAGGATGTCCTCGAGGTCGGCCACGCACGCGTCGATGAACTCGGCGTCCGACAGCCCGGCGAACGGGCCCCGGCCGCGCACCCCGCCGTGCACGTACAGCGTCTGGAGCGGGGAGATGCTGGTCGGCGACCACGAGGTGTTGCCCGTGATGCCGACCGTCGAGAACGACCTGCCGTGGTAGCTGTTGCGCATCGCCAGCACCTGGTTGGAGCGGCGGTACGTGGTGGCGAGCAGCAGGGCCGTGTCGTTGGCCTCGGTGCCGGAGGTGGTGAAGAAGACCCGGGCGTCGGGGATGCCGGACAGATGCGCGACGCGCTCGGCAAGGTCGACCATCGGGCGGTCGAGGTACAGCGTCGAGCTGTGCAGGATCCGGCCCGCCTGCTCGGTGATGGCCTTGGTGACCTCGGGCAGCGCGTGGGCGGTCATGGTGGTGAGGATGCCGCCGAAGAAGTCGAGGTAGCGGTTGCCGTCCGCGTCCCAGACGTGGCGTCCCTCGCCGTGGGTGATCTCGATGGGGCGCTGGTAGTACAGCGCCAGCCAGTCCGGGAGGACGGCCCGGTGGCGTGCGTACAGCTGGTCGCCGGCGCTGGGCTCGCCGGTCATGGCTTCACCAGCTCGCCGTAGGCGTCGGGGCGGCGGTCCCGGTAGAAGGCCCATTGCTGCCGCACCTCGTCGATGAGGCCGAAGTCGAGGTCGCGGACGACCAGCTCCTCCTTCCTGTCGCTGGCCACGTCCCCGACGAACTGGCCGCGCGGGTCCACGAAGTAGCTGGTGCCGTAGAAGTCGTTGTCGCCGTACTCCTCGGTGCCGACGCGGTTGATCGCCGCGATGTAGTACGCGTTCGCGACCGCCGACGCGGGCTGCTCCAGCTGCCACAGGTGCGACGACAGCCCGCGGGAGGTGGCCGACGGGTTGTAGACGAGCTGCGCGCCGGCCAGCCCCAGGGCGCGCCAGCCCTCCGGGAAGTGGCGGTCGTAGCAGATGTAGACGCCGACCTTGCCGACGGCGGTGTCGAACACCGGCCAGCCCAGGTTGCCCGGCTTGAAGTAGTACTTCTCCCAGAACCCCTTGAGCTGGGGGATGTGGTGCTTGCGGTACTTGCCGAGGTAGCTGCCGTCGGCGTCGATCACGGCCGCGGTGTTGTAGTAGAAGCCGGACTGCTCGACCTCGTACACCGGGACCACCATGACCATCCCGGTCTCCCGGGCCAGCTCCCGCATCCGCCGCACCGTCGGCCCGTCCGGGACCGGCTCCGCCCACCGGTAGTGCTCCGCCTCCTGCACCTGGCAGAAGTACGGGGCGTTGAACACCTCCTGGAAGCCGATCACCTTGGCCCCCTGGGCGGCGGCCTGCCGGGCGTACTCCTCATGCTTCGCGATCATTGATTCGGTGTCGCCGGTCCAGGTGCACTGGACGAGCGCGGCACGTACGACGTTGGCCATGATCAGCTCCTTCACAGCAGGGCTCCGGGGGCTTGCCCCCGTCGTCAACCTGTGTCTACGCACGTAGATTTTGGCTGTGGTGAAGAACGTAGAAGCGCACTCACCACTCTGGCAATACCGCCGCCGTTACTCAACGAAGACCATCACGTTTCGTGTGATGTCGGGCCTGACAAGGATCAGGTGGCGCCCTGTATGCCCGCCACGCGGAGGGCGTGGGCGAGATCGTGCTGGCTGCCCGGCGACACCGCGCTCGCCGCGTCCAGCAGCGGCGGTACCAGCGCCCCGGGGTCCTCGGCCGCCGCCTCGGCCACCTCGGCGGGCGTACGGGCCCGTATGAACGCCGTCAGCAGCAGCGCCACCTCCGGGTGCGCGGCGCTCTCCAGCAGCGCGAGCGCGGTGTGCGCCACCTCGGCGACGGGCCGCGCGACGCTCTGCCGCAGCAGCCGCTCCCCGTCGGACTCGCGGCCCGCCGCGATCAGCGCCTCCGCGGCGGCGGCGAGCGGCTCGGGCGGCAGACAGGCCATCTCCCACAGCAGCGTCGCCACGTCCGCGCCGAGCCCCGCGCGCTCCAGCTCGGCCGCCAGCACCGGCAGCCGCCCGGCGGGCCACACGGCCGTCTCGCACAGCACGGCGTGCGCCTCCCCGCTGCGCCCCTCCGCCCGCAGCCGCCCCAGCCGCGCGACGGCGCCACCGGCCGCCCGCCGGGCCTCGGCCAGCTCCTGCTGCTCACTGGCCCGGGCCCGCTGCTCGGCCTCCCGCTCCCGCTTGCGCGCCCCGCCCCGCACCCCGGGGAACCGGGCCCCGCGCGGCGCGGGCGCCTGCTGCCCCGCCCCCGCGAACCGGGCCCCCCGCGGCCGGGCCGTCGGCTCCGCGGGCGGTACGGGGGCGGGGTCCGGCGCGTCGTCGTACGCAGCGGCGAACCGCGCCCCCCGCGGCCGGGGCGGGGCGGAGGGCGCGTCGTCCGACGGGGGACGCCCGGCCGGGCCCGCGATCGCCGGATCCTGCAACCCACCCGCCCCCCACGACGAACCGCGCGCAGGCCCGGGCGGACCACCCGCGGCCCCCGCGCCGGAGCCGGCGGCCTGCCCGCCGCCCGACTCGGCCTGCGAACCGCCCTCGCCCCACGGCGAAGGCCCGCCGCCGCGCGCCTGAGGGGCCCCGGGCGCCTGCGCCCCCGGAGCACCAAGCTGCGCACCCTGCGGTCCGGCCTCCGCCCACCCCGCGACGCCCGGCGAACGATCCGGGCCGCCCGGGCCCGCCACCGGCCATTGCGCCGCCGCGGCCGGAGCACCCGCGGGCCCCGCGCCCGGCTCGGCGGCCTGCCCGCCCCCGCCCGCCGGGGCGGGCCGTGCACCACCTGGCTGGGGCCGCCCACCCGGCGGGCCGCCGGGCCCCGGTGGGGCGCCAGGCGGCGCGGACCCCGCCGGGTCCGCGGGGAGGGCGGCCAGGCGGGCGGTGAGTTCTTCGCAGCGGGCCGTGGCGCGGTGGTGGTCGTCCTGGGCCCAGGCCAGGGCGGCGTCGACGGGGTCGCCGTCGGGGGTGGTTTCGGCACCGGCCCGTCGCGCCGCGTGGAGGTCGCGTTCGCGGTCGGCCGCGGCGAGCCGTTGGCGCTGCATCGCGGCCAGGCGGGCGCGGAGCGCCTCGCGGGTGCCGGGGGCCGCGTCGTGGGCGGTGATCGAGGCGCGGTACAGCGCGGCGGCGCGGGTCGCGGCCACGTTGGCGGTCTGGGGGCCGCGCTGGGCGGAGAGGTCCTGGAGGAGGGCCTGGACGACGTCCCAGGGCGGGATCTCCTGGCCGTCGAGACAGGCGCGAAGCCCGTCGGGGTCGCGTTGCGCGAAAACGGCGTACCAGCCCTTGTCCGAGTCGATCCGCCGTGTCAGCGCACGCAGATAGCTCGCGAACTCCTCGATCGCCGCCGGGAGTTGTCTGCCCGCCATCGCCACCCCCGCATTCGACACCCCGCATGTTACGGACCCGGTTACCGGCGCGCTACGGGCACATTTCCGGATTCGCACACGACCGGCACGGTTGCAGCGGGTTCCTGCGGGGATTTTACGGTGGCGGCCGGGACAGTGCCCGGCCGCCACATGACGCGGCGCCGCGGGTCAGTCCGCGGGCCGGACCACCATCGCCGCGCCGCCGCCGCGCCGCTTGGTCTCGGCCGCGGCCAGCCACCGGCCGTCGGCGAGCCGCTGGACGCCGGTCGCGGCCCCGATCTCGGGGTTCTGTTTGAAGGCGTGGCCCAGCGTCTCCAGCCGGGCCCGCTCCGGGCTGTTCCACAGCCCGGGCTCCAGCTCCGTCTGGGCGGCGTTGCGCTGGCTGGCGCGCGGTGCGGCGATCGCGTCGACCAGCGGCATGCCCCGGTCGAGGTGGTTCAGCAGGGTCTGGAGCACGGTGGTGATGATCGTGGCGCCGCCGGGTGAGCCGAGCGCCAGCACCGGCTTGTGGCCGTCGAGCACGATCGTCGGCGACATGGACGAGCGCGGCCGCTTGCCCGGACCGGGCAGGTTCGGGTCGTGGACGGCGGGGTCGGCGGGGGCGAAGGAGAAGTCGGTCAGCTCGTTGTTGAGCAGGAAGCCCCGGCCGGGGACGGTGATGCCGCTGCCGCCGGTCTGCTCGATGGTGAGGGTGTACGCGACGACGTTGCCCCACTTGTCGGCGGTCGTCAGGTGCGTGGTGCTCTGGCCCTCGTACGGGGTGGGGGCGGCGTGTCCGCGGGTGTCGCAGGAGCCGGGGGCGCCCGGGTTCGTGGGATCGCCGGGGGCGAGCGGGCTCTTCAGCACCTTGTCGGGCTTGATGAGGCAGGCCCGGGAGTCGGCGTACCGCTGGGAGGTGAGCGCCTTGGTCGGCACGTCCTCGGCGGCCGGGTCGCCGACCCAGCGGCCGCGGTCGGCGAACGCTATCCGGCTGGCCTCGATGTAGCGGTGCAGGTAGTCGCGCTCGCTGAGCTTGGTGAGGTCGGTGCGCTCCAGGATGTTGAGCGCTTCGGCGACGCTGGTGCCGCCGGAGGACGAGGGCGCCATGCCGTACACGTCCAGCCCGCGGTAGGAGGTGCGGGTCGGGGCCTGCCGCTTCGTCGCGTACGCCCGCAGGTCCTCGGCCCGCAGATCGCCGGGGTGCACGGTGCGCTGCGCCTTGGGGTCGACGGGGGGCTTGCGCACCGTGGAGACGATGTCGCGGCCCAGCTCGCCCTTGTAGATCGCGCCGACGCCCTTCTTGGCGAGCAGGGCGTAGGTGCGGGCGAGGTCCGGGTTGCGGAGGGTCGAGCCGACGGCCGGGAGCTTCCCGCCGGGCAGGAACAGCTCGGCGGAGGCCGGGAAGTCCTTGAAGCGGTCCTCGTTGTCGGCTGTCTGCTCTCGGAAGGTCTTGTCGACGGTGAAGCCGTCCCGGGCCAGCCGCTCGGCGGGCTTCAGCACCTGGGCGAGCGACCGGGTGCCCCAGCTGTGGAGCGCGTCGCTCCAAGTGGCCGCGGTGCCGGGGGTGCCGACGCTGAGCCCGCTGGTGACGGCGTCGCCGAACGGCAGCGGCTTGCCGTTGTCATCCAGGAAGAGGTCCTTGTTCGCGCTCAGCGGGGCGGTCTCGCGGCCGTCGAGGGTGGAGACGGAGTGCCGCTTGGCGTTGTAGTAGACGAAGTATCCGCCGCCGCCGACGCCCGCCGAGTACGGCTCGGTGACCCCGAGCGCGGCCGCCGTCGCCACCGCCGCGTCCACCGCGTTGCCACCGCGCCGCAGCACGTCGATCCCGGCCGCCGAGGCGTCCGGGTCCACGCTGGAGACCGCGCCGCCGTAGCCGGTGGCGACCGGTGTCTTGGCGGGCGTACCGGCGGCGGAACCCTGCGTGGCGGTGTCCGCACCGGCCGGGGCGACGCCGAGCACGGCGACCATCCCGGCCGCGGCGGCGAGCGCGGGCAGCGCGCGCCGTGCGGCTCGCGCCGTGGGTCTGGTTGCTGCGGCTGGTCGTGCGGCGTGCCCCATCCGGACCTCCAAGCGGACGACAGAGAGAGCGGAGCCTACCGGCGACGCTCATGCTCACGACAGGGGGCGAGTGACCCTTGAGTGCCCCATAGAGATTCGCTCGAACACCACTCGGATGGCGGCTACGATGCGCGGCCATGACTGACACCGTGCAGGACCTGATCGCTTCCGGAGCGGCCCTGATCGTGGGACTGGCGCTCGGCTGGGCCGTGCACTCGGCGGCCGGACGCCGGGGACGCACCCGCGAGCAGCGCTTCTTCGGCCTGCCGGACGGCTCGGAATGCGTCCTGGTCACCCACCGGGACAGCACCTCGGCACACTGGTCCATCCCGCGCCATGACGCCCTCGCGCTGCTCGGCCTCGCTTCCGTCGTGGAGAACTGCGGGGCGCACGCCGAGGTGGCCCCGCACGACACGGGGCTCCAGGGCTTCGGGGCGCGCACCGAGTTCTGCGTCGGCGACCCGACCGCGCACCGCCGGCTGTCCGCGCACATGACGAACCTGTTGCCGGGCGTGACCGTCACCCAGGCCGACGAGTCCGGCGGCGAGCGCGGCACCTTCACCATCGGCGGCACCGAGTACCGGCCGGATCCCGGCACGCTGGAACACGTGCTGGTGGCGCGGCTGACGGCGGGCGACGGCGGCCGTCCCGTCTTCCTGGCCGCCGGGCAGCGCCCGGTCACGCACCGCGCCGCCGTACGCCACCTGGTGCGCAACCGCGCCAAGCTGGCCCGCAAGTACGGGGCGCAGGGCTCGTTCTGTCTGCTGCTGAAGGTGGTCAACTCGCAGGCGTACGGCCCGGATGTGGTCGAACTGGTCGCGGACGTCACCAAGGCCGCGACCACGTCGGGCGGCCGGGCGTCGGCCAAGACGCTCCTCAAGGAGGGCTGAGCCGGGGGGATATCGCATCGCGGACGGTCCACGGGATCGCTACGGCCGCATCGTTACCCAGGCGTAACTTACCGCGCTATTACCAGCGGTAAGTCGGCGAGGTTACCGTCAGGTTACTTAGGCCCTCCCCACGGGCCTGCACCGGTGCTCCCCCGCCCCCACGGCATCCCCACGTCTGGAGCCGACAGTGACCCCTGCCCGCCGAGCGCTGCGTACCACCACCGCCGCCGCCCTTTCGGCGACCGTCCTGGCCGGTGCGACCTCCGTCCTCGCCCCCGCCGCCCACGCCGCCCACGCCGCCCACGCCACAACTACGTCCGCCACCGCCGCCGACACCTCCGTACGGTTCGTCGACATCCCCGGCGACGGCGGCACCCGGCTCGCCGCCAACGTCGTCGCCCCGGCGGACACCTCGCGCCGCCACCCCCTCGTCGTGCTGCCCACCAGCTGGTCCATGCCGCAGATCGAATACCTCGCGCAGGCCAAGAAGCTCGCCGACTCCGGCTACGTCGTGGTCAGTTACAACACCCGCGGCTTCTGGCAGTCCGGCGGCCGGATCGAGACGGCCGGGCCACCCGATGTCGCCGACGCCTCCAAGGTCATCGACTGGGCGCTGGCCAACACCGCCGCCGACCCCGACCACATCGGCATGGCGGGCGTGTCGTACGGCGCCGGGATCAGCCTGCTCGCCGCCGGGTTCGACAAGCGCATCAAGGCGGTCGTCTCGATGAGCGGCTGGTCGGATCTCATCGGGTCCATCTACAGCGGCCGCACCCAGCACGCCCAGGCCGTCGGGCTGCTCGGCGGCGCGGGCGCGCTCACCGGCCGCCCCAGCGACGAACTCAACCAGATCCTCGCGGACTTCCTCGGCTCCAACCTGGCCAAGGAACAGGACATGATCGAGTGGGGCCGCAAGCGCTCGGCGGCCACCTACCTCGACAAGATCAACGCCAATGGCGCGGCCATCTTGCTGGGCAACGCCTGGGGCGACTCCATCTTCCCGCCCAACAGCTACGCCGACTTCTACGAGAAGCTGACCGGCCCCAAGCGGCTGGAGTTCCGGCCCGGCGACCACGCGACCGCCGAGTTCGGCGGGCTCTTCGGGCTGCCCAACGACACCTGGGAGCACAGCAGGCGCTGGCTCGACCGCTACCTCAAGGGCGAGCGCAACGGCATCGACCGCGAGCAGCCGGTGCAGCTCATGTCCCGTACCGGCGGCGGCTACGAGGGCTACGGCAGCTGGTCCGCCGTGCCGTCGGAGCGGCGCCGGATCGCGCTCGACCGGGCCGAGACGGTCACCGCGAACCGCGACTCGGGCGCCAACGCCGGGACCGTCATGCTGACCGGTGCGCTCGACCAGTTCCTCAAGCTCCCACCGCTCGCCTCGATCCCGCTGCTGCCGCGCTCGTACGCCGCCGTCTGGCAGACCGGGGCGTACGCGGCCGGGCAGCGCATCCGCGGCACGGTGTCCCTGCACACCACCGTCACCAGCGACAAGGCCGACGGCACGGCGGTCGCCTACCTCTACGACGTGGGCCCGCTCGGCGTCGGCAAGCTCATCTCCAACGCGCCCGTCACCTTCCACGACCGCACGCCCGGCACGCCCTTCCCGGTCGACCTGGACCTGTTCTCGACGGCGTACGACGTCCCGGCCGGGCACCGGCTCGCGCTGGTGGTCGACACCGTCGACCCGCTCTACATCGAGCACAACCCGGACGGCGCCCACCTCACGTTCTCCTCGCCGGACGCCGACCCCTCGTATCTGTCGGTCCCGGTCCGCGACTAGCCGAGCGGCCGACTAGCGGGTGTCGCCCGGCAACGGGGCACCGGGGCCGGGCGGCGCCACCCGCACCTCTGCCGTCTTCACGCTGCGCCGCTGCCGCTTCGCCACCCAGTTCGCGCACCACGACAGCAGCATGCACATCCCGATGTAGACCGGCGAGATGACCATCACGACGGGGATGAAGGGCAGGTCGTAGTCCAGGTTGGACGCGATGAGCTTGCCCGCGTGCAGGAACTCCTCGTAGGTGATGAGGAAGCCGAGCGAGGTGTCCTTCAGGGCCACCACCAGCTGACTGATGATCGCGGGCAGCATCGCCCGTACCCCCTGGGGCACCAGGACGTACGTCATGACCTGCGTCTTGCGCATGCCGAGGGAGTACGCCGCCTCCCGCTGCCCCCGGTCCACCGCCGCCACGCCCGCGCGGAACACCTCGGCGAGGACCGAGCCATTGTACAGGGTCAGCCCGGTGACCAGGGCGGTCAGCGGCTGCGCCTTCAGCGCCACGAAGACGAAGAAGATCATCACCAGGACGGGCATCGCCCGGAAGAACTCCACGACCAGCGTGGCCAGCCAGCGCACCGGGCGGTGGTCGGACAGCCGCCCGGCGGCCAGCACCGCGCCCAGCGCCAGCGAGAGGACGGCGGCGAGCCCGAACGCCTTGAGCGTGTTGGCGAGCCCGCGCAGCAGCAGCTCCTGGATGCCCGCGTACTCGAAGGGCATCCACTTCCGGTACGCGAACTGACCCGTGTCGACAAGGAGATAGATCACCCAGGCGATGAGGGCCAGCAGCACCAGCGTGGCGAGCACCCCGTAGAGGCGGTGGCGGCGGACGGTGCGCGGCCCGGGGACGTCGTAGAGAACGGCGGTGGTGGTCAACGCGGCACTCCCCAGCGCTTCTCCAGCACGGTGAAGAGCGCGCTGATGGTCAGGGTCACGAGCAGATAGCCGACGGCGATCCAGACGAAGGACCAGATGATGCTGTAGCCCATCTCGTTGAGCGGCTTGTAGGTGCCGAGCAGTTCGGTGACGCTGAACGACCCGGCGATGGCCGAGTTCTTGGCGAGCGCGATCAGCGTCGAGCCGACCGGCGGGATGACCGCGCGGAACGCCTGCGGCAGCACCACCGCCCCCAGCGTCTGCTCGAAGGTCATGCCCAGGCTGCGGGCGGCCTCGCCCTGCCCGACCGGCACCGTGTTGATGCCCGAGCGCACCGCCTCGCAGATGAACGCCGAGGTGTAGCAGCCGAGGGTGAGCACCGCGAAGGCCGTGAACGGCAGGATCAGCCCGAAGCGCGGCAGGCCCAGCATCACCGCGAAGAACAGCAGCGTCAGCGGGGTGTTGCGGAGCACCGTCACCCAGGCGGTGCCGAAGGCGCGCAGGCTCGCGACCGGCGCGACCCGGAAGGCGGCCATCAGGACACCGAGCGCGAGGGCGAGCAGCGAGGCGTAGACGGTCAGCTGGACGGTGCCGAGCAGACCGCGGCCGTAGAGCGAGAAGTTCTGGGTGAGCACGTCCATGGTTCGGGCTCTCAGTGGTAGCGGTCGACGGCGGGCGGTTTCGGGGCGGGCACACCGGACAGGCCGAGGGTCACGGCGTACGCCTTCTTCCAGTCGCCGTTGCGCTCATGGGCCTCGATGGCGTCGTCCAGCGCGAAGCGCAGCGCGTCGTCCCGCTTGGGCACGCCGATGCCGTACGGCTCCTTGGAGAAGGGCTTGCCGACGAGCTTCAGCTCCTTCGGGGCCTTGGCCGCGTAGCCGAGCAGGATGACGTTGTCCGTGGTGACCGCGTCGACCTGGTAGCTGAGCAGGTTGTCCACGCACACCGAGTAGTTGTCGTACGCGACCGCGTGCGCCTTGGGGTAGTCGTGCTGGATGCGCTGGAGCGGGGTGGAACCGGCCGCCGAGCAGACCGTCTTGCCCGCCAGGTCGGCGGGGCCGTGGATGTCGTCCGTATCGGTGCGCACCAGCAGCGACTGCCCGGCCAGGTAGTACGGACCGGCGAAGCCGACCAGCCGCTTGCGCAGCGGATTGATGGTGTAGGTGCCGACGTAGTAGTCGATCTGGCCGTTCTGGAGGGCGGTTTCCCGGTTGGCGGAGGCGATGCTCCGGAAGCGGATGGTCCGGGGAGGGAAGCCGAGGGAGGCCGACATCATCTTCGCGATCTCGATGTCGAAGCCGGAGTAGCGGCCGGTGGCCGGGTCCTTCTCGCCCAGATAGGGCTGGTCCTCCTTGACCCCGACGACCAGGTAGCCGCGCTGCTTCGCCTTCCGCCAGGTGGGCGAGGAGGGCAGTCGGAAGTCGGTGGCCACCCGGTAGCGCGGCAGCTGCTCGGGCGCGGGGCCCTTGGCGGGCGGGCTGCCCTCCTTGCCGCACCCGGTGCCGGTGAGGGCCAGGAGCAGCGCGAGGATCACGGTCAGGGCGCGCCTCATGTGCGTCATGTGCGTCATCGCCCGGCTCAGTGCTTGAGGATCTTGGACAGGAAGTCCCGGGCCCGGGCGGACTCCGGCGCCTTGAAGAACTCCTCCGGGCTGCGGTCCTCCACGATGCGGCCGTCGTCCATGAAGACCACGCGGTTCGCGGCGTACCGGGCGAAGCCCATCTCGTGGGTGACGACGGCCATCGTCATCCCGTCCCGGGCGAGCTGCCGCATGACCTCCAGCACCTCGTTGATCATCTCCGGGTCGAGGGCCGAGGTCGGCTCGTCGAAGAGCATCACCTTCGGGTCCATGGCCAGCGCCCGGGCGATCGCCACCCGCTGCTGCTGACCGCCGGAGAGCTGCGCGGGGTACTTGTCCGCCTGGTCCGCGAGCCCCACCCGGTCCAGCAGCTCCCGGGCCCGCCGCTGGGCCTCCGCCTTGCCGCGCCTGCGGACCTTCACCTGGGCGAGCATCAGGTTGTCCAGCACGGTCCGATGGGCGAACAGATTGAACGACTGGAAGACCATCCCCACTTCGGCCCGCAGCCGCGCCAACTCCCGGCCCTCCTCCGGCAGCGGCCGCCCGTCCACCACGATGGAACCGGACTGGATGGTCTCCAGTCGGTTGATCGTCCGGCACAGCGTCGACTTCCCGGACCCGGAGGGCCCGATGACCACCACCACTTCCCCGCGGCCGACGGTGAGGTCGATGTCCTGGAGGACGTGGAGCGCGCCGAAGTACTTGTTGACGTTGCGCAGCTCGATCAGCGGTTCACCCACGGCCATACCGCGCAAACTATCCACATGAAAGCGGCACTTCGGTCAGGACACGCACCGAGGGGTGGATAACGCCCGATAGTGGTCGACCTCAGGTCTCCGAGACCTCCGCGTACAGCCGGGACAGCTCGGGGGCGCCGTCGGCGGCCCACTGGTGGCCCGCCTCGACCACGTCGACCTCCCGGCCGGATGCGAGCCGGACCACGGGGCGGCCGTTGGGCCACACCTGCCAGACGGCGCCCGGCACGGTGCGGACGATGACCGTGCCCAGATACAGCCCGGCGTCGTTACCGAGCCAGGGCAACTCCTCCGGGTCGTCGCGCCAGCGCGGCACCAGTTGATCCAGCGCCTCCAGGGACTCGGCCGAGTCGTCGAGTCCGATGCCCGCCTGCGCCGCCCGGGCGCGCAGCAGTTCGCATTCGGAGAGGAGTTGTGCCACGCCTTGGGGGTCCGCCTCCTGGGCGCTCATCAGAGCCGTACCGGAGGCCGCACCGTGCCGCTTGCGCCAGTTGTCCAGGAAGGGGATGTTCATACTGCTCAGCGTCGCACCAAGCGCACGGGCGCACCACAGGGCGCGCGGTGGGCTCCGTGACCCGTTGCTCGTCTTGACGACACCCGTCCGTCTTTCTACGTTCGCCATGCACCTGTCGAATCGCCGGTCGGGTCGGTTACGAGAGGGGACACATATGCGCGTCGGCAGACCATGGTCAGCGGCCGGGATCGTCGCGGGAGGTGCCGTCCTCGTACTCCTCGCACCGGCCGCACCCTCGGTGGCGCAAGGCCCCACCACCACCAAGCCGCTCCCTCTGGAGCGGCTTTTCGACAACCGGGCGGTCGGTGACGACACCGCGCCGGGCACCGCGGACTTCGACGGGGCGGGCAACTCCCTCTCCGCACAGGACCTGCGCGCCGCGGGCTGGGCCCCCGGGCGCACCATCGCCCTCGACGCGGCGCGGCTCACCTGGCCGCGGAGCGCGGGGTCCGCCCGGCCCGACAACGTGATCGCCGACGGCCAGTCGGTGCAGGTGCGGGGGCGCGGCGACGCGCTCACCTTCCTGGTCGCGAGCAGCACCCCCGGCGGCCCCGGCGCCGGGGCGAGCGGCACCGGCCGGGTCCGCTACCGGGACGGTTCGTCCGGTACGTACACCCTGAGCGCCCCCGACTGGCGCGCGGGCCCCGCCGCCACCAAGGCGGTCGGCCTCCCGCACGTCAACACCGCCGACGGGCAGCGGCCGGAGGCGGCCCGGCTGTACGCGGTGACGGTACCCCTGCGCGGCGACCGGCAGGTCGCGTCGGTGACCCTGCCGAGGGATCCGGGGCCGGGCGCCGATCTGCACGTCTTCGCCGTCTCGCTGCGGCAGCCCGCGCGGGGCTGGACCGGCAGCTGGGCCGCGAGCACCGCCGGATACACCAAGGTCGGGCCGTGGACCGACCAGACGCTACGGCTCGTCGTGCACACCAGCGCGGGCGGGCCGGGCGCCCGGATCCGGCTGGAGAACACCTTCGCCGCCGCCCCCGTCGACATCGGCCACGCCACGGTCGCCCTCCAGGCGGGCGGCGCGGCGGCGAGCGACACCCCGGTGCCGCTCACCTTCCGGGGCCGGGCCGGTACGTCGATCCCGGCGGGCGCCCAGGTCTTCAGCGATCCCGTGAACTTCCCCGTACCGGCCGACGCGAACCTTTTGGTCAGCATTCACCTTCCCGGGCCGGTCGCGGCGGTGCCGGTGCACACGCAGGCCACGCAGCGCTCGTTCCTGAGCGCGCCGGGGAGTGGTGACCGTACGGGTGAGGCGGGCGCCGACGCGTACACCGGCACCCTCACCACCTGGCCGTTCCTCACCGGCGTCGACGTCCGGGGCGGCCCGGGCTCGGTGGTGGCCCTCGGCGACTCCATCACCGACGGCACCAAGTCCACGATGGACGCCAACCGGCGCTGGCCCGACGTCCTCGCCCGGCGGCTGCGCGCGCCGGGGGCGGGCGTGCCCGCGTACGGCGTCGTCAACAGCGGCATCTCCGCCAACCGGGTCGTCACGGACGTCTACTCCGGCGACGGGGTCAGCACGGTCACCAGCGGGGTGAGCGCGGGCAGCCGCCTGGAGCGGGACGTCCTCGCCCAGACCTCCGCCCGTACCGTCGTCGTCTTCCAGGGCATCAACGACCTGCGCTGGGGCACGTCTGCCGAGTCCGTCATCGCGGGGCTGAAGGGCCTGGCCGCCCGGGCGCACGCGCGGGGGCTGCGGGTGGTGGGCGGGACGATCACGCCCTGCGAGGGCGAGGCGCTGTGCACCGCCGACGCGGATGCGCGGCGTTCCGTGGTGAACGCCTTCATCCGCGCAGGCGGCGGGGTGTTCGACGCGGTCCTGGACTTCGACGCGGTCGTACGCGACCCCGCCCACCCGTCGCGCATCCTCCCGGCGTACGACAGCGGCGACCATCTGCACCCGGGGGACGCGGGGTTGCAGGCGATGGCGGACGCGATCCCGCTCCGCTCGCTGGCAGCAGGCTGAGTCCCCCACCCCGCCCCTTCCCGAAACCGGGGGCAAGCCCCCGGCCCCCACGGGGCTCCGCCCCTGGACCCCGCGGGGGCTCCGCCCCCAAACCCCCACCGGGGCTCCGCCCCAGGACCCCAACGCGGGATCGCGCCCGGGACCGGCCCGGGAAACCCTCCCGCCCCCACCGGGGCTCCGCCCCTGGACCCCAGCTCAGGACTCGGCCCCGAGTCCCGGCCCGGGGCTCCGCCCCTGGGCACGGCGCGGGGTCGCGCCCACCTCCGGGAGGCGCGCCCGGACCCCGCAGAGGCTTGCGCCCCCAAACCCCCACCGGGGCTTCGCCCCTGGGCGCCAGCTCGGGCTCGCCCCCCTGGGCCCGGCCGGGAACACACCTGGTTGTGGGCAATCGTTCCGCGGAGGGGGCACCTCCCAGCGGTAGCTGGGGGAGGAACGGGTGGGCACAACCCGGCCACCGGGCCGCACCCGCGCACGAAACCCCCGGAAGCACCGCCGCCAGGCACACCGGCCACCGGGCCGCACCCGGTTGTGCCCGGCCACCGGGCCGCACCCGCGCACGAAACCCCCGGGAGCACCGCCGCCAGGCGCACCGGCCACCGGGCCGCACCCGGGCGCACCGGCCACCGGGCCACACCCGCGCACGAAACCCCCCGGGAGCACCGCCGCCAGGCACACCGGCACCCGGGCCGCACCCGGGCGCACCGGCCACCGGGCCGCACCCGCGCACGAAACCCCCCGGGAGCACCGCCATCAGGCACACCGGCCACCGGGCCGCACCCGGGCGCACCGGCCACCGGGCCACACCCGCGCACGAAACCCCCGGGAGCACCGCCGCCAGGCGCACCGGCACCCGGGCGCGAAACCCCGACGGGCGCCCCGGGCCGGGCGGCAGGTCAGACCTGGACGTCCACCACCACCGGGGCGTGATCCGAGGCGCCCTTGCCCTTGCGCTCCTCGCGGTCCACGTACGCGTCCCCGACCGCCCCGGCAAACGGCTCGTTGCCGTACACCAAGTCGATCCGCATACCGCGGTTCTTCGGGAAGCACAGCTCCCGGTAGTCCCAGTACGTGAAGGGGTGGTCGTACTTCAGGGGGCGGGGGACGACGTCCGACAGACCGGCACCCCGCAGGGCGGCCAGGGCCTCGCGCTCCTTGTCGGTGACGTGGGTGAGGCCGTCGAAGCGGGTGCGGTCCCAGACGTCGTCATCGGTGGGAGCCACGTTGAAGTCGCCGAGGACGGCGAAGGGCCGCGGGCCCTTCGCGTCCTCGCCCACGGCCTCCCGCAGGGTGTCCAGCCAGCGCAGCTTGTAGTCGTAGTGCGGGTGCCCGATCTCGCGCCCATTGGGCACGTAGACCGACCAGACCCGCACCGGACCGCACGTGGCGGCTATGGCGCGGGGCTCCTGGCCGCCGTCGTAGTCGGGGCCGCCGGGGAGGCCGGAGACCACGTCGTCGAGGCCGACCCGGGAGAGGACTGCCACCCCGTTCCACCGGCCGGTGGCGTTGACCGCGGCCTCGTAGCCCAGCTCCCGCAGCGGCTCGAAGGGGAACGCGGCCTCGGCGCACTTGGTCTCCTGGACGCACAGCACGTCCGTGCCGCTGCTCTCCAGCCAGGCGAGCAGCCGGGGCAGCCGGGCAGTGATCGAATTGACGTTCCAGGTCGCAATGCGCATGGGGGACAACCTACATCCCGGGTCTGACAGGACTCAGAGCGTCAGGCCCTCGCCCGGGGTCAGGCGGATGTGCTCCGCACCACCCGTGCCCGGCCCGTCCGGGCCCAGCATCCGCCCGTACACCATCGGCGCCAGGTCGGACAGCAGCGCGTCGTGGATGTCGATCGCGCGCCGCGGCGCGGCCTCACGCACATAGTCGAGGATCTCGGAGAACTTGTTCCAGGGGGCGTGCAGCGGCAGCAGCAGCGTCTCCACGGGGCGGTCCGGCACGGTGAGCGCGTCGCCCGGGTGGAAGACCGCGCCGTCGACGACGTAGCCGACGTTGGTGATCCGGGGGATGTCGGGGTGGATGACGGCGTGCATCTGGCCGTGCACCTCGACCTCGAACCCGGCCGCGGTGAACGTGTCGCCCTCGCCGACCGTGTGCACTCGCCCGGGGAACGCCGCGGAGATCTGTCCGGCGACGCTGGCGAGGGTCCAGATCCGGGCGGCGGGGTTGGCGTCGAGCGCCGCCCGCAGCTGCTCCTCGCTGAAGTGGTCGGGGTGCTCGTGGGTGACGAGGATCGCGTCCGCGCCGACCGCCGCGTCCTGTTCCGTGAAGGCTCCGGGGTCGATGACGAGCCGCTGCCCGTCCTTTTCCAGCCGTACGCAGGCGTGGCCCTTCTTGGTGAGCTTCATGGGGATCATTGTCCGCCCCCACCGCCCACTTCACTCTTCGGGACTGGTCTCCTCGCGGATGACCCGCTGGGCGACCGCGAAGGCGGAGTTCGCGGCGGGCACCCCGCAGTAGACGCCGGTGTGCAGCAGCACTTCCTTGATCTCGGTCGGCGTCAGCCCGTTGCGCAGCGCGGCCCGGGTGTGGAAGGCGAGTTCGTCGAGGTGGCCGCGGGCGGCCATGGCGGTGAGGGTGATCACGCTGCGGGTGCGGCGGTCGATGCCGGGCCGGTTCCACACCTCGCCCCACACGTAGCGGGTGATGAAGTCCTGGAAGTCGCCGGTGAACTCGTCGACCTGCGACTCCGCGCGGTCCACATGGGCGTCGCCCAGCACCTCGCGCCGGACCTTCATGCCCTGGTCGTAGGTGTCGGCGCGGCCGTCCGGCACGGGCTCGGGCGGCTGGGTGTAGCCGATCTCGACGGGCGGGCCGCTGGGCGCGGAGGCGGGGGCGGTACGCGGCGGGGCCGGGGCGGTGACCGGCGGCGGCACCGGCGTCAGCACGGGCTTGGCGGACGGGGCGGAGACCGCGGTCATCCCGGTCGGGTGGTCCGAGGACTGCCACGAGCTGGAGAAGTGGCGTACCAGCAGGTCGGTGACGGCGGCGGGCTGCTCGACGGGCGCCAGGTGCGAGGTGCCGGGGACGAGCGCGAGCCGGGCGTCGGGTATGCCCGCGACCAGGACGCGGGCGTCGGCGGCCGGGGTGACCTGGTCCTCGGCCCCGGCGAGGACGAGCGTGGGGATGCCGATCCGGCCCAGCTCGGGGCGGATGTCGAAGGCGGCCAGCGCCTCGCACGCGGCGATGTAGCAGCCGGGGTCGGTGGTGCGGACCATCTGGACGGCCCAGTCGACGATGGCGGGCTGGGCGGCGGCGAAGGTGGGGGTGAACCAGCGCTCGGGGGTGGCGCGGGCGATCGGGTCGAGGCCGTTGGTGCGGACCACGACGCCGCGCTGCCGGAAGGAGTCGGCGGTGCCGAAGCGCGGGGAGGCGGAGACGAGGGCGAGTGAGCCCACTCTCAGGGGATGTCGTAGCGCGAGTTCGGCGCCGATGGCCCCGCCGATCGAGCAACCCGCGTAGCCGAAGCGGTCGATGCCCAGCATGTCGAGGGTGGCCAGCAGCCGGGCGGCGAGTTCCGCGACGGAGGGGGCGGGGTGGGCGGGTGCGCCGCCGTGGCCCGGCAGGTCGAAGCGGAGGACGCGCCAGTGGCGGGACAGCTCGGGTATCTGGCGGTCCCACATATGCCAGGTGGTGCCCAGCGACGGGCCGAGGACGAGTACGGGCCCGTCCTCGGGGCCGTCGGTCCGGTACTGAAGTGTCTTGGTCTCGCTCACCCGGAAACGGTATCCCGAACGTCGCGGGGGACCCTACGGCCTGATGGTGGAGACCACGTAGACCTTCGGATGGGCCGGGTTGTCGTTTCTGACCGTGATCCTCAGCTTGGGCTGCGGTTCCTTCTGTTTGATGACCATGCCCGACCAGTCGTGTCCGGCGGCTCCGACCTGCCAGCCGACCTTCTTCGCCTGGTCGTCCGTGATGGTCACCGCGTCCTTCTTCAGCGCGGAGGGACCGGTGCCGAGCTTGGCCAGGAAGCGGTCCAGCCCGTCGCGGGAGGTGACGAACTGCACGTACAGCGAGCTGACCTTCCACGAGTTGGTCTCGTAGGAGGCGACCTTGAGCGAGTTCGGCGGAACCGGAATGTCGTAGATGCGCCGCTGCACCCGGGACGGATAGCCCGCGGACAGACCCTTGGCCTTGGCCGCCTGGACCTTCTCCGAGCCGCCGTCGCGGCTCTGCATGGCGGAGATCGCCAGATAGCCCGCCGGGATCACGATCAGCAGGAAGACGATCACGGCCTTGAGCCAGCGGCGCGGCGGACGACCGCCGTCGCCACCGGACCCGCCGGACGAACCGGGCGCACCCGGCACGCCGGACCCGCCCGGCCGGTCGGGTGCGGGGCTTCCGTTGGTACCGGAAACGGGCGCTCCGGGATGCTGCTCTGCGGTGGTCACTCGCGGCCTCCTGCCTGGCCCCGCGGCGCCAGCCGCAGCGGGGAGGATCCGGCGCGTTCGTAGCGCTCGACCCGGCGGCGGGTGGCGCGGCGGAAGCGGCGGGCGACGAGCCGGGCGAGGTCGGCGGCGCCGACCATTCCCGCCTCGGGCCCCAGCTGGGCCTTGACGATACGGGCCTCCGGCCGGTAGCCGCGCCCGGTGAGGGTGCGCCGGAAGGCCTCCCGGGCCGGGACGATCAGCAGATCGTCGGCGGCGCTGACGCCACCGCCGATCACGAAGCAGGAGGGATCGAGGGCGGCGGCGAGGTTGGCGATGCCGACCCCGAGCCACTGGCCGATGTCCTGGAGGAGCTCGATGCACATGGCATCGCCGTCCCGGGCCAGCTCGGTGATCAACGGGCCGGTGATCTCCTGGATGTTGCCGCCGACCCGGTCGTTGATCCCGTACGCCACCGGCGACTCGGCGGCCGCCAGCTCACGGGCCTCCCGGACCAGCGCGTTGCCGGAGCTGTACTGCTCCCAGCAGCCCCGGTTGCCGCACGGGCAGCGGTGTCCGGCGGGCACGACCTGCATATGGCCGAACTCCCCCGCGACCCCGTACTTGCCGCGCTTGACCTGGCCGTCCTCCAGGATCGCGCCGCCGATGCCGGTGCCGAGCGTGATCATGACGAGATGGTCCTCGCCGCGCCCGGCGCCGAACCGCCACTCGGCCCACGCGGCCGCGTTCGCGTCGTTGTCGACCATGACGGGGACGGCGAGACGCTCGGCGAGCCGGTCGCGCAGCGGCTCGTTGCGCCAGGACAGATGCGGTGCGAACAGGACCCGGTTGCGGTCCGCGTCCACCCAGCCCGCCGCCCCGATGCCGACCGCGTGCACATCGTGCCGGTCGGACAGGTCCAGGACGAGTTCGGTGATCGTGTCCTCGACCACCTTCGGGCTCTTGGACTTGTCGGGCGTCTCGGTGCGCACCTTCTCCAGGATGTTGCCGTCGGCGTCGACGACCCCGGCCATCACCTTCGTTCCGCCGATGTCGATGCCGACCGTGGGGACCCGGGGCGCGCTCAGGTGCGAGCGGCGCTCACGCGTGCCGACGGTCCGCAGCACGGTGGCCCGGGCCGAGCCCCGGTGCACTCTTTCGCGGTAGATGCTCATCGGCCGGCCCCTTCACCGGTGCGGGGGATGCGGTCGCTGCGGGTGCGTGCTCGCAAGAGTTCGTCGTCCCTGCGGGTGTCTCGGGAGGCCGGGGCCTCGGCGTGCGGTGGTCATGACGCGGGTGGGGCCCGCCGTGCGATTGTGCCTCAACCGCGCCTCACGGTGCATGGTGAGCCGCCGGACACCCGACCGGTCCCGGCCGCCTCAGCGCGCCAGCTCGTGGGTGAGTTGTTCCAGCTCACTGCCGCCCGCCATCTGCCGCGTCAGGTCGTCCAGGGCGATCTCGTCCTTGGCGTGGCTACCCGCCATCGTGCCCCTCTTGAGGAGGACGAACCGGTCGCCGACCAGGTAGGCGTGGTGGGGGTTGTGCGTGATGAGGACCACTCCGAGCCCGGCGTCGCGCGCGGCGGCGACGTACTTCAGCACCACCCCGGACTGCTTGACGCCCAGCGCCGCCGTCGGCTCGTCCAGGACGAGGACCTTGGCGCCGAAGTGGACGGCGCGGGCGATCGCCACGCACTGGCGCTGCCCGCCGGAGAGGGTGCCGATGGGCTGGTCGACGTCGCGCAGGTCGATGCCCATGCGCAGCAGCTCGCGGTGGGTGGTCTCGCGCATGGCGGACACGTCGAGGCGGGCGAAGGGGCCGCGGCCCTTGCGGATCTCGGAGCCGAGGAAGAAGTTCCGCCACACCGGCATCAGCGGGACGACGGCGAGGTCCTGGTAGACCGTGGCGATGCCGCGGTCCAGGGCCTCACGCGGCGAGCCGAGCCGGGTCTCCTCCCCCTCGATCGCGAAGGCGCCCCCGTCGTGCTGGTGCAGCCCCGCGACGATCTTGATGAGGGTGGACTTGCCCGCGCCGTTGTCACCGAGGACGCAGGTGATCTGCCCGGCGTGGACGTCGAGCGTGACGCCCTCCAGGGCCGTGACGTTGCCGTAGCGCTTGCCGATGTCGCGCAGCGCGATCAACGGGGTCCCGGATGTGGTCATGGTCCCGGATGTGGTCATGCGCTTGCCTCCGCCCGCTTGCGGACCCACCAGTTGAGCAGCGTGGCGAGCAGCAGCATCGCCCCGAGGAAGAACTTGAACCAGTCCGCGCCCCACTGCGCGTACACGATGCCCTTGTTGGTCATGCCGAAGATGAACGCGCCGACGGCGGCGCCGACCGCCGAACCGTAGCCGCCGGTCAGCAGGCAGCCGCCGATGACGGCCGCGATGATGTACAGCAGTTCGTTGCCGACGCCCTCGCCGGACTGGACGGTGTCGTACTTGAACAGCAGGTGCTGCCCGGAGATCCAGGCCGCCAGGGCGACCCCCATGTACAGCCCGATCTTGGTGCCGTTCACGGGCACGCCGACCGCGCGGGCCGCCTCCTTGGCGCCGCCCACCGCGAAGATCCAGTTCCCGGCGCGGGTGCGCAGCAGGATCCAGGTGGCGAGCGCGATCAGGGCGAACCACCACACCACGGTGATCTGGAGCTCCACGTCCCCGATGGTCAGGTGGGAGGCGAAGACCTGCCGGGCGGAGGGGAAGCCCTCCATGTCGGCGATGGTCTTGGTGGAGACGGTCTCGCTGATCAGCTTGGTGAAGCCGAGGTTGCAGCCCTGGAGGATCAGGAACGTGCCGAGCGTGATGATGAAGCTCGGCAGGTTGGTGCGCACCAGCAGATAGCCGTTGAAGAAGCCGATGGCGAGGGTGACCAGCAGGGAGACCCCGGCGCCGACCCAGACGTTCGCCGTCATCTGGTACGAGAACATCGACGAGATCAGCGCGGACGAGGTGACCAGGACGCCGGTCGACAGGTCGAACTCACCACCGATCATCAGCAGCGCGACCGGCACCGCCATGATCCCGATGGTCGAGGAGGCGTACAGCACGGTGCTGAAGCTCGACCACTGGAGGAAGGCGTCGGCGGCGATCGAGAAGAAGACGAAGACGGCGGCGGCGCCGACGACCGCGCCCAGCTCCGGGCGGCCCGCCAGGCGGCGCAGCAGCGGGGTCCGCGCCACCGGGCGCGCGTCGGCCTTCTCCGTATCCGTAGCGTCCGGCGTGTCGGTGGTGTCCGCGGCGCTCATCGGGTGCCCCGCTTCGTGAACGCCGCCAGCTTCTTGGCGTCGTCCTTGGTGACGATCTGCGGGCCGGTGAGGACCGGCTTGCCGCCGCCGAGCACGTCCGCGTTGTAGCGCTGGAGCCAGAGCAGGTCGACCGCCTCGTATCCCTGGAGGTACGGCTGCTGGTCGACGGCGAAGCCCAGCGTGCCGTCCTCCAGCCCGGCCGCGACCTTCGCGTTGAGGTCGAAGGTGTCGATCTCCGCCTCGCTGCCCGCCTGCTCGGCGGCCTGGGAAGCGGTGTCGGCGAACGGCGCGCCCAGCGTGAGGACGGTGTCGATGTCCTGGTCGGACTGGAGCTTGGCCTCGATGGAGGACTGCACGTCGGGCATGTTGGTGCCCTCGACGTAGATCTTCTCCAGCTTGCCGTCGAAGGTGTCGGCCGCGCCGTCGCAGCGCTGCTCGTGGCCCACGTTGCCCTGCTCGTGCAGGACGCACAGGGCCTTCTTCCGGCCGCGCTTGTTCAGCTCCTCGCCGACGGCCTCGCCCGCGATGGTCTCGTCCTGGCCGACGTGGGTGAGCGCGCCGAACTTCTTGGACTCCGCCGACCCGGAGTTGACCGTGATCACCGGTATCCCGGCCTTCTCGGCGCGCCGCACGACGGACTTCATGGCGTCGGGCTTGGCGAGGGTGACGATCAGGCCGTCGACCTTCTGGTCGATGTACGACTGGACCAGCTGGGCCTGTTCCTTGCCCTCCTCGTTGTGGGCGTAGAGGAATTTGACGTTGTCCTTGGCGGCGGCCTGCTTCGCGCCGTTCTGGACGATGTCCCAGAAGGTGTCGCCGTCGCCGGAGTGGGTGACCATGGCGAACGTCATCCGCGGGGTGTTGACCGCCGCGTGCCCCGAGGCCGCCTGTGCGGCCCGCTTCTCGGCCCGCAGCCCGCCGGTGCTGCTGCATCCCGCCAGGGCCGCGCCCAGCAGTGTCGCCAGCACGGCGGCGGTCAGCGCGCGTGCCCCTGTCCCAACTCTGGCCACGAAGAAGCCTCGTCCCTCTTGTCCCGTTTCATGTCGGTGGCCGGAGCGACATGATCGGCCCCGGCCGCCGCCAAGTATCCGTTACGCGGCGCGACCGGGGCGGTGGGGGGCTGGCGGTGCCAGGGGATCAGGGGCGTACGAGCAGCTGGAACTCGAACGCGTAGCGCGAGGCGCGATAGGTGTGCGAGCCGAACTCGACGGCGCGGCCCGTGTCGTCGAACGTCGTCCGCTCCATGGTCAGCAGCGGTGCGCCCTCGGGCTCGCCGAGCTGCTTCCCCTCGTCGGCGGTGGCCGAGCGGGCGCCGACCGCCTGGCGGGCGCTGTGCAGGGTGATCCCCGCGGCGCGCATCAGCCGGTAGAGGCCGGTGTCCTCCAGTTCCGCGCTGTCCAGCTTGAGCAGCCCGGCCGGGAGCCGGTTGGACAGGTGTGCCATGGGCTCGCCGTGCGCCAGCCGCAGCCGCTCGATCACCACCACCTCGGTGCCCTCGGCGATGCCGAGCGCCGCGGCCACCTCGGCGGTGGCGGGCTCGGTGGTGTTCAGCAACACCCGGGTCGCGGGGCGCTGGCCCGCGGCCTCCAAGTCGTCGTAGAGGCTGCTCAGCTCCAGGGGCCGCTTGACCTGACTGTGCACCACCTGGGTGCCGACGCCGCGGCGCCGCACCAGCAGTCCCTTGTCGACCAGGGACTGGATCGCCTGGCGGACCGTGGGGCGGGACAGCCCGAGCCGCCCGGCCAGCTCGATCTCGTTGCCGAGCAGACTCCCGGGTGCCAGCCGCCCTTTTTCGATCGCCGACTCGAGCTGTTGGGACAGCTGGAAGTAGAGCGGGACCGGGCTGCTGCGGTCCACGCTGAACTGGAGCGCATCCGCCCCGCCGGAGGAGTCTTCTTCCTGCTTTGCCACGGGGCGAGCGTAGCCGGATGAACAGATGACGGGAAGTCGTGAAGTTCGGTTGTCCGGACAAACTACGCAGAGGAACCGACAACGGTGTCGTTCGTGTCCGTCCGTAACCAGCACAGCGAGCGATGGCCCGGGGCCACCTCCGTCTCGGGCGGCCGCCGCGTACAGGCGCCGGTGGCGTCGTCGTGGACCACGCCTCCCCCGCGACGGTCATGACCCTCGGCGGGGGGGGACCGCGGCCCTGGTGGTCCCTCACGGTCTCGGTCCACCGCGCCAAGCGGCTCACCTGGACCGAAGCGGTGTGAGGGTCTGCCGGGTCAGCGTCATCCAGAACCCCATCACGGCCCTTCCGGGGAGTTGTTGGCGCGGTTGTCGCGGACCACGGCGAGGTATTCGGCGATCGCGTCGCGGTTGCGGACCAGGAAGGCGATGCGCTCGGTCATGCGGTCGCGTTCGTGTTCCAGGGTGGCGAGCATCTCCGGGGTGGCGTCGGAGAAGTGGATGACGCGGGGCTTGTCGAGGCAGGGCAGGATCTGCTTGATGATGCGGGTGGGAAGGCCCGCGTCGAGGAGGCCGCGGATCTGGAGGACGCGGTCGACGTTGCGTTCGTCGTAGGCGCGGTAGCCGTTGGCACAGCGCATGGGGAGGATCAGGCCCTGCTCCTCGTAGTACCGCAGGAGTCGGCGGGACGTGCCGGTGCGCTCCGACAGCTCTCCGATGCGCATGGGGGCCTCTCTGGTCTCCGGTTGACCTTCACATCAGTGTGATGGTTTGAGCATAAGCACATGACGCAGAAACTTCCTCTGCCGGCGCTGCTCGCGCTGGCCACCGCCGTATTCCTGACCAGCCTGACCGAGACGCTGCCCGCCGGGGTGCTGCCCGCGATGAGCGGGGATCTGGGGGTGGGCGAGTCCGCCATGGGGCAGTCGGTGACGATCTACGCGCTCGGGACCGCGCTCACGGCGATCCCGCTGTCCGCCGCCACGGCGGGGTGGCGGCGCAAGCGGCTGCTGCTGACGGCGATGGCGGGCTTCGCCGTGGGCAACACGGTGACGGCGGCCTCGTCGGACTACACCCTCACCATGGTGGCCCGGTTCGTCGCCGGGGTGGCGGCCGGGCTGGCGTGGGCGCTGCTGGCCGGATACGCGCGGCGGATGGCGCCGGTGCCGTTGCAGGGCAAGGCGATCGCGATCGTGATGACGGGGATCCCGGTCGCCCTGTCGCTGGGCGTGCCCGCGGGGACGTTCCTCGGCCAGGCGCTCGGCTGGCGGGTGACGTTCTCGGTGATGACCGCGCTCGCCGTCGCCCTCATCGCCTGGATCGTGGCACTGGTGCCGGACTACCCGGGGCAGCGGCCGGAGGGCCGGACGTCGGTCCGGCGGACCCTCACCGTCCCGGGGGTGGCCCCGGTCCTCTTCGTCACGCTGGTCTTCGTCCTGGCCCACACCATCCTGTACACGTACATCGCCACCTTCCTCGGCGAGGTGGGCATGGACGGCTCGACCGACCTGGTGCTGCTGGTGTTCGGCGCCGCGTCCCTGGCGTCCATCTGGATCGTCGGCGTCCACATCGACCGCCGCCTGCGCGCCCTCACCCTCGCCGCGACCGTACTCTTCGCCGTGGCCGCCACCGCCCTGGCGGCGGTGGCCGCCAGCCCGCCGCTCGTCTACGCGGCGGTCACCCTGTGGGGCCTCGGCTGGGGCGGCGCCCCCACCCTGCTCCAGACGGCCGTGGCCGACGCGGGAGGCGAGGCGGCGGACGCGGCACAGGCCATGCTCGTCACCCTCTGGAACGCGGCCATGGCCGGCGGCGGCCTCGCGGGCGGCCTCCTCCTCGACCTCCTCGGCCCCACGTCCTTCCCCTGGAGCGTGCTGGCGCTGCTGGGCCCGGTGCTCGTTGTAGTGGCCGCGGCGCGGGTGCACGGCTTCCCGGCGGCGCGGCAGGCGATGTGAGGGCTGGTTGAGGGCGCGGCGCAGCGTCGTGATCACGTCCACGTGCGGGAAGGCACGGGGGTCTCGGCCGGTCGGCGCGGCGTCGTGGAACGATGGTCCCCGCGCGTGCGGGTGGGCCCAGGGGGACCTTCAGCGCTCCGAAGGCGGGCGGAAAGACCCCCGTGCGCGGTGCGCGAGGTCCCGACGTCGTAGAACGGGCGCCGCCCCGGGGCCTACCGGGCGCCCTTGGGGGCCGGGGTGAAGGTGACGGGGAGGGCGGAGAGGCCGCGGACCCAGGCTGAGGGGCGCCAGAGGAGGGTGTCGCTCGGGACGGCGAGGCGTACGTCGGGCAGGCGGTCCAGGAGGACTTCCACGGCGGTCTTGGCAATCGTCTCGGCGATCTCCTGGGCCGGGTGGGGGCAGCGGTGTTCGCCGTGGCCGAAGGAGAGGAACGCGCTGTTGCCCTCGGTGAAGGCATCGGAGTCCGGGCGGACCAGGGGGTCGGTGTTGGCGCCGTGGAAGCCGAGGATCAGCAGGTCGCCCTTGCGGATGTGCTGGCCCGCCAGGGTGGTGTCGCGGGTGGCCCAGCGGGCGGCGAGGTTGGCGACGGGGGTGTCCTCCCACAGGACTTCGTTCATGGCCTGGCCGACGCTGTGGCGGCCGCCGGAGAGGGAGAGCGCGAAGCGCTCGTCGGTGAGGAGCAGCCGCAGGGTGTTGCCGATCCAGTCGGCCGTGGGCTGGTGACCCGCCGTCATGATGACGATGAAGTCCTGGACGAGCAGTTCGTCGGAATAGCCCCGGTACGCGGCGACCAGCCGGGAGGCCACGTCGGGCGCGGGGGTGGCCCGCTTGGCCGAGGCGAGTTGACGCATCACCAGGTAGACGTGCCGGTACGCCTCGAGGGCGTTCTCCTTGCCGTCGATCGCGTCGTTCATCGCCTGTACGAGGGCCGGGCCCTCGGCGTCGGGGATGCCGTAGATGCGGGCGAGGACCAGTTCCGGCAGCAGCCGGGCGTAGTCGGCGATCAGTTCGGCCTCGCCCTCGTAGCAGAACTCGTCCACCAGCCGGTCGGCGATCAACTCGGCCTGGCTGCGCAGTTCGTACGGATCGACGGCCTCCAGGGCCTCCCCGATGGCCTCGGCGCGCCGCTGGTGGTCCTCGCCGGTCGCGTACACCACGGACGTCTGGTCGCGGCTGATCATGGGGGCGAGCGGCCAGTTCTCGGGCACGTTGTCCCACTGGTTCCACTGGTTCGCGTCCCGGGTGAACAGCTCGGCGTCGCTGGTCACCTGGTGCAGTTCGCGGTAGCCGAGCACCAGCCAGCCGGGTATGTCACCGTCGAGCAGCACCGGGGCCACCGGTCCGTGCTCGCCCCGCATCTCCCCGTACACCCCGAAGGGGTTGGTCTGGAAGCCGGGCCCGCTCAGCGGCCGCGCGCCCCGGTGGGCGGGGCAGCCGGGCGGCGTTGTGGCGGGGGTGGCCGCGGCGTTCTCGGACGGTCGGGGCTGCGCTGTCATCGATCGGGATCCTTGTGGCCGGGTTGACGGTGAGCCAGGCCAGAATAGATCGCGCCGTCGGGTATGTGACGGGGTTATGGGGTTCGCCCCCTCCTGGGATCGTCGAACCCCGGCACGCGGCGAGCGCGCCGGGGTTCTTGACGACGAGGAGGGTCACGGTGCCACGGGCACCGGACTACGCCTCCGCGAGGCCTCCGGAAGGGCTCGCGCATGCCTCCCGGTTCAGTGAGGCGGATCGGGCAGCTGGGTGAAGACGCACGTCCCGACGGGCCGGGTGTTGGGGCAACGGCCCTCCCACACCTCCTGCGACCGGGTCAGCACGGTGACGAACAGGGGGCCGCCTTGGACATCGTCGGTGTTGGATGCCAGCGTGGCTTCGAGAACGTCGCGGGGGCCGCCCACGGCCACCCACCCGCCGACAGGGGTGCCCGGATTCGTCGACTCGTCGACCGACAGGACGTAGACCTGGCCGTTGCACACCGTCGAGATGTACTTCGCGCCCACTCCGGCCGTGATGACACCTTCATTACCCGCGGAGTCGACGTCGGTACAGGCATTCGACTTCTCGTGCCCGGAGCGCCCGTCGCGCCCTTCGTGCTGCCCTTCGTGCTGCGCGTCACGCCCGGTGTGGGCGGACTGCGTCGTGCTGTCCTGCTCGGGCTGCGGCTCGGTCGCCGCCGCGCTGGTCCCGACGGCCGTCGCGAGCGCCGCGACGGCCATGGCTATGGCAAGCTTTCGCTTCTGCCTCATTCGATTCGCTCCTCTATGGAGAAAGCGGTTCGTAACCTGGCGAAAAAGGCTTACCCGGAAAATCCTCTTTTCGGTCGGACGGGCCCACGTTTTCACTCAACTGGGCGCTTCAGCCACTCGTCCGCGTACTTCCGGTACGTCCCATCGTGCGTCGCCAGGTGCACCCACTGGTCGACGTACTCCTTGAACTGCGCATCGGCGCGGGGCAGCGCGTACGCCTTCTCCGAGAACGAGAACGGCTTGTCCGGGTGGACCGCGCACAGTTCGGGGTGGATCTTCGACTGGTAACGCGTCTCGCTGGCGTCCGTCATCATCACATCGGCCCGGCCGTCGATGATCTCGTCGAAGATCGTGGTGTTGTCGGGGTGGACGGTGAGGGTGGCGCGCTTGATGTGGGCGCGGGCGAACTCCTCGTTGGTGCCGCCCGGGTTGACCACCACGCGCACGCCCGGCCGGTCGATGTCGTCCAGCGTCTGGTACTTCTTCTCGTCCTCGCAGCGCACGATCGGCGTCTTGCCGTCGGTGAGATACGGCTCGCTGAAGGCCGCCTTACGCGCCCGGGCCAGGGTCACCGACACCCCGCCCATGCCGATGTCGCAGCGCCCGGCGGCGAGGTCGTCGACCAGCTTCGCCCAGGTCGTGGCGGTGAATTCCGGCTTGGCGTCGAGGCTCTTGGCCAGGTTGCCCGCCATCGAGATGTCGATGCCGGTGTAGGCGCCGGTCCTGGCGTCGCGGTGGCTGAACGGCCGGTAGTCGCCCGTGGTGCAGACGCGCAGCACCCCGCGCCGGGGCACCCGGTCCAGCAAAGTGCCCTGCCCCGGCGTCGAGTTGGCCGCGGAGTCGGCGGTGCGCTTGGCCGCCGTGCCGTCGGCCAGGGCCGAGCTCGCGACGGTGGCGGCGAGCACGGCGGCGACGGTGGCGAGCGTGACGGCGCGTCTCATGGGGACTCCTCGGCAGCGGCGTGATCACGGCGCGCTCAGCGTGGCAGAAGACGCCGTCCGGGAGAACCCGTCGACCACCTGCTGGAATCCCTGCTGGAATCCCTGCTGGAATACGGCCCGTCAGTACCGCTCCGGGCCCGGGTCGAGCGGCGGGCTGACCTCCGCGAGGCGGGCCAGCAGCTCGGAGGCGCGCTTGGCCACCGTGTCGCGGTCGCCCTCGGAGAGCGCCGAGGCCATCCCGCAGGCGACCGCCCCGGCGGCGATCCAGTCCGGCGCGTCGGCCACGGTCACCCCGCCGGTCGGCACGAAGGCGGCCTGCGGCAGGGCGGCCCGTACGTCCTTGACCCAGCGCGGCCCGTACGCCGCGGCGGGGAACAGCTTCAGCGCGTCCGCGCCCAGCTCCATCGCGCGCACCGCCTCGGTGGGCGTGGAGACGCCGGGGAAGACCGGCAGGCCGTAGCGGTGGCCGGTGCGGATGACGTCGGGGTCCAGGCTCGGGGAGACGAGGAAGCGGGCGCCCGCGTCGACGGCCATCCGCGCGGAGGCGCCGTCGAGCACCGTGCCCGCGCCGATCACCGCGTCGTCGCCGACCTCCCGGATCAGGGTGGTGACCGCCTCCAGCGCGAAGGGGGTGGTCAGCGAGATCTCCAGGCTGGTGATGCCCGCGGAGAGCAGGGTGTCCGCCGTCGCCGTGGCGTGGTCGTAGCTGTCGCTGCGGACGATGGCGAGGACACGCTGCGCGAACGCGGCCCGGGTGGTCTCCCAGCGGTACACGGCAGTCGCCGCCTTTCCTCTCCTAGGGTCTGCTGCCTGATCGTGCCGCACCCCTGTGCCTCCGGGATATGCGGCGCTGAGCGGTATGCGGTTGACGATGTGCGGTGCTGTGGTGCGCTTGATGATCGTGCTTCTTCCGTACCGTACGACGGGCGCCGCCCTCGGCGGAGGGCTAGCGGTGGACCCCGTCGCCGCCGGTGACGCGCTCGGCGAGCGCCCGGTCCCGCGCGACCGCGGAGGGCAGCCCGTCCGTATCGGAGGGGGCCTGGACGACGAGCGAGGCGACGCACGCGGCCTCGGCCAGCGCCCGGGGCTCGGAGAGCCCGCGCAGCCTGGCCGACAGATACCCCGCCGCGAAGCCGTCACCCGCGCCGATCGGGTCGACCAGCGGCACCGAGTGCGGCGATTGCTGCCAGCGGCCGTCCGCGGTGATGACGGTGGCGGAGTGGTCGGCCCGCTTGATCACGACCTCCTGGGTGCCGCCGTCGAGCAGCTCCTGCGCGGCCTCGTCGGCGGGCTGGGCGGTGAGCAGCTCCAGCTCGTCCTCTCCCGCGAGGACGAGGTCCGCCTCGCGCAGCAACGGCCCCGCCGTCTGCGCCCACTGGGCGGCACCGCCCAGCTTGCGCCGGACGTTGGGGTCGAAGGACACCTTCGCCCCGGCCTCCCGGGCCAGCTCCACCAGCCGGCGGCTGGCGGCCGCTGCGGTCGGCGAGAGCATCGGCGTGATCCCGGAGATGTGCAGCATCCGGGCGCCGTCCAGCGCGTCGGGGCCGATCTCGTCGGGGGTGAGACGGGACGCGGCCGATCCCATGCGGTAGTACTGCACGTCGATCGAGCGGTGCGGATGGCTGTCGCGCAGCAGCAGCCCGGTGGGCGCCTGCTCGTCCACGACGGCCTGCGAGACGTCCACCCCGTCGGCGCGCAGCTCGCGCAGCACGGCCTCGCCCGCCGGGTCCGCGCCGACCCGGCCGAGCCAGCGCACCGCGTGGCCGAGCCGGGACAGCCCGGCCGCCACATTGGACTCGGCGCCCGCCACGGAGCGGCGGAAGTGCACGGCGCGGTCGAGCGGGACTCCCGGCTCCGCGAGCAGCAGCAGCATCGCCTCGCCGCACGTGACCACTTCCGGACCGTTCGCCACCGCTGCCTCCCCGCACGTCCAGTTCTACGGGAACGGTATCGGCAACCACCGACAAACGGCGGGGCGGGGTGACGAGATCGTTCGTAAAGAGACCGAGATCATTCGCACCCGGGCAGCGCAACGGCCGCTGCCCGGGCGGGCGGCGGCCGTTGCGCGTGGGGGGTGGCGGCTCTTGCGTGCGCGCCGTGCGGCGGGGGACGGGGCTCAGCAGCCGTGGTCCACCAGGTCGAACGACTCGTAGTGGTCCGCGGTGTAGTAGTCCTCGTCCTTCTTGTCCCCGGTGACGATGCGACGGGCGCCGCGGTCGTCGGAGCCGGGGGTGACGACGGTGTACTCGTGGTAGTAGCCGGAGGACTGGGCCGGAAGGATGCCCTCGCGGTTCTGGAAGACCGTGCCGTCCTGCGGGAACGGGTACGGGCCCCCCTTCTCGATCAGGTCGAGGGTGTCATGGGCCTGGGACGGCAGCTTCGAGTAGCAGATGTCGCCGACGTCCGCGACGGCCCGTACCGATACGGCGGCCGCGGGTGCGGCCGGGGTCGCGGTGGCCGTGACGGCCGTGCCGCCGATGAGGAGCGACGCGGCGAGGGCGCCGAGGGCGCCGATGCGGATCATCCGTGGGGGGATTTTCATGGCTCTAGCATGACGCGCGTAGACAGTGACATGTCAATGCCAAGTGGCGGAAGTTTTCGGTGAGTTCACATGATGCGGGCGAAGCACGAGGGGGCGTGACCCAACCGTGATTTTGCCTCTTGGGCAAGCTTTTTGCCTGGGAGGCGAAGAGCTCGCTATACCGGAGACATGAACCCGTTCCCCGAGGGGGACCCCGCCGAGCCGCCCGCGGAACCCTCCGCCGAGCTGCCCGTCGTCGCTCCCCGCCTGCGCGAGCTGCGGCGCGGCAGCGGGCTGACCCTGGAGGCGGCGGCCCACCGCGTCGGGCTCTCCCCCGCGCATCTGTCCCGGCTGGAGACGGGCCGCCGCCAGCCGTCGCTGCCCATGCTGCTGGCCCTGGCCCGTACTTACGGAACCACGGTATCCGACCTCCTCGGCGAGGTGCCGCCGAGCCAGGACCCCATCGTGCGCGCCGACCGGATGGAGGCGCAGGAGGCGGGCGGCTGGACGTACCGGCGGGCCGGTGGCTCCGGCAGGGCGATGCAGGCGCTGCGGCTGCACGTGCCGGAGGGCTCGGGCGCCCAGGACGCACTGGTGCGCGTCCACGCGGGCGAGGAGTGGCTGTACGTCATCGGCGGACGGCTGCGGCTGACCCTCGGGGACGCCGTCCACGTACTGGCCCCCGGCGACGCGGCCCACTTCGACTCGCTCACTCCGCACCGCATCGCCGCCGCCTCCCCCGGCGGTACGGATCTGCTCTTCGTCCACACCCTGTTGCAGAGCGGGGCCGCAGAGCTGTGCCTCGGCGACGCCGCCCGCCGCGGAGGAAGGCCCGGAACGCCATGAACGACGCGACCCCGACCCCGAACCCCCACCCGGACCCTGCCGCCCCGAGGGTGACGCGGGAGCAGGACCGGGCGCCGATCCCGGTCTCCGTCCGGGTCTTCATCTACGTCGTCGGCGTGCACGTCTTCGCCGGTTTCCTCTATCTGCTGTTCTACCTGGGCGCCTCCAAGTAATCCGGGCTCCCGCGTGGCGCGGGAATGGCACAATCCCCGGGCATGGACTGGTCACACCTCGGCCCCCCGCTGGACGTACGCCCCCTCTTCCCCGTCGAGCGCGGCGCCCTGTTGGACCTGCTGGCCGGGCTCGGTCCCGACGACTGGCGGCGCCCGACCGCATGCCCCGGGTGGGACGTCCACGATGTGGCCGGGCACCTCCTCCACGACCAGGTCCGCCGGCTGTCCGGCGGCCGCGACGGCCACCCCGGGCCGCCCTTCGGCCCCGGCGAGACGCTGCCCGCGTACATCACCCGCACCAACGAGGAGTTCGTCCGCGGCACCACCCGGCAGCTCAGCCCCCGGCTGCTGACCGACCTGCTGGCCACGCTGGGGCCGCAGCTGGACGCGTACTGGGCGCGCTGCGACCCGGACGCGCCCGCCGGTTTCGACGTGTCCTGGGCCGCGCCCGGCGTCCAGGCCCCGAACTGGCTGGACACCGCCCGCGAATACACCGAGTTCTGGGTCCACCAGCAGCAGCTGCGCGACGCGGTGGGCCGGCCGGGCGCCATCGGGCCGGAGCTGCTGCACCCGGTGCTCGACACGTTCCTGCGCGCCCTCCCCCACACCCTCCGCGACCATCCGGCCCCGGACGGCGCCTCGTTGCGGGTCCGGGTGCCCGGCCCGGCGGGCGGGCAGTGGACGGCCGTACGTACGGAGCACCACTGGCGCCTGGGCACGACCGACGCACCGCCCGCCGCCGAGGTCGGCATCGACGCGGACGCGCTGTGGCGCCTGGCCACCCGCGGCATCACCCCGGAGGCGGCCCGCGCCCGGGCGACGATCCACGGGGACGAGCGGCTGGCCGGTGCCGCGCTGACCCTCCTGGCGATCGTCCGGGAGCCCGACGAACCGGCCTGAGCCGACGGAGCCAGGCAGCGCCGTAACCACCCGGAAGGGGAGCCCACCGATGGAGGACCGCGCGGCGTCGACCGCCCGCACGATGTGGACCCTGTTCGAACCGATCCACGCCGTCACCTACTTCGCCCCGGAGGCCCTGGCGGCGTACGAGGACGCGGGCCTGCGCGGCTTCTGGCGCGGTTACTTCGCGTGCCGTGCCGCGCCGCTGGGCCCGGTCGGGCCGGAGCCCGTCGCCGCCGCGTTCTTCTCGTTCGCGCCCGCCATGGTCGCCCGCGCCCTGCCCGACGTCTGGCAGCTGACCGCCCCCGAACGCGCCCTGGAGATACGGCGCGCGGGCGCCGTGGCCGCCCTGCGACGCCTGCTCACCGGCCACGAACCCGAGGCGGAACGAGCGGCGGAGGCCCTGGTCCCGCGGGCCGCCGGGCTCGACACCGCCGGGCGCGTCCTGGCCGCCGCCCACGCCTCGCTGGACTTCCCCGACCAGCCGCTGGACCGCCTGTGGCACGCCGCCACCCTGCTGCGCGAGCACCGCGGCGACGGCCATGTCGCCGCCCTCGTCGCCGCCGGGCTCGACGGCTGCCAGGCCCTCGCCCTCCGCGCGGGCACCGACATCCCCCGTGCCGAACTCCAGCCCTACCGCGGCTGGACCGACCAGGAGTGGGAGGCGGCCCGCCTCCACCTCACCGAACGCGGCCTGCTCCTCCCCGACGGCACCGCGAGCCGCAACGGGCGCGAGCTGCTGCGCGCCGTCGAGTCCGCCACCGACCGCGCCGCGGAACGCCCCTGGCGCGCCCTCGCCCCGGACGCGGTCCAGGACCTCACCACCGTCCTCGCCCCCGTCTCCCGCGCCTGCGCCGCCGCGCTCCGCTTCCCGAACCCGATCGGCCTGCCGGAGCCGACCAGCCGGTGACCCGGTGACGCAGCTCACATCCCCTCATGTCACACTTCGCCGGGCTGTCCGGTCAGAGAGGTGTCACCACAGGAAACGACATGGGGAGCTCATCATGGACGCTCGCTTGAACCTCTTCGGCAACCGGGCCGCGGCCACGTTCCTGAAGCACATCAACACGGCGGGCAAGGTGGTCTCGGACTCCACACTCCCGACCACCACGCAGGAGCTGGTCAAGCTCCGCGCCAGCCAGATCAACGGCTGCGGCTTCTGCACCGACATGCACACCAAAGAGGCCGCGCACGCCGGGGAGACCTCGGTGCGCCTCAACCTGGTCGCGGCCTGGCGCGAGGCCACCGTCTTCACCGACGCCGAGCGGGCCGCGCTGGAGCTGACGGAGCAGGGCACCCGCATCGCCGACGCGGCCGGTGGCGTCACGGACGAGACGTGGGCGAACGCCGCCAAGCACTACGACGAGGACCAGCTCGCCTCCCTGGTGTCCCTCATCGCCCTGATCAACGCCTACAACCGCCTGAACGTCATCGTCCAGCAGCCCGCCGGTGAGTACCGGGTCGGCCAGTTCGGATAGTCGGCGGCGCACCCCCGGGCCCCTCTCGCGGGGCCCGGGGGTGCTGCACGCTCAGCCGCGCCGCAGGCGCCGCCGGGCGCCGTATGCCGCCGCGCCCGCCGCGATCACCGCGGCTCCCGCCGCGACGGATGTGAGCGGGAGTGCGAACGCCAGGGCCGCGCAGCCGAGCAGGCCCACGATCGGGACGGCGCGGGCCGGGCGGCCCTCCGCGGGGGTGAGGGTCCGGGCCGAGGCGTTGGCGACGGCGTAGTAGACGAGCACGCCGAACGAGGAGAAGCCGATCGCCCCGCGGACGTCCGTGGTCGCGGCGAGGACGGCGACGACCGCGCCGACGGCGAGTTCGGCGCGGTGCGGGACGTGGAAGCGGGGGTGGACGGCGGCGAGGGCGGGCGGCAGATGGCGGTCGCGGGCCATCGCGAGGGTGGTCCGCGAGACGCCGAGGATGAGGGCGAGGAGGGAGCCGAGCGCGGCGACCGCCGCGCCGGTGCGGACGACGGGCGCGAGCCCGGGGGCGCCCGCGGCGCGGACCGCCTCGGCGAGCGGGGCGGTGGCGTGGGCGAGGCGGTCCGGGCCGAGGACGGCGAGGACCGCGAGGGCGACGGCCGCGTACGTGACCAGCGTGATGCCGAGGGCGAGCGGGATCGCGCGCGGGATGGTGCGCTCCGGGTCGCGCACCTCCTCGCCGAGGGTCGCGATGCGCGCGTACCCGGCGAAGGCGAAGAACAGCAGCCCGGCGGCCTGAAGCGTGCCGCCGGGCGTGGCGTCGGCACCGAGGTCGAGGCGGGCGGGCTCGGCGGTGCCGCCGGTCAGGCAGGCGATGACCACGGCGGCGAGCACGGCCAGCACCAGGGCGACGATCAGCCGGGTCAGCCAGGCGGCCTTCTGGACGCCCGCGTAGTTCACCGCGGTCAGCGCCACGACGGCCGCGACGGCGATCGCGTGCGCCTGCCCGGGCCATACGTAGGAGCCCACGGTGAGGGCCATCGCCGCGCAGGAGGCGGTCTTGCCGACGACGAAGCCCCACCCGGCCAGATAGCCCCAGAACTCCCCCAGCCGCTCGCGGCCGTAGACATAGGTGCCGCCGGACTGCGGATAGCGGGCGGCCAGCCGGGCGGAGGAGGTGGCGTTGCAGTACGCGACGACGGCAGCCAGCGCGAGCCCCGGCAGCAGCCCGGACCCGGCAGCGGCGGCGGCCGGGCCGAGCGCGGCGAAGATCCCCGCGCCGATCATCGCCCCGAGCCCGATCACCACCGCGTCGAACACTCCGAGGTGCCGTTTCAGCTCCCCGGTGGCGGCTCCCGTTCCCATCAACTCGCTCCTCGGCACGGCCGGACATCGGGGTCCCACCCTAGGAGGGTGTCAGCGGGGCACGTCCATGCGCTGGGTGCCGACGACCGACAGCAGCCGCAGCGCCTCCTCGGACGAGGAGCCGGGGGGCGCGGTGTAGAACACCACGCGCTGGTCCCGGTCGGTGATGTCGAGGGCGTCGCAGTTGACGGTGACGGGGCCGACCATCGGGTGGTGGAAGGTCTTGCACAGGGTCGGCGCGGCGCACACGTCGTGGGAGGCCCACAGCCGGGCGAACTCCTCGCTCCCGTCGAGGAGTTCGGCGATCAGTTCGGCCACCTCGGGATCGTCGGGGTAGCGGGCGGCGGTGGCGCGCAGGGTCCGGGCCGTGGTGCGGGCGAACGCGTCCGCGTCGGAGACTCCGTACAGCCGCCGCCCCTGCGGGTGCGGGCCGAGGAAGGCGCGGCGCGCCAGGTTGCGGTCGCGCCGGGGCAGGGCGGAGAAGTCCTCCATGAGGGCGCACGCGAGGTCGTTCCAGGCGATCACCTCGTAGATCGCGGAGGTGACGATCGCGGCGGCCTGCGGGAGCCGGTCCAGCAGGTCGAGGATGCTCTGCCGCACCTCGCGCGAGGGCCCGGGCGGCGGGGCCGGCGGGGCGCCCGCGAGGTGGTGGAGGTGGGCGCGTTCGGCGTCCGACAGGCGCAGGGCCCGGGCCAGCCCGGTCAGCACCTCGCGCGACGGGCGCGGGCCGCGGGCCTGCTCCAGCCGCGTGTAGTACTCGGTCGAGATGAACGCGAGCTGCGCCGCCTCCTCGCGGCGCAGCCCCGGGGTGCGCCGCCGGGGCCCGGCGGGGAGCCCCACGTCGGCGGGGGTGATCCGCTCGCGCCTGCTGCGCAGGAAGTCGGCCAGTTCTCGTTTGTCCACGCCCCCAGTGTGGGCGGGGCCGCGGGGCGTATCCAGGTACCGCCGGTGCCTGGATGGGCGCCGCTGCCGGACGCAGGCTCGCTGCCATGGACAACACACCGAACACCGAAACACCCGGCCTGCTGGCCGACAAGGTCGCCTTCATCACCGGCGCCGGGCGCGGCATCGGCGCCGCCGCGGCGCGGCTCTTCGCCCGGGAGGGCGCCCGGGTGCTGCTCGCGGCCCGGACGGAGGACCAGCTGAAGGCGGTGGCCGAGGAGATCCGGGCCGCGGGTGGCACCGCCGACCACGTGGTGTGCGATCTGGCCGACGCGGCGAGCGTACGCGCCGCCGTGGACCGCGCCGTGGAGCGGTACGGCCGCCTCGACGTCGCCTTCAACAACGGCGCGACGATCACTCCGCCCGGCCCCGTGGACCAGGTGCCGGAGGCCGACTTCGACCACCTCTACGCCGTGAACCTCAAGGGCCCGTGGCTGGCCATGGCCGCAGAGATCGCCGCCATCCGGGCCACCGCCGGGACGGGCGCCATCGTCAACAACTCCAGCATCGGCAGCCTGGGGAGCAACCCCGAACTGCCCGCCTACGGGGCGATGAAGCGGGCGGTGAACAGCCTCACCGAGTCGGCCGCCGTCACGTACGGCCCCGAGGGCATCCGGGTCAACGCCATCGCCCCCGGCGGCACGGTGACCGAGATGATCCGTACGTGGGAGACGCACGAGCCCGGTCTGCTGGAGCGGATCACGGCGCACACCCCGCTGCGCCGCATGGCCGACCCCGAGGAGATCGCCGAGGCCGCCGCCTGGCTCCTCAGCGACCGCGCCTCCTATGTGACGGGCACGGTCCTCAGGGCCGGCGGCGGCGCGCGGGCATAACGCGAGGGGGTCAGCCCTGCTGGGCGCGCCGGGCCTCGGTGATCGGGAGGCGGTCGAAGACGGTCTGCACGTATGTGATCCTGCCGTTCTCGATCGTCAGGTAGTCCGCGGCCCGCAGGTCCGATACGAACGTGGTGTCGGTGGTGTAGACGATCGCCGCGCTGGTCTCGTCACCGAGGACCTTGGTGATGGTCGCGCTGGTGAGCATCGGCAGGAAGCCCTCCAGGAACTTGCGGTACCCGGGGAGGCCCTCGATCCGGCCGGAGGGCGCGTCGCAGACGACGTCGTCGGCGACGAGACCCAGTGCCTTCTCGGTGTCCCCGCTCATCCACGCGCGGCCGAAGGTCTCGGCGATCGTGCGGGCGGAAGCGGCGGAAGCGTTGGTCTCAGCCATGGCGGTATCCCTTCGTGGTGATCCCCGCACCGGGGATCTGTCACTGGATACTCGGGCCGGTATATGACACGTTGTGTCTTATACCGCAGGGACTTTTGGAGCCATGAGATCCGACCGGTTGCTCTCGATCATGCTGCTGCTCCAGACCCACGGGCAGCTTCCCGCCGCCACGCTGGCCGAGCGCCTGGAAGTGTCGGTCCGCACGGTCATGCGTGACGTGGAGGCGCTGTCCGCGGCGGGTGTACCCGTCTACACCGTGCGCGGCCCGCACGGCGGCATCGCCCTGCTGCCCGGCTTCCGTACGGACGTGACGGGGCTGACCTCCGACGAGGCCCGCGCCCTGTTCGTGCTGCTCTCCGACCGCGCCTACGCCGATCTGGGTCTGGGGCGGGCGATCGGCTCCGCGCTGCGCAAGGTCATGGCCGCGCTGCCCGCCCCGTACCGGCCGGACGCGGACCTGGCCAGCCGCCGCATCCTGATCGACCCGGTCCGTTGGCGCGGCGGGCCGTCGCGACCGGCCGCCGACGGCCTCGGAGTGCTCCAGCGGGCCGTCTTCACCGACCGGCGCCTGCGGCTGCGCTACCAGCACGGCGAGGACGGCCGGGTGCGCTCGTACACGGTGGACCCGTACGGGCTGGTCCACAAGGCGGGCGTCTGGTACCTCGTCGCCGATCACCGCGGCGAACCACGGCTCTTCCGGGCCGACCGGGCGCTGTCCGCCGGTGTCCTCGACCAGCCCGTCCAGCGGCGGGACGGGCTGGAGCTGGGCGACGTGTGGGACGTGCTGCGCCGCCGCATCGACGACATCCCCGCCCCGGTGCCGGTCACCGTCGGCGTCCGGCGGGAGATCCTGGGCCGGTTCCTCCGCGTCCACCAGGCGGACCTGGCCGAGCCGCACCTCCCCGCCGACGCGCTCCCCGAAGACCACCGGGTGACCGTCGAGCTGCGTTTCCGCTCCCTGGGCGCGGCCCAGGCGCTCCTCGCCTTCGGCGCCGACGCCGAAGTCCTCGCACCCGTCGAGCTGCGCCGCGCCCTGGCCCGCAGGGCGGCCGAGGCGGCCGCCCGCTATGCGGACGAGACCTAGAAGGCTGCTGAAAATCTTGTCGAGGGGCTGTCCGGCTGCGGGCCGGGCGGCCCTTTTCGCTATGCGGTGGCCGGGGTGAGGTGCCAGGTGTTGCT